>NZ_JBQFQV010000017.1:0-61575 GCF_056537065.1 Ruegeria sp. CH2
AAATTCGTCCGTCCGTTTCAGTCCCATAGTTCGTCTCCTTTGCTGCAATAAATGCTATCAAAGGAGCGGCAGCAAACCGCGACACGTCCACTATGCCTATGGCTACTCCAAGAAATACGCCTCGGCGGGCTGGGCCAGTTACGAGCGTCACTTCGCCCGCTGGGCCGAGGGTGAAGGTTATGACTTCGACGTGATCACGCAGCATGATCTGCATCGCGAGCCAGACGTGCTGAACCGCTACGCCTGCGCCGTGTTCGTCGGCCACGATGAATACTGGAGCGCGGAGATGCGCGATGCGGTCGACGCCTATGTCGACGGTGGCGGCAATGTCGCGCGGTTTGCGGGCAATTTCCTGTGGCAGACTAGGATCGAGAACGAGGGTCGCACGCAAGTCTGTTACAAGTATATCGCAGATCAGGATCCGCTGATGGGCACGAATCAGGAGCATCTCGTCTCGGGCGCCTTCGAGGTCGCGCCGGTGGGCCGCCCCGGTGCCCTGACCTTCGGGGTCAACGCCCTTCGCGGTGTCTATGCCGGTCTTGGCAATTGCGTGGGCGGCGGAGCGGGCGGTTTCACGATCTATCGCGACGATCATTGGGCGTTTGACGGAGCAGGTGTCGGCTATGGCGACGTGCTGGGTGCCCGGTCGCGGATATTCGGGTACGAGGTCGACGGGCTGGACTACCGCTTCGAAGATGGGCTGCCATACCCGACTTGTACCGACGGGGCCGTTCCAGAGATCGAGATCCTTGCAATGGGGCTGGCCACCAACATCGAGGCGGATCACGGCATCTGGGGCGAGACGCCTTACATCGGGTCAGCCGACGCGGCGTTCAAGGCGCAGGTGCTGTTCGGAGCGGTCACACCCGAAACTCTGGACGCCTGCAAACGCGGCAACGGAATGATCATCTCGTGGCCGCGTGGCAAGGGTGAGATATTCACCGCTGCGACCTGCGAATGGGTAGCGGGCCTGATCCGACAGGACAGACAGGTCGAACAGATCACACGCAACGTGCTAGGCAGGTTTGGCAAGTCGACAGGGTGCTCACGATAGCTTCTGCATCTTTGTCTAAAGCGGACCTCTGTTCAAACCGCAGCATCCGGTCAAACGGGCTCAGTGTTGCCGTTCTCCGCAGCAAGCATGATTGGCTGGTCCCAGCCCAAACCGGACCTTCATCGTCGGGCTTTGCAAATCCCGAGAAGCGGACTTTGCCGCCATTGCGCTTCCGGGTGTTTGCTGACGCAGCATCTACTCGCAGGCGCGGCACGCTATTTATTGCATCGCAGAGAATCTCCCGATTGCGGTCATTCATCGATGCAAAATCCCACAAGATTCAAATCGCACTTTCGCCGCAAACGGGTCTGACCATCGAGGACGGGACAAACCAGCCTTATGCACGTGCGGCCATTGCTTACGCAGCATTCATTCGCTCTGCCGCTTACAGAGATGCAGCTGCGCGCGAGGCCTGATCATAAAGCCCGGAGGTGTTTCTCAGAACCTTTGCGACATGGCTGATCTCATCAAAATCCCGACCGGCAGCGGAAGCTGTTTCAAGCAAACAAGCATTCCGGATCTTGCCATACTCCAGACATACCTGCTGACCTCGCGCCGTGGTGCGATAGAAAATCTCTTTTCCGGTTTTCTGGCCCTCCACCAACCCGGCCTTGATCAGTTTTTTGACCGCGTAGTTGACCGTATGGGTGTCCTCGATATTGAGCATGAACGCGATGTCGGCGAGTCGCTTTTCTTTTTCCCGATGATTGATGTTGTGCAGGATAAGGATATCCAGCGGGTTAAAATCCTTGTAACCAACGGTTTTCATGCAATGCATCATCCAGCGGGAAAACGCGTTATATGTCATGGTCATAGCGTATTCGAGCTCGCTCATTTGCCAGCCAACTGGCGAATCCGCGAGATGAGACGAGGATACGATTGCAGTTTCACTGCTGTTGGTTCCAGTACGGTTAGTTGACTTCGTCACTGCTACTCTCGCTTTCTTCTTGAATCTTCTCCCACTCTATATGACCTACGGGCTTTCGCGCAAGAAACGCTGTCGTAACGTTTGCAATTTGTTGGCGTTAAGTTCGCCACCTAGTGAGACAGAAATAGCGGTACCGTCGTGTGTCGCAACATATGCTGTGTCACGCCACCCAATACCAGGTCCCGCAAACGCGAATGGCCATAGGCACCAAGCACAATCACCTGAGAGCCCAGGTCCTCCGTCTTGGCAAGAAGATCTTTTCCAGCATTTCTGTGTACAGGAGCAATTTCATGGATATTTGCCTCAATACCATGGGCCTGAAGCAGTTCCTTGATCTGTTCACCCGAGATTTGAGGACGTGTTTCGTCCCCTTCATCCGCAATCAGGACGTCAACGGCTGTTGCCGTTGAAAGCAATTCAAGGGCATCGCGCAAGGCGCGGACAGCTTCGCGGCTGCCGTCCCAGCATACAGCGATCCGGTCAAATTCAACCTTGTTCGTGAAGGATTGCGGAATGACCAAGGTCGGGCAGCCGGACCCGATAGCCACGTGCTCGACAATGCGGCGCAGGTCGTTCAGATCATCGGAGGATTTCCCTGGATATCCCAGTATGGCCAGATCGGCGTATCTGGCCATACGGCGGGCTTCGACAACTGGATCTCCCTGGGTCGCCATCCAGCGCGAACGGACGCCAAACTCCTCTAACACCTCATCGAACCTGTCGAGCACCAGCTTCTCTCTGGTCTTTTCCACTGAGCTTTGCACCTGCCCAAGTTCATCCCCGACGGAGGAATCGTAGTAGTTTCGTCTGACCACTTTGGGCTCGACGTGCAGCCCAAGCAGGCGCGCGCCCCACTCTGCTGCCAGCTTCGCCGCCTGTTTGGTCCAGACGGGACACTGAGGCGAGTCATCTTGCAGAACCAGAATACGTTTGAATGAGTTCATGACTTTGAGGCCCTACATGTTGTTGGGGAGATATGTGACAATCCCCGGCACAGCGACGATGATGGCCAGTGCGACGATCATCAGGATGAAGAAGGGGAGTGCGGCGCGGGCAATCACCAGTATGTTTCGTCCGGTCAAAGACTGCAGAACGAACAGGTTGAAACCGACTGGCGGTGTGATCTGCGACATCTCCACCACGATCACCAGGAAGATACCAAACCAGAGAGGATCGATTCCAACCTGCTGCACCATCGGCATGACGACGGAAGTGGTCAGAACCACGACCGAAATTCCATCCAGGAACATGCCCATAATGATGAAGAACACGGTGAGTGCCGCCAGCAGGGCATAGGTAGACAGGTTCATACCTCCGATCCATTCCGCGAGGATACGCGGGATGCCGGTGAACCCCATGGCGACGGTCAGAAAAGACGCTCCTGCAAGAATGAAGGCAATCATGCAAGATGTTTTTGTGGCCCCCATGAGCCCTTCTGCGAAGGTTTTCCTATTCAGCGAACCCGAATGCCAGGAAAGAACCAACGCCAAAACCACCCCTACAGCAGCAGCATCTGTCGGTGAGGCGATGCCAGCGTAGATGGACCCAATCACGCCACCAATCAGAAGTATGACCGGGATCAATCGACGCGATCTGTGGAGTTTTTCCCGGAAGGAAAACTCGAAGGCTTCATCGGGCAGCTTGTCGCGGTTCAACAAAGACCAGATGGCAACATAGCCGACGAACAGGGCTACGAGCAGCAGCCCAGGCAACACGCCAGCCACGAAGAGGCGCGCAATCGATTGCTCGGTGGCAACGCCATAAACGATCAGAATGATGGACGGCGGGATCAATAGGCCCAGAGTGGCCGCACCCGCCAACGTGCCGATCATGAGTTTTTCAGGATAACCCCGTTGAGAGAGTTCGGGGATCGACAATTTGCCAATCGTGGCAGCTGTTGCTGCAGAAGAGCCCGAAACAGCCGCGAAGATGCCACAGCCGAAGATGTTCACATGGAGCAGGCGACCGGGTAGCCGGTTCATCCATGGTGACAGTCCGGTAAACATGTCGTCTGATAGCTTAGAGCGGAACAAGATTTCGCCCATCCAGATGAACAAAGGCAGGGCAGCCAGTGCCCAAGAATTACTGTGGCCCCAAATGGTTGTGGCCATGACAAGGCCAAGCGGCGCGTTTGAGAAGAGCGCCATTGCGGCAATGCCCACGCCCATCAGCGAGAAGGCGACCCAAACGCCTGCCCCGAGCATGGCAAAGAGCAGAACGAGGAGAATTACAGAAAGAAGTCCTACGGTCATAGCACGCTCCTATTCGCTCAGAAGGTTTTCACCCTGACCTTCGTAGGTCGGGGCCTGTCCGCGCAGGACGAGAATGAGTTCGTCGGCAAGTGCGATTGTAAGGATGGCAAGACCGACCAGAACAGGTACCTGTGGGACCCAAACCGGGATGGACACCATCCCGGATGTCATATCGCCAAACTCAATGGACTCGTGCACCAAGCCAAACATGTAGAATGTTGCGTAAGCCGTCATCGCGAGGCCGATCGACAGAGCCAGCGCCTCAAAACCGCGTTGCGCCTTGGGCGGCATTAAGCCAGTTACGAGGGTCACTCGGATGTGACCACCCGAGCGCAGCGTGTAAGCCAAAGCCAGGAACGAGGCTGCCGCAAGGAAGAAACCGGTGAAATCGGAATAAGACGGAATTGTCAGTCCAAGCGCGCTGCCAAATATGGCTGAGTAAATCTTGTCAGTCAGGTTCAGACAAACCTGTGCAAAAACGATTGCCACGATGGCGCTGATGAAAAGCGCGGCGGCAACACCGCTATAAATGTAGAGCGCATCGAGTATGCGTCGCATGGTATTTTCCTCCCTAGAATTGCAGTGGGGGCCATAAGACCCCCACCACATTGTTTTGCGGTTTATTGATTGTACGCATCCAGAATAGATGCACCTGCCTCGCCGGACGATGCCGTCCAGTCCTCAAGCATCTTTGTGCCAATCGCACGCAAACCACTCATCAGTTCTTCCGACGGTTCCTGAACGTCGATCCCATTTTCAGCCAATGCTGCGGTTTGGGCTTCAGTTTCCGCGCGGCTCATCTCCCAACCACGAGTTTCGGCGGCAGCTGCTGCTTCCAACACGGCTTGTTGGGTCGCTTCGTCCAAGCGCTGGAATGCACGTTTGTTGACCACAACGATGTTCTTGGGAATCCAAGCCTGAATGTCTGTGTAGTTGGACAGGAAGTCCCAGGCTTGCGAATTCACACCGGTTGAGGGCGACGTGATCATCGCCTCGACCCGACCCGTGGAGAAGGCTTGAGCGATATCCGGGACTTCGATCTGTGTCGGTGCAGCACCGGCCATTGAAGCGAAGGTTTCCAGAGTTGAGTTGTATGTCCGGAACTTGAGACCGGCCAGATCATCGACTGTTGGGATGGCCTTCGTGGTATACAGCCCCTGAGGCGGCCACGGCACAGCATAAAGAACCATCAGGCCTTGCTCACCGAGCAATTCGTCTACTACCGGACGCTGAGCGGCCCAAAGGCGCTCCGCATCGTCGTAGTTAGTTGCCAGGAACGGCAGAGAATCCACGCCGAAGGCCGGGTTGTCATTGTTCAGGAGCGACAGGAAGAATTCCCCGGCGGGCACCTGACCGCTGCGGACAGCCTTGGAAATTTCGGGATGTTTGAACAACGACCCCGCGGAATGGACGTTGATTTCCAACGCGCCATCTGTTGCAGCCGCCACGTCTGCAGCAAACTGGTTGATGTTTTGTGTGTGGAAAGTTGCGTCGGGATAGGGCGTCGCCATGTCCCAAGTTTCAGCTTGAACGCTTGCGGCCGAAACAGAAAGCGCAATCGCTGCGCCACTTAGAAGCTTCAGAAAACTCATTTGGTTCCTCCCTAAATCGAGTTCGTAGCATTACCCTGATGTTTCCTTGACACTTTGTCAACGTTTTATTACCGTCATGCTAACTAGCAAGATTCTGGGGGAGTACATTCGCCAGAAAGCGTTCACAAAAAGCCCGAGGAAGCTCACCATGAATGTAAATAATAACAAAGCACTATGGCAGTTTTGGGTGGATCGGGGCGGGACATTCACTGATATTGTGGCGCGCCGGCCAGATGGATCTCTGCAATCCCATAAGCTATTGTCGGAAAACCCTGAACGCTACAAAGACGCTGCCGTTCAGGGGATTCGCGAGTTGCTGGGGTTGTCATCAGACGACGAAATCCCTGCTGGCACCATTGAAGCCGTCAAGATGGGAACCACCGTTGCAACAAACGCGTTGCTCGAACGCAAGGGCGACCGCACCGTCTTGTTAATCTCCAAGGGGATGCGCGACCTGTTGCGGATCGGTTATCAGAACCGGCCTAAATTGTTCGATCTGGACATCGTTCTTCCGGAACTCCTCTATGAAGAGGCGATCGAAGTCGATGAACGACTGGATGCCGACGGGAATATTGTCTCGCCCTTGAATTTAAACCAAGTTCGCACGGCTCTCAGCACCGCATATGGTAAGGGCTATCGCTCTGTCGCAGTCGCCTTGATGCATGGATACCGTTTTCCAGAACATGAACAAAAAATCGGCCATATGGCCGAACAACAAGGCTTTACCCAGATATCGCTAAGCCATGAGGTCAGCCCGCTGATCAAGCTGGTATCGCGTGGCGATACAACAGTCGTTGACGCCTATCTGTCCCCCATCCTGCGCCGCTATGTTGGGCAGGTAAGTGACGCGCTTGGTGCCGATCGTAGTGGCTGCAAGTCGTTGATGTTCATGCAGTCAAACGGTGGCCTGACCGATGCGGCGTTGTTTCAGGGCAAGGATGCGATCCTGTCCGGGCCCGCCGGAGGTGTGGTCGGCATGGTGCGGACGGCGGAAGAGGCTGGCTTTGACAAGCTGATCGGTTTCGACATGGGCGGCACCTCGACGGATGTCTGCCACTATGCCGGTGAGTTTGAACGCTCGTTCGAGACCGAGGTGGCTGGCGTTCGGATGCGTGCCCCGATGATGAGCATCCATACGGTCGCGGCTGGGGGCGGGTCGATCCTCAGCTTCCGGCAGGGACGGATGCAGGTTGGCCCGGAAAGTGCGGGGGCAAACCCCGGTCCGGCCAGCTATCGTCGCGGCGGGCCGCTGGCAGTTACCGACTGCAACGTGGTGCTGGGCAAAATTCAGCCCGATCAGTTTCCAGCGGTGTTTGGCCCCGATGGGAACGAGCCGCTGGATGTGGCTGCGGCCCGCGCCAAATTCGAGGAGTTGTCTGCAATAATTGCCAATGAAACCGGTGAGGCTCCCAAGTCGCCAGAAGAACTGGCTGAAGGGTATTTGCGCATCGCGGTCGAAAACATGGCCAACGCGATCAAGAAAATCTCGGTGCAGCGCGGCTATGACGTGACCAGCTACACAATGAACTGCTTCGGCGGCGCCGGAGGGCAGCACGCCTGTCAGGTCGCCGACGTGTTGGGTATGGAAAGCATCTATATCCATCCCTTCGCCGGCGTTCTGTCCGCCTTCGGGATGGGGCTGGCCGACATACGTGCCATTCGGGAATACCAGTTTGCCAGGTCCATTTCACAGATCGAGGACGCAGGGGCGGCGCTCTCCAACATTGGATCTGACGCTCGCACCGAAGTGTTGAATCAGGGCATAGATGCCTCACAAATCAATTTGATCGAGACCGCTCATATCCGGACGCCGGGATCGCATCAGACCTTGCCTGTGCCTTTTGGAAGCGAAAAGGAAATGAAGGTGGGGTTTGAACAGGCCCATCAGCAACGCTTTGGCTTTGTCCCGGACTATGATGATCTGATCATTGATCTGCTCACTGCGGAAGCTGTGGGTGCGACGGGTGAGGGTGTCACTCTCTCAGCTGATGATCTGGCCAGCACCAAGAACAAACTCGCCCGTATGTTTACCAAGGGCGCGTGGCGCGACGTACCGCTGGTCATGCGCGAGACGATCGAGCCGGGTGACAGAGTTTCCGGCCCTGCGATCATTGTTGAGCCAACTGGGACCAATGTGCTTGAGCCGGGCTGGGACGCAGAGGGGCTTTCCGGTGGCGGCTTGGTTTTGCGTCGGGTTGAGGCCATTACCCGTGAAGAAGCAATTGGCACCAATGTCGATCCGGTGATGCTGGAAGTGTTCAACAACCTCTTCATGTCGATTGCTGATCAGATGGGCGCAACGCTGGCCAACACCGCCTATTCGGTAAACATCAAAGAGCGCTTTGATTTCTCCTGCGCGATCTTTGATGCCAATGGCGATCTGGTTGCCAACGCGCCGCACGTCCCGGTTCATTTGGGATCAATGTCGGAAAGCGTGCGCACAATCCTGCGTCAGAACACGGGCAAGATTCGCCCCGGCGACGTTTTCATGATGAACAACCCCTACAACGGCGGAACCCACCTGCCGGATGTGACTGTGATTACGCCCGTCTTTGATGAAGCTGGAAAGGACATCATCTTCCTCACAGCCTCGCGCGGGCACCATGCTGATATCGGTGGCAAGACCCCCGGATCGGCCCCGCCCGATAGTCGCCACATCGACGAAGAAGGCGTGCTGATCGACAATTTCCTGTTGGTTGATCGTGGCACGTTGCGCGAAGAGGAGACCCGCGCGCTTCTGGCCTCGGGCCGCTTTCCCTGTCGCAACATCACCGAAAACATGGCCGATCTTGCCGCACAGGTCGCCGCCAACGCGACCGGTGCAGAAGAGCTTGGCAAAATCACCCGCCAATTCGGCCTGGACGTGGTGCAAGCTTACATGGGTCACGTTCAGGACAATGCCGAGGAAAGCGTGCGCCGTGTGCTCGACGTGCTGAAGGACTGCGAGTTCACCTACCCGCTCGACAGCGGTGCGCAGATTGCGGTCAAGATCACTGTCGACAAAGAAACACGCAGTGCGATCGTTGATTTTGAAGGCACGTCGCCACAGGACCAGTTCAACTACAACGCGCCGTTTTCGATTTGCCGGGCTGTCGTGCTCTACGTCTTCCGCACACTTGTCGGGGCGGACATCCCGATGAATGAAGGTTGCCTGAAGCCAATGGATATTCGCGCGCCGGAAGGGTCGATGATCAATCCGAACTATCCCGCCGCCGTGATTTCAGGAAATACCGAAGTCAGTCAGGCGATTGCGGACACGCTCTACGGCGCTTTGGGTGTGATCGCCGGTTCACAAGGCACGATGAACAACTTCGTATACGGCAATGCGCGCTTGCAGAACTACGAGACCATCTGCGGTGGCGCGGGTGCTGGCGAGGGTTTTGACGGGGCCAGCGCGGTGCACAGCCACATGACCAACACCCGCATGACCGACCCGGAAGTGCTGGAGAGCCGGTTCCCGGTGCGTGTCGAGGAGTTTTCGATCCGGCATGGTTCTGGCGGAGAAGGTAAGTGGACTGGTGGCAGCGGGATCACCCGCAAATTGCGTTTCCTTGAGGAGATGACCGCGACGGTCCTGTCCTCGCACCGCGACGTCCCTCCGCATGGCGCCGCTGGCGGGAATCCGGGCCAAACTGGCGAGAACCACGTCGAACGCAAAGACGGCACCATTGTCCCGCTTCGTGGCAATGACGAGGCATTGATGGCCCCGGGCGATATCTTCGTCATGAACACGCCCGGCGGTGGCGGTTACGGCAAGCCGGAGGCCGCGAAATGAGCAGTTTCCTCTCAGATGTTGACGCCATGTTTGACGCAGCCACCGGCTCTCTGGATCTTCCTGATGGCCTGGCCGAGAAAATCCGGGTGTGCAACGCAACCTATGTGACCCGTTTTGGGGTACGGCTGCGCGGCAAAATGCACACCTTTACCGGTTGGCGTGCAGTGCACTCTACCCATAACAACCCCGCTAAGGGTGGCATTCGGTATTCCGCCCAGGCCGATCAGGGCGAGGTCGAGGCGCTGGCCGCGCTGATGACTTATAAGTGCGCCTTGCTCGGACTGCCTTTCGGTGGCTCCAAGGGGGCGCTGATGATCGACCCGCGCGAGTGGAATGAACTTGAACTGGAGAAAATCACGCGCCGGTTTGCGCAGGAGCTGATCCGTCATGGGTTCTTGAATTCGGGTATGAACGTGCCTGCCCCGGATATGGGCACCAATGATCAGACCATGATGTGGATCGCCGACGAATACCGGCGACTCAAGCCTGACGATATCAATGGAATGGCTTGTGTTACCGGCAAACCGCTTGGTGGCAATGGGATCGAAGGCCGGACCGAAGCCACCGGGCGGGGGGTTCAGTTCGCCGTGCAGGCCTTTTTTGAAATGGCCGAAGACGTACAAAAGGCTGGTTTTCAAGACAACGACCTGTCCGGTCGCCCCGTCATCGTGCAAGGTCTCGGTAATGTCGGCTATCACGCCGCGAAGTTCCTGAGCGAAGACGACAAGTGCCGGATCGTCGCGGTGATCGAGCGCGATGGCGTGGTCCGTAATTCCGAGGGCTTGAACATCGAGCGCCTCAAATCACATGTGACGGAAAACGGTGGCGTTCAGGGATTTGACGGTGGACGCTTTGACCCCGATGGCTCGAAAGCACTGGAAGATGAGTGTGACATCCTGATCCCCGCGGCAATGGAGCATGTGATCCACAGTGGCAATGCCGCGGCGATTCAGGCCCGGCTGATCGTGGAGGCTGCCAATGGGCCGATCAGCTACGAGGCAGACAGGTCATTACGGGAACGTGGGGTTGTGATCATCCCCGACCTATTTGCCAACGCCGGCGGCGTCGTGGTCAGCTATTTCGAATGGGTCAAGAACCTAACCCATATCCCTTTTGGCCTGATGGAACGTCGTTATGATGAAAAGGGTCACCGCACTCTGGCCCGATCACTAGAAGCCATGACGGGGCAGGCTTTTCCAAAGGACGCCGAAGATGAGTTCTTTCATGGCCGAACAGAGATCGATCTCGTCCGCTCCGGTCTGGATGACATGATGCGCTCCACCTACGCCGAGCTTTCGCGCCGCTGGAACAACCCTGATGACGCAGCGGTTGATCTGCGCAATGCCGCCTACGGTCTGGCCGTTAACCGCATTGCCGAGGCTTACAAGGCCATTGGAATCTGAATTGATGAAAAAGGTTCTACTCCCAACCTTGCTCGTCAAGAAGTGAAGTGAGCTGCAGGGCCTGCGGCTCACTTCACCGCTTCAATATCAGTGGTTTGATCGGAGGTTTCGGCCAGAGGAACCGCCGCAACCTAATTGCTGTGGTCCAGCTTACTTGCTGACACCCGACATTGCGCAGCTTCAGCGAAGGGCAACTTCGCCCGCATCTTGTTCCTTGCCTCAAAAATCTCGCCGCTCGGTGTATAAATGACTGGTTTTCCTGCTGCGCAACAGCATTGTTATCTGAGAATATGCAGCGATTTTCGTACTGCGAGCACTCGCAGCGAGAAATCCGAATTCACAGGTTGGGCTCGCCGCCGCCATTCTCTGCGGTTCGCACCGAATGGCGGTCAGAGCCCATTGCGGTCATTGCTGTGCTGCTTTGGCGCTGCGGATGCACTCGGAAGATTTCGGTTATTTTTTGCGGACCTTCGCGATGTAGCTAAGTGCTGCGGTGTGGCATTCGCAATCCTTGCCATCCGAGTATATTGCTGCCGTCCCCAGAACCAATGATGAACGAATATCCTTTTCTGCTTCAACAACTAACTAGGCTTCAACTCAGTCCGTTCCACTTCCGGATGTGGCCACAGAGCTTTTCAGTGCATTCCTCAAGGTCCAAATGACCAGTAATTGCATCACGTCTAATCAATCCTTCTGCCTTGTGGGCGAGATCAACCTTTGTCAATGCCAATTTGGACAGCACCGGAATTGCCGGAACATCTTCGTATTCATCTTTGATGGATAGAATTTTGCCCGCCACCTGATCCCAGATGTCGTTGGGCACATAGTTTTCAATTTCTTTCCCGGCAGTGATCCAAGCATAACCGCCAAGTTCTTCGACTTGCTTAATTATTTCTCGCTTGGTTTCGTTCAACCGCATTTGAGGACGTCGAGGCTTGCCAGTTTTCGTGCGCCATGCCTTCGGGCGTCTGTCGCTATCCATTACAACCGCGATGTTCCGGTTCACCGCTAACATAGCAATCTTCTTGGGTAATTCTTCTGGTGGAAGAGCATCAAAGTGTTTCAACACCTTTCCGCCGTAGAACATGAAAGTGTAGTGCGCTCCTTCTCGGAGGTTCCCTTCCGACACAACTTCAATCCATTTGTTGAGATATACTCGGTCTGAGGGTCCTTCGACCCAAATAATGCCATTGGCTTGCAGGATGTCTGAACCACGAACATCTAAATCCTCCAAGATGCTGGATTGCCCCGCGTAATCGAGCACGTTTTCGCAAACAGTTCGACCTTCGTCACTACGTACGTGCAATATGGTTGCGTCGTCCCGCCTTGCAGCAAGATCGATGCAAATCGGAGAGTGGGTGGTAATGACCAAGCAAAAACCCTGCTTTTCTCTTTGTCGTGCCAAGAAGTCTATGAGCCTTCTCAACAGTGCTGGGTGGAGATTGTTTTCGGGTTCCTCCAAACAGAAAACCAATTTCGACGCAGGTCCTGTTTTCTCAACAGCCGGATACAAACTCAAAAAAGCAAGGACTAAGAAGACCGTTCTCAGAGAGCTTCCGGATTGTGAAAGCCGTATATCGCCTTTGCCTTCTTCCCGAAGATAGATCTCCCACAATCCCGAGGCTTCACTTTCTTGGCAAATGATTTCCGAAAATTGGCTATCACCGAGATAGATTTCGTTTAGGTCACGAAGCAATTCGACTTCGACGAGGTGCCTTGGTAGGTCTTCACTATTGATGAATGCCCTCACAAGGTTGGTCAATCCTCTGCCGGTAGAGTCTAATTTCCTGCTTGTGTTGCGTTGTTCCGGTTGCACGTCACGTTCTGCGAGGATGCGAGTGCTCCAAACGCCGGAAAAAGGGAATTCAATACAATTCACCAAATTTTTCAGAGCATTAGGAACCAACTCGTGTTTATGATCACTTTCAACTTTAACCCTGACATTGCGACCTGGGTCGAAAACCCAGGTAAAACTATATGGACGAATGTGCGTCTCCGCGTACTCCCAGTGATTCCTTCCGGGAATTGATCCACCGCTTGTATTCGATGGAAAGGCTCTCCTTAATTTCGCTTCGTCGGGCCGCGTTTTGATTTCTATGTATGGTGTAGCACCGGCTCTGGACAATGGTCCTTCAAACAGTCTGCCATTTGATTTGCCACCCTCTTGCAAGACATCCAGAACCGTTGACTTTCCGGAGTTGTTCTTTCCGATGATGAAGGTAATGGGCGCAAAGCGAAAAAAAAAGCTGCCGTCGTCGTCAAAGCACTTTACACCACGAATATTGAGGTCGAAACCATCAAGTGGATGGGTTGTTTCATCCGCTTCACTCATGGTTCTGTATTCTCCAAAAAACTACGCTTGGGCGTTTGGTCAGAGCTCGATATCCGTTGGAACTCACGGCTTTCTTGTCGACCGCAATGCTGTTGCAGAAATCATCGAACCAGCTGGCAACATCCATTCCTAATTTTCTCGTTTTAGTAAAGTGCTTTCCAGGTTTTCTCGCCAACGGTAGCTGGATTCACTCCAACCGAAACCGAGAAACTGAGCCGAAAGGAGCAAAATGGGCTCGGGTAGGCGAAAGCCGGAAAAGGCGTTTATGAACATTGCGATCTCCGTTTATGCGCATAGCTGCCGTCGGTTAATTCCATTGTTGCAACCGCAACGAAAGTCTGCTCTGTGGCCGTCTATTACTTTTTGAATTTTGACAGAAGGGCTCAATCGCAAATGGCGGCAGGCCCTCTACCTCACCACTTTCTTTTCGTGGGCCAGCGGGATTTGGACAAGCCAAACGCCCTGGCCGTCAGGGTGAGGGCGCAGCCCTCCCCCTCGGGCAACCCCATTAGACAGGGCCGTGTCCTCGGCTGTGCCTGCGGGCCGCACCACCCCTGTCGAATAGCATTGCCTCGCCCCCTCCCGCGTTCGCCACGTGGCAGATTAGCAGGAACAGGCAGCTTCGCTGTCTGACCTACAAATCAGCTCTGATTTTCCGAAAGGGAAGTCAGATCAAACCACACTATCTGCGGGAATACGAAATGGCGGCGGCGTGTTAGCTGATGACACAAAGGTCAAATTCAACTGATGTCCAACATTGGGGGCGCCTTCTGATGTCGAACGTTCGCTGCTTTTCTGGTCCAACTATGAAGGTTGGGTCAGGTTCATGTGACGTTCAACAAGAAAACCAGTGGCGGACCGAGGAGGATTCGAACCCCCGACCCCTTGATTCGTAGTCAAGTACTCTATCCAGCTGAGCTATCGGTCCGCGTTGGTGAGGCGCTGTTTAGACCTGTGGTCAAAGACGTGCAAGCCGATTCTTCAAAAAAAAATCAAAAAGTCATGTCTCCACGCGGAAGCCTGATTTCAAAGATCGTTCCATCGGGTCCGGTCTCCTTCAGTGTCAGGTTACCGCCATGCCCGCGCACCAGTTCCTGTGAGATTGCAAGGCCCAGGCCAGAGCCTCCTTTGCGGACCCCACCCTGAAACGGTGTGAACAGGTTTTCACGTGCTTTTGGCGGAAGACCCGGCCCGGTGTCGCGAATTTCAAGACACCAGGCATCCTGATATTCACACCCGACGATGGTGATGTGACCCGGCTTACCCGAGGCTTCCAACGCCTGTCTTGCGTTACGCACGAGGTTCATGATGACACGAAACAACTGCTCGGGGTCGGCGCGGGCGATCAGATCTTCCGGCACTTCGTTCACGATCTCGACGCAGCCCCCTGCGACCGCCAGCTGTTCGCTGGTGGCGACATCAGCCGCAATTGTCCGCAGGGGCACCATCGTCAAGGTGGGCGCAGGTTCTTCTGCACGGCCGAATGCCAATGTGCTTTCACACAGCGATACAGCACGGGTGATCGAATTCACCAACTTCGGAGCCATTCGCCGGACCAGCGGGTCATCACTGGATTCGATCCTGTCCGTGAACAGCTGCGCCGATGTCAGAATGTTGCGCAGGTCATGGCTGACCTTTGCAACCGCCCCACCCAGTTGCGCCAACCGCTCGCGCTGTTTGAGAGCCTGCGTCAGTTCCGTTTGCAGCATCTTCAGCGCTTCTTCCGCCTCGCGCAATTCTGTCACTCTGGAATTCGGAGAGATGATGCCGCGCGCATCTTCGGGTGCGCTGGCATAGCGCTGCATATATCCAACCACGCTTTTGATGGGCCGGACAAGAACCACGCGCACCGCAAGGAACAGTAAGGACGCCGTGATGATCGAGATGACAAAGGACAGCCCCAGAATGCGCAGGCCGTAATCAACCATCGCCATACGGAGGGGAGCGCTGTCGATGGTGACCTCGATCAGCAGTCCCGCGCCCTTGACCGGCTCGCCAATGATACGAATGACTTCATTTTCAGGTATGAATATCCGGCTCACCGCATCCCGGATCAAAATCCATGGACCGGCATCCCGTAGATCAAATGTTTTGGTGATTGCCTCTGGAATCGGAGACGACAGCATGAGTTGGCGGACTTCATCCCGACGCAACACAACGTTGTAGACACCGGCATTCGCCAGCAATTCCGCCTCAAGATCTTCGGCCAGCATATCATCTGCCAACAAAGCCAGCGATGCGATCTGAGCGCGTTCCAGACGGTTCAGCAGGAAATCCTCGCGGAACCGGGCAATCGACGGGACAAAGATCAGGATTTCGGCCAACATAACGAAGACCGTCGTCAGGATCAGAAATCGGCCCGACAGCGAGTTCAATTTACGCTCCTTTACAGGTCAGGGAATCCAACGCTGAACAAACCTGACCACACGTTTAACTGTCTGATTCTCAAACAGCCTTGGAGAGAAATAAGCGCCAGCAACGCGTTTGTTAAGCTCTCCGATTGTCGGATAGGGTGAAACCATAGCAGCTATCTGCCCCATCTTCAGATTATTGGCCAAAGCCAGCGACCACATGTTTATCAACTCGCCCGCCTGATGGCCCACAATCGTGGCGCCGACGGGCCTGCCCTTCACCACCATGACCTTGATGAACCCTTTGGTTTTGCGCTCGGCCAAAGCGCGGTCATTGTGGTGATAATCAAAGCGCGCAACCTCCAGCCTGTCGCCATGCCGGTCGCGGGCCTGAGCTTCGGTCAGACCTACCTGTGCCAGTTCAGGATCGGTGAACGTTGCCCACGGGATATGCGCCGTTTTCGCCCTGGAGGGCAGGCCGAACAAGGCGGATCGAATGATGATACCCGCATGATACCCGGCAACATGGGTGAATTGCAGCCCCCCCACGACATCGCCAATCGCATAGACCCGGCGGTTTGACGTCCGCAAGCTGTCATCCGTCTTGATTCCGGTTCTGGTGCGGTCAATTCCCGCCGCAGTCAGGTTCAGACGCTCGATATTGGCCTTGCGCCCTACGGCGATCAAAAGGTGAGAGCCCCGGTGAATATCGCCGTTCTCGGTCACGACCTCCACAACGCCATCCTTTCCGCGAATCTGGGCCACCACGGCGTTTTCGTGGATCACGACACCTTCACTGCGCAAAGCCTCCAGCACAATGGACGCGGCCTCGGGGTCGTCTTTGCCCAACGCCCTCTGCCCTTCAACGACTGTTACCTTGCTGCCCAACCGGACATGAGCCTGCGCCATTTCCATACCCACCGGACCACCGCCAATGATCAGCAGGTGTTCCGGACGCTCGCGCAGGTCGAAGATGGTTTCGTTTGTTTGATAAGGTACAGTGTCCAGACCAGGGATTGGCGGAACCATTGGCGACGACCCGGTCGCAATCACGATCCGGCGCGCGGTGATGACATGATCTCCGGCCTGCACTTTGGTCGGGGAGATAAAGCTGCCATATTCGCGGATCACTTTGACACCCAAACCTTCGAAGCGCTCCTGGCTGTCCATCGGTTCGATCTGTGCAATCACATCCCGCACATGATCCTTCGCCGCTGCATAGTCGATCTGAGGGTTTACATCGGCCACGCCAAACGCGGCGGAATGCGCCTGACCAAAGGCCGCTTTGCCGCTTGCGATCAGCGCTTTCGACGGGACGCAGCCGAAGTTCAGGCAGTCGCCACCCATCTTGTGCCCTTCCAGAAGGATCACCTTCGCACCCATCTGGCTGGCACCGGCCGCAACCGATAACCCACCGGACCCGGCCCCAATGACCAGGATATCTGTCTTGAGGTGTTGCATGGGTCAGGCGTCCTTTCCGCCACGCAGGGACTTGATGACAATCGACAAAGCAGCCAGCACACACAAGCCGACAATGGGGCCAATGACGAAGGGTTCCCACAACAAAGAAACGTCCGGTGTTTCGCCACGGTCGAACACACCGCCCAGCCCAACGCCGATCCAGGTGTAAACGATACCCCCCGGAATAATGCCCAGCGCCGTCGTGATCAGAAAATTGCGAAATTTGACGCCCACCAGCGCAGGCACCAGATTGGCCACAAAGAACGGCACAACCGGGACAAGCCGCAGCAGGAACAGCACCGAGATTTCGTTCTCGCGCAACCTGTCTTTCAGCTTCCCAATCGTCCCCTTTGAAGCATCCAGCCGGGCCGTCAAAGCATTGCCCAACCCCCAGCGGGCAGCCAAAAAGATGGCCGATGCGCCAATAGTGGCCGAAAATACATTGAACACCGTTCCGGCAAACAGTCCAAACAGGAACCCACCTGTCATCGAGGCGACGGCAGCTCCGGGCAGCGAAAACGCGACGATTACGATATAGACGGCAACAAACCCGGCCACCATGGCCCAATAGTTTGCGTCCCGCCACGCCAGCAACGCTTCGCGGTTGTCGCGCAGGGTTTCGAAAGTCAGGTAATCACCCAGCGTGAAAAACCCCACCGCGGCGACACCGAGAATCACCAGCAAGGGGATATGACGCGCCAACCCGTTTCGTGGAGCGTGGCTTGTTTCGGACATCTGGCCTTCCGGTTCTTCTTGCTTCATCTTACGCCCAACATGCGCTGCTTGCGCTTTTGGCAACAGGGGGTTCACGGGGCCTTGATCTATGTGGCCGCGAACGTGACAGTTTCAGACGATAATCGACCGATTTGAAATCTTTTCTGCATCCGGTTTACAGAATTGTTGCAAAAGCCGCGAAAACCGGACCGTTGGGGTTTGACTTACACTTCGCTTGGCAGTAGAGGACGGGCTTCGAACACTAGGGCCAGGCGAATCCGCGCCGCACCCGACCGCTATAGATTGGAGACGGAGCGATGAAACGCACCTATCAGCCTTCGAACCTGGTTCGCAAACGCCGCCATGGTTTCCGCGCGCGCATGGCCACCAAAGCCGGCCGCAAGATCCTGAACGCACGCCGCGCCCGCGGCCGCAAATCGCTGAGCGCGTAAAACCGCCCGCCGATCAGGGTATGAACATGACGCCGCCGGAGGCCCCTGAGGATGGTAAGAACCACCCCGGGAATACGCCCCCGGCGGCTTCTGTTTGTCCGCCCAAATCTCTGACGATCCTGAAAAAACGAACCGATTTCCTGAAAGCCGCCCGCGCGCGCAGGCAGGGAACGTCTTCGATGATGGTGCAGGCCCGCAGACGCGATCCGGATGAAGCGGTGGGGCTGCGCGTTGGCTTTACCTGCTCAAAGAAAGTCGGCAATGCCGTGGCCCGCAATCGTGCCAAGCGCCGCCTGAGAGAAGTCGCACGGGCCGTCTTGCCTGTGTCTGGTCTTGAAGGTTGGGACTATGTGCTGATCGGGCGGGCTGATGTAACCGCCGATCTTCCTTATAACGTCCTGCTGAGCGACTTGCGGTATGCGCTTCGCAAAGTGCATGCGGATCGCAAATGACCTTCCTGTCCCATATCGTCGCCCTGCCCGTTCGCGCGTACCGGCTGATTTTCAGCCCCTGGGTTGGTTTCAACTGCCGCTATCAGCCCACATGCTCGGCCTATGCGCTGGAAGCATTGGAAAAACATGGCGCGATCCGGGGATCGTGGCTGGCTGCGCACCGGATTTGCCGGTGCCACCCCTGGGGCGGTGACGGTTACGATCCGGTGCCCGACAATACCGACCCTTAAGTCAACGCCAGGTTGCCGCGGTCGGTGAAGCTGCGGGTCGGAATGACCTCTCGGTCCAGTTTTCCCATCAACGTATGGTGCAGGTCTTCGAAAAACCGGGACGAATCAAAATACCAATTGTGTGTCGCCGAAGGCCCGTCCTCGTATTCATCGCGGGTATTCTTGAAATGGGACCCGCAATACAGATTGACCGCTTTCTCAGGCCGGTCGTTTGGCATTCCGACACGGCCCAGTCGGCGCGATACTCCGACACGCTTGACCTCTGAAATCGACAAAACCTCGTCAAAGGGGCTGTAATAGCATGTCAGCCTGGTACAACGTCGCATCAGAGAGGAGGTCTTGGAACTGCCGTCACGGAACGATTTCGCGGATACATCCGCCGCAACAAACGCGATCTGGCTGGTCATCCAGCTGTGTTGCGCGGTTTCATGGTCGTCATCGGCATAATCCATGGCTTCGCGCACCAAGAACGTGCCCATGGAATGCGCCAGAACATGGACGTTATACCGGCAATCCGCGGTCTGCATCCTGGACAGCCGCGTGATCCCGTGACTGAACAATTTTTCTGCCGCACGCCGCGCGTCAGCCCGGTCAACGTTATAGCCCAGAACCGATCCATCGCTTGGCCAATCATAGCTGATGACCACACCGTTAAAGCCATGCGCCTCAAGACCGGTGCGTATTTTGCGGTGACGTTCCAGCATCTGATATTGCTCGGTATTGAACCCGTGCACGAAGACGACAATATGCCCATTCACGGTAGCCGTCGCCCCGGCTTCGGCCTGAATCCGGCTTATCCATTGAGACTGCGGTATTTCATGCTGCCGTGCCGGTTGCCCGACATTTCCCGGAATAGCCAGATATCGCGCGGCACCCATCTTGTTTGAATAGTGATCGCCGCTGCGGGCGCGGACCGAAAAGAAGTAGTCCATAATATACCTCCTGAAAAATACGCGCAGGGTAACACGGGTGCAACTACGCTCCAAACGCGGTTGATCCTGCTTCTACGCCTTGCCCGGGCCTTCGGTCCGCTGTAACCACGGCGCATGTTTGATGATGCAGACGATATCCACCCGCTGTTTGCCGGCGCGCCCTCGACAACCGAGTTCAAGAAGCTGCGCAAACGCATTGTGCGCCAGACCCGTGAAGCGATCGAGCAATACGGGATGGTGGATCCGTCCGCCCACGACAAGGATGGCAAGCCGCCCCGCTGGCTGGTCTGTCTCTCGGGTGGCAAGGACAGCTATACATTGCTGGCCGTTCTCTACGAGCTCAAATGGCGGGGCCTGTTGCCTGTCGATCTGCTGGCCTGCAATCTGGATCAGGGCCAGCCGGGCTTTCCGGCCACGGTCCTGCCCGAGTTTCTGGGTCGAATGGACGTACCGCATCGGGTCGAATATCAGGACACATATTCCGTTGTGATGGACAAGGTTCCGCAGGGCCGGACCTATTGCGCCCTGTGTTCCCGTTTGCGCCGTGGCAACCTCTATCGCATCGCGCGCGAGGAGGGATGCTCGGCGGTCGTCCTGGGGCATCACCGCGACGATATCCTTGAGACATTTTTCATGAACCTGTTCCACGGCGGCCGCCTGGCCACGATGCCGCCAAAACTGGTGAATGAAGAAGGCGATCTTTTTGTATTCCGCCCGCTCGCCCATGTCGCCGAAGCCGATTGCGAGAAATTTGCAAAGGCGATGCAATACCCGATCATTCCCTGTGACCTGTGCGGCAGTCAGGATGGGTTGCAGCGCCAGCAGGTCAAACAGATTCTGGATCAATGGGAAAAGAACAGCCCGGGTCGGCGACAGGTTATGTTCCGAGCGTTAACAAATGCGCGGCCATCGCACCTTCTGGATGGAAAGCTATTTGATTTCATTAACCTTTCGCTAAATTCCAACGAAAATTCCGGGAATTTGGAAGAGATTCCGCTTCTGCGTTAACGACTGACTCAGACTGGTTTCATAGGCTTTGCCTTGTGCAGATCATGCCCAAGGCCAGAAAGCTGATGCGGAACCATCCCCTTACCGACCGTTTTGTCCATTCGTTGAAAACCGTTCTGAGCGGCCCAGCCGCGCTGGCCTTTGTTCCGGCGCTTTGTCTGAGTGCATTCTGGATTGGGGGAGAACAGGCCCTGGTTGCACTGGCCCTGGTTTTGCCTCTGATCGTCGCAGGCATCAATGCGTTCGCAGCCAATCCGTCGCGTAAGGGGCTTTGGCGTCCAGGCGGTCTGCTGTCAAAGGACCAGTTTGAAACAGTTTTGGAGAAGGTATTTGCCGACGCCCGCCTGAAGGGGGAAAACTCGGCCTGTTTCGCGGTGGTTCTGGATGACTTTACGCAATTGCTTGATCTGCACGGACAGGCGGCGGCAAACCACGTTGCACAGCAATTCTGCTCGCGCGTTTTGTCCATGATCCGCTCAAATGATTGCGCAACCCGGATGGGTGGAAACAGGATGATGGTTGTTCTGCATCCGGCACGGCAACTGGATTTGGAAGCTTGTATTCAGATGTCGGGCCGTATGCAAAACGCCGTAGAAGATCCCATCATGCTGAATGGCACCGGCGTGTATATGTCCTGTTCCATCGGCTTTTGCCTGAGCAGCAATATCACTGACGGCTCTGCAATCGATTGGCAGGAGGCCGCAAATAACGCCCTTTTGGAGGCACAACAAAACGGGCCATCCACGATTCGCGCTTTTTCCTCTCAGACGCGCAGACGGGCACAGGTCAGGATCAACTTGCGCAAAGAATTCGAAGCGGCGCTGGACAGCGGTGAGATCCGTCCATGGTTTCAACCCCAGATCTCAACCGATACCGGGCGTATCAGCGGGTTTGAAGCTCTGGCCCGCTGGGAACATCCGAAAAAAGGGGTTCTTGCCCCCAATGTGTTCCTGCCCTTTGCCGAACAGGCCGAACTGATGGACCGGTTGGGTCAGGCCATGCGGCATCATTCCTTTTCCGCAATGCGCGACTGGGATCGGTCCATGCTGTCGGTGCCGCGCATCGGGATCAACTTTTCATCTGACGAACTGCGCAATCCGGGCCTGATCGACCGTCTGAAATGGGAACTGGATCAATTCGATCTGACCCCTGACAGGTTGGCGGTCGAGGTGTTGGAGACCGTGTTCTCCAGACGGCCCGACGATGTCATAACCCGCAACGTCACCGGGCTTGCCGCAATGGGGTGCTGTATTGATCTGGACGATTTCGGGACAGGACATGCCTCGATCGGTTCTATCAAACGGTTCAACGTATCGCGCATCAAGATCGACAGGTCTTTTGTTGCCAAAGCGGATCTGGACCCAAGCCAGCAACAGCTTGCCAGCGCCATTCTGATGATGGCAGAACGTTTGCATCTGGAAACTCTGGCCGAAGGTGTCGAAACGCCGGGTGAGCACGCTTTGATGGCCCAACTGGGTTGCGATCATGTTCAGGGATTTGGCATCGGCAAGCCCATGCCATTCGAAAAAACCAAGGATTGGATCACGTCTTACCGCAACAAGGTCGACGGTGTTCCCAAAATCGGGCGGAAAACGCGGTAGGGAACCGGAAATCGCGGTAAAGAAGACCCCTCCGTGACGAAATGACGGGCGATTCCGCTTGACCTTTGGGTCTGCACTCTGTTGAACCCTGCGGGTGTCTTTCACTGCTCAAGGTGGCTGTCCCCGATGGACGATCAGAACAAGAACCTTATCCTCGCAACCGCGCTCAGCTTTATCGTGATCCTGGTCTGGTTCGTGCTGTTCCCCCCTCCGGAACAGACGACAACCCCGGATCAGGCTGAAGTAACCAGCGTCGAAGGCAGTGAGGTTCAGACGCCCAGTGCGGCCGACACCAGTACTGTCGGAGAGGCAACTGCGGCAGCTGCCGAAGCTGAACCCGAGGCCGAAGCGCCCCGCATCAATATCGACACGCCCCGCCTGACCGGTAGCCTGTCGCTTGCTGGCGGTCGGATCGACGAGCTGTCATTGAAAGACTACAAGGTCTCGCTGGCCGAGGATTCTCCGATTGTCGAGTTGTTGTCGCCAGTCGGATCGCAATCCGCCTATTACGCCCTCTATGGCTGGGCTCCTGGCGCGGGCCTGACCGGTGCAGATGTTCCCGGACCAAATACCATCTGGACGCTTGAGCAGGGCGAAACCCTGGGTGTTGACACACCTGTGACGCTGGCCTGGGAAAACGGCAATGGACTGACGTTCCGCCGCACCATCGCGGTCGACGAGAACTATATGTTCACGGTCACGCAATCTGTCGAAAACGCCACCGGGGTTGAAATTGGATTGGCACCTTATGGCATTCTTGCGCGCCACGGCATTGGCGAAGACGGGGACCTGCCGGACCTGAAGAACTTCTTCATTCTGCATGAGGGTGTGATCGGTATGGCCGACGGCACTCTGACCGAAGTGGACTATGGCGACGTTCGTGATTTCGATATCGACCCGGACGAGCGCGCTCAGGCCGAGGTGTTTCAGGTCAAGGAAAACGGCTGGATCGGGTTCACTGATCACTTCTGGATGACCACGCTGATCCCGGAACCCGGTTCTGCGTTCAAGGCGGCTGCCAAATACGACTCGCGTCGCAAGATTTACCAGACAGAAACGGTACTTCCGACGCTGACCGTGGCACCGGGTGCGACCGAGCAGGTGACAACCCAGCTGTTTGCGGGTGCAAAAGAGTGGGAGACCATCCGCGAATACCAGGCTGACGGTGTGCAGAAATTCATCGACAGCATCGACTGGGGCTGGTTCTTCTTCCTGACCAAGCCGATTTTCTGGCTGCTGCACAACATTCATGCACTGATCGGCAATATGGGTTGGTCCATTATCGGCCTGACGCTGATCATCAAGGCAATCCTGTTCCCGCTGGCCTTCAAATCCTACGTCTCGATGGCGAAGATGAAGGAACTGCAGCCGCAGATGGAAGCCCTGAAGGAAGCCGCGGGCGACGATCGTCAGAAGATGCAGCAGGGCATGATGGAGCTGTACAAGAAGGAAAAGGTGAACCCCGCTGCCGGTTGTTTGCCGATCCTGTTACAGATCCCGATCTTCTTTTCACTGTACAAGGTGATCTTCGTCACGATCGAACTGCGTCAGGCACCGTGGTTCGGCCCCTTCCAGGACCTGAGCGCACCTGACCCGACCTCGATCATGAACCTCTTTGGCTTGCTACCCTGGGCCGGCCCGCAGCCGGACACCCTGATGGCGCTTATCTTTATCGGTATTCTGCCGCTGCTGCTGGGAATCTCGATGTGGCTGCAACAGAAATTGAACCCGGCACCAACCGATGCCACACAAGCGATGATCTTCGCGTGGATGCCGTGGGTCTTCATGTTCATGCTGGGCGGTTTTGCCAGCGGTCTGGTCGTGTACTGGATTGCGAACAACACGATCACCTTTACCCAACAGTATCTGATCATGCGCAGTCAGGGCTATACGCCGGACGTGTTCGGAAACATCAAATCCGGATTTAAGCGATTGCCGAACACGGACAAGAAATGAGCGGAACAGTTTCAGGCCTTTGGCGTCACCCGATCAAAAGCCATGGGCGTGAAGCCCTGAGCCAGATTACCCTCAACCCCGGGCAGACCATGCCCGGGGATCGCGTTTGGGCCGTTGCCCATGAAGCGGCCAAGACCGACGGAACGGAATGGGCCCCGTGTGTGAATTTCAGTCGCGGTTCAAAAGCCCCCAAGCTTATGGCGATTTGGGCGAAACTGGACGGCGAGCAGGTCACGTTGCACCACCCGGACCGCCCGAATCTGAGCTTTCATCCTGACACAGAAGAATCGGTTTTCCTGGACTGGGTAAAACCGCTTATGCCCACGGATCGCGCTGCGTCCGCCCGAATTGTCCGGGTGCCCGGGCGCGGCATGACCGATACCGATTTCCCGTCAATCAGCCTGTGCAACATGGCGTCTCATCGCGCTGTTGAACAAAAGCTGGGCCAGTCTTTGTCTGCGGCGCGATGGCGCGGGAACATCTGGTTCGAAGGTCTGCCTGAGTGGGATGAATTCGACTGGCTGGGCCGAGACCTTCGCATTGGCGAAACCGTGCTCCGGGTTCGCGAGCGTATAGTCCGCTGTCTGGCCACCACCGCAAATCCGGAAACCGGCGAACGCGACGCGGATACTCTGGGCGCGCTGAACAGCTGGGATCATCAGGATTTCGGCGTCTATGCCGAGGTTGTTCAGGGTGGTGAAATCCGCCTGAATGATACCCTGGAGGTGTTATGACCACGCTTCCGTTTCCGCTGGCCGAAGAGCCGGATGACTTCGCAAAAGAACGCGGTCGCAAACTGTTTGCCGGCCCGTCTGAATTTGTCAAAGGCGTAGTCGCCATGACGGGCCTGCCCGCTCCTGACCGGCTGGAGGTTTGCTTTGCCGGTCGCTCGAATGTCGGCAAATCCAGCCTGATCAATGCGCTAACCGGAACAAAGGGTCTGGCGCGTGCCTCGAACACACCTGGCCGCACGCAAGAAATCAACTTTTTCACGCAAGGCCCGGACCTCTATCTGGTGGACCTGCCGGGCTATGGGTATGCCAATGCACCGGTTAACGTGGTTGAAAAATGGCAGAAGCTTCTCAAGCAATACCTGAGCGGCCGTCAGACACTGCGCCGTGCCTTTGTCCTGATCGATGCGCGCCACGGGGTAAAACCGGTCGACACTGAAATCATGAAATTGCTGGATACCAGTGCCGTGACCTTTCAATGCGTTCTCACCAAAGCCGACAAGGTCAAGGCCAACGAGCGCGAGAAGGTTCTGGAACAAACCCGTGCGGCTTTGTCCAAACATCCCGCAGCATTCCCGGAAATCGTCCTGACCTCGTCCGAAAAAGGCGACGGGATTCCGACCCTGCGCTCGATCATTGCGCATCTGGAATAGCTTCGCCCTTGGCAGCGCGGTGCAAAGGCCCTAACACGGACGGTCAGAGGGACCTTAGCAATGAAGACACGTGACATGAACCGGGACTGGATCGCCACCGCAGCAACTCTGAACAGCGCATTGCCCTATCTGCAGCGCTATGATGGGGCCATCGTCGTCATAAAGCTGGGCGGGCATGCCATGGGCAGTGACGAGGCGATGGAGAGCTTTGCCCGCGATGTCGTCTTGATGCGGCAGGTCGGCGTGAACCCGGTTGTCGTGCATGGCGGTGGTCCGATGATCAACGCGATGCTGAACAAACTTGATATCCAGTCCGACTTTGTGAACGGCAAGCGCGTGACCGACACGGCAACCGTCGAAGTTG
The DNA here is from genome assembly GCF_056537065.1 of Ruegeria sp. CH2. Taxonomy (NCBI): domain Bacteria; kingdom Pseudomonadati; phylum Pseudomonadota; class Alphaproteobacteria; order Rhodobacterales; family Roseobacteraceae; genus Ruegeria; species Ruegeria sp. CH2. The sequence continues at coordinate 26,242 of NZ_JBQFQV010000017.1, forward strand.
TCGAGATGGTTCTGTCTGGCCTGGTGAACAAGCGCATCGTTCAGGCTATCAATGGACAGGGCGGTTCGGCCGTGGGTCTGTCGGGCAAGGATGCAAACCTGATGATCTGCGACCAGACGGATGCGTCTCTGGGTTATGTCGGCACCCCGTCCGAGATGAACCCGAAAGTCCTGCATGATCTGTTCTCACATGATGTGATCCCGGTCATCGCCCCTCTGGGCGCGGGCCGTGAGGGTGAAACGTTCAACGTGAACGGCGATACGGCTGCCGGGGCGATTGCCTCGGCATTGAAAGCTGACCGCCTTCTGCTGCTGACTGATGTCTCGGGCGTCAAGAACGCGGCGGGCGATGTGGTGACCGAGCTGAAAGCCGGCCAGATCCGCGAGATGACCCGCGAAGGCACCATCGCGGGCGGTATGATCCCCAAGACCGAAACGGCCCTCGATGCCCTGCACAGCGGCGTTCGGGCCGTCGTGATACTTGACGGGCGCGCGCCAAATGCGGTTCTGCTTGAACTGTTCACGGAACATGGCGCCGGGTCGCTGATACGGCCAGACTGATCGCAGCAACAGCCGAGGGAAGATGACAGACCTTGCGCAACCTTCCTCAGTTCCGGATGCGGCAACCTATGGCCGCGTAGAACACGCGGCGCGTCAGGCGGGGTTGATTGTCATGGGTGCGCTGCATCCTCATCGCGTGGCGGCCCGGCAACTTGACACTGGCACGTTGATCTTGCTGGGCGCAGGCTCTGATTTCTGGTCTGCTCTGAAAGCCTCGCCCGAATGGCGGGGGCCTGATCCAGTAGACCGCTGGTCAACCAGAATCGTCGGCCAGATGGCACATGCGTTCGGTGCACAGGCCTATTTCCCCTTTGGTGGTCCGCCCTATGCGCCTTTCATCGACTGGGCCCTGAAATCGGGACGCACCTTCAGCAGCCCGGTGGGGGCTTTGGTACATGACACGGTCGGTATGATGATCTCATATCGCGGCGCACTGCATTTCGCCCATGAGTTTGCCATCCCAGAAACACCCGGCGTTTCCCCCTGTAACACCTGCGCCGCTCCGTGCACGACGGCCTGCCCTGTCGGCGCGCTGAACGCGCAAAACTTCTATGACCTTGCAGCCTGCCACGACCATCTTGATACCACTGAGGGTCAAACCTGCATGACAGGCGGCTGTCTGGCCCGCCTCGCCTGCCCGCTCAGCGCGGGCGCAGGGCGCGACCCCGAACAATCAGCCCATCATATGAGGGCTTTTCACCCGTCATGACCCGCACTCTGATCCTGACGCGTCACGCCAAATCCAGCTGGGATAACCCAGGACTTGGCGATCATGAACGCCCCCTGAGCAAGCGTGGGCGCAGGTCAGCCCCGGCCATTGGTGCATGGCTGCGCGATAACGGCTGGCTGCCGGATGAAGTGCTAAGCTCGACGTCAACCCGCACTCGCGAGACATGGGACCGGATGGGGTTAACGGCCGATAAGGTCCGCTTTCACAATGTGCTCTACCACGCCGGCGCCGAAGACATGTTGCGCGAGTTAGCAGGTGCCACGGAACCGACTGTTTTGATGCTGGGCCATAACCCCGGAATCGCCGAATTCGCCAACCGCCTTGTGCAACGGCCACCGGATCACATGCGCTTTTTCGATTATCCGACTTGTGCAACCACTGTGATGACATTCAACGCCGACAGCTGGTCGGACGTGCGATGGCATATGGGCACCGTGCTGGGCTTCACCACCGCGCGAGAGTTGCTGGAATAGAAAAAGGCGGGGCAAAACCCCGCCTTTCCACCATCTTGAGCCGTTCAGTGTCCCAGAATCTGGCTGAGGAACAGTTTGGTCCGCTCGCTTTGCGGATTATTGAAGAACTCTTCCGGTTCGTTCTGTTCCACGATCTGGCCCGCATCCATAAAGATCACACGGTTGGCAACCTGACGGGCAAAGCCCATCTCGTGCGTCACGCACAGCATCGTCATGCCTTCTTCGGCCAGCTCGATCATGGTGTCGAGCACCTCTTTGATCATCTCGGGGTCCAACGCCGATGTCGGTTCATCGAACAACATGATCCGCGGCATCATGCACAGCGAGCGGGCAATTGCCACACGCTGCTGCTGACCACCCGAAAGCTGACCAGGATACTTGTCGGCCTGCTCGGGGATTTTCACCTTTTCAAGGAAATGCATCGCGCGCTCTTCGGCCTCTTTCTTGGGCGTCTTGCGCACCCAGATCGGGGCCAGCGTGCAGTTCTCCAGAATGGTCAGGTGCGGGAACAGGTTGAAGTGCTGGAACACCATGCCAACCTCGGACCGGATCTTGTCGATGTTCTTGAGGTCATTCGACAGCTCGGTCCCATCCACGATGATCGTGCCCTGCTGGTGTTCCTCCAACGCGTTCAGGCAGCGGATCAGGGTAGATTTCCCTGACCCGGACGGACCCGCAATAACAATCCGCTCGCCCTGATTGACGGTCAGATTGATGTCGCGCAGCACGTGAAAGGAACCGTACCACTTGTTCATGTTGGTGATTTCGATGGCGACCTCGTCGCTCACCTGCATTTTGGAACGGTCGATTTCGCGGTCAATTGCAAGTTCAGACATGTGTTGAACTCCTTAACGGTGGCCAGTCTGAAGCTTGCGCTCCAGATACATGGAATAACGGGACATAGAGAAGCAGACGATGAAGAACAGGAACGCGATGAACGCGAACAGTTCCCAATAGATGCCGTTCCAGGCTGTGTCGGCGCGGATAGCAGATGCCAATCCGATCACGTCGAACAACCCGATAATCGACACCAGCGTCGTATCCTTGAAGATCCCGATGAATGTGCTCACGATGCCCGGAATTGAGATTTTCAGGGCTTGCGGCATGATGATCAGCCTCTGCGCCTGCCAGTAGTTCAGGCCCAGACTGTCGGCGCCTTCGTACTGTCCTCGTGGCAGGGCAGCCAGACCACCCCGGATCACCTCGGCCATGTAGGCCGCCGAGAACAGGGTCATCATGATCATCACCCGCAAGATGATGTCAAAGTTGGTGCCTGGCGGCAGGAACAGGTTCAGAAGCAGCGACGCCACGAACAACAAGGTGATCAGCGGCACACCGCGAATGAACTCGATAAAGCCCACGCACAGGTATTTGACGATCAGCAGGTCCGACTGACGCCCCAGCGCCAGAACGATGCCGATCGGAAGTGAGACACCAATGGCCACAACGCCCAGCAGGATCGCCAGCATGAAACCACCGAACTGACGGCTTTCAACAGCTTCGATGCCAATCGGCAGAACCGAGTCCAACGCGCCCGTGAAATAGCTGGACAGCACCAGCCACCAGATCACTGCGGCAACGACCGCACCGATCATACCCACCAGTTCACTCACCTGCTTGCTGAGGACCGAATACACGAACCAACCGACGACAAACCCAAGCGCGGCCGAGATTGGCCCCCAGATGGTTCCGCCCCACATCAGGAACGGCATCAGGAACGGGTAGATTGCCGTGAAGATCAGCATCTTGGTTGGGACGCGATCCGAATACAGAACCGGCGCCAATGCGACCAGCAACAGAACCAGCGCAAGGATCGGTCTCCAGTACAGATGGCTTGGATAGAAGCCGAACAGCAACTGTAACCATCGGTCATTGATAACCGCCCAGCAGGCGTGCCCATGGGTCGACCCCCAGGTGGCCATCATGATCTCGCGGCACTCGTTGAGAGAGTCGGCATTCCACACGGACTGGAAAATCCATGGCAGAACACCTGACAGCACGTAGTAGATCGCATAAAGCGAAACCACCGTCAGGATCGTGTTAAACCAACTTGAGAACAGGTTGTGCTTGACCCATCCCAGCGCACCGACCTCGGAAGCAGGCGGTGCCTGCTCGGGCAGCATTTCCGTGCGGACAAATGAAACATCACTCATATTACCGCTCCACCAGTTTTACACGGTTGTTGTACCAGTTCATCACCCCTGAGATGCTCAGCGAGATGGACAGATAGACCAGCATCAACAGCAGAACACATTCCAGCTCGCGACCGGTCTGGTTCATGGTGATGCCGCCAAGGGTCCCCGTGATGTCCATATACCCGACCGCGATCGCCAGTGACGAGTTCTTGGTCAGGTTCAGATAGTTCGAGATCATGGGCGGAATGATCACCCGCAATGCCTGCGGCAGGATCACAAGGCGCATGGTCCGGCCCGGGCGCAGACCCAGCGCCGATGCGGCTTCGGTTTGGCCTTTTGAGATGGCCAGGATACCCGCACGAACGATCTCGGCGATGAAGGCCGCCGTGTAAAGCGACAAGGCCAGCCACAGCGCGATCAACGAGTTACGCAAATGTGTGCCGCCGGTAAAGTTGAAGCCTTTCAGCTCAGGGAAACCAAGGTGAAACCCCAGGATGGTGAGAAGGACAATCATCGGCACAAACAGAATACCCAGCTGGATGTGCCAGATAGTCGGACGATCACCGGATGCCTCTTGCTTGGCTTGTGCCCAGGCGGACACCTTGCGCATCGCAAAGATGCTGCCACCAAGCACGATCAGAATGGCGATCAGGTCCAGCGAGATATCGAACCGCAGGCTCGACGCACCGAAGATGTGTATATCACCCAGGCTGCGCGAGAACAGGAACTCCGGGATATAGACCCCGCGATTGGTCACTGCGACAGAATCGAACAGATTCATCGTGGCTTCTGGGTTTTCTCCACGGAACGCCCTTGGTGCTGGCAGGCTTTCGATCAGAATGGCCATGGCCAGAACGATCCACAGCAGCACAGGTACGTTGCGGAACATCTCGACATAGACGGTCATGATCCGCGCAACCAGCCAGTTGTTGGACAGGCGCAGAACACCAACCAAAACACCGACTATCGTTGCTGTGATACAACCAAGAACCGCCACAACCAGCGTGTTCAGCAAGCCGATAAAGGCCGCGCGCAAGTGACTGTCGCGCGAATCGTATTCAAGCAAGCGTTGGTTGATATCGTAACTGGCCGGTTCTGCAAAAAAGCCGAACTCAACCGGTTTTCCAAGCGCTTCGAGGTTTTGGATGGTATTGGAAATGATCCAGGCTGCCAGAAGCATAAAACCAATCATTGCAATGACCTGAATGGTCGCAGATCGGTACCGCGTATCATAAAGGAGCATGGACAGCCGGAACTGCTCCTTCGGCGGGTCAGTGAGAGTCGTCATGACCTATGTATATCCCCGTGCATCCCGTAAATATGTCGGCAGAGTTGATCCCTGCTCAAAACCGTACGGGCGTGATTCTTATGGATGGAAAAAGGGCGCAGGTTGCCCTGCGCCCTTCTCCGTCGATATTAGCGGAACGGCGGCGAGTACAGCAGGCCGCCTTCGGTCCACTGTGCGTTCAGGCCGCGTGCCAGACCAATCGGGGTTTCTTCACCGATGTTCTTGGCAAACACTTCGCCATAGTTGCCGCCGGCTTTGATCGCCTTGGCTGCCCAGTCAGCGTTCAGACCCAGCATCTCGCCCAGGGTGCCTTCGGTACCCAGCAGGCGGTTGATTTCGGGGTTTTCGGTGCCAGCGGCCAGTTCATCGATATTGGCCGAGGTTACGCCCAGTTCTTCAGCCGAGATCAGCGCGTTCAGAGTCCAGCGCACAACGTCGCCCCACTCGTGGTCGCCGTGACGGACCAGCGGGCCCAGCGGCTCTTTCGAGATGATTTCAGGCAGCAGGATGTGATCACCGGGGTTTTCGAATGTGGCGCGGGTTGCCGCCAGACCCGAAGCGTCGGTGGTGTAAACGTCACATGCGCCAGCCAGGTACTGCTGCTGTGCTTCGGCGTTGGTTTCGATCGGAACCGGTTCGTAGCTGATGTTGTTCGAACGGAAGAAGTCCGCCAAGTTCAGCTCGGTTGTGGTGCCGGTCTGGATACAAACGGTTGCGCCGTCCAGTTCCTTGGCCGAGCTTACGCCCAGTGCCTTGGGAACCATAAAGCCCTGACCGTCATAGTAGTTCACACCGGTGAATTCGAACTTCAGGTCGACGTCGCGGCTGAAGGTCCAGGTGGTGTTCCGCGCCAGCATGTCGATCTCGCCCGAGGCCAGAGCGGTAAAACGTGTCTTACCGGTGGTCGGAACGAATTCTACCGCGCTTGCATCGCCCAGAACTGCAGCAGCAACGGCACGGCACAGAGATACGTCAAAGCCCTGCCATTCGCCATTGGCGTCAGGAGCAGCAAAGCCAACCAGACCGGTGGTCACACCACAGTTCAGCTTGCCGCGCGCTTTAACGTCGTCAACGGTCCCTGCCACGGCTGCGCCAGCAGCAAGACCGGCAATCGTTGCCGCGCCCAAGATTACGGATTTTTTCATTTTTACCTCTTCCTGATTTCCCGCCCCATCAGAGGCGGCTCTGCCCGGCAAGTGGATGCCGGATAGGTTACTCCAAAGGTGTCTCCCCTTTAGTGGCACTGAGTTTGGGCGTATTCATAAACAAACGTCAAGGGTCGGATCATCGAAAACGATGGATCAGACCCCAACCAATTTGAACATTTGGCCAAAAATCGGAAAATAAGGATCAAACCGACATATCAAAGAAGCGTTTAGCATGCAGAAATGCGGCTTTCTTCGTTTCGGCAACCGCATGGGCCTCGTCATCGTGACCCCATTGTTCGATCTGCCAGGTTTCGTCCAACCTCGAAATGCGCCATATTTCCGCCGGTTCGCGCCAATCCATGGCCGCCGCAAACCCGAGAATCAATGACCCCGACAAGCTGACCAGATCGTGGAACGCCGCCAGTTGAAACGCATCCAGCGCATGGACGCGAGCACGCAGCGCCGACAGGGCAGTGGCAGATTGCGGCTTGTGCAACACACCTATAACCGGCTGCAAGCGAGCAGACAGCGCAGCCTCGGCCCAGTCCAGTGCCGGATCCCATTCGGCGCTTTGACGTTCCTGCAACTCTGTTGGATGTGTCGCTCGATAGCACAGCAGATCAGAATCGCCGTAATCCGCAAGCATATCGGCAACTTCCCCGTGCTGGGACCGAACCTTGTCGATTGCCGCATTCGCCGAACGGGTGCATGGCATCGTCGACGGATCTACCTCACTCTGCTGGGCATCCCATTCTGACGCAACCGCTTCGGCCATGGCGCGGGTCGGCAGGATCAACGCCGCTTTGGCAGGGGTCTTGACGCGGCGGCCATCCAGTTCAACCGTAAACCCGCCGTCGACCTCGGTAATCCGGCTTTCTTTCCAGAAGCGTTTCGGTTTCCAGTCACTCATGTTTCAGTTCCATATCCCGGCCAGCGCAGTGGGCAACTGGTCAAAGGTCTCAATCATGCAGGTGGCCGAGGTCAAAGCAGACCGATCATGGTACCCCCATGCCACGCCGATGCCGCGCACCCCGGCAGCGGCGGCCATGTCCATGTCATAGCTTGTATCGCCGACCATCACCGCGCAGTCGGATTCGACACCGGTCTCGGCCAACGCGGCCTGCACCATGGAAGGATGCGGTTTCGACGGATGGTGGTCGGCGACCTGCCGGGTGACGAAGTAGCGCTCAAGCCCATGTACTTCGATCAACGCATCAAGTCCGCGCTGGGATTTGCCGGTTGCCACCCCAAGAAGCACTTCGGGCACGGCGTGCAAAGCTTCAATCGCCTCTCTCGCACCGGGATAGAGCGGAGAGCTGGCCGCGCCCAAATCCAAGCGATGCGCATGATAAGCTTCCTTGTACCCTTCAACTAGATCGTTCTGGACCGAGGAAGGTTGGTCCGGCACCAACCGTGCGATTGCATGTGGCAGGGACAGCCCGACAATGGACAGGATCACCTCTCGCGTCGGTACAGGGACCGAAGCGGCCTGAAAGCTGGTGGTCATGGCGTGAACGATACTGCCCTGACTGTCGACCAGAGTGCCATCGACATCAAACAAAACCAGCCGCAGCGGTGCGCTCATTGCAGCGCCTCAAACGGGTCGTCGGCGGCCAGATCCTCGGTCCAGCCGAAGGTGTCCCAGCTGTGTTTCATATGTTCCGGCAAGGGCGCAGTCACCGTTACCGGTTTGCGCGTTATCGGATGCAGGAATGACAGTCGCCGCGCGTGCAGATGCAGCTTTTTGCTGATGATCCCACCCAGTTGCGCGCCCCAGCCATCACCCAGGTTTTCCTGCCCCGAGCCACCATATTTGCCGTCGCCGATGATCGGATGACCGATCGCTGCCATATGCGCGCGCAGTTGGTGGGTGCGGCCCGTGATTGGCTCCATCGCCACCCAAGCGGCGCGCCCGGCCACCCGGTAGAGGGTCGCATAATGTGTATGTGCCCGTTTCGCACCGGGGGTGCTGTCGATCTCGTTCATATGGACGGGGATCATCTTTTCACCCTCGCCGTGGGCGCCATGACCAGCTGCTTTCACAAGACCCGTCTTGATTTCACCCAGATATGGCGTGGGAACACCTGCAACCAGCGCCCAGTAAATCTTGCGCGTGTCGCGGTGGCGGAAAGCGGCTGTCAGCCCCTTTGCGGCTTCGCGCGTGCGGGCCAGCAGCAGAACTCCTGACGTGTCCTTGTCCAGGCGGTGAACCAGACGCGGGTTTTCGTCATACCCAAACCGCAACGCCTCGGACAGGCTGTCGACATGCCGGGTCTGCCCGCTGCCGCCCTGTACCGGCAGGCCCTGCGGTTTGTTCAGGGCCAGAATGTGATCATCACGGTAGATCACGCAGGACTGGATCATCTTGGCATCCGCATCCGAGATACGATGCTTAACCTCAACCGGTTTGTGATCAGGCCCCGGCAATGGCGGTACACGAACCACCTGCCCGACCTCCAATCGGGTCGAGGCCTTGGCCCGACTGCCATCCACACGCAGTTCTCCCTTGCGGCACATCTTTTCGATGCGGCCCTGGCTGACATGCGGGAACAGGCGGCGCAACCAGCGGTCCACACGCTGATCGCCGTCCCCTTCAGCGACTGTAATCATCTGTACGCCACTCATGCCATTGCCCCTTGCGCCGCGCGGGTGATCCGCCCGGATTGTGTCTTTGTCCGTGTCCCAGAAATCATGGGGGTCTCTCGCGCGCAATGCGGCAAGAGTCAAGGTATCAGACAGGAACCTTTGGCGTTCGAGGGGGCTCAGCACCGCCCGCCACTTCTCGGCACGATCAATACATTCCCAGCCAGCCTAGCTGTTGCGCTGGGTCCGAAGCTTGGCGAAGTAATCGAGGCGCTTTTTCAGCTCACGCTCGAACCCACGCTCGACCGGTTGATACAGAACCGGGCGTTTCATCGTTTCAGGGAAATAGTTCTGACCGGAAAACCCGTCTTCGGCGTCATGGTCATACGCATAGCCGGCACCATATCCCTGATCCTTCATCATTGATGTAGGGGCATTCAGGATATGTTTGGGCGGTGGCTCGCTGCCCGATTGCTTGGCCAGCCGCATCGCTGCCTTATAGCCGACATAAGCACCGTTGGATTTCGGGGCCAGGGCCAGATAGACCAGCGCCTGCGCCAGCGCCAGCTCACCTTCGGGAGAGCCGAGCCGCTCATACGTTTCCCAGGATTGCAGGCAAATGGCCTGTGCCTGCGGATCGGCCAGGCCGATATCCTCGACCGCCATCCGTGTGATCCGACGCGCCAGATAGCGCGGGTCTTCGCCCCCTGTCAGCATTCGCGCGAACCAGTACAGCGCCGCGTCCGGGTCGGACCCGCGTACCGATTTGTGCAGGGCTGAAATCAAGTTGTAATGTTCATCGCCCGACTTGTCATATTTCGCCGCCCGCCGCATCAGACGCGTCGACAGCGCGTCCGTGTCCAGTGGCGCATCCACCTTCCAGGCCGAGACCTGTTCGATCAGGTTCAGCAACGCCCGTCCGTCACCATCGGCCATTTCCTGCAACGCATCGCGGGCTGCGGGTGTCAACGGCAACGCGCGGTCCAGCTCTTTTTCGGCACGCTGGGTCAGGCGTTCAAGATCGGAAAGGCCAAGCCGCTCCAGCACCAGAACCTGCGACCGGCTGAGAACCGCAGCGTTCAGCTCAAAGGACGGGTTCTCGGTCGTGGCCCCGACCAGAAGGATCGTGCCGTCCTCCATATGCGGCAGAAACCCGTCCTGTTGCGCCTTGTTGAAGCGGTGTATCTCGTCCACGAACAGCAAGGTCCCCTGCCCGTTCTGGCGCCTGATCTTGGCCGCTTCGAAAACCTTCTTCAAATCCGGAACACCGGTGAAAATCGCACTGATCTGAACGAATTGCAGATCGGTTTCCTGCGCCAGCAACCGTGCGATCGTCGTCTTGCCGACACCGGGCGGCCCCCAGAAGATCAGGCTGGACAGACTGCCTGACGCCAGCATGACCCCCAGCGGTGCATCCGGGCCAAGAACCTGTTCCTGACCGATGACCTCGGCCAGTGACTGCGGGCGCAACCGGTCCGCCAGGGGACGGTGTGGCGCAGCAGTGGGTTCCGTTGGCCCGGTATCGAACAGATCGCTCACGGGTTACAGCCGGAACCGCAATGAGACTGACCGGCCACCGCGCAGAAGACCCATCTGCACACGACGACCCGGATCTGTCAGCGCATTCTCCACATCCCCAGGACGTTCGATGTCATTGGAATTGATGCTTTCAAGAATATCCCCCGATCGCAAACCCGCGCGTCCACCATAGGGGCCGGGATCAACAACAACGACACCTGTCTGGGACAGTGGCAAGCCCATATCGGAGATCACCGCAGGGTTGACGCGGGACACCACCAACCCCGGCAGGACAGTGGCTTCATCCAATGTCGTCTCTTCAGCTGACGGGACTTCGGGCGCTTTGATCAGCGCCACCTCAACCTCTTCGCTCTGGGTGCCGCGCAGCCGTGTCAGAACCGAGGTTCCCCCCACCCCTGCAACGGACATGCGAAACTTCATCTCGGCGGGTGAGTTCACTTCGTCCCCGTCCACATGGGTCACGACGTCCCCCACCTTAAGCCCCGCCTCACGCAGCGGGCTAAGGTCATGCAGGTCCGAGATGACAACACCCAGCGGGATGGCAAGACCAAGGGATTCAGCAATGTCCGCGCTCATATGCTGACCGGTCATGCCTGCCCAGGGGCTGACAAAACTGTCATTGCCCTGCTGCGCCTGTTTCAGAAACTCGGCCACAAGATTTGCGGGGATGGCAAAACCAATGCCATTCGACCCGCCCGAGCGTGTCAGAATAGAGGTGTTGATCCCGATCAGGTCCCCGTTCACATCAATCAACGCACCGCCAGAGTTGCCCGGGTTGATGGCCGCATCCGTCTGAATGAAATACCCGCGTGCATTGCCTGTCGCCGTACCTGTGCGCGCCAAGCCCGAAATGATACCAGAGGACACCGTCTGCCCCACCCCGAACGGGTTGCCGATGGCAAGGGTCAGTTCGCCAACCTCGACCTGATCGGAATCGCGCAGGGTCAGGTAGGGCAGGTCTTGCGCCTGTCCCAGACGCAGGATCGCTATATCGCTTTCTTCGTGCCCCAGTACGACTGTGGCAGAAAACTCGCGCCGGTCGGTTGTCACGACCCTGATTTCGGTCGCCGAGCCCACAACATGGTAGTTGGACACAACGTAGCCATCTTCAGACAGGATGACCCCGGAGCCCAACGAGTTCTGAACCCGCTGCTGCGGCGCTCCCAGGCTGCCGCCAAAGAAATCCCGAAAGAACGGGTCCGAGTAAAACGGGCTGGCCCGCCCCTGCCGCACGATCTTGGCGTAGATATTCACCACCGCAGGCGAGGCCTTTTTGACCACCGGAGCAAAGCCCAGAGAGATTTCGGACTGCGATTGCGGGATGCGGGTTTCGGCAAATGCTGGCAGGGCCATGACAAGCATAAGAGAGATGAAGGATGCGCGGATCATGGGGGCTCCGGATTAGATTATCCTTGGGATATGCGGGGCAAAGGCAATAAATGCAAGCCGCGCGCTCAGCTTCGGCGGCGCAGGAACTTGAGCCCGGACCAATCGGCGTCAACCGCGCAAACCTTCACGTCGACCCAGCCCAGCGGCAGGATTTCACTGCGCAGCATATCCTCGGTCACGCCAGCATGCAGGGGCGAAGATTTCTTGGCCCAGGAGACCCACAGCATTCCTCCGGGCCGTATGTGGGCGATTTGCTCAGCGGCCAATTCGGCGATCTGGCCCGGGTGGATCAGGAACATGTGAACTGCATCCGCGGGATCGGCTGCGGGATCGAACAGAACACCGTCGGCACCTGCTGTCAGGTTGGGATAATGGGCAGGGGCGTTGAGCGTACGGACCGTGTATCCAGGTTTGAACCCCAGTTTCGCCCAGAGCGGTTTGCCCGAGTATCCAGTTGCAGGTTTCTTTGCCATAACGGTTTGAACTTAATGGACAAACCGTATGTTGACAATCGGCTGGCTGAGGCACAAAAAAAGCCTGCCCGATTGCTCGGGCAGGCGCATTAGGTCGATGACCTTAGTGCTTATTCTTCGGCTGCGGCTTCTTCAGCAGCAGTACGGGCTTTGTCCGCGGCGCCTTTGGCATCAACATCGCGATCGACGAATTCGATGATCGCCATCGGAGCCATGTCACCATAGCGGAAGCCTGCTTTCAGGATACGGACATAACCGCCCTGACGCTCGGCATAGCGGGGGCCCAGAACTTCGAACAGCTTGGTGACATCTTTGTCTTCTTTCAGCTGTGCTGCGGCCTGACGGCGGGCGTGCAGGTCGCCGCGCTTGCCCAGGGTGACCAGCTTTTCGATGATCGGGCGCAGTTCTTTTGCCTTGGGCAGAGTTGTCTTGATCTGCTCATGTTCGATGAGCGAGCCAGCCATGTTTGCAAACAGAGCCTTGCGGTGCTCATGAGTACGGTTCAGGCGGCGGTAACCACGTGCGTGACGCATTTTTCAATTCCTTCTTTCGCGTTTTGCTTTGTCCGGCTTCCGATGCGTGTCAGAAGCTCACCTTGGGGCGGGATTGCCCGGATTGTACGTTTTGTACAGGCTTTCAGACCCCATTGGTCCGAAATGTACAAAACCTGCGACGGCAGGTTGGCCCCGCCGCCGCAGTCGAAGATGCTTAGAACGCGTCTTCGAATTTCTTTGCCAGATCTTCGATGTTGTCGGGCGGCCAGTCCTCGACATCCATGCCGAGGTGCAGACCCATGCCGGACAGCACTTCCTTGATCTCGTTCAGCGACTTGCGGCCGAAGTTCGGGGTGCGCAGCATCTCGGCTTCGGTCTTCTGGATCAGGTCGCCGATATAGACGATGTTGTCGTTCTTCAGGCAGTTTGCCGAACGGACCGACAGTTCCAGCTCGTCCACTTTCTTAAGCAGCAGCGGGTTGAACTCCAGACCATCATCTTCGTCCTGGCGACCAGCCGATTCCGGCTCGTCGAAGTTGACGAAGATCGACAGCTGATCCTGCAGGATGCGCGCGGCGTAGGCCAGTGCGTCATCGGGGGTGATCGAACCGTCGGTGTCGATCTTCAGGGTCAGCTTGTCATAGTCCAGAACCTGACCTTCACGGGTCGGCTGAACGTCATAGGCGACTTTCTTGACCGGCGAATAGATCGCGTCGATCGGGATCAGACCGATGGGCGCATCTTCCGGCTTGTTCTTTTCAGCCGAAACGTAACCCTTGCCGGTGTTGACGGTCAGCTCCATGAACAGGTCGGCGCCGTCATCCAGGTGACAGATGACGTGATCGCGGTTCAGAACCTCGATACCTGCGCTTTCGCTGATGTCACCAGCCGTTACGATTGCCGGACCTTTGGCATTGATCGACAGGCGCTTGGGGCCTTCGACTTCCATGCGCAAGGAAACCTGCTTGAGGTTCAGGATGATGTCGGTGACGTCTTCACGCACACCCGCCACGCTCGAGAACTCGTGCAGGACGTTGTCGATCTGGACGCTGGTGATGGCCGCGCCTTGCAGCGAGCTCATCAAAACGCGACGCAGGGCGTTGCCCAGGGTCAGACCAAAACCACGTTCCAGCGGTTCGGCAACCAGTGTCGCCTGACGCGCAGGGTCGTTGCCCGGCTTGGCTTCCAGCTGGGTCGGCTTGATCAATTCTGCCCAATTCTTGTGGATCATGTAATCCCTCCATTCCTGCCCGCGCCCCATGACCAACAAGGTGCAGACGCCCGAGGTTCAAAATGACGTGCTGGGGCCGTGCAAAAACACAGCCCCAGCTTAATTCCAGATCGCTTAGACGCGACGACGCTTCGGCGGACGGCAGCCGTTGTGAGCAATCGGGGTCACGTCGCGGATCGACGTGATGTTGAAGCCCACGGCAGCCAGTGCGCGCAGAGCCGATTCACGACCCGAACCGGGGCCCTGAACTTCGACTTCCAGCGTCTTGACGCCATGTTCCTGCGCTTTCTTGCCTGCGTCTTCCGCAGCCATCTGCGCGGCATACGGAGTAGATTTCCGCGATCCCTTGAAGCCCATGGTACCGGCAGACGACCACGAGATGGCGTTGCCCTGTACGTCCGAGATCAGGATCTTGGTGTTGTTGAAGGTCGAGTTCACATGGGCAACGCCCGATGCGATGTTCTTGCGCTCTTTGCGCTTGATGCGAGTCTTATCGCGTGCCATCGGTCAGACCCTCCCTTATTTCTTCTTACCGGCAATGGCCTTTGCGGGGCCTTTGCGAGTACGAGCGTTGGTGTGGGTACGCTGACCGCGAACCGGCAGGTTGCGGCGGTGACGCAGACCGCGATAGCAGCCCAGGTCCATCAGACGCTTGACGTTCATCTGAACTTCGCGACGCAGGTCACCTTCGACGGTGTAGTTGGCGTCGATATGTTCACGGATGGCCAGAACTTCGGCATCCGACAGTTCATTGACGCGGCGGTGCGCTTCAATGCCCACGGCTTCGCAGATTGCGTTGGCCGAGGTGTTGCCGATACCGGTGATATATGTGAGGGCGATTGGAACCCGCTTTGCAGTCGGGATGTTTACGCCGGCAATACGTGCCACGTGTCACTTTCCTTTTTGTTGCGGTTCCGTAACTCCGGAACCTTTTTTCACAACACTTTACCGTGGCAGTGACGCCAGAGGGTCCAGTATTATTCGAGGTGGTCGGGGCAATTGGGACGAATCCCGCATGCGGTCTTGATTCCCTTTAGGGATGGGGGTCGATATGGGCTTTTGGCGCTGGCGTCAAGTCCGAAACGAGGGCCGTCAATCTCGAAGGTAATTACAGAGAACTCAAAAGCCTAGATATCGCGAACTTTGGAGCAGTTAAGACCACTTATCAACGCTGATGTTTGACCCTGGATCGTGAGCGATGCTCAATCCCTTTCGTTGAAACTCATACTGAATAGCGAAAATCTGGTTTTGCAAAGCATCCCGCTTACGGCGGATATCCCACGTGATCAAAGCAGGTAAACCAAATACAGTGAAGAGGTAGAACAGAGAAACGCTGATATACTGCAAAATGTACTCTGCCAAGAACAGCCACAATGCAACGATGGGTAATCCAAGCAAAAACCATCGCTTCGTAGACTTTAAGAAAAGGCTGCGCCCCTCTTCCAAAAGATCTCTATAAAGATCAATCTTTGGCTCCAATTCAGGAGGCACAGCTGCGTTTCGATAAATCATGCGAAGTCCCGGCGGACTAACCCAGTATCGCCTCGATCGACGCCGTCACTTCCTTGATATCCGCCAGCCCGTTCACGGGGCGCAGATCGCCCTTGGCGTAGTAATAGCCAATCAGCGGAGACGTCTTCTTGTAGTATTCCATCAGGCGCGTGCGCAGGCTGTCTTCGTTGTCATCGGCGCGGCGCTGGAAGTCATTTTCCTTGCCGCAATTGGTGCATTTGCCATCCGCCGGGATCGGCTTGGTGTTGTCGTTATAGACCTCGCCACATCCGCCGCAGGTTGACCGCGCCGTGATCCGGCCCACCAGCGCGTCGTCATCAACGCGCATCTCGATCACGGTGTGCAGCGACTGGCCCAGCTTGGCCAGCAAAGCGGCCAGAGCATCGGCCTGCGCCAGCGTGCGGGGAAAGCCGTCAAAGATGAAACCGGCGCCTGTTTCGGTGGTCAGTTTCTCTTCGATCAGGCCGATCACGATTTCATCGGTGACCAGCTTGCCCGCGTCCATGATCGCCGCAACCTTCCGGCCCATCTCGGTGCCCGAGGTCTTGGCTTCGCGCAGCATGTCGCCCGTGCTGAGCTGCACCATGCCGCGTGTTTCAACCAGATGACGCGCCTGCGTTCCTTTCCCTGCCCCCGGGGGGCCCAACAGAATGATATTCATCGACGAGAGGGTCCCTTCCTGCCGCGTTTCTTGCTTTTGCCGCGCAGTTGAGACTTTTCGATAAGCCCTTCGTATTGATGCGCCAGAAGATGGCTCTGAACCTGTTGGATCGTGTCCATGGTCACGGAGACGATAATCAGAACCGAGGTGCCGCCGAAATAGAACGGGATGGCAAACTGGCCCCGCAGGATTTCAGGCAGCAGACAGACGGCGGCCAGATAGGCCGAACCCAGCACCAGCACGCGGTTGACCACGTATTCCAGATACTCGGCGGTTTTCTTGCCGGGGCGGATACCGGGCACGAACCCGTTCTGCTTTTTGAGGTTGTCCGCCACATCATCCGGCTTGAACGACACGTTGAACGTGTAGAAATAGGCGAAGAATACGATCATCGACGCGAAGAACAGCAGATACAGCGGCTGTCCGGGGCCGAAATTGGCCAGCAGCCACGACATGACCGGCCCGTTTGCAGCGCCCGACGAGAAGGTCGAGATCGTCACCGGCAGCAGCAGCAGCGAGCTGGCAAAGATCGCCGGGATCACGCCCGCGGGGTTGACCTTGACCGGCAGGTGGCTGGAGCCGCCTTCATAGATTTTCATCCCGGCCTGACGGCGCGGGTACTGAATATGGATCTTTCGCAGCGCCCGTTCCATGAAGACCACGAACATGATCACGGCGATCACCATTACGATCACACCAACGATCACGGCGGGGCTGATTGCGCCCGAACGGCCCGACGCGAAGAACTGCGCCAGGGCGGCGGGGACCTCGGCGATGATGCCGACGAAAATGATCAGAGAGATACCGTTGCCGATGCCGCGCGCGGTGATCTGCTCACCCAGCCACATCAGGAACATGGTGCCGCCGACCAGCGTGATCATGGTCGACATGCGGAAATACAGCCCCGGATCGGTCGCCAGATCGCCCGATTCCAGCGAAACAGCCAGACCATAGGCCTGAACGGTGGCCAGCGCCACGGTGCCGAAACGGGTGTATTGGTTGATCTTCTTGCGGCCCTGCTCGCCCTCTTTCTTGAGCTGTTCGAGCGCGGGAACCATCGATGTCAGCAGCTGCACGATGATCGAGGCCGAGATATAGGGCATGATGCCAAGGGCAAAGATGCCCATTCGGCCAAGCGCCCCGCCTGTAAACATCGAAACCATGCCGCCGATGCCCTGCCCCGCCTGTTCCATGAACTCGCGCAATGCTGCTCCGTCGATCCCCGGCACCGGAATGAAGGTGCCCAGACGATAGACGATCAGCAAACCCAGCGTGAACAGGATGCGGTTGCGCAGATCGGTGGCCTTGCCAAGGGCAGCCCAGCTTGTGTTGGCTGCCATTTGTTCTGCTGCTGATACCATAAAGTCGGTCTCTCTTATGCAAACGCCGCCCGGAACCGTTTTCCGGCTCGGACGGCGTCTTGGAAAACTCTGAAGTCTATGTAAGCGGGTCTTTGCCCGCTCACAAGCGCTTACTCTGCCGCAGCGGCTTTTGTGACTTTCAGTGAACCGCCCGCTTTTTCAACTGCCTCGACAGCAGCTTTCGACGCACCGGTCACTTCCAGATCAACCTTGGCGCTGATCTCGCCTTTGGCCAGAACGCGGATACCGTCCAGCTTGCGGCGGACCAGACCGGACGCAACCAGAGCGTCTTCGGTGATCGCAGCCTTGGCGTCCAGCTTGCCGGCTTCGACGAATTTCTGGATCAGGCCCAGATTGATGACGGCGAATTCCTTGCGGTTGGGCTTGTTGAAGCCACGCTTGGGCAGACGCTGGTACAAGGGCATCTGACCGCCTTCATAGCCGTTAATGGCCACACCCGAGCGGGATTTCTGGCCTTTGATACCACGGCCACCCATTTTACCTTTGCCGGAACCCGGACCACGGCCAACGCGGGTGCGTTTTGGGGCGGCGCCAGGATTGTCGCGCAATTCGTTCAGTTTCATTTCGCTTCTCCTAAGCCGGATATGACCCCCGAAGCGTGATGGGCCAAACACGGCATTTCTTGGTTTTGATTCTCGCGGCCAAAAAGCCACCGCAGGCGTATAGGCCCGATGGCAGGGCTTGGCAAGACTGTAGATCGCCAGCCGCTTGTCATGACCGGCAAAAGCCCCGGGACCGGCCCCGCGGGTGAACCCAAAAGGACACCTTCACCGGGGTCTGACCGAAAATTGAGCACGAAATATGGCGATTTTGGCAAATATCGCTTGCCATGACCGGGCGGTAGTCTATCCGGATTGCCACAAACAAGAACTTGGCAGGCGCATGACTGAAACCACTCTCTCGACCCGGAAACAGCCTGGGGCTACCGCTGCACGTGACTGGGTAACAACGCTTGCCAAATATCGCGAACCCGACCAGCTGCGCAGCGCGTTTGAGCTGGGCGTCAGTATCATCCCCTTCTTCGCGCTCTGGGCTTTGTCCTGGATGTCGCTGTCGGTCAGCTATTGGCTGGCTTTTGCGATTTCCGTTCTCAACGCGGCCTTTCTGTTGCGTCTGTTTGCCATCCAGCATGATTGCGGGCACGGCGCGTTTTTCAAGAACCGGACGGTCAGCGACTGGGTTGGACGCGCGATCGGAGTTCTGACGCTGACACCTTATGATGTCTGGCGCCGCACGCATTCCACACATCACAACAGTTCCGGCAATCTGGGCAAGCGCGGTATGGGCGATATCCACACCCTGACCGTGGCCGAATATCAGGCGAAAACCCCGATGAACCGGTTCTGGTATCGTGTGTATCGAAACCCGATCACCCTGTTTGTCTTTGGCCCCGGATATCTGTTCCTGTTTCAGAACCGGCTTCCACTGGGCCTGACCGACAGCGTCCGGTTCTGGGTCAGCGCGATGGCCACCAATCTTGCCATTCTGGTTGCGCTTGTGGCCATTTACTATTTTGGCGGGCTGATGCCGATGGTTCTGATCTTCCTGCCCTCGACCCTGATTGCCGCCACCGCCGGGGTATGGCTGTTCTATGTGCAACACCAGTTCGAGGACACGCATTGGGACGCCGATGAAGACTGGCAGTTGCACGAAGCGGCGCTGCACGGAAGCTCTCATTATATATTGCCGTCCGTGTTGCAGTGGTTCACCGCCAATATCGGCATCCACCACGTGCATCACCTGTACAGCCGCATTCCGTTCTATCGCCTGACCGAAGTGCTGCGCGACCATGATGAGCTGGCCAACAGCAACCGGATGACCATCCGCGAAAGCCTCGCCAACGCGCGCCTGCACCTGTGGGATGAGCAAAGCCGCCGACTGCTGTCCTTCGCCGAGGCGCGGGCGCTTTACGGGTGAGGTCTTCTGCGGCGTCGAGCGCAGGTGGAGTTTTCAGAGTTACCGGTCCGTGAGCCGCGCCAGCGACTGCCCGTGGGGTGGCGCTGCAACAGCTGATCCGCGCGCTTTATGGTACCAGATACGTGGGAAGTTTGAGCGAGGCGCCAACGTCCCCAAAGCGCCAGCCCGCCGGGACGGGCAGTCGCTGGCGCGGCGGGCTTTGGTTTTGATGTGCGCTTGGGTTGGGAGTAGATGGGCGTTGAGAGGGAAATATGTGTCTCTGGAGGAGGGGGGTTTTGCGTTCTGGAATTTTCTGTAACAAAACGACAGAAACGTGGGGTTTGGAAAGGAAGGAATTTGCTGGAGCATTTCAATTCACGACTTGTCGGGTGGGTGGTGGTCCCAGTCTTACTTTGCATAATCGGGTTTTTAGTGTGGCCCGGATTGTTTTTGGTCGCCGGCGCGACGCACTCGGTTGGTGCCTTTTGGTCTTTCTTGGGCAATTTTTTAGGATATCTCAGTTTTTTGTTCTCTTTCCTCGCCTTGGTAGAAGTCCGAAGGCTCTCGGAGCGCTACTATAAGCGTCAAAGGTTGCCTGAACTGCAATTACAGATTGAAGAAATGTCTAATCGGATGCGAGAAGTTGAGCAAAACCAAGTTAAAAACATAAAGGGCGAGAGATTCATCGGTGAAGCTAGAGTGGTGGCACGGCAGCTTGAAAAGACCAAGGTCCCAGATTTTCAAGAACTGCCCGAACGTATTGAAGATGCGTGTTCCAAGCTTGAGAAAGATATCAAGAAGCAGACCAATGGAGGTCGGCGCGTAAACGAATTGGATACTTATTGGGATCTTTACCGTCTACTATCTGAGATTGAGGACTCCATAACGGCATACGATTTAGAAAGAAAGGCGACACTATGAGTTACACACAGTCAGACTGGCGTCTTGCGATCACAAATCTTTTGAAAAGCACCTCCAAAGAAGAGGTTTCTTGGGAAACCACGGACATTTTTGAGGGCGACGTTTGGCATCTTGTAGACGCATCATACAAGTGTGTAGTGAATGACAAGATTTACGTGGTTTCACGCACACGTCGGAAAAACTACATAGATGAAGATGAATATTATTGGGTCATGGACTACGACTTTAGCATCTTCCGGAACTCCTTTGACAAAGTCAAACTAGCTTCAGCGCCGAGTGAACTCAGCATTATCAGCACTTTATTCAATGCGGCTGAGAACAGCTATGCCTACAGTAGCAACGCGTTGGGCGATCTTCTTTAGTTAGATTCTATAGGCGAACCTCGTTTTGCAGAGCAAGAAGGATGCCCCCTTGCCACCCACCTCCAACACTGCTAAACGCTCCCAATCTTGCGGCCTCGGATTCGTTCCGGGGCCTTAGATATTTTGCAACCGGGGACCTTCGGGGCCCTATACCTTTGGCACCTACGGGGGCCTATCACATAGCGGGGGACCTCCCCTGCACTTGCTAAACGGAAGACAGAAAGCATGGCACTCAAGTCGTACAAGCCGACGACGCCGGGCCAGCGCGGGCTGGTGCTGATCGACCGTTCGGAGCTTTGGAAAGGACGTCCGGTCAAGTCTCTCACAGAGGGTTTGACCAAATCGGGCGGCCGGAACAACACCGGACGGATCACTTCACGCCGCCGCGGCGGTGGCGCAAAGCGTCTCTACCGGATCGTTGACTTCAAACGGAACAAATTTGATGTCGCGGCAACCGTCGAGCGGATCGAATATGACCCGAACCGGACCGCGTTCATCGCACTGGTAAAATACGAAGACGGCGAGCAGGCGTATATCCTGGCTCCGCAGCGTCTGGCTGTTGGTGACAAGGTCATCGCGTCGGCAAAGGCCGATATCAAGCCGGGCAACGCAATGCCGTTCTCGGGCATGCCCATCGGTACCATCGTCCACAACATCGAGATGAAGCCTGGCAAAGGCGGTCAGATCGCACGTGCGGCCGGTACTTACGCGCAATTCGTGGGCCGCGATGGCGGTTACGCTCAGATCCGTCTGAGCTCGGGCGAGCTGCGCATGGTCCGTCAGGAATGCATGGCCACCATCGGTGCCGTGTCCAACCCCGACAACAGCAACCAGAACCTTGGTAAAGCCGGTCGTATGCGCCACAAGGGCGTTCGTCCGTCGGTTCGTGGTGTTGCTATGAACCCGATCGATCACCCGCATGGTGGTGGTGAGGGTCGTACCTCGGGTGGCCGTACACCGGTTACGCCGTGGGGTAAGGACACCAAGGGTAAGCGTACCCGCAACAAGAACAAAGCGTCCCAGAAGCTGATTATCCGCTCGCGGCACGCCAAGAAGAAGGGACGTTAATCCATGTCTCGCTCTGTTTGGAAGGGTCCTTTCGTCGATGCTTACGTGCTGAAAAAAGCCGAAGCAGCGCGCGAGTCGGGCCGCAACGAAGTCATCAAGATCTGGTCGCGTCGTTCCACCATCCTGCCCCAGTTCGTGGGTCTGACCTTTGGTGTGTACAACGGCCAGAAGCATATCCCGGTAAACGTCTCGGAAGACATGATCGGTCAGAAGTTCGGTGAATATTCGCCGACACGGACCTATTATGGCCACGCCGCAGACAAAAAAGCGAAGCGGAAGTAAGTCATGGGCAAGGAAAAGAACCCCCGCCGCGTGGCTGAAAACGAAGCAATGGCGAAAACGCGCATGCTTCGCACCAGCCCGCAGAAACTGAACCTGGTTGCGCAAATGATCCGCGGCAAGAAAGTCGAGAAGGCCCTGACCGACCTGACTTTCTCGAACAAGCGCGTCGCGCAGGACGTCAAGAAGTGCCTGCAGTCCGCAATCGCGAATGCCGAAAACAACCACAACCTGGACGTTGACGAGCTGATCGTCGCCGAAGCCTGGGTTGGCAAGAACCTGGTCATGAAGCGCGGTCGCCCGCGTGCCCGTGGCCGTTTCGGCAAGATCATGAAGCCGTTCTCGGAGATCACCATCAAGGTGCGTCAAGTTGAGGAGCAAGCCTAATGGGACATAAAGTCAATCCGATCGGCATGCGCCTTCAGGTCAACCGCACCTGGGACAGCCGCTGGTACGCAGATACCAAGGACTACGGTGATCTTCTTCTGGAAGACCTCAAGATCCGTGAGTTCATTCAGAAAGAGTGCAAGCAGGCCGGTGTTGCCCGTGTGATCATCGAACGTCCGCACAAGAAGTGCCGCGTTACGATCCACACCGCACGTCCGGGTGTCATCATCGGCAAGAAAGGTGCAGACATCGAAGTTCTGCGCAAGAAGCTGGCCGCGATGACCGACAGCGAACTGCACCTGAACATCGTCGAAGTGCGCAAGCCCGAGCTTGACGGTCAGCTGGTTGCCGAGTCAATCGCTCAGCAGTTGGAACGCCGTGTTTCGTTCCGCCGCGCGATGAAGCGTGCCGTACAGAACGCCATGCGCATGGGCGCCCTGGGTATCCGGGTGAACGTCGCTGGCCGTCTGGGTGGTGCCGAAATCGCACGGACCGAATGGTACCGCGAAGGCCGTGTGCCGCTGCACACGCTGCGCGCCGACATCGATTACGCACATGCCGAAGCGATGACCCCCTACGGGATCATCGGGATCAAGGTCTGGATCTTCAAAGGGGAGATCATGGAGCACGATCCGCAGGCACGTGACCGTAAAGCACAGGAACTCCAGGACGGCCCTGCACCTCGTGGTGCTGGTGGCGGTCGTCGCTAAGGAGGGAAAGATATGCTTCAACCAAAGCGTACAAAATTCCGCAAGTTGCACAAAGGCCGGATCAAGGGCGAAGCCAAGGGCGGCTCTGATCTGAACTTTGGCACCTACGGCCTGAAAGCGATCGAGCCTGAGCGTGTAACCGCACGCCAGATCGAAGCTGCACGTCGTGCCATGACGCGTCACATGAAGCGTCAGGGCCGTGTCTGGATCCGCATCTTCCCCGACACTCCGGTCACTGCAAAGCCGATCGAAGTTCGTATGGGTAAAGGTAAGGGTTCGGTCGACCGCTGGGTTTGCAAGGTCAAGCCCGGTCGCGTGATGTTCGAGATCGACGGCGTCAATGACGACATCGCCCGCGAGGCCCTGCGCCTGGCTGCGATGAAGCTGCCGATCAAGACCCGCGTCGTGGTTCGCGAAGACTGGTAAGCGATCCGGGGGCACCCCCGCTCGTGACAAGATTGACCCCCGTCGGAACACCGGCGGGGGTTTTTCTATAGGGGGCTCTGCCCCCGTCGCGCGTGCCGCGCGCCTCCCCCGGGATATTTTGGGCCAGATGAAGCAGGGGATCCGTTCTTCATCTGGCTGCAAATATCCCGGAGCGCGAGGCAGAGCCTCGCAAAACAGCCATCGCCTTCACCGCGCGGCTGGTTTAAGACAGCGCCATGCCACAGATTGAATCACTTTTCGTCACCCGCCTCTATCGTGCCTCCTTGTCCGAATTCGGTCCCCCGATCGATGCGGAGGAGTTGGAAAGCTCATGCCTTGTCATCGCCGAGGATGACGAGGCCGGTCAGGACTGGTGCGAAGAAAACGGCTATCCCGGTTACACCAGCTATGCTTCGCTGACCGACCTGCCCTGGCGGTTTCCGATATTCGCCGATCTGGTCAAAGCGCTGGACAGCCATGTGGCGGCTTTTGCCAAGGATCTGGAGTTTGATCTGGGTGAGGGTGAGCTGAAGCTGGAAGACCTGTGGATCAACATCCTGCCCGAGGGTGGCATGCATTCCAGCCATCTGCACCCGCACAGTGTGATTTCCGGCACCACCTATGTGGCGATGCCCGAAGGCGCGAGCGCGCTGAAGCTGGAAGACCCCCGCTCAGGCCGCATGATGGCCGCGCCGACGCGGCTGAAAGGCGGGCGACGCGATTTGCAGCCCTTCATCTATATGAAGCCGCAGGTGGGCGATGTCCTGCTATGGGAAAGCTGGCTGCGCCACGAGGTGCCGATGAACATGTCCGAGGATGAGCGGATTTCGGTGAGTTTCAACTATAAGTGGGACTGACCGTTTCTGGCAGGGCTGACTTCTGCACCTGTTTGATTGATCGGGATCAAGCACACTTAAGCCTGCTCGTTGTAGACTCCGCTCCAATGCGTCGGTCTGCCTGATGAGTCGGACCGGAGTGCCGCGTATCTGGTTTGATCGGACACACCGTGCTGAGATTTGTCACATTGATCATAGGGCTACTGGTCTCAAGCGCGACTGGCGTAGTGGGACAGGAGGTCGACCCGCACCGCATCTACGAAAACAGCTGTTCCGGATGCCACGCCCCCCATTCCGGTGATTTCGTTTGGGATGAGCTTAATGTGTCAGATGGCGTGCTGGTCGGAGCCCGGTCCGGACGGGCGGTCGAAATTTACCTGCGCTCCGGTCATGGCGGGGTGACTCCGGACAAGGCCGAGGTTCTGCTTGCTCATTTCCGAATTATCCGGGACTCGGGCGGGATCTTCATCGAGAAATGCCGTATTTGCCATGTGACCGCCGTGGAGCTCGTGCGAAACAATCTGATCCTTGAGGAAGGGAAGCTGACGGGGCGATATACCGGGCGTGACATCGGAGCGTTCCTGGACGGTCATGGCCGTCTTTCACCGGAAGAGGTTTCCGAGATGCTGTCCGTATTGACCAGAGTGGCAAATAGCCAGGGTCTGACACGGTGACACACGCGAGTTTTTGATTTTGGGAATTTCCCTGTTCCCGCATGGCAAACTTTCCCTTGCCACCCCACCCCTAACCCCCTATAGAGCGGCATCTTGCGGTCTCCCGGCGTTGTCGGGCGATTCGTATGTCTATCATTCATCCACCAGGTCAAAGGTGACCCGTGTACGGGGCCTTCTGGTGTTTTGAGCAAAGGAAAAAGGCGATGAACGCCCAAGAACTGCGTGACAAGACCCCTGATCAGCTCCGCGAGGAACTGGTCAACCTGAAGAAAGAAAGCTTTAACCTGCGCTTTCAACAGGCAACCGGTCAGCTGGAAAACACTGCTGGCATCAAAGCGGCCCGCCGCAACGCTGCCCGCGTCAAAACCATCCTGAACGAAAAGGCCGCTGCTGCGGCATCCGAGGAGTAATCAGATGCCCAAGCGTATCCTGCAAGGCACCGTGACCAGCGACGCCAACGAACAGACCATCACCGTGCTGGTCGAGCGCCGTTTCAAGCACCCGCTGCTGCACAAAACCGTTCGTAAGTCCAAGAAATACCGGGCTCATGACGAAAAGAACGCCTTCAAGGTCGGCGACTCTGTACGCATCATCGAATGCGCGCCGAAATCGAAGACGAAACGTTGGGAAGTTCTGGAAGCGTAAGCTTCCGGGATTTTTCATTTGTCGAAACCCTGGGGGATTTAATCAGACCAGCCCCCACAGGTCGGGAGAAACCACATGATCCAGATGCAGACCAATCTGGATGTCGCTGACAACTCTGGCGCACGCCGAGTTCAGTGCATCAAGGTCCTGGGTGGTTCCAAGCGTAAATACGCCTCCGTTGGCGACATCATTGTCGTCTCGGTGAAGGAAGCCATCCCGCGCGGCCGCGTAAAGAAAGGTGACGTCCGTAAGGCCGTCGTCGTACGCACCGCCAAGGAAGTCCGTCGCGAAGACGGCACCGCGATCCGTTTCGATCGCAACGCCGCCGTCATCCTGAACAACAACAACGAGCCCGTAGGTACCCGTATCTTTGGCCCCGTTGTTCGTGAACTGCGCGCGAAGAACTTCATGAAAATCATCTCGCTGGCTCCGGAGGTGCTGTAATCATGGCTGCTAAACTCCGCAAAGGCGACAAGGTCGTCGTGCTGTCCGGCAAGGACAAGGGCAAAGAGGGAACTATCACCTCGGTTGACCCCAAAGCCGGTAAAGCTGTGGTCGATGGCATCAACATCGCCATCCGCCACACCCGCCAGTCGCAAACCTCGCAAGGTGGTCGCCTGCCTCAGGCAAACCCGATCGAGCTGTCGAACCTGGCACTGCTGGACAAGAACGGCAAAGCAACCCGCGTTGGCTTCCGCATGGAAGGTGACAAGAAGGTGCGTTTCGCCAAGACCACAGGGGACGTGATCGATGCTTGATAACGCAACCTACACCCCGCGCCTGAAAGCGCAGTACGCCGAGACCATCCGTGCCGCTCTGAAAGAAGAGTTCGGCTACAAGAACGACATGCAGCTGCCCAAGCTGGAAAAAATCGTTCTGAACATCGGTTGTGGTGCTGAGGCCGTCAAAGACTCGAAGAAAGCGAAAGCTGCTGTCGAGGATCTGACTGCAATTGCCGGTCAACAGGCCGTTTCAACCAAGGCGAAGAAGTCGATCGCGGGTTTCCGCGTCCGGGAAGACATGCCGCTGGGTGCGAAAGTGACCCTGCGCGGTGACCGGATGTACGAATTCCTGGATCGTCTGATCACGATCGCAATGCCGCGTATTCGTGACTTCCGCGGTGTTAAGCCTTCTTTCGACGGTCGTGGCAACTTTGCCATGGGCATGAAAGAGCACATCGTGTTCCCGGAAATCGACTTCGACAAGGTCGACGAGGTCTGGGGCCTGGATATCGTAATTGCCACCACAGCGAAAACCGACGCTGAAGCAAAGGCACTGTTGAAAGCATTCAACATGCCGTTCAACGCGTAAGCGCCGGGAGGATTGAGACATGGCTAAAAAAGCAATGATCGAACGCGAGAAGAAGCGCGAACGCCTGGTGGCCAAATATGCCGCAAAGCGCGCCGAGCTGAAAGAAATCGCGAATGACGAGAGCAAGCCGATGGAAGAGCGTTTCAAAGCGCGTCTGAAACTGGCGAAACTGCCGCGCAACAGCTCGGCTACCCGTCTGCACAACCGTTGTCAGCTGACCGGTCGTCCCCACGCTTACTACCGTAAGCTGAAGGTCAGCCGTATCATGCTGCGCGAGCTGGGTTCTGCTGGTCAGATCCCCGGCATGGTGAAATCGAGCTGGTAAGGGAGACATAGATATGAATGATCCTATCGGCGATATGCTCACCCGTATCCGCAACGCGCAAATGCGCGGCAAGTCCACCGTTTCCACTCCGGCGTCGAAGCTGCGTGTTTGGGTTCTGGACGTGCTGGCGGACGAAGGCTACATCCGTGGCTATGAAAAGACGACCGGTGAAAACGGTCATCCGGCCATCGAAATCAGCCTGAAATACTACGAAGGCACCCCTGTCATTCGCGAACTGAAGCGGGTTTCGAAACCCGGTCGCCGCGTATACATGGGCGTCAATGACATCCCGCAGGTCCGTCAGGGTCTGGGCGTGTCGATTGTCAGCACTCCGAAAGGTGTGATGTCGGACGCAAACGCTCGCTCCAACAATGTTGGCGGCGAAGTGCTCTGCACCGTCTTCTAAGGAGGTCTGCAATGTCTCGTATTGGTAAAAAACCGGTCGAGCTGCCCAGCGGCGTAACCGCCTCTGTGTCGGGTCAGACCATCGAAGTCAAAGGTCCGAAAGGCACCCGCAGCTTCACCGCCACCGACGACGTAACGCTGTCGGTTGAAGACAACGTGGTCAAGATCGACCCTCGTGGCATGTCCAAGCGTGCCCGCCAGCAGTGGGGCATGAGCCGCACCATGGTTGCCAACCTGGTAACCGGTGTGACCACAGGCTTCAAAAAAGAGCTGGAGATCCAGGGTGTTGGTTACCGGGCGCAGATGCAGGGCAACACCCTGAAGCTGAACCTGGGCTATAGCCACGATGTTGATTTCACAGCTCCGGAAGGTGTCACCATCACCGCACCGAAGCAGACCGAGATCGTTGTGGAAGGTATCGACCAGCAGCTGGTGGGCGAAACCGCGGCCAAAATCCGCGAGTGGCGCCGCCCCGAGCCGTACAAAGGCAAGGGCATCCGCTATAAGGGCGAGTTCATCTTCCGCAAGGAAGGCAAGAAGAAGTAAGGACGCAGACAATGGCAAACAGCAAAAGAACCCTGTTTCTGAAGCGCCGCCTGCGCGTTCGGAACAAACTTCGCAAGGTCAACGCGGGTCGTCCGCGCCTGTCCGTACACCGTTCGAACAAGAACATCTCTGTTCAGCTGATCGACGACGTACGTGGCGTGACCCTGGCCTCGGCCTCGACCCTGGAAAAAGACCTGGGTGTTGTTGGCAAGAACAACGTCGAAGCGGCCACCAAAGTGGGCGCGGCCATCGCCGAGCGTGCCAAGAAGGCGGGCGTCGAAGAGGCCTATTTCGATCGTGGCGGCTTCCTGTTCCACGGCAAAGTGAAGGCTGTCGCCGACGCTGCGCGTGAAGGTGGCCTGAAGATCTGATGGTGTGCCGGGCTGAAGCCCGGCCTACCGGATACGACGCCGTAGGCCGGGCTTCAGCCCGGCACCGGCACTTTGAAGGCGGGTCCGCCCGCCTCGATGATCGGGGAGCCCCAGAATGTCATTCAGGGGTTCACTTCGATTGAGCAATTGGCGCCGCAAGCGCCTCTAGAGGAAAAGGGATGCCAAATGGCAGAACGTGAAAACCGTCGGGGCCGTGGCCGCGACCGTGAAGAAACGCCGGAATTTGCAGATCGCCTGGTCGCAATCAACCGCGTGTCGAAAACCGTAAAAGGTGGTAAGCGCTTTGGCTTCGCCGCTCTGGTGGTTGTCGGCGATCAGAAAGGCCGCGTCGGCTTTGGCAAGGGTAAAGCGAAAGAAGTACCTGAAGCCATCCGCAAGGCGACTGAGCAAGCCAAGCGTCAGATGATCCGCGTACAGCTGCGCGAAGGTCGGACCCTGCACCACGACATCGAGGGCCGTCACGGCGCTGGTAAAGTGGTTATGCGCGCCGCGCCTGAAGGTACCGGTATCATCGCCGGTGGTCCGATGCGTGCCGTGTTCGAAATGCTGGGCGTCAAGGACGTTGTCTCCAAGTCGCTGGGCTCGCAGAACCCCTACAACATGATCCGCGCCACCATCGACGGCCTGCAGAAAGAGCAGAGCCCGCGTTCGGTTGCCGCACGTCGTGGCAAAAAGGTTGCTGACATCCTGCCCAAGCGGGACGACGCACCGGCTGCTGCTGAAGCAGAAGCATAAGGAGAGCACGTCATGGCAAAAACCATCGTCGTCAAACAGGTCGGTTCGCCGATCCGCCGCCCCGCCGAACAGCGCGCAACCCTGATCGGCCTGGGCCTGAACAAGATGCACAGAACCCGTGAGCTGGAGGATACTCCTTCGGTGCGCGGCATGATCCGCAAGATCCCGCATCTGGTAGAGATCATCGAAGAGCGCGGCTAAGCCCGCAGCTTCGAAGACTTAGAAACGCCTCCGACCTCGGTCGGGGGCGTTTTTTGTTTAAGGGCTTGCCTGCCGGTGCCGTGAACTGATCCTCCGTCAATTCACCTTGAGCGCATGCCGCCTATGACTCGACGCATATAGTTCATGAATTGTGCGCGCTCAGGGTCATTCAAGACCTGTAATGCATCGGCATTCACGTTCTGAGCTGCCTCGTAGGCGCTGTTGCGAAGTGCTGCGGCCTTCTCGGTCAACCAAATCAATTGAGCCCTGGCGTCAGCAGGGTTCTTCGTTCTTTTGATCAAGCCATCACGTTCCATACGGTTAAGCGTGTTAGCCAATGTCGCCTGTTCGACGTCAATTTTGGTCAGCAGATCCTTTTGCGTCACACCGTCTTTGAGCCAGAGTTCCAGCAAGATTGGGAATTGTCCGACGACGATGCCAAAGGGCGCAATGCGTTGCTGCAACTCCTTTGCGAACAATCGTGCCATGTGATTAACCAGATACCCGGCCGAGTTTTCTTTTTCGAAGTCCATGTCCTGGATTTACACTTGAATAGCATGCTATGCAATTTTATATAGCTTGCTATATTTCAGAATCGAAGGGAACCGAAATGGCTCGTATCAAAGAGTTGGACACGATCGTCACGCTGGCAGATCAGATGCAGACCGAGGAAGGACCGGTGGTGCTGATCAACCTGTTTACGGTGGACGCCGAAGACGAAAAGGCGCTGCTTCGGGCATGGGCGCATGATGCGGATTTCATGAAATCGCAACCGGGATATATCTCGACCCAGCTCCATCAGGGTATCGCGGGCAGTTCGACCTTTGTGAACTACGCGATCTGGCAGAACGTGCAAAGCTTTCGCGACGCATTCACTCATCCCGAGTTCCAGCGTCGGATCGCGGACTATCCAGCAAGCGCAGTGGCCCGGCCACATCTTCTTCGCAAGCTCGCAGTCGAAAACCACTGCGTCGCCTGACCCTCATTTGGGAGTAGCAACATGTTAAGAACCATCCACCCCATCGCCGGAGTAGTAGGCTTTCTTACGATCCTCGTATTCTGGACATCCACTTTGTACAGTGAGTTATTTGCAAACCATGAGACCGTCGCGGCAGTAAAGTCCATGATCGTCAGCGGGCTCTTTGTTCTGGTGCCTGCAATGGTGATTGTCGGTGCATCCGGGGCGACACTTGGGCGTCGTCGAAAAGATGCCCCTGCGCTCGCCAAAAAGAAACGGATGCCGATCATTGCTATGAACGGGCTCATCGTCCTTGTTCCAGCCGCTGTCTACCTGAGCGCAAAGGCAAACGCGGGTTCGTTTGATACCAGCTTCTATATTGTACAGATCATCGAACTGATTGCCGGGGCGACCAATCTGACACTGATGGGGCTGAGCATACGTGATGGTCGGGCGATGGCCGCCCGCAAAAAAACGCGCGAAAGAAATGAAAGCGGCGTGTGATTGACGTGGCCCACGACATGTATAGCCATTCAACAGATGCATATCGGCTAGACCAAAATCTGCGTTGTTAGCGATAGCAAACGCTCCTATCTCTGCCTTGTCCAATGAAGGAACTCAAAAGGAAACGTCAGGGAATACGCCCTGATACGAGAAAGGAATACAGAGATGACAACTGCGACACTGACCCATACCGGCTTCAACTTCGGCACCCGGATCGCTGACATGATCACACGGATCAAAACAGCCCGCGCACGCGCTGCTGAGTATCAGCGCACCTATACCGAGTTGCAGCGTCTGAGCAACCGTGAGCTGGACGATATCGGCATCCGCCGCTGCGACATCGCAGATATCGCACACCGGCACGTATATTGCTCGTAACCACTCATACAATTGAAACGACCCAAAGGCGCCTTAGGGCGCCTTTTCTATGTTCAGTGCAGGCCCTGCCCCGCGAGCAGGCCGCTCAGCGGCCGCCAGAGGGTGCGATAGCTGTTGATGGGCTACCAATATGCCGGTGACGCCAGAATCGTCCTGAGCGGCCGCTGGAGGACGTGTGACCGCCCTGCCCCGACGCGCAAACCCAGAGCTTTGACGTCTGAAACGAAATCGGCCCCGGAGGAGTGATCCACCGGGGCCGAAAAGTGTCGCTGTAAGCGTTGGATCAGAGACCGGTGCTTACGTCGATTGTGTTACCCTCTTCCAGGGTCACATATGCTTTCTTGACGTCTTTCCGACGGCCCAACTGGCCGCGGAACCGCTTGACCTTGCCTTTGGTCACGGTGGTGTTCACCGCCTTGACCTTCACACCAAACAGTGCCTCAACGGCCTCTTTGATCTGCGGCTTGTTGCTTTCGATCGCCACTTCAAAGACAACCGCGCCATTTTCGGACGCCATGGTCGACTTTTCGGTGATGATCGGCTTGCGGATCACGTCGTAGTGTTCTGCCTTCGCGCTCATTTCAGACGAGCCTCCAGTGCTTCGACAGCCGCTTTGGTGAGCACCAGGGTGTCACGCTTGAGGATGTCATAAACGTTTGCACCCATCGACGGCAGGATATCCAGACCTTCGATGTTGCGCGACGCCTTCAGGAACCCTTCGTTCACGGTCGCGCCGTCGATGACCAGAGCGCGTTTCCAGCCCAGGTTTGCAACCTGTTTGGCCAGTGCGGCGGTCTTGCCTTCGGCTTCGGCGTTCTCGATCACAACCAGTTCACCTGCTTTGGCTTTGGCCGACAGAGCGTGGCGCAGGCCAAGCTTGCGGAACTTTTTCGGCAGGTCGTGGCCGTGCGAACGAGGGGTCGGGCCCTTGTAAACACCACCCTTGCGGAAGATCGGTGCGTTACGGTCACCATGGCGTGCGCCACCGGTGCCCTTCTGGCGGTAGATCTTCTTGGTCGAGTAGCTGGTTTCCGAGCGGGTCTTGACCTTGTGGGTGCCGGCCTGCGCGTTGTTACGCTGCCAACGGACCACACGGTGCAGGATGTCCGCGCGCGGCTCGAGGCCGAACAGGTCTGCATCCAGCTCGATGTCGCCGGCCTTGCCGCCGTCCAGTTTGATTACATCAAGTTTCATGCTTCACCACCTTCCGCGGATACTTCGTCCGCAGGTGCTTCGGTTGCAGCCGATTTCACAGCAGCCGGGAAAGGCAGGCCTTCCGGTGCTTTCTTCTTCACGGCGTCCTTGACGGTGACCCAGCCCGATTTCGGTCCGGGAACGGCGCCTTTGATGAAGACCAGACCACGGTCGGCGTCGGTTTTGACAACCTCGAGGTTCTGGGTGGTAACACGGGCAGCACCCATGTGACCGGCCATCTTCTTGCCTTTGAACACCTTGCCCGGATCCTGACACTGACCGGTCGAGCCGTGCGAACGGTGGCTGATCGACACACCGTGCGAGGCGCGCAGACCACCGAAGTTGTGGCGCTTCATCGCACCGGCAAAGCCTTTACCGATCGAGGTGCCCGAAACGTCAACCTTCTGACCGGCCAGGAAGTGCTCTGCCGAGATTTCGGCGCCCACTTCGATCAGGCCATCTTCGGAGACGCGGAACTCGGCCAGCTTGCGCTTGGGCTCGACCTTGGCAGCGGCGTAGTGGCCGCGCATGGCTTTCGAGGTGCGTTTTGCCTTGGCAGCACCAGCGCCCAGCTGAACGGCGGTGTAGCCGTCTTTTTCAGCGGTCCGCTGTGCAACAACCTGCAGGTTGTCCAGGTGAAGAACGGTCACAGGGATCTGCTTGCCGTCTTCCATGAACAGGCGGGTCATGCCAACTTTTTTTGCGATAATACCAGAGCGCATAATCTATACCCTCCGATCTTACGACTGCAGCTTGATCTCGACGTCCACACCAGCAGCCAGGTCGAGCTTCATCAGCGCGTCAACGGTCTGGGGGGTCGGATCAACGATGTCGAGCAGACGCTTGTGCGTGCGGATCTCGAACTGGTCGCGGGATTTCTTGTCAACGTGAGGGCCACGGAGAACCGTGAACTTCTCGATCTTGTTCGGCAGCGGGATCGGGCCGCGCACATTCGCGCCGGTCCGCTTGGCAGTGTTGACGATCTCTTGCGTGCTGGCATCCAGAACGCGATAGTCAAATGCCTTCAGCCGAATACGGATATTTTGGCTTTGCATAGTAACAGCCTTTTATCAGGCGTTGAGGTTGAGAGGAGGACAGACGCGCATCGCCAACCCTCATCGAACCCAAAAGGCGGGAATCATCCCGCCTTGATGTTCTTGTTGAGAACCTGCGCGTATTAGTGGGGTTGGCGGGGTTTGACAAGGGGGAAGTTGGTTCTCTCTCAGACGGCAGCTGAGAGACACGTGTCGAACCGAGAACGACATCGACGCGAAGCATCTGAATTTTCACTTTTTGGTTGGGAATACCCGACTTGAATACCACTCTAAACTGAGTAGTCCTTGGGTCTAAGTATCTGACAGACTTACCCGCACTTGCTTTTATAATCAGTGGGAAACCCTACGCTTTGACGGAAGCCTTGTTATCCAATTCACTTGTTTTCCCTGCTTTGTTGCATGTGGGCGCGTTTGATATTGCACACCTGTTTAACGACGATCCCAACATCCATTATACCCACGCAATCGCGATACAGTTTTTTTTACTGATGCTGTTGTTTACTTTGACTTCCCCCCTCTTCCTTTTGGGTTCAATTCTCGCCTTCTGTTTTTCGCCCAGAATGATCGATCCAGAACGATTGGTTGCACCTTGGACCATGTTACTTGCAATCGCACTTTTACTGAGTGCTCCAATGGGCTTCTCCTACATTTTGCTGGGTGTATTCCTTGTTCTGGCCCTACTAAGCTTGGTGACGCTTCGTTGGATGAAAAGTCCGAAGATCAAGCAAGAGTATCTCTGGCAACCTGAGGGTTTTCGGAATGCAAACCTCCCAAAGAAAACCCTTGCACTCTTGATTCTGGGCCTACTTCTTTACTTTCTGAAATCACTCGCAACGGCACTGATTTTTTCAGCGGTGCCATTAAATACTGGTCAGCCAGAGTTCCAGTTACAGTTTTCACACAGAATGAACATCAGTGTTGTGCGTGCATCATACAGGTTTCCAGATACACAATCCTGCCTTGAGAGCGGCGCAGATGCTGGAATCCGCGAAGATCTGCTGCGAATGGATTGGGATGAGATTTCGACGATCGGAGACGCAAAGGTCTGCATGTTCAGGTTGCTACACGAATGGGGTGGAGTGGCTGAGGCTGCATCTTGGCTAGAAGCCCAAGGCTTTCGTGTGGGCGAGAATATCAGTTCCGAAAAACCCTACGAGAACCGAGATGGCACATTACGCGTCGACGGCGGATGGTCGATCAAGAGAAATGGCCCACGCTTTCCAACATCCGGCATTGTGACTCGCATTCTAAAGGCAGTACCTTATGGCATGGGTGTGAGAGCCACCTTTAGCGAAGACGGGGAGGAGCTACTTTATCTCAACATCGATTTTTCCACACTATGAAAACTCGCGACTGCACCGCCTTCTGAGCCAAGGTTCTTCGGCGTATGGTTAGAGTAAACAAAAAGGCCGCCCCTTATGGAGCGGCCTTCGTTTGTTCACCGATGTGCCGGGCTGAAGCCTGGCCTACGGATTATTCTACGATCTTCGACACGACGCCGGCGCCGACGGTGCGGCCGCCTTCGCGG
>NZ_JBQFQV010000018.1:0-61496 GCF_056537065.1 Ruegeria sp. CH2
CCTCATGCGCACAGTCCCAGAACATGATCCCAGCCTTCGGAAACAGATCCGAAATCGGCATCATCGCAGAGCCAATGATCCCAAACGCATGTTCAATACCATGCATCTGCAAAACCTTAACAAAGGCCTCTTCCGTCGTCATCTTCATAGGGGTGTTCTCCAAGCAAGAGTGAGAAAACCGGGCACCGGGACCCGGGGGTTGATATGGTTTTGGCGTAAGGGTGCGACCTGCGTTAGGGCCAGACGCGTCTGCGGAATATGTCCAGTGCGATCTCAGGCAGACCGGATGGCATCCGCGATCAGTTCGACGCCGGGGCCTATGCGGTTGGTCGAAATAGAAGAGTACCCGAGGCGGTAGAAATTCTGCGGCCTGTCGGGCCCCGAGAAAAACGGAGCACCCGGTTCGATATGAACACCCTGGTTCTGCAGCTTTAGCGCAAGCTGCGTTGTGTTGACGTGCTCGGGGGCCGACATCCACATTGATGAGCCACCCATTACGCCCCGCCCGGCCACTGTCAGCCCGCTTTCTTCGATGGCTTTGTCCATCGCATCGCGCCGCTCTTGCAGGGCTTTCGACATACGTCGGATCTGAGCGTCGTAATGGCCCAATGACAGAAAATACGCTGCCGTGCGCTGAATATGACCCGGAGGGTGGCGCAGGACCAACGAGCGAAGAGCACGTGCTTCGCGGATGAAAGGCTCGGATCCGACCATGTATCCAAGCCGCAATCCCGGAAACAGCGACTTGGAAAAACTGCCGACGTAAATCACGCGCCCATCCCGATCCATGGACTTGAGTGCAGGCGAAGGTGCGCTGCGAAAGGCCATTTCGAATTCATAGTCGTCCTCGACAACCATTGCATCCAGATCGCGTGCCCGATCCAGTAGCTTGTTGCGGCGGTCGATCGGCATCGTCGCGGTTGTCGGGCTTTGATGGCTGGGGGTGGTAAAGATGACATCTGCTTCGTCGGGGATCGCTTCTGGTGGCAAGCCGTCGCGATCGACGCTCAGGGGGGTCACAGCGCAGTCCCAGTGGTTCAAAAGGCTTCGCAGCGCGTAGTAGCAGGGATCTTCGATTACGGCCGTGCGTTTGTGTGTCAGCAAGATGCGTGAGGCCAGCCAAAGCGCGTTCTGCGCGCCCAGGGTGATCAAGATCTCTTCGGGGCGGGCGACGATACCACGGCGCGGCAGGGTGTGGCGCGCGATGAATTCGATTAGCAACGGATCATCCTGATCCACGTAATCCCCTGTCAGCGAATCGAAGTCTTTGTGCCCCAATGCGCGAACCGCGCATAATCTCCAGTTGGCGTGATCAAACAGGGTTCGGTCGGCCTGACCGTAGATGAACGGATAGCGGTATTCGCGCCAATTGCTGGGTTTCGGCAGGACGTCGCTGTCCAGAAAGCGGCGCGCCAATGCCCTGTCCCAGTCGACAGATTCCGTGCCGCGCTGCACGGGCGAGTATTTGGGCGGAACCGGTGCGTTTTGCGAGACGTAATATCCTGACCGGCCCTTTGCCGTCAGATAATCATTGGCCAGCAACTCGGTATAGGCAAGCGTCACCGTGATGCGGCTGACGCCCAGGTGTGCGGCCAGCTTTCGCGAGGATGGCAGTTTTTCCCCCACGTGAAAGCGACCGGACAGAATGCCCTCGGCAATCATCTGCTGGATCTGGGCCTGCAACGTGCCCTGA
This sequence comes from Ruegeria sp. CH2, assembly GCF_056537065.1. Taxonomy (NCBI): domain Bacteria; kingdom Pseudomonadati; phylum Pseudomonadota; class Alphaproteobacteria; order Rhodobacterales; family Roseobacteraceae; genus Ruegeria; species Ruegeria sp. CH2. Next base: position 1,694 of record NZ_JBQFQV010000018.1, read on the forward strand.
CCGTTGAGCTCAAGAAAGAATGTTTCGACCGATATCCCCATGCCTGCTTATAGGTTGGACTTAAGGCAGGGGCAATCTGGACTTACAGTGTCATGGAAAATTTTCCCAAGGTGGGTTGACCAGGGTCCTTTGTGAAACTACAAAACTAGAAATCTAGTTTAATGGAGGCAACTCATGTGGGAAACTGCTGCTGCCGGATTTTCCGCCATGGGTTCGGAAGCCCGGCTGAAAGTCCTCAAGACGCTAGTGCGGGCTGGTGAGGCCGGTCTGACCGTTGGCGAAATCCAGAACCGGACGGGGATTGCCCCGTCGACTTTGGCGCACCACCTGCGGTTTCTTGCAGCCGGAGGTGTGGTCGAGCAGGAAAAGATCGGTCGCACCACGATCAACCGGGCCTGTTATGACGAATTGAAGACGCTGGCGCAGTTCATTCTTAGCGAATGCTGCGCTGACGCGGTTGGAAAGGCGGCCAACGATGGCTGAATTGACGCAATCGCCCCGGCTGACCGCCAAAGGTGCACTTGAGATGATCAAGACACCCTGGGCATTGATTGTCGCCATTCTTGTGGCGGTGGCCGTTCTCGACCCCGGCAACATGCGCGAGGTTGCGAGTTTTGCAGTCAGGGCCTTGGCGCATACAGGACAATACATCCTGTTTGCCGTGCTTCTGTTGTCATATCTCAAGGCAACCGGGGCCGAGGTGATGGTGGCGCGCGCCTTTGAAGGGCGCGAGACCCGGATGATCTTTCTGGCCGCCCTGTTCGGCGGACTTGCACCATTTTGTTCTTGCGAAGTCATTCCCTTTATTGCGGGCTTGCTTGCACTCGGAGCGCCGCTGTCGGCCGTGATGGCGTTCTGGCTCAGCTCGCCATTGATCGACCCGCCGACGCTTTTGATTACGGCTGCTGCGCTGGGATGGCCCTTTGCCATCGGTAAAGCGGTTGCAGCCGTTGCGCTTGGCCTGTTCGGCGGGTTCGCGGTTCGGTTACTGATGCAGCAGGGGGCATTTGCCCAGCCCTTGCGCGAATACAAACCTGCCGGGTGTTGCGGATGTGGTCCGAAAGCGGATGACAAGCCGGTCTGGAAGTTCTGGCAAGAGCCCGAGCGTCGCGTTCGGTTTCGTTCGGAGTTCGTACACAACGGGCTGTTCCTGCTGAAGTGGCTGGCACTGGCCTATGTGCTCGAAGCTTTGTTGGTCAACTATGTGCCTGCGGACCTGATCGCTGGCGTCGTTGGCGGAGAAGGCGTGCTGCCGATCATCGTTGCCGCGCTGGTGGGGATGCCGGCCTATCTGAACTCTTACGTCGCGCCGCCGCTGCTGGCGGGTCTGATCGATCAGGGCATGACCGCGGGGGCTGCGATGTCGTTCATGGTTGCGGGTGCCGTCAGTTCCATACCGGCGATGGCCGCAGTCTGGTCATTGGTCAAACCGCGCGTGTTTGCGACTTACCTGAGCCTTGGTGTGGGGGGCGCAATAATCGCAGGCATCATCTTTCAGGTGGTATGAACGAAAAAGCCGCCCGGTGTCAGCATCGGGCGGCCTTGTTTTGTCTGAAATTTCGATCAACCGGATTCGCAGAGACGGGGCAGTTTGAACCGATACCGGGCTTCGCCGCTTTTGACGTAGATGCGTTTTTCCACGCAGGCCGTCGTTCCAACGGTTTGTGAAATCTGCGACTCGGTCGACGTAATCGACGTGGCCGATCCATCGGGCAGGCGAACCGAGGCTACGACGCCGTTCTTCAAGTCCCCGTTCACCGGGGTTGCGGACAGAACCGGTACGATCAGGAAAGCCTCGTGTTCGTGTTCGCCTTCGTCCCCCAGCAGAAACAAGGTGGTGACGATGGCGATCATGACAACACCACCCGCCAGACCCAGCCCCCATGTCCTGAGAAAGGCGTAGATCGTTACGGCGCGGTGCGGGCCGAAAATCGCAGAAAGAATGCTCAGCATGACAAGTCCGTCAAAAAAGCCCCAGCCGTTCCGACCGGGGCTGATTGTCTGTTACAGACGAGGATCATCCTCGTCTTCATCATCCGCCCCGCCTTTGGGCAGGTTGAAGAAACTGTCGGCGTCGATGATAGGCTCGTCGTCTTTTTCATCCGACCGATCATCGGACAGCGAGAAGGTTTCCAGACCTTCGATCGCGGTCGGGATTTTCGGCGCAGCGTCCATTTCCAGCGATTGCTCGGTCGAAACCAGCTTGCGACGCTCGTCATCGCTCATCACGCCGCCTTCGGCTGCTTTCTTGGCAGCGGCCTTCTGCACGATCGCATCCAGTTCGGACTGTTTGCACAGGCCCAAAGCAACCGGGTCGATCGGCTGCATGTTTGAGATGTTCCAGTGCGTGCGCTCGCGGATCGACTGGATGGTCGGCTTGGTGGTGCCAACCAGCTTGGCGATCTGGCCGTCGCTGAGTTCGGGGTGGAACTTGACCAGCCACAGGATCGAGTTCGGACGGTCCTGACGCTTGGACAGCGGGGTATACCGCGGGCCACGGCGCTTTTCTTCGCCGGATGCCGCCGGATTGAACTTGAGCTTCAGCTTGTGCAGCGGGTTTTTCTGCGCGGCGTCGATCTCATCCTGAGTCAGCTGGTTGTTTGCGATCGGGTCAAAGCCCTTTACGCCTGCGGCCACATCGCCATCGGCGATGCCCTGCACTTCCAGTTCGTGCATCCCTACGAAATCCGCGATCTGCTTGAAGCTGATCGTGGTGTTGTCCACCAGCCATACGGCGGTTGCCTTGGCCATAAGCGGTTTTGCCATCAGCCCGTCTCCTATACATACATCTTTCCCGTCGCCGGAATTCGGCGGCCCCTTGGTCTTGGGGCAGGTTTCCGTTGTCGGGGAACTTGGCCCGTATATAGTCGCCACGCAGCAAGAAGGGAAGAGGCGAATGCGCTGGGTCGTATTGTGGGTCTTCAGCGCGATGACAGCGCTGGCCGAAGGTGAAAAAGCAGGTGAGTTCGACTATTACGTCCTGTCGCTTAGCTGGTCGCCCAACTGGTGCGCCCGTGAAGGGGACGCGCGCGGGTCAGACCAATGTGACGACCGGCACGACCACGGATGGATCCTGCACGGGCTCTGGCCGCAATTTCATCAGGGCTGGCCATCCTTCTGCCGCTCGCCCGAGGCGCCGCCAACACGCCGCATGACGCGGGAAATGGAAGATATTCAGGGTAGTGCGGGCCTTGCATGGCATCAGTGGAAGAAACACGGCACCTGTTCGGGGCTTTCTGCGCCCGACTATTTCGCCCTGTCCCGGCGTGCCTATGACGCTGTCGAACGCCCGCAGGTCTTCCGCAAGCTGGACGCATCCGTCAAACTGCCGGCTTCGGTGGTCGAGGATGCGTTTTTGAAAGCCAATCCGGAACTGGAGCGCGATATGATCACGGTCACCTGCAAACAGGGCTATATCGAAGAGGTCCGCCTATGCCTGTCGCGCGACCTTGATCCGGTGCCATGCGGCCGCGATGTAATTCGCGACTGCACCGCCAAGGACGCGCTGTTCGATCCGATTCGCTAGAGCTTCTTGTTCTGGCAGTCCCGCGCATAGTCCAGCGCCTTGGCGGTGCCTTTCAGATCAATCGCCATCACCACCTCGCCTGCGGGATTGTAAACCGTCATCGTCTTGTTCTGGGCAATCGCGGTGACGAAATTCCGGTCGGTAAAAAACACCGTCGCACCGGGCACTTTGCGTTCATTGAACCCGATAGCGGTGGCATCAAAGCTCTTGCCGTCCAGTTCGAACCGGATGGGATAGCTCTCACCTTGCTTAATGTCGCCCCAGGCCTTGTTGTAAACGGCGAAATACCCGCGATTATCCAATGCGTCATAGCCCAGCCGCACTACCGAGAGATCCTGATACACCGTCTGGATCAGACACCCGTTCCCAAGCGCGGGGTCCATCATGATGTTCCAGCCTTCAACAAAGCCCTTGTCCACAAGGTCCTGCGACAGGCCAGCGGTTGCGGTGAAGGCGGCGAGGGTGAAGGCGAGAAGTCGGGTCACAATTGGTCTCCAGTATTGAGTAACTTGTTTGCCGCAACCCTATTTGACGTGCTGGACCAAACAAAGGGGTCATCTGCCTTAGAAATTACTAATTTTCTTTTGATCCTACCCGCTCAGATTTACATTTGCTAAAATGAAATCCAAAGCCATTTGTTCCGATCAATGCCTCTCGATACTTTGACGAGACAATACTGGATGTCAGCATTCAAAAGTCTATTTGTAGCTTGTTTCTTAACCTCTTCGGTCATTCTGGACAGGGCGGGGTTCGCTGAAGTCAGCGGCAAGTTCCAATTTGACGCCGAATCCTACTGCGAAACGCATGGGTGTAAGAAAGGCCCATCACTTTTTGATCCACCAATCTTGGATCATGAGTGGCAACCTTTTGAAAGCTCAGACCTGTTGGTTTGGGGCGCGGACGTTTGTCTCGGGTATTTTCTGACCAAAGATGAGAGCGCGTGGAATGGCGGCATGACAGAAGACAAAGTTGGCGACAAACATGGGATCTATGTAGTCTTAGGCGATTTCTTGGCGCGGATTCACATCTTCGACTGGCCTCCCATAGATGCCGCCAGCCCATATTCCGAATATGGGGTTTTTCAGTGCGAAACTACGAGCCAGCCTGAATACAAGCTGGACGCCGAGCGCAGCACAGAACTGAAAAAGTGGGTCGAGTTCAGGCTGACAAAGGAGGAAGGATGGGTCGGAAGCATCGAAAGCTTCACCGGGTACCTGAAAGGACTATTTAGGAGTGATGCTCTCGGTCTAACGATTCATTTCGAAAACTACAGTGGAGCGCGCGTCCGGTTTGAAGCGGACTATTGGGGGCCGCCGGTGCTGATTGACGAAACTGACGGGCTTTATTGATGTGCTAGTGTCTACAACCGGCTACAATTCCTTTCGCGCCCTGAGCGCCGCCGTGATCGTTCCGTCATCCAGATAATCCAACTCTCCGCCGATGGGCACGCCTTGCGCCAGTGAGGTCAGGCGCACCTGGCCTTCCAGCTGATCGGCGATGTAATGGGCGGTGGTCTGGCCGTCGACGGTGGCGTTCAGGGCAAGGATCACTTCGGTGATCCCTTCGGCCAGGACCCGATCCCTGAGGCGAGGAATGCGCAGCTCGTCCGGGCCGATACCGTCCAGTGCAGACAGTGTGCCACCCAGCACGTGATAGCGGCCTTTGAAGACCCCTGACCGTTCCATCGCCCAAAGGTCGGCGACGTCCTCGACCACGCAGAGTTCGCCGGTCGCTCGGGCCTCGCTATTGCATATGTCACAGATATCCGTGGTGCCCACATTGCCGCAATTCAGGCATTCGCGGGCGGTGACGGCCACTTGCTGCATGGCGTCTGACAGGGGTGTCAGCAGCAGAGCGCGTTTGCGGATCAGGTGCAGCACCGCGCGGCGGGCCGAGCGCGGGCCCAACCCCGGCAGTTTGGCCATCAGGTCGATCAGATTGTCGATTTCGCTGTTCGTGCCCATGGCCTGTCCTGCTTTGCGCCGGAGGGAGCCTCCGGCGGGAGTATTTGGGAAAAGATGAAGCTCAGAACGGTAGCTTGATGTCTTTGGGCAAGCCCATGCTTTCGGTCAGCTTGCCCATCTCTTCCTGTGAACGTTCGGCGGCTTTGGCCTGAGCGTCCTTGATGGCGGCCAGGATCAGGTCTTCGACCACTTCCTTGTCGTCGCCGTTGAAGATCGACGGGTCGATGTCCAGCCCCTTGAGTTCACCCTTGGCTGTGGCCGTTGCCTTGACCAGCCCTGCACCGGATTCGCCGACAACCATCATGTTGTTCAGCTCTTCCTGCATTTCGGTCATCTTGGTTTGCAGGTCTTGTGCGGATTTCATCATCTTGGCCATGTCGCCCAGTCCGCCAAGCCCGCCGAGTCCTTTCAGCATCAGTCGTCTCCTGTGTTTCTGTTTGGTTCTAAATACGGACCGCAGGCAGGTGGCACAAGAGGTCTCCCGCCTGTCCAGATCAGAGCGGCGCCGACCGATCATTTATGTGCCCGCATTCCCTCCTTCAGGTGCATCGTGAAAGGGGGTGAGTATGCCGGTTTCTTGAAACTTGGACCCGCGGGCTCAGGGGCTAGTCCTCTTCGAACGGGTCCCATTCCTCTTCGACTTCGGGAAGGGCCTCGGTCTCAACCTTGGCGGCGCGCTGTTCAGGTGTTTCGATCCGAATGATCTTTGCCTTGGGGAATTGCGTCAGCACGGCCTGAACCAGCGGGTGTTCTTCGGCCTCGGCTTTCAGGGCCAGTTCGGCCCGGTCCCGCACTTCCGCGATGGTCGCGGCATCCCCGTCCGAGACAATGGAGACGGCCCACCGATTGCCGGTCCAGCGTTGCAGGGCAGAGCCCAATCGCGACGCCAGATCCGACGGTGCCTGAGGTGTCTGGGTGAATTCGATCCGGCCAGGCTGGTACGACACAAGGCGCACGCCGCTTTCCACCTCGACAAGCAGTTTCACATCGCGGTTTGTGCGGATCAGTTCCACCACATGCCCGAAGGTTGGATAGCGGGCCAGGGCCGTCTGTGCATCCTGCGCCAGCGCGGCAACCGGTGCACCACCCGCGCCGCGCGGGGGCGATGTATAGGCAGGCGGCGGGGTCGCGTTGGATTGCGTTGCCACCGGGGCCTGCCGGGACGGTGACATGCCCCCGCCCGGCCCGCCGGGTGGCGAAGGTGGGGCGTCTTGCAGCCGTTTGATCAGCTCTTCGGGGCTGGGCAAATCGGCGACATGCGTCAGTCGGATAACAGCCATTTCGGCGGCCATCATCGCGTTGGGCGCGGCAGAGACTTCCTCCAGCGCCTTCAGCAGCATTTGCCACATCCGGGTCAGAACCCGCATCGGCAAGGCCTCGGCCATGTGCTGGCCCCGTGTGCGTTCGTCGGGGGAAACTGTCGGGTCTTCGGCCGCGTCAGGTGTGATCTTTACGACAGACACCCAATGCGTGATTTCGGCCAGATCGCGCAGCACGGCCAGAGGATCTGCACCTTCCGCATATTGACCGCTCAGTTCAGCGAGCGCCCCTGCCGCGTCACCACGCAGGATCATGTCCATCAGGTCCAGAACCCGTCCACGATCGGCCAGACCCAGCATCGCACGGACCTGATCCGCCGTCGTCTCACCGGCTCCGTGCGAGATTGCCTGATCCAGCAGTGAGGTCGCGTCGCGGGCCGATCCTTCTGCGGCGCGGGTGATCAACGCCAGCGCATCGTCGGCGATCTGCGCGCTCTCCGCCCCGGCGATCTTGCGCAGCAGGCCGATCATGTCTTCGGGCTCGATCCGGCGCAGGTCAAAGCGCTGACACCGCGACAGAACCGTGACCGGCACTTTGCGAATCTCGGTGGTCGCGAAGATGAATTTCACATGTGCGGGCGGTTCCTCGAGCGTCTTGAGCAGCGCGTTGAATGCGCTGGTCGAGAGCATGTGAACCTCGTCGATGATGTAGATCTTGTAGCGTGCACTGGCGGCGCGATAGCGGACACTGTCGATGATCTCGCGGATATCGTTGACGCCGGTACGGCTGGCCGCATCCATTTCCATCACATCGACATGGCGACCTTCCATGATTGCGACGCAATGCTCGCACTGACCGCAAGGCTCGGTTGTCGGCCCTCCGGTTCCATCCGGCCCGATGCAGTTCATGCCTTTGGCGATGATCCGCGCCGTGGTGGTTTTTCCCGTTCCGCGAATGCCGGTCATGATAAAGGCCTGCGCAATCCGGTCGGCCTCGAAGGCGTTTTTTAGGGTGCGCACCATAGCAACTTGACCCACCAGGTCGGCAAAGGTTTCCGGGCGGTATTTGCGGGCGAGAACCTGATAGGCGGGGCTGGGCGTGTCTGTCATGTCTTCTCGCTCGGATTCGGTGCTTCGGCACAGCGTAGTGGCGGCGGCAGTCCGCGTCCACTGTGGGGCGCGATGATTTTTTGTTTCAGAAACGGGCTGGTTTCCAACTAAACTGGTCCAGCGGATTTAATGACTCATTTCTTAAAGAGTACCTTGGGGGAGGACGCACTTCATGTCGCAGCTGGTCATTTTTGCTCTGCAGGTCGGAGGCGGAACGCTTGCCCTTACTTCAATGCCCGGGCGTGGCGGGGATTACGTCGGCGATCTGGATATGATTGCGGCTTGGAAACCGGGCCTTGTGATTTCAATGACGACGGATGTTGAAATGCTTCAGGATGGCGCGCAGCACTTTGGCAGCGACATCCAAAGCCGTGCCAGCCGGTGGGTTCACCTGCCGATCGAAGATTTTGGAGCACCGACGCAGGCGGTTCAGAAGGCCTGGCCAGAGGTCAGCGCCACGGCCCGACATGCGCTGTCGGGCGGTGGCCGGGTTCTTGTGCATTGCCGTGGGGGGTGCGGCAGATCCGGGATGATTGTTCTGCGACTGATGGTTGAATGCGGTGAACGCGCCAGCGACGCACTGGACCGCCTGCGGGCCGTGCGCCCCTGCGCTGTCGAAACCGATGCGCAGCTGGCCTGGGCGTCCCGGATCACCCCGGCACAGGTGGAAGTGGGATCAAGCTGACAGCTGCTGGGGTGCGTAGCCGGTTTTCCGGGGCCGGATCGTTGAAACCTCGATCATGGCGCAAGGCGGGTTCGCGACAATGCCCGAGGGCAGCGTGCTGAATGTAGGTCCGAAGATCAAATCGGCATAGGCATCAAGGTCCCGAATTGCCGTATCAGGGTGCGCCCCGCAGAAAACGCGAACGCTGTCGGATCGCGCTCGGATCGTTGCCATGCACCCTTCCGCGCAATGTGACAGCGCGCTGTTGCCTTCAAATTCGAAATCTTCGCTGGTGGCCGAAACCGCCTGCGCCATGGCTTCGGAAATCGAGCGGGCCAGTCGCGCCAAAGCCGGGCAGGTATTGCCCGTCCGCTGGCACACAGTTGCGCTGTATTCGTGTGACTTTGTCTTCCAGATCATCCTGCGCCCTCCGCGCGTGGTGGGCTGGATATTGGGGCAGGTGGGACAGCATCTCGCTGTCAGGACCTGCCCGGACACCCCGCCCGAGTTTCGGTTTCAGTTCCGATGGCAGGTCTCCTGACTTGCGGGTCATTGCTCTGCCGACCTTCCCAGCCCGTGGGCCAGTGGTATTTCGGCATTACTTACCGCTTACAGTTGCGGGGGCAGTCGCGGACTTGGTTGATATCTGTTTGACCAGACAAACCGCACCGTGTTCCCTTTTCATCCCGACCTCTTGTGGGGGCCGGAAACCATCACACAACCGCTAGCGCCTGATCGCGTTCCGAGTCAAGCCGATCTTTAGGCCGGACGTTTGGTCATGCTGGATGCGGTTTACGTTCCGGCTTAGTTTCGTCGGCATCGAAGGCAGGCAAACCATTGTTTCAGCGAAAGCCGGGGATCATGTTGGATACGGAACAGACGGTGTTGATCGAAGATTTCCGCTTTCCGTCAGGGTCCGTGACCTTGTCGGCGCGGCTGTACCGGCCAGTGGGTGAGCCGGAAACCGTTGTCGTACTTAACAGTGCCACGGGTGTGCCGCGTGACTATTATCAACACTTTGCGCGATGGCTGGCTACCGAGCGGGGGATAGCTTGCCTGACCTATGACTATCGGGACTACGGGCTTTCTTTGGTCGGCCGCCTGAAAGACGCAACTGCAACAATGGCGGATTGGGCGTTGATCGACATGCCAGCGGCACGGGCCGAAATGCGCAGGCGGTTTCCAAAGGCGCAGCAGTGGACCATCGGCCATTCCGTCGGTGCGATGCTGGGGCCGGTGCAGCCGGATATCGACCAGATCGACCGAATGATCGGTGTGTGTTCGGGGCTGGTGACTTTGAAAGATCACCCATGGCCCTATCGGGGGTTGGCAGGGCTGTTCTGGTATGGCCATGCACCGCTGATGGTGCGGGCGCTTGGGTATCTGCCCGGCAAAGCGATCGGGTTTGGTTCGGACCTGCCCGCCTCGGTCTACTGGCAATGGCGCAAATGGTGTACAGCCCCTCTTAGCTACGTTCCCGAGATCGGGCAGAATTTGCCTGATGCGCATTGGGGCAGTTCTGGAACACCAGTGGATCTGTTCACGTTCGAAGATGACCAGATGGCTCCGCCCGAGGCGGTTTGGCGCCTTGCTGATTTGTATGGCCCCGAGGCCAGACGCCACCTTCTGAAGCCTGCTGAATTCGGACTGCCGGAAATAGGCCATATCGGAGCATTTGCCCGTCGCAATGCAGCGGTCTGGCCGCGCCTGATCGCCTGATCAGACGCGACGCAGGTTTTCCTAACACCTTGCAGTTATGGCCGTTTGCGAAGCTTCTTGTCCTGCATGACACCGCGCACCATCTTGCCGAACGCCTTGTCCCGCGCCCGCGATTGGGCAACGGTTTCCGAGTTTCGCTGATCTTCACGCCGCAGCTTGCGCCAACGGTCCAGCCGGGTCGGGTCAAGTGCGCCTTCGCCGATTGCGTTCTGCACGGCACAGCCGGGCTCGGTCTCGTGCTGACAATCCGAAAAGCGACAGCTTTGGCCAAGCTCCGTGATGTCCGAGAACACGTTGTCGATCCCGTCCTGAGCGTCCAGCAAACGCAGTGCGCGCATTCCCGGCGTATCGATCAGCCAGCCACCGTTACCCATCCGGTGCAACGCGCGCACCGTTGTCGTGTGTCTGCCCCGTGCGTCGTCTTCGCGAATTTCAGACGTGGCGAGGTTTTGATCCGTCATGGCGTTGCTGAGCGTCGTTTTACCTACGCCCGACGACCCGACCAGCGCGCCGGTCTGGCCTTTGGGGCACCATGCCAGAACCTTTTCGACATCTGCCGGGTCCAGCGCATTGACCGCCAGCACCGACAGAAAAGGGTCCAGAGATTGCACTTGTCCCGAGAAACTGCCGGGGTCATCCGACTGGTCAGCTTTCGTCAGGACAACGACCGGATAACATCCGGCCTGATGCGCCAGCGCCAGATAACGTTCCAGCCGGGGAAGGTTGAAGTCCGCATTGCACGAGCTGACGATGAACAAAACATCGACATTGGCGGCAATCAGTTGGGTTGCGGCACCTGTACCGGCAGCTCTGCGTTGCAGCAGGCTGCGCCGGTCCAAAAGGTGGCGCACGCGGTTTTCGGCGTCCGCAAGAACCCAATCCCCGACGGCATATGAACCGGTCGGATTATCCGGTGTCCGCAAAGGGATTTCACCATCCGGGCTCAGCCCGATCAGACGGTCCCGATGAACGGAGGCGACGCGAAAGGGCGTGTCGGAAGGAAAAGCCGCGTGTTGCGCGGCAAAGTGAGAGGACCATCCCAGGTCCGAAAGCGTATAAGACATTTATCTGCCTGTTTTCAGAAACAGCAATGCCAACGGATGGCAATCGCGCATCCGCAGGTCGTGTGTTCAGGCAGTCCGGTGATTCCGGTGAATCAGAACCAGTCTGCCCGAAGGGTTTTCACTACAATCATAAAGCCCTCCTGCGGCTGTGGTTCACGAAGTGAGAGGTTGGACATCGACCCAAGCGGGGCTCGTTGTGGCTGCTTCCTTCCGGACCTGACCAGGTTGGCGAGGCGCTCGCCCGCGCCAACCTCTCGAGTCCGGATATAGGGAAGGCATTGGGAAAAGACAACCCATCAGAGCGTCAGGCGAATGCGTTCAAATCCCAAGCCATCCGAGCCCAGCGACACGGGATCGAACCTGTGCAACTCATCCAGATATTTCAGGGCGCCTGGACCTGTGCGAAGAATTGTTGTCACGCCCCGTTGCGGCATCAACGAGAACGGGTAGGGCTGCGTGGCGATCGGATCGGGCGGAAGGTGCTGCGCCAGGTAATCCTGCACAAGGTCCTTGATGCTCAGCGGTGGCAGGCTGATCAGCTCAGACGTTGTCGCATGCGGAAAATGCCCGCCTCCGCTGGCGCGGTAATTGTTCAGCGCCATAACGAACATCTGCTCCGGTCGTACGGGACGGCCTGCATATGTCAGATCGCTGATCCGCTTTTGGTCGGGGCGGATCATTTTCCCCTGCGCATCGTATCGAGGCGGCCGCGTGGGATCGATCTGATAAGACAGTCCAAACACGATGTCGAAATTGTACCCGGCCCGTTCAGGGTTGATCAGCTCGGGTTCGGAACCGGGCTTTAACTGGTTGAATACGCTGGCCGACATCTCCAACCAGTCCAGCAAATGCGCGCCGCTGATCCGGATTGCACGCAACTCGTTGGGAAACACATGCAGATCCGCGACATGGCGCAAACATATTTCTCCGGCGGGTACCTCGGTATAATGGCGCGGGCCTGAGCGTCCGCCGGATTTGGCTGGCGAAACAACCGACAAAATCGGCAGATCCGCCAGGTCTGTTCCCTGCAAAAACGGGCGCAGTGCGGCGGCTTGCGCCGCAGCTACAAGGGTCAGCCCGCGATCCGGCGCACAGCAACTGAAATAGCTGTGCAATGTATCCGGGATATGTGCCACCGGTGCGGCAACGGATTGACGGGTCATACGATGTGCCACCTCACACAAGCCCGCAATTTCACTGTCTTCCCCGACGGCTGTGCCGTTGCTGATAACCGGGCGCAGTTCGACGCAGCAATCCCGGATTTGCACTTTGCCGTCCGGCCCGGCGGTCACGGCCAAATCGATAACCCCCAGGTAAGAGCCCGCTGATCCCGGCATGACAACGGGCGTTCCATGTACCAGCCCCGTCAGGTGATCGACCATCGGGGTATTGGCATGGCCCTCTCCTGGAAGTGTCAGGTGAGTGTGCCCGGCCACAATGGCATCGATGCCTTTGATCGCGGCCAAGGGTATCACGGCGTTTTCCATCCCCGCTATCGGCTCGCTGCCCCCAAGGCCGGAATGAGCAAGCGCGACGATGATATCACACCCCTCGTCGCGCAATGTCTGCGTCAGGGACTTTGCCGCAACCAGGATATCCTCGACGACGATATCGTCATCCAGATTATGCGCCTCCCAACAAGCCGTTTGCGGCGGAAGAACCGAGAAGGCGCCGATGCGAACGGGAATGTCTTCACCGTTCAAAGATACAGTGCGGTCCAGAACGGTGTATCGCTGCCAGAGCTGTGGGCCGCGCGTGCGATACAGGTTGCTGCAAACGACCGGACAGGGGGCTTGCGTCAGGATGTTGCCCAATGACACCAGCCCGAACCCGAAATCATGGTTGCCCAGCCCGATCGCGTCATAATCCAGGGCTTCGAACGCCTTCATCATCGGATGGGCAGTGCCACTCTTTGCCGCCCAATCGCCCATTGGGGTTCCCTGCAACGAATCCCCGTTGTCAAACATCAGCACCAGCGCGCGTTCGGCCTCTTGTCGGGCAGCGCGGATCAGGCTGGCAGTGCGCGTTAATCCAACCGTCTGGTCTGGCGTGTCAGTGTAATAGTCAAAACCGGTGAGGTTCATATGCAGGTCGGTTGTGGCCAGAATGCGAATTTTCCCAATGTCACCAATGGGCTGTACCTGCGTCGAGGAGGGGATCTTCACTTTGAGTATTCTGCTATTGAATGTGTGTATTGATTAAATCCATCAAAATTCACTCTAGATGATTTTTCCGAGGCCACCATGCGGCTTTTCAGCGGCAGGGTGGTGGATTTTCTATCCCTGAATAGCCATTGCAACACGGGCTGAGACGTGGCAGCCCTGTGCGCAAGACCAAAAGGAAATCCAATGAAAAACGCAGAGCAGGTAACCTTCGGGGGTTCGGGCCTTGATCGGGCGGCGCAGTATCGCGGAGATGCGGACAAGCTGGCCGAGGCGATGCACAACCCGGCCGCCCGCTGTGTCTTGCTGTGGCGTGGAAAACTGCTGGTACAGGGTGAGGGGCTGGACCAGCTTGCCATGATCCCGATGACGCACTCGCTGATCAGCAATGGTCCCGGTGGCGTCATTGAATCCCCGGTGTTTTTGGGTCTGAGCGCTGACAGCGCCCCCGTGTTTGCCGTTGATTTTTCCGCATGGACAGCCGAGGGGCTGGATCTGACCAGTCTGGGCGCCTTCGTGGACAAGTCCGAACAACAACACCCGGATTTACCGCAAGGCCACGTGTTTGCCGAACTGCGCCGGATCATGACACGGCTGTCGGCGCGCGACGCGGAACTGGCGGCAACGTCAAAGGCAATAATCGGCTGGCATGAAACGCATCGCTACTGTGCCCGATGTGGTGCCGCCAGCGAGGTGTCGCAGGGGGGATGGCAGCGCAGTTGCCTGTCCTGTGGCGGGCAACACTTTCCGCGCACCGATCCGGTTGTGATCATGTTGATCACGCATGGTGACAGCGTGCTGATGGGCCGGTCTCCGGGCTGGCCTGACGGGATGTTCTCCTTGCTGGCGGGATTTGTTGAGCCCGGCGAAACACTTGAGGCAGCAGTGCGCCGCGAAGTGATGGAAGAGGCGGGCGTGCCGGTAGGTGCGGTTTCGTACCTGTCCAGCCAGCCCTGGCCGTTCCCGGCCTCATTGATGTTTGGATGTGCGGGTGAGGCGCTGTCACGCGACATCGTGATCGACCCGGTCGAGATAGAAGAGGCGATGTGGGTCAGCAAATCCGAAATGATGCAGGCCTTTGCCGGTGATCATCCTAGGCTATTGCCAGCGCGCAAAGGGGCAATCGCTCATTTTCTGCTTCAGAACTGGCTTGCAGATACTCTGGACTGAGGAAACATTAGCTCAGCAATAAAACAGCAAAGGTCATTATGCAGTTTTCAGCGCGCGAAGATATCGAGGCCCCCATCCAATCGGTGTTCGACATGGTGTCGGATTTCGAACGATTCGAGCGTATGGCAATGCGCCGTGGCATCGATGTGCGCCGTTTGGGCGGTGGCGCGGCGGTGACGGCCGGAACCGAGTGGAATACGGAGTTCAAACTGCGCGGAAAGCCGCGTCAGATGTCGGTGGTGATGACAGATTTCGACAGGCCTTCGCAAATGCGATTTGACGCTGCCAGCAAGGGTATCACCGGGTTCACGACCGTGGATTTTCTGGCCCTGTCCCCGCGCCGGACGCGCCTGAGCGTTGAAATGTCACTCGCCGCCAAGTCCCTGCCGGCACGGTTGCTGTTGCAATCCATGAAGCTGGGGCAGTCGAGGTTTCGCAAGCAGTTTCAGGTGCGTCTCAGCGAATTCGCACGCGAGTTGGAGCAGAGGCACCTGCATGGCGGGTAAGACACAAGATCGCACTGCAGGTGTGAAGGGATCGGACCACCTGAGTTTCAAATCGGCATCCGCCAGCGATGCCGAAGGGGTCGCTGGCGTCCTTCACGATCTGGTCCTGGCTGGCAAGCGGCGCAAAGCCCACGATGTCGATTTTGCCCTAAGGCACTATATTCGCCACCCGGATCAATTACGATGTACAATCGCAACGGACCCGAATGGTCACGTGCTCGGGTTCCAATCCCTGAAATATGCGGTCGAAAACAACCCCTACGGCGTGTCAGTGGGGTGGGGCGTGATTGGAACCCATATCCGACCATCAGCCGCCCGGCTCGGGATCGGGCGCGCACTTTTCGCGCACACTCTGGACGCGGCCCTAGCGCAGGGTCTCCCTGCTATCGATGCAACAATTGGCGCAGGCAATACTGAAGGTCTGGCCTATTACGAAGCCATGGGTTTCCGGACGTACCGCACACAAGATGGGTCTGTGTCAAAGGTCTACCGGATTAACCGCTAGAGAGCGACGATTCCAGGCGCAGCGGCACGAGACATGGGGGGCCACCGGCATTGCAAACAGCTTCGAAAAAACGGGCAACAACGAAACAAGCCCAAAGGAATGCCATGGCGAACCGTGATTATCCGCGCGGATGTGCTGCCGGATAGACGCCCAGAACCTCGACATTGGTCGTGAAATGCTCAAGCTCGTCCATGGCCAGCTGCACGTTGCGGTCTTCGGGATGCCCGACGATATCCGCGTAAAACTGCGTCGCGGTAAAGGAGCCGTCGACCATATAGCTTTCCAGCTTGGTCATGTTGATCCCATTGGTGGCAAACCCGCCCATCGCTTTGTAAAGCGCAGCAGGGATGTTGCGGACCTGAAACACAAAGCTGGTGATCATCCCATGATCGCCCCGGCGGGACAAATCCGTTTCGCGCGACATGACAAGAAAGCGGGTCGTATTGTCGTCATTATCCTCGATATGGCGGGCCAGAACGTTCAGGTTATAGATCTCACCGGCCAGCTCACTGGCCAGCGCGGCTGAATGCGGATTGCCTTCCTCGGCCACTTCGCGAGCGGCGCGGGCGTTATCGGGGCTGACGCGGCCGCGGATGCCGTGTTCCTTAAGGAAACCCGCACATTGCGGCAGCAGCACCAGATGCGAATGCGCCTCGGTTATGTCTTCCAGTTTTGCACCCGGCACGGCAAGAAGGTTGATATGAACCCGGACAAAGGCCTCATCGATGATATGCAGCCCGCTATGGGGTAACAGCCGGTGAATATCGGCCACCCGCCCATAGGTCGTGTTCTCGACCGGAAGCATTGCCAGATCCGCATCGCCTGAGCGGACCGATTCGATCACATCCTCGAAGGTGCGGCAGGGCAGGGCTTCCATATCTGGCCGAGCGTTGCGGCAGGCCTCGTGACTGTAGGCGCCGGGTTCCCCCTGAAAAGCAATGCGATTGGTCATTTGGTCGATTCCATGCAACAAGTTCGCGATTTGGTCGTTTCGTCGCGGTGTCTATACCTTGCCTCTCGCAAGGGGAAGCCTTAGACAGCTGCCCAGACAGCTGAAATGGACTCGCGATCAATGTTCGACACGATGACAGTAACCAAGGCCGCCGCAGGCCTGTTCGGCACATTCCTGGTGCTGCTTCTGGCCAAGTGGGGGGCGGATGTCCTCTATTCTTCCGGTGGCCATGGCTCGGCTGAGGCCGCCTACATTATCGAAACCGAAAGCTCGGGCGAAAGCGCCGACGGTGAAGAAGTGGTCTTTGAGGACCTGCTGGCCGCCGCAGACGTCGAGAGCGGCGCAAAAGTGTTCCGCAAATGCACCGCGTGCCACAAGCTGGAAGACGGCGCAAACGGCACCGGCCCTTACCTGTACGGTGTGGTTAATCGCCCCGTCGCCTCGGCCAACGGCTTCACCGGTTACTCGGCCGGTATGCAGGCGCATGGCGGCAACTGGACACCCGAAGCGCTGGATGCCTTCCTGACCAAGCCCGGCAGCTATATCTCGGGCACATCGATGAGCTTTGCCGGCCTGAAAAAGCCGCAGGATCGCGCCGACGTGATTGCCTATCTGCAGACAATCGGCAACTGATTGCCTGACCGATCAGAACCATTCAAAGCCGCTGCCGCAACGCAGCGGCTTTTTTGTCTGAAGAAACCTTCACAAAGTGCTCACGCATTCTAAACTTGAATCTGCACGTGCTGGCACTTTAGCTAGCGGTTACGACATTGACGGTGACAATGACCGAGAGGATGAGCAATATGATATCCCTGATGCCTGCTGCACGTGATCTTGAGGTAAGGCCATGGGTTGGCATTTTGGGGCTCTGCGCCGCTCTGATTGCTCCGCATGCAGCACAGGCGCTGGATGAAGGCGTCACCCGCAGTCACGGGTATTCGTATTTCGGAAATCTGGATTACCCGGCGGATTATTCGCATCTGAATTATGTGAATCCCGACGCCCCCAAGGGTGGCGAGCTTTCGCTGGCAGCCTCTGGAACGTTCGATTCCCTCAACCCCTATTCGCGAAAGGGGCGCGCCGGTGCGCTGACCACATTGCAATATGATCGCCTGTTTGAAAGTGCCGAAGACAGTGTCGGGCAGTATTACGGTGTAGTTGCGGAAAGTCTGGAATATGACGAAGGGCGCAATTACGTCATTTTCCATTTGCGCCCCGAAGCAACTTTTTGGGATGGCACGCCGGTCACGGCGGAAGATGTTGTCTACAGCCACCGTTTGTTCATCGAACAGGGCCTGCCGTCTTATGCGCAGGCCGTTGGCCGTATGGTGACAGGAGCCGAGGCGTTGGATGACCATACCGTAAAATTTACCTTCAATCCCGAAGTCACGCGCCGCAGCCTGATCGAAACCGTCGGCTCAACTCCTGTTTTCTCAAAAGCATGGTTCGAGGCGGATGAGACACGGCGATTGGATGAACCGCGGCTGGAAGTGGCGGTGGGCTCTGGCCCCTACAAGCTCGACAGCTACGACATCAATCGCCGCATCGTTTACAAACGCCGGGACGATTATTGGGGCAAGGACCTGCCTTTCAATGTCGGGCGCAACAACTTTGATACAATCCGGGTTGAGTATTTCGCCGATCAAACGGCGGCTTTCGAGGGTTTCAAGGCGGGTGAATACACATTCCGGATCGAAAGTGATCCCAAGCTTTGGGCGACCGGGTATGATTTCCCAAAGCTGGATGAAGGCACAGTTATTCGGGATGAGATCGCGGATGGCAGCCCGCCGACACCTTCGGGCTTTGTCTTCAACCTTGGAAAGCCGCAATTTGCCGACAAGAATGTTCGCAAGGCCCTGGCCCTGGCCTTCAATTTCGAATGGACGAACGAGTCATTGTTGTTCGGCCTGAACACGCCGCGGGATTCTTTCACGCAAGGAACCCCGATCGAGGCGCAAGGCCTGCCCGAAGGGGCGGAGCTGGCGTTCCTGCAGGCGCTTGGCGACGTCGTTCCCGAAGATGTCCTGACGGAACCCGCTGTTGTGGCGCACGAATCAAACCCTGCACGCCTGAATGACCGAAAAAACCTGCGCAAAGCCGCCAACATGCTGGACGAGGCAGGCTGGTCCGTCGGTGAAGGCAATATTCGTCGCAATGCCGAAGGGCAGACTTTGAAGGTGAATATTCCATATCCTTCAAACCTGCCGACCTCGACTGCAACGATGATCGAAACCTATGTCCAGAACCTGCAATCCATCGGGGTGGATGCCTCGACCGAGAAAGTGGATCCGGCGCAATACACGTTGCGCAGCCGCGAGCGGGATTATGACATGGTCTATTCCACGCGCTACGGATCGTTCTTGTCTACCGGGGGCGGTCTGAGCCAGATGTACGGATCGGAAGAAGCGGCCTTTAGCCTGTTCAATCCGGCAGGTCTGGCCAGTCCCTTGGTCGACGCAATCATCGAAGCGTCCTTTGAGACTGACAATCAGGCCGATCAGGACACGGCGTTGATGGCTTTGGATCGCGCCTTGCGGTACGAGTTTTTCGTAATCCCCGTGGGATACATCGCAGAATACTGGACAGCATATTACGATATGTACGAATACCCGGAAAACCTGCCGCCCTATTCGCTGGGTTATCTTGATCTGTGGTGGATCAATCCGGAAAAACAGGCTGCGTTGAAAGCGAAAGGCGCGCTGCGATAACATGGGCGCCTATATACTAAGACGCTTATTGCTGATCATTCCGACCCTTCTGGGTATCATGATCGTCAACTTCACGCTGGTCCAGTTCGTACCTGGCGGGCCGGTCGAACAGATCATCGCGCAAATCGAAGGTCAGGGTGACGTGTTCGCCGGGTTCGCCGGTGGGGGCGACGCCGGAGCGGGTTCCGAACCGGCGGGCGGTGTCTTCGACGACAAATATGTCGGCGCACGCGGCCTTCCGCCCGAGTTTATTGCTGAGCTGGAAAAAGAATTCGGCTTCGACAAGCCCCCGCTTGAACGGTTCCTGATCATGATGGGCAACTATCTGACGTTTGATTTCGGCGAGAGTTATTTCCGCTCGATCAGTGTGATCGACCTGGTGCTAGAAAAGATGCCGGTCTCGATCTCGCTGGGGCTGTGGTCGACCCTGATTGCCTATCTGGTCTCGATCCCGCTGGGTATTCGAAAGGCGGTCAAGGATGGATCGCAATTCGATACCTGGACAAGCGGGGCGATTATTGTGGCCTATGCTATTCCGGGCTTTCTGTTTGCGATCCTGCTGCTGGTGCTTTTTGCTGGCGGGTCATACTGGCAAATCTTCCCGCTGCGCGGCCTGACGTCGGACAATTGGGATAGCCTGAGTTTCTTTGGCAAGATCACGGATTATTTCTGGCACATAGCACTGCCGACGATTGCGCTGACGATATCTGCCTTTGCGACGCTGACCCTGCTGACCAAGAACTCGTTTCTGGATGAGATCAAGAAACAGTATGTCATGACCGCCCGTGCCAAAGGGCTGAGCGAGCGCAAGGTTCTCTATGGTCATGTCTTCCGCAACGCGATGCTGATCGTGATTGCAGGGTTCCCGGCCGTGTTCATCGGAGTGTTTTTTGGCGGGTCGATCATCATCGAGACGATCTTCTCGCTGGATGGTTTGGGCCGATTGGGGTTCGAGGCCGCCGTGGCCCGCGATTACCCGGTGATCTTCGGCACGCTGTTCATCTTCGGTCTGATGGGGCTGGTCGTTGGCATCATCAGCGACCTGATGTATGTGCTGGTCGACCCGCGCATCGATTTTGAAAAGCGGGAGGGGTAAATGGCTTTTTCCCCGCTAAACCAGCGCCGCTGGAGCAATTTCCGCCGCAACAGACGGGCCTTCTGGTCGCTGATCATCTTCGCGGTATTGTTCGGCCTGTCGTTGTTTGCCGAGTTCATCGCCAACGACAAACCCATCCTTGTAAAGTATCGGGGAGAGTACTTTACGCCGGTTTTCAACTTCTATGCCGAAACCGAATTTGGCGGTGATTTCCAGACCGAAGCGATCTATCGCGACCCCGAGGTTCAGTGCCTTATCGACAGCGGTGGATTGGAAGACTGTTTCGACGATCCCGAAGGCATCATCGAACAGATCGACGCCGGTACATTCCAGGCCGAGGGTTTTGAACGCGGCTGGTCGCTCTGGCCGTTGATCCCCTATTCCTTCAATACCTCGGTGGATCGGCCCGGCGCGGCGCCCCTGCCGCCCAACGGCCAGAACCTGCTGGGTACCGATGATACCAAGCGCGACGTGCTGGCCCGCGTGATTTACGGCTTTCGCCTTTCGATCCTGTTCACGCTGCTTGTGACGGGCGCGGCAAGCCTTATCGGGATTTTCGCGGGCGCCATACAAGGGTTCTTTGGTGGGTGGCTGGACCTGATCTTTCAGCGGATCATCGAGATCTGGTCCGCAACCCCGTCGCTTTATGTCATCATCATCATGTTTGCGGTGCTGGGGCGAAGTTTCTGGTTGCTGGTCGCGCTGATGATCCTGTTCAGCTGGACCGGGCTGGTTGGCGTGGTGCGCGCCGAGTTCTTGCGGGCGCGGAACCTTGAATATGTGCGCGCCGCGCGGGCGCTGGGCGTGGGCAACATGACGATCATGTTCCGCCATATGCTGCCCAATGCGATGGTGGCCACGCTGACCTTCATGCCGTTCATCGTCACCGGAACCATCGGCGGGCTGGCTTCGCTGGATTATCTGGGCTTTGGCCTGCCATCCTCGGCCCCCTCGCTGGGAGAGCTGACCTTGCAGGCCAAGCAGAACCTGCAGGCCCCATGGCTGGCCTTCACCGCCTTCTTCACCTTTGCCATCATGCTGTCGCTGCTGGTCTTCATATTCGAAGGCGTGCGCGATGCGTTTGATCCCAGAAAGACCTTCTCATGAGCTTGCTGGATGTGAAAAACCTCAAGGTCTCGTTCCGTCAGGATGGGCAGATCAACGCGGCGGTCAAAGGCGTGTCCTTCACCGTGGACCGCGGTGAAACCGTCGCGCTGGTGGGTGAATCCGGATCAGGAAAATCCGTGACGGCGTTATCGACCGTTTCCCTGCTGGGCGACAGCGCCTTGGTCGAAGGCTCGGTCACCTATGACGGGCAAGAGATGATTGGCGCCTCGGAACAGCGTCTGATGGATGTGCGGGGCAACGACATCAGCTTTATCTTTCAAGAGCCGATGACGTCGCTGAACCCTTTGCACACGATCCAGAAACAGATGGCTGAATCGCTGGCCCTGCATCAGGGTGTGGCTGGCGATGTGGCACGGGACAGGATTGTCGAATTGCTGACCAAGGTCGGTATCCGCGATCCTCAAGACCGGCTGGACAGCTATCCGCATCAGTTGTCAGGCGGTCAGCGGCAGCGGGTGATGATCGCCATGGCCCTTGCCAACAAACCGGACATCCTGATCGCGGATGAGCCGACAACGGCACTGGATGTGACCATTCAGGCGCAGATCCTCGAGCTGCTGGCTGAATTGCAGAAATCGGAAAACATGGGGATGCTGTTTATCACTCATGATCTGGGCATCGTGCGCCGCATCGCCGACCGGGTCTGTGTGATGAAAGACGGCGAGATTGTCGAGACCGGCGTGACGGCCGAGATATTCGAAAACCCGCAGCACCCCTATACCCGCAAACTACTGGCGGCAGAACCGTCGGGTCAGCCTGAACCCGTTGCCACAGATGCGGAAGAGGTCGCACGCACCGACCACCTTAAGGTCTGGTTCCCGATCCAGCGCGGGTTTCTGAAGCGTACGGTTGGATATGTGAAAGCAGTGAACGACGCGACCCTCAGTGTGCGCGCGGGTGAGACGTTGGGGATTGTTGGTGAAAGCGGGTCGGGCAAGACCACACTGGCACTGGCCATGATGCGGCTGATCGCGTCCGAGGGTGGCATCACCTTTCGCGATCAGGACGTGCGCAAATGGTCCACGCGGGAACTGCGGCGGTTGCGCAAGGACATGCAGATTGTGTTTCAGGACCCGTTTGGCAGCCTCAGCCCACGAATGACCTGCCAGCAGATCATTGCAGAAGGTCTGGCCATTCACAACGTCGACCCGGACCGCGCACCGCGTGAACTTGTGGCCGAGGTGATGACCGAAGTGGGGCTTGATCCGGCGACGATGGATCGATACCCGCACGAGTTTTCCGGCGGTCAGCGTCAGCGCATCGCCATTGCCCGCGCGATGGTTCTGCGGCCCAAACTGCTGGTCTTGGACGAGCCGACCAGCGCGCTGGATATGACCGTTCAGGTTCAGATCGTCGATCTGCTGCGCAATCTGCAACAGAAATACGGGCTGGCCTATCTGTTCATCAGCCATGACCTGAAAGTGGTCCGGGCCATGTCGCACAACGTGGTCGTCATGCGCAACGGCGATGTGGTCGAAATGGGCGCGGCCGAGGATTTGTTCGAAAATGCCCAGACCGACTATACCCGCGAATTGATCGCAGCGGCGGGCTGAGAACAGCCCGCCCGGTGTCGCGCGTCAGGCGCTGGCTTTTTCCCGTGCAGATGACTGGGGCACAGGCCCGCGCAGTTCCTCGTAGTGATCAAAGCTCAGCTTGACCCACCCGGTCCCGCGCGTGGCACTGGCAAGGGTGCGGTGCAGTTCGTCCTCGGCAACGGCGGGCAACTGGGCGTTGAATATCTCCCAGCCCGTCGCATTCGGGTTGCCCTCAAATCCCAGAACCTGCCCCTGAAGGGTGCTGATCGTTGGTACGAGATCGCCCACAAAGGCCGAGGGTAAGTGTATCTCGGCGCTCAGGATCGGTTGCAGGACCACAGGTTTGGCTTGCGGCAATGCCTCGCGCACGGCGTTCTTGCCTGCGGTCCGGAAGGCATAATCCGAACTGTCCACATTGTGGTGTTTGCCATCGCTCAGGGTCACTTTGACATCAACCACGGGAAAGCCCTCGGGGCCTTGTTCCAATGCGTCCTTGGCCCCGTGTTCCACCGACGGGATGTAGTTCTTGGGAACGGCACCGCCCTTGACCACTTCATCGAACTGGAACCCCGATCCGCGCGGCAAAGGCGCGACCGAAATCACCACATCTGCAAATTGCCCCGCACCGCCGGACTGTTTGCGATGGCGATGGCGATGCTCAACCGTTGCGCGGATGGTTTCACGATAGGCGGTTTCCACCTGTTCCGCCTCGATCTCGATCCCGAAATCCTCGGCCAGTTTGGCGGTCACGCGGCGCATGTGCTGCGGACCCTGCGAGCCCAGAATCGAATGACCGCTCATCTCATCCTGTTGCAGGTGCAGGCCCGGATCGATTTCGGCCAGACGGCTCAGGGCGTTTGACAGGCGCACATCGTCCCGCTCATGCGCGGGCGAGACGACCTGACGATGCGCAACCGGATGAGAAGACGCCCATTCCGGCAGTTCCGTCGCAGAAGAACTGTCATAAATGTATCCGGGGTTGAGGTGATCGGATTTGACTGCCAGTCCGATCTGCCCGGCCTCCAGCGTAGCGATCTGGGTCTTGGCGTCCAGAGTTGTCAGGTTGCCGACCGTTTCACCGCCCAACGCCTCATGCGCTTTTACCCCGTCCCCAAGGCCGCGCAGAACGATGATCTTTCCGATATGCTTTTTGACATCCGCAAAGCCCGCGATGGCACGGGCGCTTTCGGCGGCCTCGTCCCGTCCGGCGGCGATATCAAACTCGGGGGCCTCATGACGCAGCGCTTTCATCAGGCGCGTCAGCCCGTTGCCGTGGCTTGCGGCGCCCAGACAAGCGGGGATCAACTGATGATTCTGTAGAACTTGCGCGGCCAGCTCATAAACCTCATCGCTTGGGGGCTGTTTGTCTTCGATCAACTGTTCCAGCAGGTGATCATCGAAATCGGAAAGCGTCTCAAGCAACTCGGTCCGGGCTTCCTGCTCGCGATCCTCGACAGATTTGGGCAGCTCAATCAGGGCCGACGGCTGGCCCTCCTGATACTTCCACGCCCGTTCCGAGATCAGATCGACCGCGCCGATGATCGTGTCGCCCTCGCGGATCGGAACCTGACGCAGGGCGATGTGGTGCGTGCAATAGGTTTGCAGCGCCGCGATGATGTCGCGGATGCGGCCATTGGGGTTATCCATGCGGTTGATGAAAAGAAAACAGGGAATGCCCGCCTCTTCCACCAGCCGAAGATAGGGCGCACACAGCACGGCGGCATTTGGATCGGGTGGTACCACGATAACGGCAGCATCCGAGATTGCCATGGCAGGGCCGACATAAGCGAGGGAATCGCCACCCCCATCCACGTCGATCGCGCACCAGGGCTCGTCCAGGTAAGAAAAACCGTGCAAGTGCACGGTTCCGGAAACATCGAATGTGGTCGGGCGCCCGTCGAGGCGGCTGATGGCCTCGACCAGGGTAGATTTGCCCGACTGGCTGGGCCCGAGGACGGTGAATACGCGCATGAGTGTTGTCCCTCTTTCAGGTTGCAGAATGGCTGCACGAAAAGGGCCATCCGACGCAGTCGCGTCAGCTAGGACTGTCTGTAATTTGCCCGCCTCAGGCCGCAGGGCGAAACATCACCCCACAGCTTGAGTGTGGGAAAAACCGCAGGCGTGCGTCAAGCCCCCGATGTGTTTTGTGCTTTCCGGGCTGAATGTTGCCCGCAAAAAGAGAGGTCAGATCGCCGAGCTGTGCCCGGCTTTGCTGAGGTCGTATGCGTCAAAGCTGCGGGCAACCATCCGGGTCAGCGCGCGCGCCTCGGGGGGGATAAACAGCCCCTCGTCGCTGATTTGCAGCAGCCCGTCGAATGAGGCGTTGGCAGCGCGATACATGTCGTTCAGCGCTGCGACCGAGATATCGTGATCGCGCAGGATTTCAGCCGAATCGATCCGGAAATCGCACATCAGCGCTTCGATCAGACGGGCGCGCAGAATATCCTGACCTTTGAACAGGTGCCCGCGGGATGTCGAAAACTGCCCGTTGCGAATGGCCTTGGTATGAGCAGACGTAGCCGGGGCATTCTGCGCATAGCCTTGTGGAAAGCGCGAGATCGAGCTGGCCCCGACACCGATCAGAACATCGGCCAGGTCGTCGGTATAACCCTGGAAGTTCCGCTTCAGACGACCCGCGCGCAGGGCATGGGTCAGCCCGTCATCCTGCGTGGCAAAATGGTCGATGCCGATCTCGGCGTAGTTGTCCCACAGGAACAGGCGGCGGGCGGTGTCGAACAGTTCCAGCCGTTGTTCGGGCGTTGGCAGTGCGTCCGACGGGATCAGCTGCTGCCGTTTGGCCATCCACGGCACATGGGCATACCCATAAAGCGCCACGCGGTCCGGGCTGAGCGACAGAAGCTTCTGCACGCTTTCCGTCATCCGGGCCTTTGTCTGGTGTGGCAGCCCGTAAAGGATGTCCGCATTCAGGCTGGCAATGCCACGTGCGCGGATCATGTCGATTGCATCGCGCGTGGTATCGTAGCTTTGAATGCGGCCAATGGTTTTCTGGATTTCATCGTCGAAATCCTGCACCCCGATCGAGGCGCGGTTCATGCCCGCCTCTGCCAGCGCATCCAGACGCGCCTCGTCAATCTCGTTCGGATCGACTTCAATCGAGAATTCGGCATCCGGCCCCATGGGGACGATCCCCAGAATGTGCTGTGCCAGATCGCGCATC
Source organism: Ruegeria sp. CH2 (assembly GCF_056537065.1). NCBI lineage: Bacteria > Pseudomonadati > Pseudomonadota > Alphaproteobacteria > Rhodobacterales > Roseobacteraceae > Ruegeria > Ruegeria sp. CH2. The sequence continues at coordinate 27,940 of NZ_JBQFQV010000018.1, forward strand.
AGCTGGGCGTTCAGCAACGTCGGCGTACCGCCGCCCCAGTGCAGGCGCGACAGCACCACACCCGCGGGCAGGCGCGCCGCCAGCAGGTCCAGCTCGGCTTTCAGAACATCCACATAGGCAATCACCGGATTGTCGGTTTGTGTGCCTTGCGTTCTGCAGGCGCAAAACCAGCACAGCCTGCGGCAGAACGGGACGTGGATATAAAGGGATATGGCGCTGCCGGGTTTGATTCCCGAAATCCAGTCGCCAAACATGTCCGCCCCCACGTCATTGTTGAAATGGGGCGCTGTGGGATAGCTTGTGTAACGCGGTACTTTCGCGTCAAAAAGTCCAAGCTTTGCCAATTGTGGTTTCACTATCATGACGATACCCTTAGGGGGCAGGCGACTTAGGTGCTTTGACGGAGATCAAGTGGAAACGCAGATGACAATAAAAGCACAGTTCGATCACTCAAATTGCGAAGACTGCCCGATACGACATCGCGCGGTCTGCGCCCGCTGTGACGCGGACGAGCTGGAAGCGCTTGACGGCATTAAATATTACCGCAGTTTCGAAGCGGGTCAGACCATCATCTGGTCGGGCGACCAGATGAACTTCGTCGGCTCGGTCGTATCGGGAATCGCATCGCTGACGCAAACCATGGAAGACGGGCGCACCCAGATGGTCGGTCTGCTTCTGCCCAGCGATTTCGTCGGTCGCCCGGGGCGCGACGTTGCGCCTTACGATGTGCAGGCGACAACGGATGTCGTGATGTGCTGTTTCCGCAAGAAACCATTCGAAGAGCTGATGGACGAAACGCCTCACATCGCGCATCGCCTGCTGCAGATGACATTGGACGAGCTTGACGCCGCCCGCGAATGGATGCTGGTTCTGGGTCGCAAGACAGCGCGCGAAAAGATTGCCAGCCTGATTTCGATCATTGCCCGGCGGGATGCGTCGATTGGTCAAAAGGGCCTGTCGGGACCGATCGTGTTCGATCTGCCCCTGACCCGAGAAGCCATGGCGGATTATCTGGGACTTACGCTTGAGACGGTCAGCCGCCAGATTTCAGCTCTGAAAAAGGACGGTTTGATCTTACTGGAAGGCAAACGTCACGTGACCATCCCCGATCTTGGGCGGCTCATGGAAGAAGCAGGCGACGATTCCGATGGCGGGTTTCTGGTCTGACCAGTCTTTCGTTCGGCAGAATTCGCTTACCGCGACTATCCGGTCGGTGCACGTACTAACATAGGAGTGTGGCATGGGGTTCAGCAGTCTGTTGGCAATGCTGTTCATTGGCGCAATCGCCGGATGGCTTTCGGGAAAGATCATGGAAGGCCGTGGGTTCGGCCTGATCGGCAACATCATCGTCGGCATCGTAGGTGCGTTCCTGTCAGGCATGATCTTTCCGGCGCTTGGTTTTTCCGTTGGAGGGGGCCTGCTGTCGTCGATCCTTTTCGCGACAATTGGGGCCGTGATCCTGTTGTTCCTGATCGGCCTCATCCGCCGGGGGTGAAAAAAGCCGCCTGTCGAGGCGGCTTTTTAACTTGATTGGGTCAGTGCGCCAGGAACACCGGAACCGAGGATTGTTCCAGCATGTTCCGGGTCGCCCCTCCCAGAATGGCTTCGCGAAAGCGGGAATGGCCATAAGCGCCCATCACGATCATGTCCGATTCGGTATCCGTCGCGTGGCGATTAAGGATATCCGAGACTCGGGTCATGGTCTTGCTGAGCACGTCGATCTCGCATTTGACACCATGACGGGCCAGCATCTGGGACAGCATCCCACCCGGGTCTGACCGGTCCGGCCCATGCTGTGGCGGGTCGATGACCACAATACGGACGATCTCGGCCTGTTTGAGGAAGGGCAGGGCCCGCCGGATGGCGCACATGGCCTCGACGCTTTCGTTCCAGGCGATCATGATGTTGCCCGGCGCTTTCAATGGCGCGCCGCTGTCGGGAACTACAAGAACCGGGCAATGTCCTTCGAACATGGCCGCTTCGATAATGGGTTCGGCCTCGGCCCCCCGACCATCACCATACGGATGCGGCAGGATCACAAGGTCGGAAAACCGGGCCCGGTGCGCGACGTGGCGCCCGATATCAGCAATCTGTGCAACGCCGTGTTCGGCGGACCAGCGTACGCCGGATTTGCCGAGATAATCATTGGCAAAGGTCAGCAAATCCTGTGCCTCGGCATTGGCCCGGTTCAGCGTTTCCTGAACGATCAACGCATTGGCACCCGCATAATAATAACCTGTCTGACTGCGATCGACACCCAGACACAGGACTTCGGCATGGGCATCCTGAGACTCGGCCAGGGCCACAATCTGCGCCAAAGCAGCCTGTGCAGTCTGCGTTTCGGTCATGACTGTGAGAAGAGATTTATACGCCATTTTGACCTCATGTTTCGGGCAATTGGTCTCATGTGACCTGTTAGCCCTTTTCTACTACCATGCGTGTCATAGAAAACGCTGGGCTGTCTTGATACAGATCAAAGCAATGAAGGTGGCCGTGCTTCAGAACGGCAGCCAGTCAAATGGGTTTCGCGCGTCACAAGAATCAAAAACGCGCGGAGCATGGCAAAGGGACGCAATATGTCGAATTACATCAAGCTGATCGTGCTTGGTCTGATCGCGCTGTTTGCAGCGATCGGAACCAATTATGCACGCGATTTGGCGTATCAGGTACATGCGCTGCTGGTGATGCTCATCGCCGGTGGCCTGTTCATCTGGACGCTTCGAAACACTGACGAGCCAGGTAATCAGATCGACCGCTCGGGCGAATACATGGATGGCGTGATCCGCTATGGCGTGATCGCAACTGCCTTCTGGGGCGTGATCGGGTTCCTCGCCGGGACCTTTATCGCGTTTCAGCTGGCGTTTCCGGTACTGAACTTCGAATGGGCGCAGGGTTATCTGAACTTTGGTCGTTTGCGTCCGTTGCACACCTCGGCAGTCATTTTTGCCTTTGGCGGTAACGCATTGATCGCAACCTCGTTCTACGTGGTTCAGCGTACCAGCGCGGCGCGGCTTTGGGGCGGAAACCTCGCGTGGTTCGTGTTCTGGGGCTATCAGCTGTTCATCGTGCTGGCCGCAACCGGCTATGTGCTGGGCGGAACGCAGTCCAAGGAATATGCCGAACCTGAATGGTATGTCGATCTGTGGCTGACCATTGTCTGGGTCGCCTATCTGGCTGTCTACCTGGGTACGATCATCAAGCGGAAAGAACCCCACATCTATGTGGCCAACTGGTTCTATCTGGCCTTTATCGTCACCGTCGCCATGCTGCATCTGGTCAACAACATGACCATCCCGGTCAGCATCTGGGGTTCGAAATCGGTCATCGTCTGGTCGGGTGTGCAGGATGCCATGATCCAGTGGTGGTATGGCCACAACGCTGTGGGCTTCTTCCTGACCGCGGGTTTCCTGGGCATGATGTACTATTTCATCCCGAAACAGGCCGAACGTCCGGTGTTTTCCTACAAGCTGTCGATCATCCACTTCTGGGCGCTGATCTTCCTGTATATCTGGGCCGGTCCACACCACCTGCACTATACCGCGCTGCCTGACTGGGCGTCGACGCTGGGCATGGTGTTCTCGGTGATCCTGTGGATGCCGTCCTGGGGTGGTATGATCAACGGTCTGATGACCCTGTCGGGGGCCTGGGACAAGCTGCGCACCGATCCGATCATCCGCATGATGGTCATCTCGGTCGGCTTCTACGGCATGTCCACCTTTGAAGGTCCGATGATGTCGATCCGTGCTGTGAACAGCCTCAGCCACTACACCGACTGGACCATTGGTCACGTGCATTCGGGCGCGCTGGGCTGGAACGGCATGATCACTTTTGGTGCGCTGTACTTCCTGGTGCCTGTCCTGTGGAAGCGCGAGCGTCTGTACTCGCTGCAAATGGTCAGCTGGCACTTCTGGCTCGCCACGATCGGCATCGTGCTTTATGCCGCGTCGATGTGGGTCACCGGTATCATGGAAGGCCTGATGTGGCGTGAAGTGGATGCAAACGGCTTCCTGGTGAACTCGTTCGCTGACACCGTGGCCGCCAAGTTCCCGATGTATGTGGTGCGTGCTCTGGGTGGCGTGATGTTCGTCGCTGGCGCCGTGATCATGTGCTACAACCTGTGGATGACTGTGCGGAAAGCGCCGGCCAAAGAGGCCAGCCTGACCGTCGCGGTCCCGGCTGAATAGAGGGAGGGCCGGAGCAATGGCAATTCTCGACAAACATAAGATCCTCGAGACCAACGCGACCCTCCTGCTGATCTTCAGCTTTCTGGTCGTGACCATCGGTGGCCTGGTGCAGATCACCCCGCTGTTCTATCTTGAGAACACCATCGAGAAGGTGGAGGGCATGCGCCCTTACACCCCTCTCGAAATGGCAGGGCGTGAGATCTACATCCGCGAAGGCTGCTATGTCTGTCACAGCCAGATGATCCGCCCGATGCGGGACGAGGTCGAGCGCTATGGCCACTACTCGCTGGCGGCTGAATCGATGTATGACCACCCGTTCCAGTGGGGATCAAAGCGTACCGGGCCTGATCTGGCGCGTGTCGGTGGCCGCTATTCGGATCAGTGGCAGATGGACCACCTGCGCAACCCGCAGTCTGTGGTGCCTGAATCGGTGATGCCGAAATACGGCTTCCTCGAACATCGCAAGATCGACGGCAAGTATATCGGTGACATCATGGCGACCAATGCGGTTGTCGGCACCCCCTATACCGACGAGATGCTGGAAAACGCGGTTGCCGATTTCAGCGCGCAGGCCGATCCTGACAGTGACTACGACGGTCTGCTCGAGCGGTACGGTGACAAGGTTAACGTGCGCAACTTCGATGGTCAGCCTGAACTGACCGAAGCCGATGCGCTGATCGCCTATCTGCAAATGCTGGGTACGCTGGTCGATTTCTCGACCTTTACCCCGGATGCAAGCCGTTAACAGGAGGGTGTGATGGAAGAATACACACTTCTTCGACAGTTCGCGGATAGCTGGATGCTGCTTGTGTTGTTTGTCTTCTTCGTTGGCATCGTGATCTGGGTTTTCCGCCCCGGTGCCAGCAAGGAATACAAGGACACCGCCAACATCCCCTTCCGGCACCAAGACAAACCCGCCACACCCAAGGAGGCGCGGCAATGAGCAAGACACCTGATAAACAGCCGGGCGATCCTAATACAACCGGGCACAGCTGGGACGGAATCGAGGAATTCGACAACCCCATGCCGCGCTGGTGGCTATGGACCTTCTACGCCACCATCTTCTGGGGCGTGATCTATACGATCATGTTTCCGGCCTGGCCCCTGGTCCATGGCGCGACAGCCGGTGTGCTGGGATGGTCAACCCGTGAAAACGTACAGCAGGACATGGTTGCCTTCGAAGAGGCAAACGCGCCCTGGAACGCCAAGCTGGTGGAAACTTCGCTGGAAGACATCTCTAAGGATGCAGAGCTTCAGCAATATGCCGTGAACTCGGGCGGTGCGGTGTTCCGGACCTGGTGCGCACAATGCCATGGTTCGGGTGCGCAGGGTGCGCCGGGTTTCCCGAACCTGCTGGATGATGCCTGGCTGTGGGGCGGAACGCTGGACGACATCGTCTACACCGTCAGCTACGGTGTCCGGAACGAAGAAAGCGACGATGCGCGCTATTCCGAGATGCCGGCATTTGGCGAAATCCTCGAACACGACGAAATCACGCAGGTGGTCCAGTACGTCATGTCGCTGAGCAATGCCCAGACCGACGATGCGGCAGCGCAGGCAGGCAAAGTTGTCTTCGAAGACAACTGCGCGGCCTGCCACGGCGAGGATGGCACAGGTGATATCTTCCAGGGTGCGCCGAACCTGACTGACGCGATCTGGCTTTACGGTGGCAGCGAAGAAACGCTGACGGAAACCGTAACTTACAGCCGCTTTGGCGTCATGCCGAACTGGGATACCCGCCTGACCGAGGCGCAGATTCGCGCCGTATCTGCCTATGTCCACCAGTTGGGCGGCGGTCAGTAAAATATAAAGAACACCTTCGGGCGGTTCGCCGCCCGAAGGCTGGGGCACCGGCTGTTCCATCTGTTCGCGCGTTTCCTGAACAGCCGGTGCTTTTTTCCAACAATAAGGCCACTTAAACCTGTGGTCCAGATTCAGGTTTACTGTTCCCTGCGTCAAAAGTTGCTCGGATCCACCTCGCGCGGGTTTTTAATCCACCAATGACCTTCCGGCAGCCAACGGCGTTTGTGGCGACCCGGCTTTGGCGCATCGCGAATATGCGGTGCATTGATCCGGGTTGCGGTCATGAAAGATCTGGCAAAAACAGTCAGCATGGTTGGTCTCCTCTGCATGGGTATCTCTGCAATAAAGATTGACCTTTGAGGTGCTGAATGCGACTCAAATACCATTCCATGGTGTAAGTCAGGGTTACATATGAATTGGTTGTCGCTTCCCCCGTTGGCCGCGCTGAGGGCGTTTGCGGCATTTTCTGAGAAGCGCAATGTGGTCGAAGCTGGGGCTGCGCTAAACGTAAGCCATGCGGCGATTAGCCAACAGTTGCGCGTACTTGAGAAACATCTGGGTGCTGCCTTGCTGGATCGAACCGGCAAAGCCCTGACCCTGACCGCCGATGGTGAACACCTGGCCCGAGCCCTGCAACTGGGGTTTGGCGCGATCGAGGCGGCAGTGGGGGATTTGGCGCGGTCTGGTCAGGATCGCCCGGTCCACGTGTCGCTGACATCCTCTTTTGCAGCCTCATGGCTGATGCCGCGCCTACCGGCCTTTCGCGATACCCACCCCGAGGTGAACCTGATCCTTGATCCCACCGCGGAAATTGTCGAACTGCGACCGGGTGGGATCGATATTGCCATTCGGTACGGCCCCGGCGGTTGGACCGGTGTGCAATCTGAAATGCTGTTGCAGTCGCCCGTGGTCATCGTCGCCGCCCCGAAACTGCTGGGGGAAAAGACATCATGGACTCCGACCGAGCTGGCCCGGCTGCCCTGGCTTGAGGAAATCGGAACCACCGAGGCGACGACCTGGCTGGCCGAACACGGTGCTGGTCCCGAACGCGGCGCCGGGCGCACCGAGTTGCCGGGAAACCTGGTACTGGACGGACTGAGGGCCGGGCAGGGGGTCACTGTCACAGTGCGACATTTCGTCGAGCCTGACATTAAGGCCGGTCGTATTGTCGAGCTTTATGCAGAGCCGGATACGCGCGGTTACCATATTGTGACGCCAAATTCGGCACTTAGACCCGCAGTCAGGACATTTGTGACGTGGTTGAGGCGTCAGGCTCGGGAAATGTGATAAAAGGTGTCTGTACGATGCGCGTTTTGACCCATGTCAAAGTTGCTATGCACGTGATCTGGAAGAACACACACTCAGAAGAGCCAGTACCGGAGCCAGCCTGTGAGCGATTCCAACCCCACCCCCAGCCTATACGCCGCACGAGAACCGATCTTTCCGAGACGCGTTTCCGGGCCATTTCGAAACCTGAAATGGATCATCCTCATCGTGACACTGGGCATTTACTACGTTACGCCCTGGATCAGATGGGATCGTGGCCCCAGCCTGCCGGATCAGGCCGTGCTGCTGGATCTGGCAAACCGGCGCTTCTATTTCTTCTGGATCGAAATCTGGCCGCACGAGTTCTATTTCGTGGCGGGCCTGCTGATCATGGCGGGGCTGGGTCTGTTTCTGTTTACTTCTGCGCTGGGGCGGGTCTGGTGCGGGTATGCCTGCCCGCAAACGGTCTGGACTGACCTTTTCATTCTGGTCGAGCGCTGGATCGAAGGTGACAGGAACGCCCGTCTGCGCCTGCATCGTCAGGAGAAGCTGGATTTCCGCAAGGCACGGCTCCGGGTGACGAAATGGGTAACCTGGTTCCTGATCGGTCTGGCCACCGGCGGTGCCTGGGTGTTTTATTTTGCGGATGCGCCGACGCTGCTCCGCGATCTTGTGACGGGTAACGCGCATCCCGTCGCTTACACGACGATGCTGGTTCTGACCGGCACGACCTTCTTTTTTGGCGGGTTCGCCCGCGAACAGATTTGTATCTACGCGTGTCCTTGGCCGCGCATTCAGGCCGCGATGATGGATGAAGACACGCTGGTCGTGGGATACCGCGAATGGCGCGGCGAGCCGCGCGGCAAAGGCAAGCGAACAGCCGATTCCGAGTTGGGGGATTGCATCGACTGCATGGCCTGCGTGAATGTCTGCCCTGTTGGGATCGATATCCGGGATGGTCAGCAGCTTGAATGTATCACCTGTGCCCTGTGTATCGACGCGTGTGATGACATGATGGCCAAGATCGGCAAACCGCGCGGGCTGATCGACTATATGGCGCTCAGCGACGAGCCACGTGAACGCTCAGGCCAACCGCCCAAGAATGTCTGGAAACACATCTTCCGGCCCCGCACGATCCTGTACACCTCGTTGTGGTCACTGGTGGGGTTTGCGCTGTTGTTCGCCCTGTTCATTCGCTCTGACATCGATCTGACCGTAGCGCCCGTGCGCAACCCGACCTTTGTCACCCTGTCAGACGGCACCATTCGGAACACCTATGATGTCAGACTGCGCAACAAGCATGGCGAGGACCGCCTGTTCAAATTGTCTCTGGCGGGCGATCCGTCGATGCGACTGGAAATTGAGGGAACCAAGATCGATACTGTGAATGTCACGGCGGATACGGCACAATTGACCCGTGTATACATCGTGGCATCCCGTGACAGCGGTCCGGCGGCAGCAGAAGCGACACCAGTGCGGATCTGGGTCGAAGACCTCAGCAGCGGCGAACGCGCTTACAAAGACACCACGTTCAACGGACGGGGGAACTGATCATGGCCGAACGTAAATTCACCGGAAAGCACGCTCTGGCGGTGTTTGTCGGTGCCTTTGGCGTGATCATCGCGGTGAACCTTGTGCTGGCTTATAATGCGGTGAAGACGTTTCCCGGGCTGGAGGTCAAGAATTCCTACGTTGCCAGCCAGGAGTTCAACGATCGCCTGAAAGAGCAGCAGGCATTGGGCTGGACGGTTCGGGCAGAAACCAAAGGTGGCCTTCTGATCCTGCATATTACGGACGCGACCGGTGCACCGGTTCAGGTCAGCGAATTGCAGGCGGTGGTTGGCCGCGCAACCCATGTGCGGGACGATTTTGCACCGGATTTCACCTTTGACGGCGCGGCCTATGCCACACCTGCCACGCTGGGCAAGGGCAACTGGAATATCCGGTTGGTCGCGCGTGATGGCAGTGGCGCCGAGTTTTCGCAGCGCGTTCCGCTGTACGTGAAAGGGTAGCCGATGACGGCGCAGCTTTCATCCGGTACGGCGGCCTGTCCGGGGTGTCTGGCAGCACCAGCAGAACCCGCGCGCCCGATTCCGGAAGATGTGCAGATTGCCTTGTCGCTGCCGGGCATCCACTGCTCGGCCTGTATCGCGACGGTCGAACGTGAACTGAACGCCCATCCCGGTGTCGAAGACGCGCGGGTCAACCTGACTCTGAAACGGGCGATGATCAAAGCCGCGCCGGAAACCCGCGCGGCCGATCTGATCCCGGTGCTTGAACGGGCAGGTTTCGAAGCGCACGAGCTTGACCCCGGCGCTTTGTCGGCAACACAGGCGGACAAGGCGGGGCGTGACCTGCTGATGCGACTGGCCGTCGCCGGGTTCGCATCCATGAACGTGATGCTGTTGTCGGTGTCGGTCTGGTCCGGTGCAACAGACGCGACGCGCGACATGTTCCACTGGATTTCCGCTGCAATCGCGCTGCCTGCCATTGCCTTCTCGGCGCAACCGTTCTTTGCCAACGCCTGGAGCGCCCTGCGGGTGCGGCGGCTGAACATGGATGTGCCGATCACGCTGGCGATCCTGCTGGCGCTGGTCACCTCCCTGTGGGAGACCGCACTGAGCGGAGAGCACGCCTATTTCGATGCCGCGCTGACCCTGACTTTCTTCCTGCTGGCGGGCCGGTATCTTGATTACCGCACCCGCGCCGCAGCCCGATCCGCCGCAGAAGAGCTCACCGCTCTGGAAGTGCCGCGCGCGATCCGTATCGTGGACGGGGTGGAGGCCGAAGTTGCGGTGGCCGATCTGAAGGTCGGTGATCTGATCCTTGTGCGCCCCGGTGGCCGAATGCCGGTGGACGGTCAGATCGTGTCTGGTCAGTCCGAACTGGACCGTTCGCTGTTGACGGGGGAAACCCTGCCGGTGTTTGCCGAAGCCGGCCAGTTGGTCAGCGCGGGCGAGGTCAACCTGACAGGACCGCTGACCCTGCGCGCCACAGCAGTGGGTCAGGATACGTCGCTGCACCGGATGGCGGATCTGGTGGCCATCGCTGAATCGGGGCGGTCCCGCTATACCTCGCTGGCCGACAAGGCCGCCAAGCTTTATGCGCCCGGTGTCCACATCCTTTCGGCGCTCAGCTTTGTGGGGTGGTACATCTATTCGGGCGATTTGCGCACCGCTCTGAACATTGCCGCAGCGGTTCTGATCATCACCTGTCCCTGCGCCTTGGGTCTGGCTGTTCCAGCAGTGACCACCGCTGCCTCGGGCCGGTTGTTCCGCAAGGGTATGCTGATCAAGCACGCAACCGCGCTCGAACGGTTGTCCGAGACCGACACCGTGGTTTTCGACAAGACGGGCACACTGACCTCGGGGGCGCCGGAACTGGTCAATCTTGGCGACCACGCCCGCGCACAGGTCGAGGTTGCTCTGGCCCTGGCCGAGGCCTCTGCGCATCCCTTGTCCGTGTCATTGGCAAAGGCCGCGCGACAGGCCGGGATCAAACCGGCTAACGTCCGGGACATAACCGAAGTGCCGGGATACGGCACCCAAGGAGAATACCGCGGTCAACGCGTTCGTTTGGGCCGGGCCGCATGGGTTGGCGCACAGCAGGGCGCGGAAACGTCCGCCTGGCTTGCAATTGGCGACGATGCGCCCTTGGCGTTCCGCTTCTCGGACGCGTTGCGCCCGGGCGCGGACGAGGCGGTGGAAGCGTTGCGCGCGTCGGGCAAGCATGTGCTGTTGATCTCAGGGGATTCGAAAGGTGCCGTGCGCGCATTGGCCGAGAAGCTGGGAATAACGGATTGGGTCGCCGAGGCTTTGCCGCAGGACAAGGCACAGCGCATTCAGGACCTCAGGGACCAGGGCCGCAAAGTTCTGATGGTGGGGGACGGCCTGAACGATACGGCTGCTTTGGCGGCGGCACATGTGTCGATCTCTCCGGCCTCGGCGCTGGATGCGGCGCGGGTTGCCTCGGACATCGTGCTTCTGGGCAATGACCTTCTGCCCATTGCGGATGCCTGCGATACGGCCATCAAGGCCACCCGTCGCATCCGCGAGAACTTCCAGATCGCAACCGTTTACAACGTGATTGCCGTTCCGCTGGCCGTGATCGGACTGGCGACACCGCTGATCGCGGCCTTGGCGATGTCGACCTCGTCGATTACCGTATCGCTGAACGCATTGCGGCTGAGGTAACCCTGATGGAAGTGCTTGCCTATCTGATCCCGATTTCCCTGTTTCTGGGGGGCGTTGGTCTGGTCGCCTTTATCTATACCGTTCGTTCCAATCAGTACGAAGACCCCGATGGCGACGCGCGCCGCATCCTGAATGACGAGTGGGACGACAAACCCAAACCCTGACCAATCGCCCGATAAGCGCTGAGTTCATCCAAGCGCCCTTGAAATTGCCGCAATGCCCGGCTATGTCCGGCCCATCCGCAAGCAGAGAGAACACGCCAAATGGCCACCACCAACCCGATCCAGTTCATTCAGCAAGTCCGTGCCGAAGTTTCCAAGGTTGTCTGGCCGACCCGGCGCGAAGTGCTGTTGACCACGGTCATGGTCTTCATCATGGCGGCGCTGACAGCTGTGTTTTTTGCTTTGGTCGATCTGGGTATCCGGGGCGGCCTTCAGCTGATTCTGGGCGCTTTCGGCTAAGCCGGTTCAGGCGGGGGCAAATACGACTGCCCCTTGCACCTCGCGCGATGTCAGAGTAGGTGACGCATATTCGGAATGGGCGTGTGGCGATTCGGGTCACGCGCCGCTTTTTATTCCGGATGACGTGACAGGATTTAAATGACGGGTGTGTCCGCAATATGTGATGCCCCGAAGACAAACAAGGACGACAGGTTCATGGCGAAACGGTGGTACTCGGTCAGCGTTCTTTCGAATTTCGAAAAGAAGATCGCAGAGCAGATCCGCACGTCGGTGGCTGAACAGGGCCTTGAGAACGATATCGACGAAGTTCTGGTGCCCACCGAAGAGGTGATCGAAGTGCGCCGGGGCAAGAAGGTCACCACCGAACGCCGCTTTATGCCGGGTTACGTGCTGGTGCATATGGAAATGTCGGATCAGGGCTATCACCTGATCAACTCGATCAACCGCGTCACCGGTTTTCTGGGTCCGCAGGGCCGCCCGATGCCGATGCGCGACGCCGAGGTGAACCAGATCCTCAACCGCGTTCAGGAAGGCGAAGAAGCGCCCAAGTTGATGATCACCTTCGAGATCGGCGAGAAGGTCAAGGTCAACGACGGCCCGTTCGAGGATTTCGACGGCATGGTCGAAGGCGTGGACGACGAAGCGCAGAAGCTGAAAGTATCGGTCTCGATCTTTGGCCGCGAAACCCCAGTTGAGCTGGACTTTACTCAGGTCACGAAGCAGAGCTAAGCGCGCTTCCAGAGAAATTCGAAACGCCGCGATGTGAAAGCATAGCGGCGTTTTCGTATCTGTGCCGCAGAAAGCACAACGATCTACCTGCGCCAAAGTATCGACACAATTTGTTGATTATTTCCAGAACGGCGACAATTGAGGGATTACTAGAAAATGACAGCTTTTGCGCAAGATGTGTTGGCCGTCAAAAGCAAAGAAGCACCCAATGTTTCCAGTCTTCTTGTCGAAGTTGCTCGACGGACCGGGAGAAGTCCATTTTCGCTGGCCTTTGACTTTTTCAAGCTTCGCAAGAAACGCGGAAAGCTGAGGTTTTACGAGTACTTTCTTTACGAGCTTTATGATCGGGAGCGTTGGTCTGATATTGAGCGTGAGGAGTTCGTTTCATCTCATATCCACTGGCCGCTTGTAAATGCTTGCAACAACAGTCAATGGCAGGCCCTCACCGAAGATAAATGGTTGTCTGCGTGTTTCCTCGAACACAACAGGCTGCCCGTTCCGAAAACACTGGCTGTCTTTGATCGCAGCGCTCGCCAGTTCGGGGGAACGCCAAAACTGACAAACGCCGAAGACTTGAAGTCTTTCTTTTCGACCCACGGGTCATATTCAGTTTTCGCGAAACCTATCGTCGGGATGTGGAGCGCAGGTGCCATGCGCATTTCGGGGCACACTGATACGCATGTCATTCTGGACGGGCAGGAACCTCAAACCTACGAGGACTTCGCAAATTCGACACTTGGTGAAATCCCCTACATCTTTCAGGACTGTCTGAAACCACATGGTTTTTTTGACGGTATTACCGACGCTATTGCGACCGTGCGCAGTTTGAACATTATCGACGACAATCAACTTTCCGTTCCGTTTACAATGCTAAAGCTGCCCCTTGCGGGGAATGTTGCGGACAACTTCTGGCGGCCCGGCAACCTTCTTTGCAACCTGAACCCGGAAACCGGCGAGGTTAAGGCCATAGCCTCAGTTGAAGACGGTCGCCGAGTTGAACTTAGCTCTCTGCCGGAATGCGACCGCACTCTTATTGGTGAAAAACTGCCATTCTGGGCTGAACTGAAAAAGCTGAACCAAGAAATCGCTTTGTTGCACGCAGAAAATCACTTTGGATCAACGGATATCGCTCTTACAGAGAATGGCCCGGTTGTGGTTGAAGTGAACAATGGCTGCGCTTTTGAACTTGTGCAAATTGCGACTGGTAAAGGGTTTCTCGACGAAAAAATGAAAGAGTTCTTTAGCAAACACAATGTGAAATTCTAGAATATTGGCGAATGCGGCCTTCAACGTTGTCGGATAAGTTCCACTCGCACGTGTTTTCAGGGCTCGTATTCTTGTGTCAGATCATTGTGATAAGCCAGAGGGGCGTACAGCCAGTAATGTTTCGCCCCAAAGAACGCCCAGCAAGCTTTTGACGACCAGAACGCAGTGCCTTTTGTAAGCCGGGTTCTTTTTTGATTATGGAAGCGTAACACCGCGGTGCATTTGGCACCGCGGCGGTTTAGTTTAAGACGCGGAGTCTCGACGCCGTTTCGCGTTTGGGCTTACTGCGACTGAACCATGGCTGCGCGCAAAAGCTGCGGGCGGTCGGTCTGGGACGGCAGGAAGACCGCCTGCGACCCGGCATCCAGCGCCGAAAGGCTTGCATCATACCATTGCATCGCAAGATCGCGGCGCGCCTGAACACCAAAGCCTTCGCGCAGATGGTGACCGACCAGTTCTCCGTATGCGGGTTCACCCATGGCAACCAGCATCAGCGCAGACCCAACTGCGGTATCCATGTTGTCCTGACGATATCCCATCGCAAGGCAGACCTTGCTGGTTGCGGCAAGATCAGCAGGGCTAAGACCCGAATCCAAGGCAAGCTTGCGCACCTGGGTTTCAGCCTCTGATTTCGAGTTGATAGACAGCGCGTCAACTTGCGGTGCCAACATGTCGCCAAAGGCGGCGCACTGGTCTGCGACCTGATCGGGTGTAAGACCCTGAATGCCCTGCATCAGCTCTTCGCCCTGTGCCATCGCATAGCTGCGGGCAAGGCAGAATTGTTCGCTAAGCGCAAAGTCAGGATCGGACATGTTAGACAGGGTCGTATAGCCGCCATTGGTCGACGTTTGCAGCATGACCCCGCTGCACCGGTTGGCCAGCGACGGGCCTCCGGTTCCGCCGGAAAACAGGCTCGGCAGGCTGGCTGTCGTGGTTTCAGTGGCGCTTGTTGCGGGTTCGGCCTGTTGAGGCGTGATAACCGGGATGGCCGGTGCCTGGGTCTGAGGTGCCGCCGCCAAGGCAGAGCCGGTTTGCACCTGTTGGCGATAGGCCATCAAGAGCGGTTGACCCGAAAGCTGGGTTGCCGCCTGCCCACCGCTTGTCGCCCAGTAATAGGCCTGCATCAGAAAGTCATACTGATAGGGCTGGAAGTCATAGCCATTCACAGGATAGCCCATGGACACCTGGTAGCGTTCGATCGCCGACCGGGTTCCATGCCCGACCTGCCCATCGACACGCCCGGCGTTATAGCCGAAATAGTTGAGCGCGGTCTGTGTCTGCGCCCCTTGCGAGGTCGATGGAATGCCCGACCGGTAGGTCTGGCTCGAAGACCGGGACTTTTTCTTTTGCTGGTCTTTGCCGATCGCGTATCCGACGACCCCGCCAACGACAGCACCGCCGATGAAGTCGCCCGCATCGGCCCGCGCGGTCTGGGGGACGGACACCGCAAAAGACAGCGCGGCGATTAGCATAGTGAATAAACGAATAATCATGACGAACCTCCGAACAAATTTGTTCTGACCAAGTATAGCACAGCCGCAGCATGGCGCGGTTATTTATGCGGCGCAAGGAACGAAGCTACAGCAGTCTTTCAATCGGGTGCCGGGTTAGCTCCGGTTTTTTCAAGCAAATTAAACCCTTAATATGGCGCGATACCTAGTGTTTCAGGCCGACTGGTTTTTCCTGGCTTTGACCGGAATGATCAGCACTTTCCCGCCCTGGCGCGTCAACGCCGGTGTTCATCGACTTGGAACTCGATTCGGTGATCCCGAACTGAAAGGCAGGCCACTTGCCAACCCCCATGATCCCCTGTAAACGCCGCCTCTATCGTCTTCGGGCGAGATTCTCTCGTGGGAGGTTACCGGGGTCGCGATCCCGGGCCGGACCACGCAACAAAATCCGGGTGAGACGCGTTTCACCCTAGTTGAAAGGAAAACCAAATGGCCAAGAAGCTTGCTGGTACAATGAAACTGCAGGTTCCTGCAGGTCAGGCGAACCCGTCGCCGCCAGTTGGTCCGGCGCTGGGTCAGCGCGGCATCAACATCATGGAATTCTGCAAGGCGTTCAACGCCAAGACCGCAGATATGGAGCCCGGCGCGCCGTGCCCGACCGTGATCACCTACTATCAGGACAAGTCCTTCACCATGGACATCAAGACGCCGCCCGCGTCTTATTACCTGAAAAAAGCTGCTGGTCTTAAGCCGGTCGGTAAGCGTAACCGCCCCCGCGGCGCGGAAAACCCAGGTCGCGAGACCGTGGCAACCGTGACCTCCAAGCAGGTTCGTGAAATCGCCGAAGCCAAAATGAAAGATCTGAACGCCAACGACGTCGAAGGCGCAATGCAGATCATCCTGGGCTCGGCCCGCTCCATGGGCATCGAGGTGAAGTAAGATGGCAAAACTCGGTAAACGTACCCGCGCTGCGCGCGAAGCCGTCGCTGGCAAGGAAAACCTGTCGGTGGACGAAGCTGTTGCCCTGGTCAAAGCCAATGCAACTTCGAAATTCGACGAGACTATCGAAATCGCGATGAACCTGGGCGTTGACACCCGTCACGCAGACCAGATGGTGCGCGGCGTTGTCGGACTGCCGAACGGCACAGGCAAAGACATGCGCGTTGCTGTCTTCGCACGTGGCGCGAAGGCTGACGAAGCGAAAGAAGCAGGCGCGGATATCGTTGGTGCAGAAGACCTGATGGAAACCATTCAGGGCGGCTCCATCGAATTCGATCGCTGCATTGCAACCCCGGACATGATGCCGATCGTCGGTCGTCTGGGTAAGGTTCTGGGCCCCCGCAACCTGATGCCGAACCCCAAGGTTGGCACCGTGACCATGGACGTGAAAGCAGCCGTGGAAGCAGCCAAAGGCGGTGAAGTTCAGTTCAAGGCGGAAAAAGGCGGCGTTGTACACGCAGGTGTTGGTAAAGCGTCGTTCGACGAAGCCAAGCTGGTCGAAAACATTCGCGCCTTCGTCTCGGCTGTTGCCCGGGCCAAGCCGTCGGGTGCCAAAGGCACCTACATGAAGAAAATCGCGCTGAGCTCGACCATGGGCCCCGGCGTGACCGTTGATGTGGCAGAAGCTTCGGGCGAATAAGTCTGATCTTCGTCAAAGCAATGTTGCGGGCGGTCCAAACGGACCGCCCGTTTTCGTTTAACTGAACGGCAACGCGGTGTGGCTGGCTGTATCGCCAGTCAGAGTGAAGAAGCTCCGGTCTTCAATGGGCGTCCAATTTCCTGTGCCCTTGTCCAGCGGCTCGGACGCGATGACCCTGCCGCCGTGGTCCAGCCCTTCCCCGAAATACAGGGACGGGCTGCGCTGGTCGCTGGAATATCGAAACGCATACAGGCTCTGCCCATCTGAAAAGGCGACGGCCATGCGATCCGGTTGCGTCCGATGACCGTCAAGCGCATCGATCTGACGCAGAGTTGCGACAACAGCGTCCTGCGGCGCATCATCCAGCCCGTTTGCCAGCAGGAGCAGAAACAGAAGCTCTGAATCCGTCGACCCGCGCCGCGCCGCATAAAGTTCGTCCGGCAGTGAGGATTCAAGCCGTCTTCGCAAACGCCCGAACTCGCCAATCTGGCCATTATGCATGAAGGACCATTTGCCAAACGTGAAAGGGTGGCAGTTTGCGCGCGACACTTCGCCGAACGTCGACGCGCGGACATGGGCCAGAAACAGCGAGGATTTTATCATCCTGCAAAGATCGACCAGGTTACCATCCGACCACGCGGGCAGGACATCCCTGTACAGGCCGGGGCGATCCTGGTCTGCGTACCAGGCCATACCAAAGCCATCGCCATTGACGGCAAGTTTAGCTTCGGCCGCGTGCTGGCTTTGCTCCAGCAAGGAATGCTGGGGCCGGATGACGATGTTTTCAAGCGGGATACTTGGTCCGCAATAGGCGGCAATTCTGCACATTTGTTCTGATTCTTCTTGTTTCTGAGAAAAATTGTCGGGTTATAGTCTTGAACTTGGAACAATGTCACGAACTATTTTGCGCTCAGCCCTGAAATTCGACCAAATCAATTGCTCGTCACCGCACTTAATCTTGTGGTTCTGGTCATCCCTTGTTGCGTCTGATTAATCCCAATTTACCTCTTGGAAACCCCGGCCATCTGTCCTAAGTAGACCTGCGGAATAAAGCGTGCGATTCGTCGTGCGCTTTATTTTGTTTCGTCCAAGACGGTGGGTGGTGCCATATGGCCCCTTAATTCCCTGCCTGAGACGGGTAAGACCAAAGAATTCTGAGGGTCCCACCCTCGGGCGAGTTTTGGCCAATCCCGTAACAACGGACCTGAACGCCGGGGCGCAAGCCGCGGCAAATATGAGCCGGGGTGAGAACTCACCCCTAACTTGGAGAGAACTGTGGATAGAGCCCAGAAAGAGAAAGTGGTCGAGGAACTCGGCCAAATCTTCGAAAGCTCTGGCGTCGTAGTGGTTGCCCACTACGCCGGTCTGACAGTTGCCGAGATGCAGGACCTTCGCGCACGTGCCCGTGACGCGGGTGGCTCCGTGCGTGTTGCCAAGAACAGGCTCGCCAAAATCGCCCTCGAGGGTAAGCCGTGTGCAAGCATGGCCGACCTGCTGACAGGGATGACCGTTCTGACCTATTCCGAGGACCCCGTGGCAGCAGCCAAGGTGGCCGAGGACTTCGCCAAGGATAACAAGAAATTTGAAATCCTCGGCGGTGCAATGGGCGAGAACGCTCTGGACCGCAAAGGCGTTGAAGCCGTTTCGAAAATGCCGTCTCGCGAGGAGCTTATTGCTTCGATCGTGGGCTGCATTGGCGCACCTGCTTCGAACATCGCCGGCGCGATTGGCGCACCTGCAAGCAATATCGCAAGCATCCTTTCCACCATCGAAGAGAAGGCGGAAGCTGCGTAAGCGGTTGGCACTGAATGATCTGCGTAGGGTACCTACCCTGACGTTGGAACACACATTGTAAACGGAAAGAGCTGATAAAATGGCTGATCTGAAAGCACTCGCAGAAAGCATCGTGGGTCTGACCCTGCTGGAAGCACAAGAACTGAAAACCATCCTCAAAGACGAATACGGCATCGAGCCCGCAGCTGGCGGCGCCGTAATGGTCGCAGCAGCTGGTGGCGACGCCGGTGGCGCAGCTGAGGAAGAAAAAACCGAATTCGACGTCGTTCTGAAGAACGCCGGCGCTTCGAAAATCAACGTGATCAAAGAAGTTCGCGGCATCACCGGTCTGGGCCTGAAAGAAGCCAAGGAACTGGTCGAAGCCGGCGGCAAGATCAAAGAAGGCGTGTCGAAAGACGAAGCCGAAGACGTCAAAGCCAAGCTGGAAGCAGCTGGCGCCGAAGTCGAGCTGGCCTAAGCCTGGTCTCAGGCGCATCGCTGATGCGCCGAAAATTTTGGCTGGATCCGGAGAAATCCGGGTCCAGCCGAACCTGTCTTAGAAAGGGCCTCACGGAATGGGGCGTTTTCTAAGACACGGTTTTCGGATCGGGAGGCCGCCTTCGGGACGGTGGCCACGAATTGATCCGGACGTGTTGTCTCGATTGTGCAAGATGCCGGGGCCCGACGGTGTCTTTGCCCGCTGAGAACATCGAAAGGTGACATCTGACATGGCTCAAACGTTCCTTGGCCAGAAACGTCTTCGTAAATATTACGGCAAAATCCGCGAAGTACTGGAGATGCCGAACCTCATTGAGGTACAGAAATCTTCTTATGATCTTTTCCTGCGCTCCGGCGATGCAGAACAGCCCACAGACGGCGAAGGCATCAAAGGCGTGTTCCAATCGGTTTTCCCGATCAAGGATTTCAACGAAACCTCTGTTTTGGAGTTCGTGAAATACGATCTGGAGAAACCCAAATACGACGTCGAAGAGTGCATGCAGCGCGACATGACCTACAGCGCACCGCTGAAGGTTACCCTGCGCCTGATCGTGTTCGATGTTGATGAGGACACCGGCGCGAAATCGGTAAAAGACATCAAGGAACAGGATGTCTTCATGGGCGACATGCCCCTGATGACCCCGAACGGCACCTTTGTCGTCAACGGCACCGAGCGTGTGATCGTCTCCCAGATGCACCGCTCGCCCGGTGTGTTCTTTGACCACGACAAGGGTAAAACCCATTCCTCGGGCAAGCTGCTGTTTGCCTGCCGCATCATCCCGTATCGCGGCAGCTGGCTGGACTTCGAGTTTGATGCCAAGGATATCGTGTTCGCCCGTATCGACCGCCGCCGCAAACTGCCTGTGACAACCCTGCTTTATGCGCTGGGTCTGGATCAGGAAGCGATCATGGACGCGTATTACAAAACCGTGTCCTACAAGCTGGACAAGAAGAAGGGCTGGGTCACGCCGTTCTTCCCCGAGCGTGTTCGCGGCACCCGTCCGACCTATGACCTGATCGACGCGAAATCAGGTGAGGTGATTGCCGAGGCAGGCAAAAAAGTCACCCCGCGCGCGGTCAAGAAGCTGATCGACGAGGGCACCGTCACAGAACTGCTGGTTCCGTTCGATCACATCGTTGGCAAGTTTGTCGCCAAGGACATCATCAACGAAGAAAACGGCGCGATCTATGTCGAAGCCGGTGACGAACTGACGCTGGAATATGACAAGGATGGCGACCTGATCGGCGGTACCGCGAAGGAACTGATCGACGCGGGCATCACCGATATTCCGGTTCTCGACATCGATAACGTCAATGTCGGACCCTACATGCGCAACACCATGGCGCAGGACAAGAACATGAACCGCGAAAGCGCGCTCATGGATATCTACCGCGTCATGCGTCCGGGTGAACCGCCCACCGTCGAAGCGGCGTCGGCCCTGTTCGACACCCTGTTCTTCGACAGCGAGCGGTATGACCTGTCCGCCGTTGGCCGCGTGAAGATGAACATGCGCCTGGCACTGGACGCGCCGGATACCCTGCGTACCCTGCGCCGCGAAGACATCGTGGCCTGCGTCAAGGCTCTGGTAGAACTGCGCGACGGCAAAGGCGACGTGGACGATATCGACCACCTCGGCAACCGTCGTGTGCGTTCGGTCGGTGAACTGATGGAAAACCAGTACCGCGTCGGTCTGCTGCGCATGGAGCGCGCGATCAAAGAGCGTATGTCGTCGGTCGAGATCGACACCGTCATGCCGCAGGACCTGATCAACGCGAAACCGGCTGCTGCTGCTGTGCGTGAATTCTTCGGCTCGTCGCAGCTGTCGCAGTTCATGGACCAGACCAACCCGCTGTCGGAAGTCACCCACAAACGCCGTCTTTCGGCGCTTGGCCCCGGTGGTCTGACGCGTGAGCGTGCGGGCTTTGAAGTGCGCGACGTGCACCCGACCCACTATGGCCGGATGTGCCCGATTGAAACGCCGGAAGGCCCGAACATCGGTCTGATCAACTCGCTGGCCACCTTCGCCCGCGTGAACAAGTATGGCTTCATCGAAACACCTTACCGCGTCGTCAAGGACGCCGAGGTGACCGATGAGGTTCACTACATGTCCGCGACCGAGGAAATGCGTCACACCGTGGCGCAGGCGAACGCGACGCTGGACAAGAACGGCAAGTTCATCAACGATCTGGTTTCGACCCGTCAGGCAGGCGACTACACCCTTGCCCCGCGCGAGAATGTGGACCTGATCGACGTGTCGCCGAAACAGCTGGTTTCGGTCGCGGCTTCGCTGATTCCGTTCCTTGAAAATGACGACGCCAACCGCGCTCTGATGGGCTCGAACATGCAACGTCAGGCGGTTCCGCTGCTGCGGGCCGAGGCACCGCTGGTCGGTACCGGGATCGAGGAGAAGGTCGCAATCGACTCAGGCGCTGCGATTCAGGCGAAACGCGCCGGCATCATCGACCAGGTCGATGCCCAGCGTATCGTTATCCGTGCCACCGAGGATCTGGAACTGGGTGACGCTGGCGTTGACATCTATCGTCTGCGTAAGTTCCAGCGCTCGAACCAGAACACCTGCATCAACCAGCGTCCGCTGATCAAGGTGGGTGACACCGTCCAGAAGGGCGAGGTCATTGCCGACGGTCCGTCGACCGATATGGGTGAACTGGCCTTGGGTAAGAACGTGGTCGTCGCGTTCATGCCGTGGAACGGTTACAACTACGAAGACTCGATCCTGATCTCGGAACGTATCGCGCGTGACGACGTCTTTACCTCGGTCCATATCGAGGAATTCGAAGTCGCCGCCCGTGACACCAAGCTGGGCCCGGAAGAGATCACCCGCGACATCCCCAACGTCGGTGAAGAAGCGCTGCGCAACCTCGACGAGGCGGGCATCGTTTACATCGGCGCGGATGTTGAGCCGGGCGATATTCTGGTCGGCAAGATCACTCCGAAGGGCGAAAGCCCGATGACCCCGGAAGAAAAGCTGCTGCGCGCCATCTTTGGTGAAAAAGCATCTGATGTGCGCGACACCTCGTTGCGCGTGAAGCCGGGCGATTACGGTACGGTCGTCGAGGTTCGCGTCTTCAACCGTCACGGTGTCGAGAAAGACGAGCGTGCGCTGCAGATCGAGCGTGAGGAAGTCGAACGTCTGGCCCGTGACCGGGACGACGAGCTGGCGATCCTTGACCGCAACATCTATGCGCGTCTGCAAGGTCTGATCCTGGGTAAAACCGCTGTCAAAGGCCCGAAAGGTGTCAAGGCAGGGTCGGTGATCACCGAGGATCTGCTGGACACCCTGACCCGTGGTCAATGGTGGCAGCTGGCGCTGGAAGACGAGCAGGACGCACAGATCGTCGAGGCCCTGAACGAGCAATACGAAGTGCAAAAGCGCGCTCTGGATGCCCGTTTCGAGGATAAGGTCGAGAAAGTCCGCCGTGGCGACGACCTGCCGCCGGGTGTGATGAAGATGGTCAAAGTCTTCATCGCCGTGAAGCGCAAGCTGCAGCCGGGCGACAAGATGGCCGGTCGTCACGGGAACAAAGGTGTGATCTCCAAGGTTGTTCCGATGGAAGACATGCCGTTCCTGGCCGATGGGACCCCGGTCGACTTCTGTCTGAACCCGCTGGGTGTGCCTTCGCGTATGAACGTCGGTCAGATCCTTGAAACCCACATGGGTTGGGCCGCGCGCGGTCTGGGTCTGAACATCGATGAAGCTCTGGGTGAATACCGCCGTTCCGGCGACCTGACCCCGGTGCGCGAGGCGATGAAGCTGGCCTATGGCGAAGATGTCTACGAAGAAGGCATCACTGGCATGGACGAGGAAACGCTGATTGAGGCAGCGGGCAACGTGACCCGCGGTGTTCCGATCGCAACCCCGGTCTTTGACGGTGCCAAAGAGGCTGACGTCAACGACGCACTGGTGCGTGCGGGCTTCTCGGAAAGCGGTCAGTCGGTTCTGTTCGACGGTCGTACGGGTGAGCAATTTGCACGTCCGGTGACCGTGGGCATCAAGTACCTGCTGAAACTGCACCACCTGGTGGACGACAAGATCCACGCGCGTTCGACCGGGCCCTACAGCCTGGTTACCCAGCAGCCGCTGGGTGGTAAGGCGCAGTTCGGTGGTCAGCGCTTTGGTGAGATGGAAGTCTGGGCTCTGGAAGCTTACGGCGCCGCCTACACTCTGCAGGAGATGCTCACCGTGAAATCGGATGACGTCGCCGGCCGGACCAAGGTCTATGAGTCGATCGTCAAGGGCGAGGATAACTTTGAAGCGGGCGTACCGGAATCGTTCAACGTTCTGGTGAAAGAAGTCCGCGGCCTCGGCCTGAATATGGAACTCCTGGATGCGGAGGTCGATGAGTGACGAAGGGATGCCGGGCTGAAGCCCGGCCTACCATCTGATCCGGCGTAGGCCGGGCTTCAGCCCGGCACTGCGTGACCCCCGCACCCTCTAACTCTGAGGTAAAGAGATGAACCAGGAAATCACCAACAACCCGTTCAACCCGCTGACGCCCCCGAAGGTCTTTGACGAAATCAAAGTCTCGCTGGCGTCGCCCGAACGGATTCTGTCTTGGTCCTATGGCGAGATCAAGAAACCCGAAACCATCAACTACCGGACGTTCAAGCCCGAACGTGACGGTCTGTTCTGCGCGCGTATCTTTGGCCCGATCAAAGATTACGAATGTCTGTGCGGCAAATATAAGCGGATGAAGTATCGCGGCGTTGTCTGCGAGAAATGCGGTGTGGAAGTCACCCTGCAGAAAGTCCGCCGCGAGCGTATGGGCCACATCGAACTGGCCGCGCCCGTTGCACATATCTGGTTCCTGAAATCGCTGCCGTCCCGCATCGGTCTGATGCTGGACATGACGCTGCGCGATCTGGAACGCGTTCTGTACTTTGAAAACTATGTCGTCATCGAGCCCGGTCTGACCGACCTGACCTACGGCCAGATGCTGACCGAAGAAGAGTATATGGATGCGCAGGATGCCTTTGGCATGGACGCGTTCACCGCCAATATCGGTGCCGAAGCCATCCGTGAGATGCTGGCCCAGATCGATCTGGAAGCCGAAGCCGAACAGCTGCGCGCTGATCTGGCCGAAGCCACAGGCGAGTTGAAGCCCAAGAAGATCATCAAGCGTCTGAAGGTTGTTGAATCCTTCCTCGAGTCGGGCAACCGGCCTGAATGGATGGTCATGACCGTGATCCCGGTCATCCCGCCGGAACTGCGTCCGCTGGTTCCGCTGGATGGTGGCCGTTTCGCGACGTCGGATCTGAACGATCTCTATCGCCGCGTGATCAACCGGAACAACCGTCTGAAGCGTCTGATCGAATTGCGCGCGCCTGACATCATCGTCCGCAACGAAAAGCGGATGTTGCAGGAATCCGTGGATGCTCTGTTTGACAACGGCCGTCGTGGCCGGGTGATCACCGGCGCCAACAAGCGTCCGCTGAAATCGCTGTCGGACATGCTGAAAGGCAAGCAGGGTCGCTTCCGTCAGAACCTTCTGGGGAAACGCGTCGACTTCTCGGGCCGTTCGGTCATCGTGACCGGTCCGGAGCTTAAGCTGCACCAGTGTGGTCTGCCCAAGAAGATGGCGCTGGAGCTGTTCAAGCCGTTCATCTACTCGCGCCTTGAAGCCAAAGGTCTGTCTTCGACCGTGAAACAGGCGAAGAAACTGGTCGAGAAAGAGCGTCCCGAAGTTTGGGATATCCTCGACGAGGTGATCCGTGAACACCCTGTCATGCTGAACCGTGCGCCGACGCTGCACCGTCTTGGCATTCAGGCGTTCGAACCGGTCCTGATCGAAGGCAAAGCGATCCAGCTGCACCCGCTGGTCTGTTCGGCCTTCAACGCCGACTTCGACGGCGACCAGATGGCCGTTCACGTCCCGCTGAGCCTTGAGGCACAGCTGGAAGCCCGTGTTCTGATGATGTCGACGAACAACGTTCTGTCGCCTGCAAACGGCGCGCCGATCATCGTTCCGTCGCAGGACATGATCCTGGGTCTGTACTATGTGTCGCTGGAACGTGCGGGCATGCCGGGCGAAGGCAAGGTCTTTGGTTCGATCGACGAAGTTCAGCACGCGCTGGATGCGGGTGAGGTGCATTTGCACACCAAAATCACCGCGCGGATCACGCAGATCGACGAAGAAGGCAACGAAGTTCAGAAGCGCTATGAAACCACTCCGGGCCGTCTGCGTCTGGGTGCCCTGCTGCCGATGAACAACAAGGCACCGTTCGATCTGGTCAACCGCCTGCTGCGGAAGAAAGAAGTGCAGCAGGTGATCGACACCGTCTACCGCTACTGCGGCCAGAAAGAGTCGGTTATCTTCTGTGACCAGATCATGTCGATGGGCTTCAAAGAAGCGTTCAGGGCGGGCATCTCGTTCGGCAAGGACGACATGGTCATTCCAGACGACAAGTGGGGCATCGTTGATGACACCCGCGATCAGGTGAAAGACTTCGAACAGCAGTACATGGACGGCCTGATCACTCAGGGTGAAAAGTACAACAAGGTTGTCGATGCCTGGTCGAAGTGTAACGACCGCGTCACCGAGGCGATGATGAGCACCATCTCGAACGTCGCCAAGGCCGAAGACGGGTCTGACATGGAACCGAACTCGGTCTACATGATGGCCCACTCCGGTGCGCGGGGCTCGGTCACTCAGATGAAACAGCTGGGCGGTATGCGCGGCCTGATGGCCAAGCCGAACGGTGACATCATCGAGACGCCGATCATCTCGAACTTCAAGGAAGGTCTGACCGTTCTTGAATACTTCAACTCGACCCACGGTGCCCGTAAGGGTCTGTCGGATACCGCTCTGAAGACGGCGAACTCGGGTTACCTGACCCGTCGTCTGGTGGACGTGGCGCAGGACTGCATCGTTCGTGAGATCGATTGTGGCACCGAGCGCGCAATCACTGCCGAAGCTGCGGTCAACGATGGTGAGGTTGTCGCCTCGCTGGCCGAGCGTATCCTGGGCCGTGTGGCGGCTGACGATATCCTGCGTCCGGGTACGGATGAGGTGCTTGTTGCGGCTGGTCAGCTGATCGACGAACGTATGGCAGACACCATCGACGAAGCGGGCGTTCAGTCGACCCGCATCCGCTCACCTCTGACCTGCGAGTCTGAGGAAGGCGTCTGTGCCACCTGCTACGGTCGTGACCTTGCTCGCGGTACCATGGTGAACACGGGTGAGGCTGTCGGCATCATCGCCGCCCAGTCCATCGGTGAACCCGGTACACAGCTGACGATGCGGACCTTCCACATCGGTGGTGTTGCGCAAGGTGGTCAGCAGTCGTTCCAGGAAGCCAGCCAGGCTGGCGTCGTATCCTTCGAGAACCCGCAGATCCTGGTCAATGCCGCAGGCGAAAGCCTTGTCATGGGCCGCAATATGAAGCTGGTGATCAAGGACGATCACGGCGAAGAGCGCGCCAGCCACAAGCTGGGCTACGGCTCCAAGCTGTTCGTCAAGGAAGGCACCAAGGTGGCCCGCGGCGACAAGCTGTTCGAATGGGATCCCTACACCCTGCCGATCATCGCCGAGAAAGCCGGTACCACCAAATACGTCGATCTGGTTTCGGGCCTTGCCGTCCGTGACGAGACCGACGAAGCAACCGGCATGACCCAGAAGATCGTGATCGACTGGCGCGCCGCCCCCCGTGGCAGCGACCTCAAGCCCGAGATCATTCTGGTCGGTGACGATGGCGAACCGGTCCGCAACGATGCGGGCAACCCGGTTCACTATCCGATGTCGGTGGATGCGATCCTGTCGGTCGAAGATGGCCAGAAGATCGAAGCCGGTGACGTTGTTGCGCGTATTCCGCGTGAAGGTGCCAAGACCAAAGACATCACTGGTGGTCTGCCGCGTGTGGCCGAACTGTTCGAAGCCCGCCGTCCGAAAGATCACGCGATCATCGCAGAAGCCGATGGTTACGTGCGCTTTGGCCGCGACTACAAGAACAAGCGCCGCATCAGCATCGAACCGGCTGACGAGTCACTGGAACCCATCGAGTACATGGTACCCAAGGGCAAGCACATCCCTGTTGTCGAAGGCGACTTCGTACAGAAGGGCGACTACATCATGGACGGTAACCCGGCCCCGCATGACATCCTGTCCATCATGGGTGTCGAGGCGCTGGCGAACTACATGATCGACGAAGTGCAGGATGTGTATCGTCTGCAAGGCGTGAAGATCAACGACAAGCACATCGAAGTCATCGTGCGCCAGATGCTGCAGAAGTGGGAGATCCTAGATTCAGGCGACACCACCCTGCTGAAAGGCGAACATGTCGACAAGCAGGAGTTCGACGCAGCCAACGAAAAGACCATCGCCCGCGGTGGTCGTCCGGCACAGGGCGAGCCGATCCTTCTGGGGATCACCAAGGCCTCGTTGCAGACGCGTTCGTTCATCTCGGCGGCGTCGTTCCAGGAAACCACCCGCGTACTGACCGAAGCGTCCGTGCAGGGCAAAAAGGACAAGCTGGTCGGCCTGAAAGAGAACGTCATCGTTGGTCGCCTGATCCCCGCCGGTACCGGTGGGGCCACGCAGGCCGTCCGCCACATCGCGCAGTCGCGCGACAATGTGGTGATCGAAGCCCGCCGGGAAGAGGCCGAAGCGGCCGCTGCCCTGGCTGCGCCGATCATGGATGATGATCTGGTCGGGGATGAGCTGGACGTTCTGGTGGAAACACCCGAAAGCCGCGAGTAATCGCCCGATTGACAAGTTTAGGAAGGCCCCGCGATTTCGCGGGGCCTTTCGTTTTTGCAGGGCTGAAACGCGCACCACGCTTAAGGCGGTTCCAGACCACTGGAATATCGCGCTCGCCGTATGAGACCTGCAATAACAGTAGGGTTTTTCTGGTTTAGCCTAAACTGTGCTACCATCCGCCATGAGTTCACACAGGTGACGGGGGTGGATGATGAGAGCTGTCACAAAGTTGTCGCGCGTATTTTCGGTTTTCGGTCTGGGCCTGATGGCCGCCTGCACGGACTATGCCTATGTGGGGATGCCACCGGGCCAGCCATCGCGTGAGATCGTGATCCCGAACGGCACGACGCGCCTGATCCCGATATCCGGCTCGATCGTCGGGCTGGCATATGATGAGCCGCGACGGCGGATCTTCCTGCGCAATCTTCCCGGTACCCAGCTACAGGAGCTTGACCGAAATGGCCGTGTCCTGCGTACCTTTGCGGCACAGCGGGTTCCGGCCGGATGCGGTGGCATCACACCTGACGAGTTTCCCATCAAAGAATGCGGGTTGGCCGTTCGGGGAAGCGACGGGCATCTGTTCCTCGACCATCCGAACGGGGTGATGATCGCGGAACTGACCCGCGACGGGCAATTTGTGCGCAACATAACCCTCAGCCAACCGCAAGGGCCGATTGGCGGGCTGGCCTTTGATGAAACGACCGGCACGTTTTATGTGCTGTTCATCCGCAATCGCCTGATCGCCGAGGTGGATTTGAACGGCACGGTGCTTAGGACAATCCGGGCGACCAATCCATCGGTCGGCGCAGCGGTGCAGATCGAACGCTTTGGCCTTGGCATCAATTCCAAACGCCGCGAGCTTTATGTTGCGCTTCAGAACGGCAACCAGCTTGGCGTTCTGGACATGTCCGGCGGGTTGATCGCAACGCACATGCTCAGCGCCGGGGTGGCTGTGGAAGGGATCGGAGGTGGTCGGGTCTCTGGTCTCTGATAGGGGCTCAGAAGGCGTTTTCGACCCGCTCCCAACGCGTCGGAGCGTAATTCTTGCGCTGATCTGATTTGATGCGTTGACAGGCGGCTGTCCGATTGGGCCAATGGCCCGATCACTCTGCGCAGGGCCAAATCTGACATGAACCCAAACACCAAAGGTGCCTTGCTGATGATGGGCAGCATGGCGGCCTTCACCCTGAACGACACTTTGGTCAAGGTCGCGCTTCGGGAACTGCCATTGTTCCAACTCGTGGCCATGCGGGGCGTTCTGGCCGTTTTCCTTGTCTATGGTCTTGCCCGCTATCTGGGGGCGCTGCACCTCAATTTCTCACACCACGACCGGTGGCTGGTTGCGCTGCGCAGTCTGGCCGAACTGTCGGCTACCTTCTTTTTCCTGACAGCGCTCAAGAACATGCCGCTTGCCAATGTGACGGCCATTCTGCAGGCGCTGCCTCTGACCGTGACGCTGGGCGCGGCGCTGGTCTTTTCCGAACAGGTCGGCTGGCGGCGCATATTGGCGATTGCCATTGGTTTTGGCGGCATGGTTCTGATCGTCAGGCCCGGACCTGACGGCTTCAGCCTGTATTCCATCTACGCGCTGATCGCAGTGGCTTCGATCACGGTTCGCGATCTGGTGACGCGACGCATGTCGCCCCAGGTTCCGTCAATGGTGGTGACACTGGCGACGTCTCTTTCCATCACGGTGGCCGCCGCGATTGCTTCGGTGTTCGAAGGATGGGTTCCGGTTTCCGGCGCTGCGGGTGCTCTGGTTGCGGCGGCGGCCGTGTTCGTCCTGATGGGCTATCTGTTCAGCGTCATGGTCATGCGTCAGGGCGATGTCGGGTTCATCGCGCCGTTTCGCTATTCCAGCCTAATCTGGGCCCTGGGGCTGGGTTGGGCCGTATTCGATGAATGGCCTGACGGTTTGACCATGCTGGGTGCAACTCTGATCGTGGCCGCCGGACTGTTCACGCTGTTCCGGGAACGCGCACGCCGGGAAGCGGCGTGAACCTGCGTGACAAGGCTCTGAACACTGGTTATCCAAAGGCGAAACCCGGCCTCCGGTTGCGGGTTTGGTTCGGCATTGGCACTTCTGGTGCAGGGCGGTTTTATGAACCCGGTTGAGCCCGCGCACCCACATCGGCACGGCCCGGATCAGCCTATTGCCGGGCAACCGGTATCGTGCTGTTGACACTCGGGCCGACTCCCCCTATTACGCGCG
This sequence comes from Ruegeria sp. CH2, assembly GCF_056537065.1. Lineage (NCBI taxonomy): Bacteria > Pseudomonadati > Pseudomonadota > Alphaproteobacteria > Rhodobacterales > Roseobacteraceae > Ruegeria > Ruegeria sp. CH2. The sequence goes on from NZ_JBQFQV010000018.1 coordinate 58,130, forward strand.
TCATCTCGGTGCCGGGGGCCGCCCCATAGCCGATTCCAGTAATGAGCTGGTCAAGGCCCGGACAATTTTGCAGTTCGCGCCCTCTGAGAAACAACCGCGACGTTCACCTCGGAATGGGAACGCTCGTGGGTTTTGCGCTTGTGGACGCATCAGCGCAGCGAAGTTAGCCGCACGCAGCCCGCGTGCATGTCATGTGTGTTGCAAAACGGGGAAGAAACCGGAATGCCAACTATTCAACAGCTGATCCGCAAACCGCGGCAGCCCAAAGTAAAACGCTCGAAGTCCATGCACCTGGAGCAGTGCCCGCAGAAACGCGGCGTCTGCACACGTGTTTACACCACCACACCGAAGAAACCGAACTCGGCTATGCGTAAGGTTGCCAAGGTGCGCCTGACCAACGGGTTCGAGGTCATCTCGTACATCCCCGGTGAAAGCCACAACCTTCAGGAACACTCGGTTGTTCTGATCCGTGGCGGCCGTGTGAAAGACCTTCCCGGTGTGCGTTACCACATCCTGCGCGGTGTTCTGGATACTCAGGGCGTCAAAGACCGTAAGCAACGCCGTTCGAAATACGGCGCGAAGCGTCCCAAGTAAGAAGGAGAGGCTGATATGTCACGTCGTCACGCCGCCGAAAAACGCGAAGTCCTGCCTGACGCCAAGTTTGGCGATAAGGTTCTGACCAAATTCATGAACAACCTGATGATCGACGGCAAGAAGTCGGTCGCCGAGCGCATCGTCTACAACGCCTTTGACCGCGTTGAGAACAAGATCAAGCGCGCGCCCGTCGAAGTGTTCCACGAAGCACTCGACAACATCAAACCGTCGGTCGAGGTTCGCTCGCGCCGGGTTGGTGGTGCAACCTATCAGGTTCCGGTCGAAGTCCGCCCCGAGCGCCGCGAAGCACTGGCCATCCGCTGGCTGATCACCGCTGCGCGCGGCCGCAATGAAAACACCATGGAAGAACGCCTCGCCGGTGAGCTGCTGGACGCTGTACAGTCCCGCGGTACCGCCGTGAAGAAGCGCGAAGACACCCACAAGATGGCCGAGGCGAACAAAGCCTTCAGCCATTACCGTTGGTAATCCCAGAGGCTTATCCAAATGGCACGCGAATATCCGCTCGAACTATACCGTAACTTCGGTATCATGGCGCACATCGACGCAGGTAAGACCACCTGCTCGGAGCGTATCCTGTATTACACTGGTAAATCCCACAACATCGGTGAGGTGCACGATGGTGCAGCCACCATGGACTGGATGGAGCAGGAGCAGGAACGCGGCATCACCATCACTTCGGCTGCGACCACCACCTTCTGGGAACGCACCGAAGACGGTCAGACCGCCGATACCCCCAAGCACCGCCTGAACATCATCGACACCCCGGGCCACGTTGACTTCACCATCGAAGTCGAACGCTCGCTGGCGGTTCTCGACGGTGCCGTCTGCGTTCTGGACGCAAACGCCGGTGTTGAACCCCAGACCGAAACTGTGTGGCGTCAGGCTGACCGCTACAAGGTTCCGCGTATGGTTTTCGTCAACAAGATGGACAAGATCGGCGCAGACTTCTTCAACTGCGTTCGCATGATCGAAGACCGTACCGGCGCACGCGCTGTTCCGGTTGGTATTCCGATCGGTGCCGAAACCGAGCTGGAAGGCCTGGTTGATCTGGTCACCATGGAAGAGTGGCTGTGGCAGGGCGAAGACCTTGGTGCAAGCTGGGTCAAAGCTCCGATCCGCGACAGCCTGAAAGACATGGCTGACGAATGGCGCGGCAAGATGATCGAAGCGGCCGTCGAAGAAGACGACGACGCGATGATGGCCTATCTGGAAGGCGAAGAGCCCGACGTTCCGACCCTGCGCAAACTGCTGCGCAAAGGCACGCTGGCGCTGCATTTCGTACCCGTTCTGGGAGGCTCGGCGTTCAAGAACAAAGGCGTTCAGCCGCTGCTCAACGCTGTGATCGACTATCTGCCCAGCCCGCTGGACGTTGTTGATTACATGGGCTTCAAACCCGGCGACGAGGAAGAAGTTCGTAACATCGCACGTCGTGCCGATGACGACATGGCCTTCTCGGGTCTGGCGTTCAAAATCATGAACGACCCCTTCGTTGGTTCGCTGACCTTCACCCGCGTTTACTCGGGCACCATGAACAAGGGCGACTCGATCCTGAACTCGACCAAAGGCAAGAAAGAGCGCATCGGTCGTATGATGATGATGCACTCCAACAACCGGGAAGAGATCGAAGAAGCGTTTGCAGGCGACATCATCGCGCTGGCGGGTCTGAAAGACACCACCACCGGTGACACTCTGTGCGATGCGAAGGATCCGGTGGTTCTGGAAACCATGACCTTCCCCGATCCGGTGATCGAGATCGCGGTCGAGCCCAAAACCAAGGGCGACCAGGAAAAGATGTCTCAGGGTCTGGCCCGTCTGGCCGCCGAAGACCCGTCCTTCCGCGTGGAAACCGACCTGGAATCGGGTCAGACCATCATGAAGGGCATGGGCGAACTTCACCTGGACATCCTGGTGGACCGTCTCAAGCGCGAGTTCAAGGTCGAAGCCAACATCGGTGCGCCTCAGGTGGCTTATCGTGAAACCATCTCGATGCCGGTCGAACACACCTATACCCACAAGAAACAGTCGGGTGGTTCGGGTCAGTTCGCCGAAGTCAAGCTGGAGATCCAGCCCACTGAGGCAGGCGAAGGTTACTCGTTCGAAAGCCGCATCGTTGGTGGTGCCGTTCCGAAGGAATACATCCCCGGTGTTGAAAAAGGCATCAACTCGGTCATGGACAGCGGCCCTCTGGCTGGCTTCCCCGTGATCGACTTCAAGGTTGCCCTGCTGGACGGTAAGTTCCACGACGTTGACTCGAGCGTTCTGGCGTTCGAAATCGCGGCCCGTATGTGTATGCGTGAAGGCATGCGCAAAGCTGGCGCGAAGCTGCTGGAACCGATCATGAAGGTCGAAGTGATCACCCCGGAAGAATACACCGGCGGTATCATCGGCGACCTGACCTCGCGTCGGGGCCAGGTGTCTGGTCAGGAACCGCGCGGCAACGCGATCGCGATCGATGCGTTTGTTCCGCTGGCGAACATGTTCGGCTACATCAACACCCTGCGTTCGATGTCGTCGGGCCGCGCCCAGTTCACCATGCAGTTCGACCACTACGATCCGGTTCCGCAGAACATCTCGGACGAGATCCAGGCGAAATACGCATAAGCGACGATTTGAGGGAGCGCCGTTCCGGGGCTCCCTTCATTACAGAAAAAGGAGGCCATCATGGCAAAGGAAAAGTTTGAGCGTAATAAGCCGCACGTCAACATCGGCACGATTGGGCATGTTGACCACGGCAAGACGACGCTGACCGCAG
>NZ_JBQFQV010000019.1:0-48567 GCF_056537065.1 Ruegeria sp. CH2
CTATCGCCGAACAGGGAAACCTCGACCAACTCATGCAGAAAAACGGACCCTTCAAAAACCTCTTCGACCAACAGTTCAATAAACACAAACAAAAAGTCGCAGAATAACCGGGGAGGCAAGAACTGAGCGCAAAGCTCTTTTCAGGCCAAAAATCTCCTGATTGCCACGTACCGCTGAACAGAGGGCTTCCGCTATTCACTTAATATACGCATGTTTGACGCGCATACCGTGTGATGGTAAAATGGCGCAGATCTGAGGGTAATCAAATGAATGCTCCATCTCGTAAACCGACAAATCTATCACTGGATGGCGATATGCTGTCTGAGGCGCGGGATCTGAAGATCAATCTTTCCCGCGCAGCCGAAGACGGCATTCGGGCCGCAGTCGCCAGCGCAAAAGCTGAACGCTGGAAAGCCGAAAACAAGGCCGCACTTGAGAGTTCCAACGCGTATGTCGAGCGTAATGGCTTACCGCTGGACACCTACCGACAGTTCTGATGCCAAAATACGACGTGTTCCCCAACCCGTCAGGTGACGGGTATCTTCTGGACATCCAGAGCGATCTGCTGAGCGGGTTGAACACACGCGTCGTCGTGCCCCTGCTTCCCGAAGCGACCGCGCCGATCCCAGCCACCCGGCTCAATCCCGTCTTTGATATCCAAGGCAAACCGTTTGTAATGGCAACCCAATTCATGGCTGCTGTTCCGGTGGGCATTCTAAAATCGCCGGTCGACAACCTTGATGATCACTTTGCGCAGATCACCGCCGGCGTCGACATGCTAATGCAGGGATTCTGACAAGCTTCTGGCCCTTGGAGAACCAAGAGCCAGGAACAAGTTTGACAATGAAGATCAGTCGTACAGCACTGCCGCGATCTTCGGATTGTCGATGTTGGATGCGTCGTAATAGTAGAACCCGGTATCAATCAGGGCAGGAACTTCTTCACCCTTCATCGCGGCCACAGCAGCCTTGACGGTTTCATACCCGATGCCCACGGGATTCTGAGTGATTGCACCCGCCATCAGCCCGCTTTTGATCGCATCTTTCTGGGCCTTGCCACTGTCATATCCGATGATGATCAGCCCCTCGGTCCCCAGTTCCTGCACACCATTCACCACACCGATGGCCGAGCCTTCGTTGGTGCCGAAGATGCCATTCAGATCGGGGTTCGCCGTCAGGATCGCTTTGGTCACCTCGGTCGATTTCAGGTGGTCACCCTGACCGTATTGAACCGTGACAACTTCGATATCCGGGTATTTTTCGGCAATGCGACTGACGAAGCCGTCGCGCCGGTCGATGCCTGTGCGGCTGGTCTGGTCATGTGCAACAACGGCCACTTTGCCTTTGCCGCCGATCATCTCGGCCATCTTGTCCGCAGCCAGCGCAGCCGCGGCCTGATTGTCTGTTGTTGCTGTAGAAACCGGAATGTCGCTGTCAACGCCACTGTCAAAGGCAATGATCGGAATGCCCTTTTCATCAGCTTGCTTCAACAGTGGAATAGCGGCCTGGCTGTCCAGAGCGGCAAAACCGATGGCCTTGGGGTTATTGGCCAGGGCCGCCGCCAGCATGTCGATCTGACGATCCACCATGGTTTCGTTGTCCGGGCCTTCAAAGGTGATCGTGACACCGTATTCCTCGGCGGCCTGTTCCGCACCGGACTTTACCGCCTGCCAGAACTGGTGCTGAAACCCTTTGGACACCAGCGGAATATATATGTCTTCCGCCGATGACATAGTTGCAGGTATCGAAAGGCTGGCCGCACTCAGGGCCCCCAAAATGAAACGACGTGTTAGCATGTCTTCTCCTCCAGTTGGTCTTCGTTTCTGATTTTTTGTGACTGTTCAACTTGTCTTCCTGCGCCGCGCCATATCGGCGTAAACGGCCAGAATGATGATCGCGCCGGTGACAACGGTCTGCCATTCCTGCGCGACGGACAGCACCCGCAAACCATTGGTCAGAACGGCCATGATCAGGGCACCGATCAGGGTTCCAAGGATCGTACCACGCCCACCGGACAGGGACGTGCCCCCGATCACGACGGCAGCGATGGCTTCCAGCTCGTAGCCAAGCCCCAGCGCGGGCTGTGCCGAATTCAGTCGCGACGCGATCAGGATTCCGCCAATGCCACAAATCCCACCTGCCAGAGCGTAAATACGCATTTTCCAAAGATCGGTATTCACCCCCGATAGGCGCACCGCCTCTTCGTTTGATCCCAGCGCAAAGGTGTATCTGCCCAGAACCGTGCGCCCCAGAATGTACGAAGCTGCAATGGCAACAAGGAAAAGGATCAGCACGCCATTGGGGATCGGCAATGCGGGAAAAACCTCTCCGATCAGCGACCCGCGCGAAATCTGGTCAAAGCCCGGCGTGTCGTTGAAGTAGATGGGCCGCGTGCCGGAAATCACCAGCGACAACCCTTTTAGGATCAGCATCATACCCAGCGTGGCAATGAAGGGCGGGATTTTCATCTTGGCGACAAAGGTGCCCGAACACAGCCCGCAGAACGCACCCGCCGCAATCGCTGCCACAACCCCCAGCAACAGTGGCATTCCGAGATAGGTCAGCACGACACCGGCGATGACGGCGCAGAACGTCATCAGAGTTCCCACGGACAGATCGATCCCGCCAGTTATGATGACCAGTGTTGCAGCAACCGCCAGCACCCCATTGACCGATGTCGCCTGCAAAATGGCGATCATGTTTGAGGTTTGCATGAAATTCGGCGACGCGATTGAAAACCCGATCAGCAAGGCAATCAAGCTGGCGAAGGCCAGCAGCTTTTGATAGGCGCCGCTTTCCGAGAGCCCCGCCAGCGGGCTTTTCTTTTCGATATCCGTTGCTGAGGTCATTACGCTGTTCCTGTTATCTGCATCGCCGCCGCCCGCTGCGTCGCCAGATGCATGATGTCTTCCTGAGTGGTGGCTTTGCCGCCCGGCAAAATGCCGGTCAGTCGGCCTTCGCACATCACGCCAATGCGATGGCTTAGGCGCATGATCTCGGGCAGTTCCGACGAAATCACGATGATCGTCTTGCCCTGCCCGGCCAGTTCTTCCAGCAGCTTGTAGATTTCAGATTTTGCGCCCACGTCGATACCGCGCGTGGGCTCATCGAAAATCAGGATATCGCAATCCCGCAGCAGCCATTTGGCAATGACAACTTTCTGCTGATTGCCGCCGGACAGCAGGCGTACCTCCTGCGTGTCCGAAGGCGTGCGAATGCCCAGCTGCGTGATGTAACCCTTGGCCGTCGTGCTGATTTCACCATCGTTCAGAACACCGACACGTCCGGTGAACATATCCATCGAAGCCAAGGCAACATTGTCACGAACGCTCATCCCTGTGGCGAGGCCGAAATGCTTGCGATCCTCGGAAAGATAGCCGATGCCCGCCTTGACGGCATCGGATGGTGTCCTGATCGAGACCACCTGCCCATGCACCCGGATTTCTCCGCTATCTTTGGGATCAGCCCCGAAGATTGCCCGCGCAACTTCGGTACGTCCGGCCCCCATCAGCCCGGCAAAGCCCAGGATCTCACCCTTCAGGACCGAAAAGCTGACATCGCGGATTTCGTGACCCCGACACAGCCCGGTCACTTCCAGCGAAACCTCGGCATCGCTCAGATCGGGGGGGGCCAGCGGCTCTTCCTTGACTTCGCGACCTACCATCATCGCGATAATCTGGCTGATCGGCGTTGCTGCCGCGTCAACGGTGCCAACGTATTCTCCGTCGCGCATCACCGTAACCCGGTCAGCAATCTGCTTCAGCTCATCCATTTTGTGGCTGATATAGACAATGCCCACGCCTTCAGCCTTCAGACGGCGGATGATCACGAACAGCTCGGCAATTTCAGCATCGTTCAGGGCCGCGGTCGGTTCATCCATAATCAGAACCCTGGACCGGTAAGAAAGAGCCTTGGCGATCTCGACCATCTGTTGTTTCGCAATGGTCAGACTGCCGACCTGCGCCTTGGGGTCGAGGTTTAGGTTCATGGACGCAAAGATCTCGGCCGTATGTGCATTCAACGCAGCATCGTTCAGTCGGCCAAACCGTTTACGAGGTTCGCGGCCGATAAAAATATTCTGTGCCACTGTCAGATCATTCATCAGGCTCAGTTCCTGATGGATGATGCCGATACCCAAAGCCTGCGCCTCGCGTGGCGTGGTTGGGTTTGCATCACGTCCTTCGATTTGCAATGTGCCACCGTCGCGCTGATAAATCCCCGAGAGGATTTTCATCAGCGTGCTTTTTCCCGCGCCGTTCTCGCCCATCAGCGCATGGACTTCACCGGGCACCAGATCGAACTGCACTGATTTCAGCGCATGGACTCCGGGAAAGTGTTTCTCGATCCCCGACATGTCGACCAGTTTTTTCATTTATCCTCCCAAACACCCCTCTCCCCAAGGGGTGGTGCCGCCTACATCACCGCGCCGATTTGCCAGGGCACAAATTCGACCCCACCAAAGCCAAGTTCTTCGCTTTTTGTTTGTTCACCCGATGCGACGCGGATCAGCATTTCGAACAGCTCTTCGCCTTTTGCCTCAATGCTCACACCGTCTGTGACGATATCCCCACAGTTCAGATCCATGTCTTCCGACATCCGGGCATACATTTCGGAATTGGTAGCCAGCTTGATGCAGGGTGTTGGTTGATATCCCGAAACCGAGCCCCGCCCGGTGGTGAACACGATCAGGTTCGCGCCTGACGCTACCTGCCCCGTGACCGAGCATGGATCAAAACCGGGGCTGTCCATGAAAACAAAGCCGGCCTTGTCGATTTTCTCGCCGAACTTGTAAACACCGCGCAAGGGCGCGGTGCCGCCCTTGGCGACGGCGCCAAGCGATTTCTCAAGAATGGTCGTCAACCCGCCGCGCTTGTTGCCCGGGCTTGGGTTGTTGTTCATCTCGCCGCCGTTGCGCTGTGTATACCCCTCCCACCAGCGAATGCGTTCGATCAGCTTTTCCCCGACCTCAACGGTCTCGGCCCGCCGGGTCAAAAGGTGTTCCGCGCCATAGATTTCCGAGGTTTCGGACAGGATCGTCGTACCGCCATGCCGCACCAACAGATCCGACGCATAACCCAAAGCAGGATTGGCGGTGATCCCGGAATACCCATCCGACCCGCCGCATTGCATTCCGACCGTTATCGCACTGATCGGCGCAGGTTTGCGTTCGGCCTTGTTCGCGAGGTCGGCAATCCCGCGCAGCTCGTTCAATCCACGTTCAATGGTACGGCGTGTGCCGCCCTCACTCTGAATGGTCATGTAACGCAGCACGCCATCAGGACGGATCGGACGACCGCCAACCAGATCGGCCACCTGCATCACCTCGCAGCCCAAACCGATCAACAGGATACCGGCGAAATTCGGGTGCTGGGCATATCCCGCCAGCGTTCGAAACAACGTGGCGTAGCCTTCATCTTTGCCCGACATGCCGCATCCAGTGCCATGAACGATCGGGACGAAACCGTCCACATTCGGGTACGCGTCCAATAAGCCCCGTTTCTCGGCGGCTTCGGCGATGAACCGCGCCACGGAGCCAGAGCAATTCACCGTTGTCAAAATGCCGATGTAGTTGCGCGTGCCGACCTTGCCATCGGCGCGGTGGAAGCCCTGGAAGATACGGTCGCCTGAAATCTCGGGCAGCGGCGCGTTCGCGCTTGCATATGCGTAGTCCTGCTGATGCGCCCCCATACCCAGATTATGGACATGAACATGCTCGCCTGCGGCGATATCCGCTTTGGCCTGACCTATGATCTGTCCATAGCGGATCACATTTTCACCCGCCGCAATCGGGGCGGTGGCGATCTTGTGCCCGCGTGCGATGTCCGTGGGAAGCCGTATCGATATCCCATCCGGTTGCGCGTCGGCTTTCAGGTCGCGCAACGCGATGATCACGTTGTCATCCGGGTTCAGCCGGATTGTGTCACGGGCCGGGCCTCCCGGGGTTTTGATCTCTGAAACTGGGCGCATGGATTCCCCGCTTGTTCGCCACAGAGCTACGGGGATAATCCACTCTTGTCAACTAACATGTTAGTATGATAGTTCAGATTCATGAACCACCCATATGACATTGACGCCACCCGCCTGCCCGACATTTCAACATTTGAGGGATCGCTTGCGCAGCGGGTTTACCAATCCATCAAACAGGCGATCCTGGCACTGGATTTCCCTCCCGGTGCCAATCTGAGAAAGGCACCAATCTGCACGCGCCTGGGTGTATCCCGCGCACCTGTCGCGGACGCCATCACCAGGCTTGCCGCCGAAGGACTGGTGGATGTGGTGCCGCAATCGGGTACACGCGTGTCCTATTTCTCGATGGATGAAATACGCGAAGGCGCCTTTCTGCGAGAGGCCCTGGAGCTGGCAACTGTGGCCAAGGTTGCGCGTGACCTGACCGATGATCAGCGCAAAAAGCTGAGCCGCAACGTGCGCCTGCAAGAGCTGTTGATCGAAGATGACGACATTGCCGGGTTCTATCACGCGGATGAAGAATTCCACGCCCTGTTGATGGCGTTCACCGGGATGCTTCGCTTGCCGGATGTGGCGCAGACGGTGTCGCTACAGGTCAGCCGCGCGCGTATGTTGCTGTTGCCGACACCCGGCCGCATCGCGGAAACACTGGCCGAACACCGGGCGATATTCGATGCCATCTGCGCCCATGATGAACGTGCAGCACAAGACGCCATGCGCCATCACCTTGGGCAACTGATGCCTCGGATAGAACAGCTGCAACAGGAAAGACCGCAGCTGTTCAATTTACCCCCCCAAAACACCCGAGAGGCAGGATGACCGTTTCGCAAACCGCCCTTCTGAACAACAGGACGTCCCGGCCTGTACCGCTGACCCGCATGGGGTTTGGCGGCGCGCCATTGGGCAATCTTTATCGCAAGGTCTCGGATGCTGATGCGCAGGCTGCGTTGCAATCCGCTTTTGACGCAGGCATCCGGTTCTTCGACACCGCGCCGCAATACGGGTTGGGGCGGTCCGAGTATCGCTTTGGCGAAGCGATCAGGCGGTTTGGGCGTGAGAACATTCAGCTATCGACCAAAATCGGCCGTCTGCTGCTGGATTGCGAACCACATGAGGTGACGCCCGAAGCGTTTGTGGACGTTCCGCAGAAACGCATTGTATTCGACTATACCTATGACGGCGTCATGCGGTCATATGAGACAAGCCGGGACCGGATCGGTGTTGCCAATGCGGACATTCTTCTGGTGCATGACGTCTGCGCTTTCAGTCAGGGCAGTCAGGAAATGTCAGACGCCAAAGTACGTGAGTTGTTCGATGGCGGCGGGTACAAGGCGCTGGTTGAACTGCGCGATGCAGGTGAAATCGCCGCGATTGGCGCGGGTGTGAACGAATGGCAGGTTTGCGAAAAACTGCTGGGTCTTGGCGATTTCGACGGGTTTCTTCTGGCGGGTCGGTATACGCTTTTGGAACAGGAAGCCTTGAACAGTTTTCTGCCGCTTTGCGAAAAGCGTGATGTGGGCATCATTCTGGGCGGGCCGTATAACTCAGGTATCCTCGCCACCGGACCGGTGCCTGGGGCCAAGTATAACTACTCCGATGCGCCTGAGGATATTCTTGAACGGGTGCGCAGGATCGAGACCGTCTGTGCGGCCCATGACACACCACTGATCGCAGCCGCGCTGCAATTTGTTCTGGGTCACCCCGCCGTGAAAACGGTTGTTCCGGGCGCTGTCAATGCGGCCGAGGTTCAAGCCAATGTCGCCCTGCTGGAGCGGACTATCCCCGCCCAGCTTTGGTCAGACCTGCGTACCGAAGGCCTGATCCGGCCAGATGCCCCTTTGCCCAAGGAACCTGTCAATGCTGCGTAACCTCGACCCGCTGTTGTCACCTGAGTTGCTGTACGCCCTGCGCGCCATGGGCCATGGCGATGACATCGTTATTGCGGACGCCAATTTCCCGGGCTCAAGCCTTGGGCCCGACTGCATCCGTGCGGATGGTTCAACGGCAGGTGATCTGCTTGGCGCTGTGTTGTCTGTCATGCCGCTGGATACATTCGTGCCAGACCCCGCGCTGACCATGCAGGTTGTCGGTGATCCCGAAGCCGTGCCCGAGGCCGTCGCAGATTTCCAAAAGATCATCGACGCGCAGGCTGACAACCCCGCGCAAATTCAGGGTCTGGACCGGTTCGACTTCTACCAACGCGCGGCATCCGCATTTGCCATCATTCAGACCGGCGAGCGCAGGCTGTACGGCAACATCATCCTGAAGAAAGGCGTGATTGCATGAAGATCGACGCCCATCAGCATTTTTGGGCGCTGGCACGTGGTGACTATGGGTGGCTGACACCGGATTTGGGCCAGATTTACCGGGACTTCGGGCCAGGTGATCTTGCGCCATTGTTGCAAGCACAGGGCATCGACGGGACAATTCTGGTTCAGGCAGCGTCGACCGTCGCCGAAACGAAGTACCTGTTGTCACTGGCGGACAAGACACCTTTTATCAAAGGTGTGGTTGGCTGGGTCGGTTTCGACGCCCCTGATGCGCGTGCACAAATCATCAGACTAGCCACTCATCCCGCTTTGGTTGGTCTGCGGCCAATGATTCAGGATATCGCTGATCCGAACTGGATGCTCGGCGCAGCCCTGAGACCTGCCTTTGAGGCCATCCAATCTAAAGATCTGACTTTCGATGCCCTCACCCTGCCCCGGCACCTGGGGCCGTTGCGTCGCCTTCTGACACAGCACCCGGACATGCGGGTTGTGATTGACCATGGCTCGAAACCTCTGATCCGGGACGGTGCATTTGACGGGTGGGCCGAAGACATGGCCGCCATCGCGCGGGACACCAACGCGTTCTGCAAACTGTCCGGTCTTGTCACCGAAGCTGCACCTGACTGGACGGTTCGGGACCTGTACCCCTATGTGGATCACCTACTGAACACGTTCGGACCATCGCGGTTGATCTGGGGCAGCGACTGGCCGGTCTGCACATTGGCCAGCAGCTATGAACGATGGGTAGATGCAACCGACGAACTGCTAAGCGCACTTTCCTCCAATGACCGTGCGGCCATCCTCGGAGGGAATGCGGCAAAGGCTTATCACATCAGGATTTGACGGTGCCGCACCGAACCCCAAACACGCACTGCTTTGCGCCCGCTGAACCTGCCCAATCTTTTCCCTGAGGCGCGAACAACAAGGCAGTTATCCCCAACACACCACCCGGCTTCGGGAAAATCATGAGGACCAGAATGACATCGCATCAGCCTTCTGACCGACTAAAAGGCAAAACCGCATTCATCAGCGCCGCTGGGCAGGGCATCGGACGTGCCACGGCCGAACTGTTCGCAGCCGAAGGCGCGCATGTCTTTGCAAGCGACATCAACGAAACCACTTTGGCCGGGCTTTCGGAGATCGACAGGATCTCTCCAATCCATCTCGACGTGACAGACGCGCATGCCGTAAAACGTGCCGTGGCTGAATTGCCACCGTTGGATATCCTGTTCAATTGCGCGGGTTACGTGGCAAACGGCACCATTCTTGAGTGCGAAGAGGACGACTGGGATTTCAGTTTCGATCTTAATGTGAAGGCTATGTATCGCCTGATCCGTCTGACCCTGCCCGCGATGTTGAAAAACGGCGGGGGGTCGATCATCAATATGTCCTCGGTCGCATCGTCGATGAAGGGCGTTCCAAACCGGTTTGTATATTGCGCATCAAAGGCTGCCGTAATTGGCCTGACCAAGTCGATCGCCGCCGATTTCGTCACGCAGGGCATCCGGTGCAATGCTATCTGCCCCGGCACCGTTGACAGCCCCAGCCTGCACGAGCGTTTGCGGGCGACGGGCGACTACGAAAAGGCGATGACGGATTTCATCGCCCGCCAGCCGATGGGGCGCATTGGGACCGCGGACGAGATTGCCGAACTGGCGCTCTACCTTGCGAGTGACAGCAGCGCATTTACCACAGGTCAGCCCTTTGCCATTGATGGCGGATGGGCGATTTAATCTGAAAGGGATCACAATATGAAACTACTGCGGTTTGGCGCCTTGGGTGCAGAAAAGCCTGGGCTACTGCACGACGATGGCACAATTCGCGACCTGTCAGGCGTCATCGACGATATATCGGGTGATGTTCTGAGCGACGAAGGTTTGGCGCGACTGCGCACGCTGGATGCACAGGATTTGCCGAAGGTTGAAGGCAACACCCGTTTAGGGGCGTGTGTCGGCCATGTGGGCAAATTCATTTGCATCGGCCTGAACTATGCCGACCACGCGGCAGAAAGCGGTATGGAGTTGCCGCAGGAACCTGTGATCTTTTTCAAGGCGACATCGGCCATTGTCGGGCCGAATGACACGGTAGAAATCCCGCGCGGGTCCGTCAAGACCGACTGGGAGGTCGAGTTGGGCGTGGTGATCGGCAAGGAAGCGAAATACATCTCCGAGGCCGAAGCGATGGATCACGTCGCGGGCTATTGTGTGGTCAATGACCTGTCAGAACGTGATTTTCAGCTTCACCGCTCGGGGCAGTGGGTCAAGGGCAAGTCGGCAGACACATTCGGCCCCATCGGTCCATGGCTGGTGACGCGGGACGAGGTTGCAGACCCTCAGAACCTGCCGATGTATCTTGAGGTCAACGGCCACCGTTATCAGGACGGCTCGACCCGGACGATGCATTTCGTGGTGGCAACTGTGATCTCACACCTGTCGCAATTCATGTCCCTGCAACCGGGTGATGTGATCTCGACCGGAACTCCGCCAGGTGTGGGCATGGGGCAAAACCCGCAAGTCTATCTGAAACCCGGCGACACGATGGAATTGGGCATCGAAGGCCTGGGTGTTCAAAAACAGAATGTGATCGCGGGATAATCGGGCACTATCAGATGTCTGCCCGAACACAATATCAGGCGAGGTTTCCCTCGCCTGACGATTTTTGACTTAGGCTACCAGATCGAACCGGTCGTTGTTCATAATCTTGGTCCAGGCCGCCACGAAGTCGCGCACGAACTTCTGGGCATTATCGTCCTGGGCATAGACCTCGGCGTAGCCACGCAGGATCGAGTTCGAGCCGAAGACCAGATCCGCGCTGGTTGCGGTGAACCTGACCTCACCCGAGGCACGGTCACGCAGCTCATATGTGCCGCCGTCAACCGAGTGCCAGCTGAGCGACATATCCGTCAGGTTGACGAAGAAGTCGGTGGTCAACTGACCCACGCGATCCGTGAAGACCCCATGCGCCGATCCGCCGTGATTGGCACCCAGCACACGCAGGCCACCAACCAGAACCGTCATTTCCGCAGCGGTCAGACCCAGCAGTTGCGCGCGATCCAGCATCATCGCCTCGGGTGATACAGCGTATTCCTTCAGCTGCCAGTTTCTGAACCCGTCCGCCAACGGCTCCAGCACCGAGAAGCTGTCGGCATCGGTCTGCTCATCCGTCGCATCGCCGCGACCGGCCGAAAACGGAACCGCCACGTCAAAGCCTGCGGCTTTGATCGACTGTTCTAGACCAACGTTGCCCGCCAGAACGATCACGTCGGCAATCGAGGCCCCGGTTTCCGCGGCAATAGGCTCCAGCACGCCCAGCACTTTTGCCAGACGCTCGGGCTCGTTCCCTGCCCAGTCTTTCTGTGGAGACAGACGGATACGCGCACCGTTTGCGCCGCCGCGTTTGTCCGAGCCTCGGAAGGTACGGGCGCTGTCCCATGCGGTGGTGATCATCTCGACCGCGGTCAGACCACTGTCGGCGATCTTTGCTTTGACGGCATCGACGTCATACCCGGTCGAACCGACAGGGATCGGGTCCTGCCAGATCAGCTCTTCTGACGGGACGTCTGGGCCATAATAGTTGACACGTGGCCCCATATCGCGGTGGGTCAGCTTGAACCACGCGCGGGCAAAAGTGTCAGCAAAGTAATCCGGGTCAGCCATGAACTTCTGACAGATCGCGTTGTAAATCGGATCGATCTTCATTGCCATGTCCGCATCGGTCATGACCGGCATACGCCGAACCGAAGGGTCGGTCGGGTCGACCGGCTTTTCAACTTCCGGCATGTCGATAGGCTGCCACTGTTGTGCACCCGCGGGCGATTTACCCAATTCCCACTCATAGCCGAACAGGTAATCGAAAAAGCCCATGTCGAATTTGGTCGGGTTTTTCGTCCACGCACCCTCGATACCAGAAGTGAACGCGTTGGTTGCCTTGCCGTTTTGATCGGGGTTGTCCCATCCCAGACCCTGAGCGGAGACCGGGCAGGCTTCGGGTTCGGCGCCGATATGATCGCCCGCCATCGCGCCATGCGCTTTGCCGACCGTGTGACCACCACAGGTCAGAGCGGCGGTCTCTTCGTCATTCATCGCCATGCGGGCAAAGGTTTCGCGGATGTGCAGCGCAGTTCTTGCTGGATCCGGGTTACCGTTCACACCTTCTGGGTTCACATAGATCAGGCCCATATGCACCGCACCCAGCGGGTTTTCCAGCGTTCCGGGGGTTTCCAGATCGCCATAGCGGTTCTCGGACGGGGCCAGCCACTGGTTTTCCGAACCCCAATAGACGTCTTTTTCCGGGCCCCAGATATCTTCGCGGCCAAAGCCAAAGCCAAAGGTCTTCAGACCCATGGATTCGTAGGCAACCGTTCCCGACAAAACAATCAGGTCTGCCCAGGACAGCGCGTTGCCGTATTTCTTTTTCACCGGCCAGAGCAGACGGCGCGCTTTATCAAGGCTGGCATTGTCCGGCCAAGAGTTCAGCGGTGCAAAACGGATGTTGCCCGAACCTGCGCCGCCGCGACCATCCCCCAGGCGGTACGACCCGGCAGAGTGCCACGCCAGTCGGATCATCAGGCCGCCATAGTGGCCCCAATCGGCTGGCCACCAGTCCTGACTGTCGGTCAGCAACGCTTCGACGTCAGCACGAACAGCATTGAAATCCAGCCCTTTGACCGCTTCGCGGTGGTTGTAATCCGCGTCCATCGGGTTGGTGCGGGTGTCGTGCTGGCTCAGAATGTCCAGGTTCAGCGCATCCGGCCACCATTTGGTGACAGAGTTGCCTGTGCCCGTGTTCCCGCCATGCAAGACTGGGCAGCCGCCGGATTGATGATTGTGGGGATTGCCGTCCATTGTAAATCTCCTGAGTATTTACTGAGGGGTTCAGATGTCTTGACTCGTATCCCACAGTTTCGATAATTGGAAATTTGTAATTACTATCATTGTGATTAGTTTTTTCTATGAAGTCACTCACGCTTAAACACCTGCGCTACTTTGAAGCGCTTGCCACCTACCGCCATTTTGGCAAAGCCGCGGCGGCCAGCGCGATTTCGCAACCCGCGCTTTCCATACAAATCAAAGAGCTGGAGGCCATCATGGGTGGCCCCTTGGTCGAACGCGCAGCGCGCGAGACGCGCCTGACCGCGCTTGGCGAAGATGTCCTAAAACATGGCCGCGAAATCCTGACGCGGGTCGAAGATTTGGGGAATCTTGTGCAATCTTCCGCTGGTCCCTTGTCGGGTCGCATCAGAATCGGGGTCATCCCCACGGTCGCGCCTTACTTGCTGCCATCAATCATCAAGGCACTGTCGCAACGATTCCCACAGCTGACGATCGAGCCCAAAGAGACCATCACCCAAACCCTGATCGGCGAAATTTTGGACTCAAGACTGGATTTTGCCGTTGTCGCTTTGCCAGTATCGGAGCCCAGCCTTCGGGAATTTTCGTTGTTTAACGAAGACTTTCTGCTGGTTCGCCCGGCGCGGGACGCCGGGTTGCCAATGCCAAGTTCGTCACAGCTCAGAACGATGCGGCTGTTGTTGCTGGAAGAAGGGCATTGTTTCAGAGATCAGGCGCTTTCCTTCTGTTCGATCCGCAATATCGAACCGCAGCACATTATGGAGGGCAGTTCTCTGTCCACACTGGTACAGATGGTCGGGGCGGGCATCGGTGTGACGCTGATACCGGAAATGGCCGTGGGGCTGGAAACCCGGTCTGCCGACGTGTCCATCGCCCGCTTTCAGGACACCCCACCAACCCGAACCATCGGCCTGATCTGGCGAAAGACCAACCCGCTGGGCGAAAACCTTCTGAAAATCGGTGCAATTATTCGCAAAACCGCAGAAGAAAACGCGGGAGGCATGGGGCAAATGAAACCGGAACCAAACGCCTGATCACAACCCGCATTAATGCTATGCGCGGCAATTACCCGGAAAACACATCATAAGCCTTCAGCGCTTTGGCGCTGTAAGCATAAGACGGCCCGCCGCCCATATAGGTCGCCATCGCCAATGCCTCGCACATCTCGTCTCGGGTTGCACCCAGCCGGACAAGGGAACGCACGTGAAACCCTATGCAGCTGTCGCAGCGGGTCGCAATGGCGATGCCAAGGGCCATGAATTCCTTGGTTTTCTCACTTAGTGCGCCATTGGTCTTGGCGGCCTTGCCCATGATGCCAAAGCCGCGCACGGTTTCGGGCACTTCCTTCGAAAAAGTTCCGATATTGGCCTCGGTCTCGGCCATGAAAGCTTTCCAGTCCATATCCATTCTCCTTATCCGCGCTCGTCCGCGCCCATGCGACGCTCCAGCCAGCGTACACCCGCACTGATGATCAGAACCAGGATCAGGTATTCAAAGATCAACAGGGTATAGATTTCCAACGGGCGGTATTCCGTAACCACCAGCTCATTCGCGCGCCGGGTCAGTTCCTGCATCCCGATGACGCTGGCGAATGCACTCATCTTTACGATGTAGATGAACTGGTTTGCCAAGGGCGGCAGAATGCGCCGGATTGCCTGCGGCAGGATCACGTAGCGCATGGTCTGCACATAGTTCAGCCCGATGGTCTGCGCCGCTTCGCTTTGACCTCGCGCAATGGATTGAATGCCTGCGCGGTAAATCTCGGCAGTGAAGGCGCTGTCAGAAATCGCCAGGGTGATGATTGCACCCCAGAACGGGTCAATTGGTACGTTCATGCCCATCGACTTGAACACGATGGGCAAGCCGTAAAAGACCCAAAACAGCATCGGCAGCAAGGGAATGGCCCGAATGAATTCAACGTAGACACGGTTGACCAGCCGCCAGCCACGTTTTTCGGACAATCCCGGCAGGGCCACCAGCAAACCGATGACGATCGACAGCACGGCGGCGATCAGTGAAATCTGAATCGTTGCACCCATCCCCGAGATCAGGAATTTCACATTGATCCACCCCGATGCTGTAGTCGGGTCGATCACATACCAGCCCCAGGTCTGGGATGAAGAACAGCCTGCCAGCAGCAAAGGTACGATTAGTAGAAGTTTTTTCATCTGCCCCTCTCAGTGCTGCAGTATCTGAGACAGGAATTTGCGACAGCGGTCAGACTGAGGGTTGGTAAAGAAATGCTCCGGCTTGCCTTCTTCGACAATCTCACCGGCATCCATGAAGATCATCTTGTCGGCAACTTTGCGGGCAAATCCCATCTCGTGGGTCACAACCACCATGGTCATGCCCTCATTTGCCAGTTCAACCATAACTTCCAACACTTCTGAGATCATCTCGGGGTCCAGCGCCGACGTGGGTTCATCGAACAGCAGCACGCGCGGTTCCATGCATAAGGATCGTGCAATCGCCACACGTTGCTGCTGACCTCCGGACAACTGCATGGGCTTTTTGTCCGCCTGATCGGGAATATGTACACGATCCAGATAATGGCGCGCTTTTTCCTCCGCGTCCTTCCGGCTCAGGCCGCGCGCTTTGATCGGACCCAAAGTCAGGTTTTCCAAAACGGTCAAATGCGGAAACAGATTGAATTGCTGGAAGACCATCCCGACATCGGACCGGATGGTTGCCGTTGACTTTGCGTCATCCGTCAGGTCAACCCCATCTAACCGAATGATACCTTTTTGGTGTTTTTCCAACCGGTTGATACATCGAACGACGGTGGATTTGCCTGACCCTGAAGGCCCGCAAATCACCACCTTTTCGCCGCTGCTGACCGTCAGGTTAATGTCCTTGAGAACATGAAACGTGTCATACCACTTATTCACGCCCACAAGCTCGATTGCGGCGCCTGGCATATGCTGAACTGCCCCCGTTTTTGCCCCATTGTAATATTTTCTTGAGGTTATCTTTCCCTTTGGACTGAAATCAATGAGGATTGCAATCACAAGGTCGTAACGCCACCAACGGGAGATACCTATGAGCGTTTTTTGGAAAGCCGCGGCGGTCGCCGTGTTGGGGCTTGTATTGTCAGGTTCCGCACAGGCGCAATCTGCGCTGAACGAGGTGCTGGATTCCGGCGTTCTCAAGGTTGGTACCACAGGTGACTGGAACCCGATGACACTGCGCGACCCGGCAACCAACAGCTACAAAGGGTACGACATCGACATCATGAATGCATTGGCCGCCGATCTTGGAGTTGAGGTCGAATTTGTCCCCACCGACTGGAAAACACTGGTGAATGGTGTGGTCGCGGGCAAGTACCACCTGACCGGGTCGGCATCGATTTCGCCACCGCGCATGAAAGTTGCGGGTTTTTCGGACAGCTATATTTCGGTCGAACTTTTTCCCTACACCACCAAGGACAAGGCTAACAAATTCGACGGCTATGACTCGATCAACCAGACCGGTGTGAAAGTCGCGACGACTTTGGGCACCACATTCGAAAAACGGGTCCGCGAATGGTTCCCGAACGCCGAGATCAAGGTGGTCGAGGCCCCGGCCCGCGGGTATCAGGAAGTAATCGCCGGTCGTGCTGATGTATTCATAACGTCGAACATCGAGGGCTCGACCCTTGAGGAGAAGTTTCCTGTTATCCGCGTGAAAAACGCCGGTCCACGGTCACCTTCGCCGATTGCGATGATCCTGCCACAAGGCGACCAGATCTGGATAAATTATGTAAACAACTGGATCGAAGTGAAAAAAGCGGAAGGCTTTTTTGAAGCAAACCGCGAGAAATGGGGGCTCTGACGCCTTCAAGGACGTGCGGATTTTCTAACGCCCGGTCCTATGGCCCGGGCGTTTTCGCTGGCCATCTGGTTTTTCAGAAAAGAGGATGCAGACACGCGACCTGATGAATTTCATCATCCAGTTCAGGCAATGTTTGCCTGCACTGATCGGTCGCAAGCCAGCATCGTTGCGCAAAAGCGCACCCTTTCGGGATATTCATCGGTGACGGCAATTCGCCTTCCAGCTTGATCCGCTCTTTCCGGGCATCCGGGTCGGCACGGGGCGTCGTGGACAGCAACGCCTTGGAGTACGGATGTCGGGGTGCCGCGAACAGCTGCTCTTTCGGGCCTTTTTCAACCGCGCGCCCCAGATACATGACAATCACGTCGTCGGCGAAATGCCGGACAACCGACAAGTCATGTGAAATGAACAGGTAGGCCAAGTTCAGCCGTTCCTGAAGATCGACCAGCAAGTTCAGGATCTGCGATTGAATCGACACATCCAGTGCCGAGACAGGTTCATCCAGAACCAGCACCTTGGGGTCCAGCATAAGCGCCCGCGCAATGGCGATCCGCTGGCGCTGCCCACCCGAGAACATATGCGGATAGCGGTCATAATGTTCCGGGCGCAGGCCTACCATCTCGATCATCTTGCGTGCCTGCATTTCACGGTCGGCGGCCGTCATCTGTGGCCGGTTGATGATCAACGGTTCTTGCAGGATCTGGCCGATGCGCTGACGCGGATTCAACGAGCTATATGGGTCTTGAAAAACGATCTGCACCGTCTCTCGCATCTTGCTCCATTGCGAAGGGGTGATGTCGACCCCGTTGATCGTCAGACTGCCCGAGGTTGGTTCTTCGATCATTGTGATCAGTCTGGCCAGCGTAGACTTTCCACAGCCTGACTCTCCGACAATGGCCAGTGTTTTTCCCGGTTGCAGGTCGAAATCCACCCCCGACAGCGCCTTTACGGTTGCAGGTTTGGACAACAACCCGCCCTTGACCGTGTAATACCGGGCCAGGGCGTTGGCCTGAACGATAGGTGTGGTCATACCAGCTCTCCGGCGGCAATCTTTTCAACATGGTGACAGCGCGCCTTGCCAAATCCCTCGGCATGAGGGGTCGGCGGGGTTTGGGCGCAGGTCGCATCGGCAAAGCGGCACCGTGGGCTGAAAAGGCATCCTTTTGGCCTGTCGAATTGCCCCGGAACAACACCTGGTATCGTCGGAAGAATCTTGGACGTCGCCCGTTCCGGCAAAGCACTTAGCAGGGCCGTGGTGTAGGGATGGCGGGGAGTTCGGAACAAATCCCTGACAGGCTGTTCTTCAACCTTTTGCCCGGCATATTGCACCTGAACCCGCTCGGCGGTTTCCGCAACGACGCCCATGTCATGGGTGATCAGAACAAGGCCCATGTCATGCTCATCACGCAACCGGATCAGCAGATCCAGAATCTGCGCCTGAATGGTCACGTCCAGTGCCGTGGTCGGTTCATCCGCGATCAGCAGCTTGGGCTTGCAGGCAATGGCCATCGCGATCACAACCCGTTGGTTCATACCCCCTGACATCTGATGCGGAAAAGTATTCAGGCGGCTTTCAGGCGCGGGAATGCCAACCTGATCGAACAATTCGACCGCACGCTCGTGACGCTCTTTTCGGTTCAGGCCAAGGTGGATGCGCAATGCCTCTTTGATCTGGAACCCGACAGTAAAACAGGGGTTCAGCGAAGACATCGGCTCCTGAAAGATCATCGCCATGTCTTTGCCTATGATCTTGCGCCGTTCACGGGCCGAGATACCGGACAGGTCACGGCCCTCAAAGCTCATCTCATCGGCGGTGATCGTGGCGGTCCAGGGCAGCAAGCCCATCAGTGCCAGCATCGACACGGACTTGCCCGAACCGCTTTCGCCAACGATGGCCAGCAATTCGCCTTTGTCGACCGACAGATCGACACCGTCCACGGCGCGGAAACTGCCCGAAGATGTGGCGAACTCGACAGTCAGGTTACGGATCTGCAAAAGGCTCATGCGATCAGCTCCGCTTCAGTTTCGGGTCCAGCGCATCGCGCAACCCGTCGCCCATCAGGTTGATGGCAAGCACGGTGACCAGAATTGCGAGACCGGGGAAGGTGACAACCCACCATGCGCGCAGGATGAACTCGCGCGCTTCAGCCAGCATGGTGCCCCATTCCGGCGTGGGGGGCTGCGCGCCCATGCCCAGAAACCCAAGGGCCGCCGCGTCCAGAATGGCAGTGGAAAAAGACAGGGCTGCCTGAACGATGATCGGAGCCAGGCAATTGGGCAATACCGTGATGAACATCAGCCGCGACTTGCCCGCACCGGCCACACGGGCCGAGGTTACATAGTCTTTCTGCCGTTCCGCCAGAACCGACGCGCGGGTCAGGCGCACGTAATGCGGTTGAAACACGATGGCGATGGCGATCATCGCGTTGGTCAGTGATGGGCCCAGAATGGCGACCAGAACAAGGGCAAGCAGCAAAGACGGGAAAGCCAGGACGATGTCCATCACCCGCATGATCAATGTATCAACCCATTTGGGCGCAAAACCCGACAGAAGGCCGACCATTACGCCACCCGTTACGGCAACACAGACCACAACGATCCCCACAAAGAAGGAATAGCGTGAACCCATGATCAGCCGCGACAGCATATCCCTGCCCAAAGGATCGGTACCCAACGGAAAGGCCCAGCTTCCGCCTTCCTGCCAGGCAGGGGGTTGCAGGATATGGTCCCGGAACTGTTCGGTCGGATCATAGGGGGCCAGCAAAGGGGCAAAGGCCGCACAGAACACAAAACCTGTAAAGACCCACAACCCAATCACGGCACCGCGGTTTTCGCTGAAGTAATACCAGAACTCTCGCAGTGCACTGGGACGATTTTCGGCCATTGGCTGGTTCGACGAAAGCTCGGTCATCATCTTCTCCGGATTTTTGGGTTGATGATGCCGTACAGGACATCGACCAGCAGGTTCACCAGCATCACGATCACCGCGATCATCAGCAAACCCCCTTGCACCACCGGGTAATCCCTGCGGAAAATACTGTCGACCATCCACTTGCCGATGCCCGGCCAGCTGAAGATGGTTTCGGTAAGAATTGCCCCCGCCAACAATGACCCGACCGACAATCCAATAACCGTGACAACAGGGATCAGAGCGTTGCGCAACGCATGCAATCCGTTGATCCGCGTCGGTGACAGCCCTTTGGCACGCGCGGTGCGGATGTAATCCTCACCCAGAACCTCCAGCATCGCCGACCGGGTCTGTCGCGCAATCACGGCCAGCGGGACAGTGCCCAGCACAATCGTAGGAAGGACCAGATGACGAACGGCCGACCCGAATGCGCCTTCCTGCCCGGACAATAGACTGTCGATCAGCATAAAACCGGTGACACTTGGGAAGTAATAAAGCAGGTCGATCCGGCCGGACACCGGTGTCCAGCCAAGATTGCCCGAGAACACGATAATCAGCAGCAACGCCCACCAGAAGATCGGCATCGAATATCCGACCAATGCCGAAGACATCAGTGCCCTGTCAAAAAACTTCCCCCGGTTCACCGCCGCAATCACTCCGGCAGGCAGACCCAATGCGATGGCGAAGATCATGGCGCAGAGCGAAAGTTCCATTGTCGCGGGGAACAGCGAAAAGAACTCCTCCCAGACCGGTTTTTTGGTGACAAAGCTTTCGCCAAGATCACCCTGCAATACCCCGGCAAGGTATTCCCAGTATTGCTGCAACACCGGTTTGTCGAAACCCAGCTTTTCTACCATTTCCTGATAGCGTTCTTCAGTCATGCCACGCTCGCCGGCCATGACGATGATCGGATCACCCGGCAGCACCCGGATGAACATGAATGAGATCAACGTCACGCCCAGAAAAGTCGGGACGAACAGGCCAATGCGGGTGAGTAAGTAACCAAACATCAGCGACCTATGATTGTAAGCTCTTTGGGGAAATGGGTCAGCGACCGGCAACCATCCGCAGTGACAAGCACGTCATCTTCAATGCGAACGCCAAAACTTTCGAGCGCGTAGAGACCTGGTTCATTCGTCCAGACCATGCCCGGAAGAATTTTCTGGTGGTTTCCGCGCATGATATAAGGTGCCTCGTGCACATCCCGGCCAAGCCCGTGGCCCGTTTTGGTACGTATACGATCCGCAAATGGCGAGGCCTCGAGCACGCTGATGACCGCATCGTCGATGTCATGGGCCGTTGCACCCGGGCGGCAAGCTTCGAACCCGGCTTTGTTGGCGCGCAGAACGGTATCGTAGACTTCCCTACCCTCGTCCGATACGTCTTGAACAAAGAAGGTTCGCGTGATGTCAGCGGCAAAACCATCGTTGCAGGCGCCGAAATCGAACAGTAACGCGTCGCCTGCCCTGATCTGGTAGTCGCTGCGTGCTTTCCCATGCGGCCGTGCAGAGTTGTCGGCAGCCGCAACGATTGGCGAAAACGCCAGAGACTCGGCTCCTTCTGCAAACAGCGCCTGTATCAGGGCCTGCTCGACCTGTTTTTCAGTCTGACCGACGCGCACATCTGCAATCACACGACCCAGAGCACGTTCCGAGATATCGATGGCCGCCTGCATCGCAGCAATGTCTTCATCGGTTTTGATAATGCGCAGGCCCGAGATTTCGCGTTCACCGTCAACGATCCGCAAGTCCGGCATAGCACGTGTGAAAGCCGCAGAGACAAAAACCCGCATCACCTGACCTTCCACCGCAAGAGAGCGGATCGGCATATGTGCGGCCAAAGCAGTAAACGCATCATCATAACCGCTCTGATCGCGCCAATCGAAAACAGCGCCCTCGAACCCTACAAGATCCCATGACGCCAGTTCCAGATTGGGCACAATCGCTGCGGCCTGTCCCTCAGCCGGGACAATCACCACGAAGGGCCGCTCGTGGCTCATGAAAGCTTTTCCCAAAGCGCGGGTGAAGTTCGGGCCAGGCACAAGAGCTACTGCGTCGACTGACAGGTCCCGTGCCAGTTGACGATATTCGGACAGATCCGGCATTCAGGCCGACCTCCTCAATAAAAAAGCCGGAGCTGCCAAACAGGCAGCTCCGGTGAGTGAGTGGTGGCTTACTCGACGCTCACACCATAGAAGATGTGGCCGCCCAGCGGGTGCACTTTGTAGCCTTGCACCTTGTTGCTCATCGGCATGAATACAACCGAGTGAGCAATGGTTGCCCATGGGGCCTGCTCTTTGAACACGACCTGCGCTTGTTCATACAGCTTGGTCCGCTCTGCCTGATCGGTGCTTTGCTTGGCTTTCAGGATCAGATCCTCGAACGGCTGGTGGCACCATTGTGCACGGTTCGATGCTTCGACCCCGTCACAGCCCAGCAGAACGGCCAGGAAGTTGTCCGGATCGCCGTTATCACCGGTCCAACCCAGCAGAACAGCACCGTCGCGGTTCAGTTCTTTCGAGCGTGACAGGTATTCGCCCCACTCGTATGAGACGATTTCGACGCCCACACCAACCTTGGCAAAATCAGCCTGGATCAGCTCGGCCATGCGGCGGGCATTGGGGTTATAGGGGCGCTGAACAGGCATCGCCCAGATCTTCATCGACAAGTCCGAGACACCTTCGGCATCAAGCATGGCCTTGGCCGCTTCGGGATCATAGGCATCGTCCACAATAGCGTCGTTATAGCCCCACATGGTTGGCGGGATCGGGTTCTTGGCAGCCTGGCCCGAGCCCTGGAAAACCACGTCGATGATCGCCTGCTTGTCGATCGCCATGTTCAACGCTTTGCGAACCTTGGGGTTGTCGAACGGCGCCATCGTGGTGTTGTAAGCCAGATACCCGACGTTCAGCCCTTCCTGCTCCATCATGTTGATGTCTGCATCATCCTTCATCGCCTGAATGTCAGCCGGGTTCGGGTAAGGCATCACATGGCATTCGCCAGCTTTCAGCTTCTGGTAGCGAACAGACGCGTCCGGCGTAATGGCAAAGATCAGGTTTTCGACCTGCGCCGGTTCCTTCCAGTAGTCGCCATTGGCCGCATAGCGGATCACCGCGTCTTTCTGGTAGGCCACGAACGAGAAAGGCCCGGTTCCGATGGGCGCGGTATTCAGTTTTTCAGGCGTTCCGGCAGCCATCATAGCATCGCCATATTCGGCTGACATGATCGATGCAAAATCCATCGCCATGTTCGCAACAAAGGGTGCCTCTGGCTTGGACAGGGTGAACTTCACCGTGTAGTCATCAATCTTTTCGATAGAAGAGACCAGATCCGGCATCCCCATACCCTGGAAGTATTCCCACGTACCGCCAGACACTTGGTTATAGGGGTGGTTCTCGTCCTTTTGGCGCATGAAGGAAAAGATTACGTCATCAGCGTTGAAGTCTCGGGTCGGGGTGAATTCGTCATTCGAATGGAATTTGACACCCTGGCGCAGCTTGAACGTGTATTCCAGGCCATCATCACTGGCCTCGACACTTTCAGCCAGACCGGGGATCACATTGGTTGTACCGGTTTCGAATTCAAGCAACCGGTTATAAATAGGATGCGACGAGGCATCAAAGGTAGTTCCTGCGGTAAACAGTGCAGGGTCAAACCCCTCGGGTGAACCTTCGGAACAATACACCAGGGTATTTGCCTGTGCCACGGCACCCGACAGGGCTATTGCCGTGGTTGCGGCCAGAAGATTGAGTTTCATGATTTTCTCCCAGAAATGGACTTTGCAAGACAATCGCAGGGCTCTTTGTCGTCAGAGCGTTCAGTGACAATACAGGTCGTTGCGATATCCCTGACAAATGTATCCAAAATACAAAACCTGTTGTCAACCGGCTCTGTCACTGACTTTCGTGAAAGATGCCTGTTGCCAGGGTGTGTCTTGAACCTGAAAGCGCCCTGCCCCAAGGAAATCACGAAGGGCAACACTTACATTCCACTGGGCCCGGCAGTTTGGCCACAGATATTGACTGTCATTGACCCGAAGTCATTCAGGTAAGAAAGGATATCTAACTTTGACCGTTAGCTGATGAAGCATCCTTGCGCATATCGCGAATGCAATCGTAGCCCAGCCAGAATAAGACTGTCAGTGCAACCAGAAATACGTAGGGAAGCAGCGAGATATGCATAACCAACACGCCATAGAACATGGCGGCGTACGCAGCGATTTGGACTATCACCAACAAACCCCACGCAACCATTCCCCAAAGATTGCGCGCTTTCCTCTGACCGGTCGAGTTGCGCAGGCTCTGACACTCTGCCTCGTTCACCACAGGGGACGCGGCACGCGTTGAATAGAGAATGCCGTTGGTGTCGAGCGCGCTGGATCGACATGCATCGAAACAAGGGGCCGCCTCTCGACAGGTGGGCGCAGTGTGTAGCATTGATTGAGTCCTTGGACATCTGGGGTTTGGCAGCGAGCCTTCACTGTGCCCCAAGACACCGACCCCCTGCACCATGCCGCGCGCGAGATCAGGTGCCACCGTTGCCGTCTTGCAATCATATCCAGCGGAGAAACGCCGATCCTCGCTCAGGCGCAGCATAAAACCGCACAAATAGTCGATTGGTCCGCGAAAACCGCGATCAGATGAGGTCTGAAGAAATTTCTCATGACCCTCGGTGGCTCATGACTTTTGGCGCGGTTTCGGAAACGCACTTACCGCCGAACAGGGACCTTCGCGTGTTTCCAGCGCTCTATTCTACTGCGTCCTTCGATGCTGAGGGCGAATACCCTGTACCCGTACCATGATCTCCTCGTTAGATAACCCATTAACTTCTAATAGGGGTTTCGGTTCAGGTATCGCTTACAAGTTCATTTGTGTACAAATTGGAAAGATTGCGCTCAAGTACATGTCATATCCAGCCTCCGAGGATGCCATGCCGATTGAACACGCCCCCTTCAGCCAAGCGGAATATGACCGCAGGATCGCCAAGACCCGAAGCGCTATGGAAAAAGCGGGGCTAGAGCTACTGTTTGTCACCGACCCTTCGAACCAGGCTTGGCTGACTGGCTATGATGGTTGGTCCTTTTACGTGCATCAGGGCGTATTGCTCGGCATGGAAGGTGAGCCGATTTGGTGGGGACGCCAGATGGATGCATTGGGTGGGTTGCGCACATGCTGGATGTCCAAGGACAACATTCGCGGCTATGCAGACCACTACGTTCAATCAACCATACGCCATCCAATGCAGGATCTGGCTGGCCACATTCGCGCGCTCGGGCTGAGCACCGCCCGCATCGGCGTTGAGATGGAGAACTATTACTATTCCGCAAAGGCACACGAGGTTTTGGGCAAGGAATTGCCCGAAGCGACGCTGGTGGATGCGACGGCACTTGTGAACTGGCAGCGTTTGATCAAGTCGGAAGAAGAACTTGTCTTTATTCGCAAGGCGGCCCGGATTTCCGAAAAAGTAATCCAAACGGCCATTGATCGCGCCGCGGTGGGCGTGCGCAAGAACGACCTTGTCGCAGATATCTATCATGCCGGGATTACCGGGATTGAGGATGATTGGGGGGATTACCCGGCCATTGTCCCTTTGACACCCTCAGGGCTGGATGCCACTGCCGCGCACCTGACATGGAATGGCGCACCGATGAAGAAGGGTGAAGCAACATTTTTCGAACTGTCCGGCTGCTATC
The DNA here is from genome assembly GCF_056537065.1 of Ruegeria sp. CH2. Lineage (NCBI taxonomy): Bacteria > Pseudomonadati > Pseudomonadota > Alphaproteobacteria > Rhodobacterales > Roseobacteraceae > Ruegeria > Ruegeria sp. CH2. Next base: position 25,496 of record NZ_JBQFQV010000019.1, read on the forward strand.
GGCGCTATCACGCTCCGCTTTGCCGCACAGTATTTCTTGGCACTCCGCCGCCAGAAATGCGGGACGCGGAACGCGCGCAGATCGAAGGGATAGCGGCGGGTTTAGAGGCTGCACGGGCTGGCAATCGAACCAGCGACATTGCAAACGCTTTTCATAAGGTTCTTGCCCGTCACGGACTCGAACGGGAGGGGCGCATGGGATACCCTATTGGCCTGAGCTATCCGCCAGATTGGGGCGAACGGACAGCGTCGATCCGTGCCGAAGACGAGACCATTCTGCAACCGGGCATGGTTTTCCATTTCATGCCTGCGCTGTGGATGGACAGCTGGGGGCTTGAGACCACGGAAACCATTCTTATTACTGAAAACGGCCCCGCCGAAGCCCTGTGCAATATCGAGCGAAAGCTCTTTGTGAAAGACTAAGCCTTGAGCATCCTCGAAGACGCCAAGACCCTGCTGGGCGAACTGATCAGCTTCCCTACGGTTTCGTCAGACAGCAACCTGGACATGATCAAGCACCTCGCGGACCGGTTGAGCGATTGCGGTGCAGCGGTGGGAATATGGCATGACGAAACCGGCACCAAAGCCAATCTTTTTGCCACGTTGGGCCCCAAGCGCGACGGTGGTGTCGTTCTGTCAGGCCATTCCGATGTAGTGCCTGTCGCCGATCAGGACTGGTCCTCGGACCCGTTCGTGATGGATGAGCGGGACGGCAAGTGGTTTGGGCGCGGAACCTGCGATATGAAAGGGTTTATCGCGGCGGCAGTCGTCATGGCCCCGTACTACGCAAAGCTGGCCCTTCAACGCCCGGTGCATTTTGCCTTTACCTATGATGAAGAAATCGGCTGTTTTGGCGCGCAGGCTTTGGCCAAAACCCTGCGGGAGAAAGCGATCAAACCCGCTGTGGTCATCATCGGCGAGCCCACCTCGATGCGCATCATCGAAGGCCACAAGGGCTGCTATGAATATACAGCGCATTTTACCGGGTTCGAAGGCCATGGCTCGGCCCCCGAGCGCGGCGTTAACGCTGTCGAATACGCAGTGCAATACGTGTCGAAACTGCTGGCGCTGAAGGCTGATTTGCAAGGGCGAGCACCGGAAAACAGCCCGTTCGACCCGCCATGGACAACAATAAATACCGGTTCGCTGGTGGGCGGGGTGGCCCATAATGTGATCCCCGGTAAGGCGCGGGTCGATTGGGAGATGCGACCAGTGCAAAAGGCGGATGCGGATTACGTCAAAGACGAACTGCACCGGTTTTGCGCGCAAACCCTGATCCCGGCAATGCAGACTGTTCATCCCGATGCCGGTATCAAGACCGAAGTAATCGGTGAGGTCGACGGGCTGGAGCCAATGGACGACAACGAAGCGCGTGACCTTGTGATGGAACTGACAGGGGCAAATGGCGCCGACGTTGTACCTTTCGGCACCGAGGCCGGGATATTCCAGCAGTTGGGGATGAGCGTCGTTGTCTGCGGCCCCGGATCAATCGATCAAGCGCATAAACCCGATGAATACGTCTCGGTCGACCAAATGGCCCAATGCCTTGATATGCTTGGGCGATTATCTTCGAAGCTGGAATAGATGATGACCTCGGCCCGCGCGGTATCGATATTCTGGTTGGGTGCACCGGTTCTGTTCGTGCTGTTCTGGGCGGGTGGCTACAGCTTTGCCAAGCTGGGGCTGCCCTATGTGGAACCGATGACCATGCTTGCGATCCGTTATGGTCTGGCTGTTCTGTGTCTTCTGCCGCTGCTGGCGGTGTTCCGCCCTGCCCTGCCGCGTGATCCGGCGCACTGGGCCGCGATGGCGGCAAGTGGGTTTCTTATTCAATGTGTTTACTTCGGTCTGGCCTATCAGGCGATGAAACAGGGGTTGGGTGCCGGCACCACTGCCATCGTGATGGCCTTGCAACCTGCACTTGTCGCCGCCTTCTCTCCGTTGGTCGGAGAAGCGCGTGGACGGCCCGTGATGTGGGTTGGCCTGGCGCTGGGTTTTGCGGGGGTTGCAATCAGCGTCTTTGACAAGACTAGCGCAGTGCCTCTTTCCGCCGGGCTGCTTGCGGTTAGTGCATTGGTCGGCCTGACCGCCGCCACTTTGCTGGAAAAACGTCACGGGCGGCGCAGCGACCCAGTGTTGGGTGGTGCTGTTCAATATGTGATCGGATTTGCCGTGCTGCTTCCCATCGCAATGGCGACCGAAACGATGGAAGTCACCTGGCATCCAAACCTGATCCTTTCCCTTGCGTATCTGGTCATCGCCAATTCCCTGATCTCGATCAGCCTCTATGTCGCACTTGTTCAGCGCGGCGACGCGACCCGCGTGTCCACATTGCTTTACCTTGTCACCCCTTTGGCAATTGCACTGGCCTGGATGATCCTGGGCGAGCCGGTCACCTGGCGCATCGCCTTTGGTTTCGCTCTCTGCCTCGCAGGCGTATATATCGTGCGGAAATCCAAAGATTGACGCCTATGGCAGTTTTCGATCGGACACCGGAAATTCAAAGCCTGCGACCAGTTCAATAATGGAAACCACCTGAACCGAGATCACATCCGTCAGGAAAGCGCATTCAGATAGCTTTTGATCGTCGTCCGGCTTCCGTGCTGCCAGATCCGCGGCAACCAGCGTATGAAGGCTTCTGCGAACTGAGCTTCACGGCCAGTACTTCCGTACAGGTTTGCTGCCTCAAGCCACTTTTCGGGCTGTTCCCTGGCGGCAAGGGCCGCACTCTGCAAATCGCTCCAGATGGGATCATTGGGCGCAATCTCTGATCCATCCTCACGCAGACCGGCGCACATCCGGCACCAGAAAGCTTCAACCAGCGCCAACCCAGTAACAGATGTACCCGAGGCCAGTGCATCGCGAAGCGACGGGAGCAAGAATCCGGGGTGTCGTGCAGACCCATCAAAGGCCACGCGCCGCGTGGTGTCGTGAATAGCCGTGTTCGAAAACCTGCGATTGACCAGATCCAGATACTGTTCCGGTGTCATCCCGGGAACTGCAATGGCATGAGGAAGAATTTCTTCGGTCTGTACTTTCAGGAAGAATGCCGAAATTTCCCGGTCGTTCATGCAGTCCGCGATTGTGGGGATGTTCAGAACCTCACCCACATTCGCCAGAATCTGGTGCCCGCCGTTCAGAATACGTAGTTTCAGGGTTTCATATGCGTGTACGTCTTTGGTGATCGTAACGCCGACATTCTCCAACATCGGCCGCCCGGCACAGAAATCGTCTTCAATCACCCATTGGCGGAAATTCTCGTGTGACACCGGAACGCAGTCTTCAATTCCCAGGGCGCGGGTCTGGGTTCGGACATGATCAGTGGTTGCGGGAACAATGCAATCCACCATCGAATTCGGGAACGCCCCGTTCTGATCGATCCAATCCGCAAGATCAGGGTCCGTAAGGCGTGCCAGTTCAACAACGCAATTGCGCAGGATGGTTCCGTTGCCCTGAAGGTTGTCACAGCTTAATGCCGTAAAGGGCAGATGCCCGGCGGCACGGCGATTGCCAAGTGCTGCCACTATGGCACCAAAGACCGTGCGAGGCTGTTGCGGGTTTTGCACGTCGTGTCGAATGTCATCGTGGTCCACGTCGAAAACACCCGACTTGGCATCCAGAAAATAGCCACCTTCCGTAACGGTAAGGGACACGATCCGGATGGCGGGATCGGACATTTTCCTGATCAGAGGCGCATTTTGGGGTTCAATGGGCAGATAGTCGATCAACGGGCCGATGACTTCGGCCGAAACACCGGACGGGTCAAGCTCGATCAAAGTTGTCAGACAGTCCTGCCGGATCAGCTTTTCGCGCATGTCCGCGTCATAGGCCCGAACGCCGGCCCCGATGATCGCCCAGTCCTGGGCCAACCCTTTTTGCATAAGCCTGTGGATGTACCACGCCTGATGCGCACGGTGAAAATTCCCAAGTCCGATATGAACAATCCCAGGTGCCATATCTTCTCGCCGGTATCCGGGTTTCTTGATATCTGCCGGAAGCGCCCCAAGGTGGTCGAGGCGCAGCTCTACCGGTGTTATGTCCGCCAAAGGGGTCATCAGCTCATCCAGTTTCCGCCATCGACATTGTAAGTCTGGGCCACGATGTATTCCGCTTCATCAGACGCCAGAAACACAGCCATCCCGGTCAAATCCTCGGCACGTCCCATACGGCCGAACGGTACCGCTGATGCAACTTCGCGCTTCTTCTGTCCCGGTTGTTTATTTTCATACTTCGCAAAGAAGGCATCGACGCCATCCCAATGTTCTCCATCCACAACACCAGGTGCGATCGCATTCACATTTATCCCGTGAGCGATCAGATTGAGTCCCGCTGACTGCGTCAAAGAGATTACGGCAGCCTTGCTGGCGCAGTAAACGGCGACCAGAGATTCGCCACGCCGACCAGCCTGTGAGGCCAGATTGATGATCCGGCCTTTGACATTGGCGTCGATCATGTGTCGCGCAACAGCCTGCAATGTAAACAGGGTGCCCGAGACATTGATATCGAAGACGCGTTGGTAATCGGCGCGGTCGATTTCGGTGATGGGTGCCGCTGAAAAAACGGCGGCATTGTTGATCAGAATGTCAATCTGGCCGAACTGATCCACTGTGCGCGCAACAGCATTGTCGACGCTGTCCTGATCAGCGACATTCATTTCGACCGCCATTGCTGCGTCACCTATTTCCGAGGCTGCGGCTTGCGCCCGCGTGATATCAATGTCGGCAATGGCCACACGCGCACCTTCGGCGACGTAAGCTTTTGCAAAGGCCAGCCCGATTCCGCGCGCAGCCCCGGTAATGAGCGCGGTTTTTCCGTCCAGTCGCTTCATTCGATCCGCAGCCCTTGGGCGTCAAAACGATGAAGCACGTCGGCACGTGGCGTCAGGTAGATACGGTCGCCATGCCTAAATCCAACCTCTCCGTCCGCGCGCACCGTGATTGTTTCCGCCAGACCGGTTTCATGTATGTGGAAAAACGTATCTGATCCAAGATGTTCGGACACGCCGACGACACCGCTCCAGGTTCCTTCGTTCTCGGACACAGCAATATGTTCGGGGCGGATACCGATTGTATGTGCGCCGTGTTTTGCAGCCTCTTCGCCTTCGATAAAGTTCATCTTGGGCGAACCGATGAACCCGGCGACAAAAAGGTTTCGCGGCGTTCGATATAGGTCCAGCGGGCTTCCGACCTGCTCGATCACACCAGCCTGAAGCACGACGATCTTGTCGGCCATCGTCATCGCTTCGACCTGATCATGGGTCACATAGATCATGGTTGTCGCCAACCGCTCGTGCAACTCGCTGATCTCCAAACGCATGCCAACGCGCAGCGCGGCGTCCAGGTTGGACAGCGGCTCATCGAACAGAAACGCTGCGGGTTCGCGGACAATGGCACGCCCGATGGCCACACGCTGGCGCTGGCCACCAGACAGTTGGCCGGGGCGGCGATCCAGATAGTCGGTCAGGTTCAGAACCTGCGCGGCCCCTTCCACACGTTTGTCGATTTCGGCCTGATCCAGTTTTGCCATCCGCAAGGGAAAGGCGATGTTCTTGCGAACGGACATGTGCGGGTACAAGGCATAAGACTGGAAAACCATCGCCAGACCGCGTTTTGCAGGTGGTACGTTTGTTGCATCGGCCCCATCAATGTCGATGGAGCCAGAGGTGATGTCCTCCAACCCCGCAATCAGGCGCAGCAAAGTGGACTTACCGCAACCCGATGGCCCGACGAACACCGTGAACTCTCCGTCTTCGATGGTCAGATCCAGTGGCGGGATAACCTGCACGTCGCCAAAGCTTTTGGTCACGGACTTGAGTTGAATACGTCCCATGAGAAGTTTTCCTTATTTCACAGCGCCAAAAGTCAGGCCGCGGACAAGTTGTTTCTGGCTAAACCAGCCAAGGATCAGGATCGGTGCAATGGCCATTGTCGAAGCCGCGCTGAGCTTGGCAAAGAACAGGCCCTCGGGGCTGGAATAGCTGGCGATAAATGCGGTCAGCGGGGCCGCGTCAACGGCTGTCAGGTTGAGGGTCCAGAATGCCTCGTTCCAGGCAAGAATGAAGTTCAGCAAAACAGTCGAAGCGATGCCCGGTACAGCCATGGGTGTCAGGATGTGCAGGATTTCCTCTTTCAGCGTTGCCCCGTCCATCCGCGCAGCTTCAAGAATTTCACCGGGAATTTCGCGAAAGTAGGTGTAGAGCATCCAGACGATGATCGGCAAGTTGATCAGCATCAACACGACAACCAGTCCACCTCGTGTATCAAGCAGCCCCAGACGGATGAACAGCAGGTAGATCGGGTAAAGGACACCGACTGCCGGCAACATCTTGGTAGAGAGCATCCAAAGCAGAATGTCCTTTGTACGTTTCGAAGGAACAAACGCCATTGCCCATGCTGCCGGTACGGCAATGATCACACCCAACAGGGTTGACCCGCCTGCGATGATGACCGAGTTCCAAAGGAAACGCATGTAGTTCGAGCGTTCCTGCACGACAGCATAGTTCTCGAGCGTCCAGTCGAAGTTCAGGAACAGTGGCGGGCTTGCGATGGCCTGTGCTTCGGTTTTGAAGCTGGTCAGGATGGTCCAGAGGATCGGGAAAAAGATCAGCAGACCTACGGCCCAGGCCAGGGCAGTGTTCAGCGACTTGCGTTGGATTGTAACGGTGCGGGCCATGGTTTTACCTCTTCACGCGTCTAGGTTCTTGCCGACGATGCGCATCAGGAAGACCGCAACGATATTGGCGAGAATGATCGCATAGACACCTCCGGCTGATCCGAGACCGACATTCTGGCTTTCCAAAACGCGCTGGAAGATCAGGTAGGTGAGTGTACGGGTGCCGAACGCGCCACCGGTGGTGACGAAAATCTCGGCAAAGATCGAAAGCAGAAAGATTGTCTGGATCAGGATTACGATTGTGATTGCACGGCTCAGGTGCGGCAGAATGATGTGGTAGAACCGCTTGAGCGGCGGTGCGCCATCCATTTCAGCGGCTTCCAGTTGCTCACTGTCCAGCGACTGGATTGCGGTCAAAAGGATCAGTGTCGCAAATGGCAACCATTGCCACGACACGATCATGATAATCGAAGTCATTGAAGCTTCGGACAACCACGAGACCGGTTCAGCCCCGAAAAAGCGCCACAGATGGGCCAACAACCCGTTGACCGGGTCCATGAACATGTTTTTCCAGACCAGAGCTGACACAGTCGGCATAACAAAGAATGGTGCAATAACGAGGATGCGCACCACCCCCTGGCCCCACATCGGTTGATCCAGAAGCATGGCGAGCAGGATGCCCAGTAAGACCGTAATCGCCAACACGCCAATAACAATGACAAGCGTTGCCTGTACGGCGGGCCAGAACGAACTGGACGAAACAAACCGGATATAGTTGTCGAAACCCACCCATCCGAGATCACCGCCCCGCAAGGGAAGGTATTTCTTGAAGGAAAAATACAGGGTCATCGTCAGCGGCACGAGCATCCAGCCAAGCAGCAGCACCACTGCGGGTGCCATCATCAGGCGTGCAACTGATCTGGAATGTTGAGTTGCCATTGTGCAAGACCTCTCTGTTCAGGCGTAAGGCAGCCTGCGAGAAAAACACGAATTGTGGAAGTGGGAGCAGGGGACAGAAGGTCTGCCCCCCGCTGGGAAGGTTGCCTCAGTATCCTGCGGCTTCCATCTCTTCTGCTGTGAAGGCCTGCGCTTTGGCAAGCGCCTCATCCACCGTTTGCTGTCCGGCATAGACGGCCGAGAACTCCTGGCTGACTTGCGTGGCGATACCCGCAAATTCCGGAATTGCCGCAAACTGAACGCCAACATAAGGCACCGGCTTCACTGTCGGGTTGCTTGGATCGGCAGACAGGATCGAGTTCAACGTCATCTGAGCGAATGGAACTTCCTGATAGTTAGGGTTTTCGTACAGCGATTTGCGCGCACCCGGCGGCACGTTCGCCCAACCTTCGGCTGCGGCAACCAGTTCAATATAGTCCTTGGACGTGGCCCACTCGATGAATTGTTTGGCTGCATCCTGTTTTTGTGTGCCCGCTGGAATGGCCAGCGCCCAGGCCCAGAGCCAGTTGGACCGCTTGCCCAAACCGGTGTCTGGCGCAAGAGCAAAGCCAACGTGATCCGCCACTGTCGAGTCGTTGGGGTTGGTCACGAAAGAGGCTGCAACTGTCGCATCGATCCACATGCCGCACTTGCCCTGCTGGAACAGCGACAGGTTTTCATTGAAGCCGTTGGTGGCATATCCGGCCGGTCCGGATTCCGACATCATTCCAACGTAGAAATTCAGCGTTTCCGCCCATTCGGGCTGGTCGAATTGCGGCTTCCAGTCTTCGTCAAACCAACGTGCACCAAACGAGTTGGACATGGCCGTAATGAACGCACCACCTTCACCCCAACCTGCCTTACCACGCAGGCAGATGCCGTTGATGTCGTTGTCACGATCGGTCATGGCAGCCGCGGCTTCACGGATGAATTGCCATGTAGGTGCTTCGGGCATTTCCAGACCGGCCTTTTCCATCAGGTCGGTGCGGTACATGATCATCGAGCTTTCGCCATAAAACGGCGCAGCGTAAAGCGTGCCATCATGGCTCAACCCGCCTGCCATCGCAGGCAGCAGATCACCAACATCATATTCATCGGACAAACCGTCCAGCGGTACCAGCCAGCCGTTCGCGCCCCAGATCGGAGTTTCGTACATGCCGATGGTCATGATATCGAACTGACCGCCCTTGGTCGTGATGTCGGTGGTCACGCGCTGACGCAGTACGTTTTCTTCAAGCGTCACCCACTCGACATCGATGCCGGTCGCTTTAGAGAAATCGTCTGTGTAGCCCTGCATCCGGATCATGTCGCCATTGTTGACGGTCGCGATCGTGATGGTTTCCGCTTGGGCTGCTGCCGTTGCGACGAAAGTCAACGCAGTCGCCGCACGAAGTGCGTTCTTCAAATACATCCCTGTCCTCCCTGAGCTTGGATGCTGTACAGAGACCCTAGTTTATAAATTGTCGCGGCGTCAATAATAACTTTACGCGCGTTAAGTTTTAATTCACGCGGATTCTCTCAAGACAAGCCGCGCAGGAAACAGAGTTTCCGTCCGATCGTCAAATTTTCCGCCGCTTTCAATGAGTTCAAACAAGGTGTCCACACTGCGCCCAGCCACGTTGTCATAATCATGCGCAGCTGTTGTCAGCGATGGGCAGGTAAATTTTGCAAAGGGGTGGTCGTCATTTGATGCGACACGGAGTGAGCAATCTTCCTTTCGCCCAACCCGAATCCCCTGCTCATAACAGGCTGCCAGAAATCCGATTGCAAGACGGTCATTGCTGCACAAAACTGAATTCGTCCTGAGAGCACCTTTCTCCAACACTCTCAAAGCACCCTGATGCCCGATCTCTTCAAACGCCCAGCCTTCACCATCGATTTTTATGACATGGGGCTCGAACCCCAGACGTTCCATAACCTCAATATATGCCTTGCGTCGCTTGTTGGCGTTTGGGTTTGCTGGCGTGCGCATTTCAAAGAAAGACGGAGGTTCACCCGTCCGGGTCATGTATTCCACGGTTTGGGAAACAAAACTGAAATTGTCCGACCCTATAAAGGCTGCACCCAAACCTTCGAGGTTGCTGTCAAACAGAACTGTTGGCACCTCGGCGCAAAATTTCTCGATGTGAGCTCGGTCCGACCCGCGCCCCAAAGGAGCAAACAGTACTCCGGCCGGCTTGAGCGACCGCAGGCTGTCGAGTATTTCGTTCTCGAGTTCCTGCTCACCATGCGAGCTGAAAAGAGATGGACGATACCCGGCCGCAATACAGCTCTGCTCGAGGTATCTGGCCATCTCGGCAAAAAATGGATCGGCAAGATAGGGAACAACGATACCGATATTCTTGGTCAGCTTTCGGTTCTGGTTCACCGCATAGATATTTGGACGGTAATCGAACTTTTCCAATGCTTCTTCGATACGCGCCCGCGTAGAGGAACGAACGCTTTCCGGGTCGTGGAAATATTTGGAAACCGTTGGCCGAGAAATCCCGCTCAGGGCCGCGAACTCCTCCATATTTCTTATTTTTACCATACCTACCCGCTTGCGGAACTCTTTTGCTTTGACCTTACATTTTCTTTACGCGCGACAATAAATCAATAGGCAGCCGTATCCGCGCGAATGGCCAGATGCGTGACACCAACGCCGACAGGCGAAAACCTCCTGATCACGTCGCGAAGTTCTGGACTTGAGCCCAATATACCGACCCCCAGCGCGTCCATCCTGGCGCTCACTTCTGTTCAGACGCATTTTGCTCGTGCGCAGTGCCTGCTGCGACGTCCTTGTAGTCGTCCTGAACGCCGTAAGAAGCGAAACCGGATAGCGTTTCGGAAATCTGTTCATCGGTCAGGATCACCGGACCGAGGGTCAGGGAAAGGTAATATTGACGGGCAATGGTTTCCAGCTCGACTGCGCGCCATATGGCCTTGTCCAGGTCCTCTCCCATGGCAATGGACCCATGATTTCCAAGCAGACAGGCGGTTCGATCTTGCAGCGCTTCGATCGCCAGCTCCGACAGCTCGGGCGTTCCAAAGCGCGCATAGGGTGCGCAGCGAACATTGGGACCGCCGAAGGCCGCGACCATGTAATGCGCTGCCGGGATTTCTTTGTGTGCAATCGCCAGCGCCGTGCAATAGATCGGATGTGCATGGACCACCGCGCCCATATCGGGGCGGGTCTTGAGGATGTCGAAGTGAAACCGCCATTCGGTCGAAGGTTTGAGCGGGCCATACCAGGTCCCAAACTCTCCATCAAATGGCATTGAGACGATCATCTCGGGGGTCAGCTTGTCATATGGCGTCGCCGAAGGTGTGATCAGCATCCGGTTCTCGTATCGGGCCGAGATATTGCCGGATGTGCCCTGGCTAAGACCACTGGAATTCAGAAAAAGGCATTTCTCGATAATCGCCTCACGGATTCTGCGTTCCTTGTCATCCATCTTGTGCTCCTGTCCTAGCGCCACCCGGCGGAATGGACCAGCCTTAGTTATCAGAGGTCGCACCATCAGGCGACAAGCCCAACCTCGCAATTGCATTGTCCAAAGCCAACCCGAAAACCTGCGCCTGAGGTGACAGGACCTGGTCAGGCCGACGCATCAGCCCAACGGGCCCGCGTGTGATTGACGTATCAAACGGCAGCGCCACAAGGTGGCCATCGCTGATTTCATTGGCGACCACCCCCGCCGAGATGATCCAGATCGCATCGGTCTGCCGGGTATACACCCGCCCGAAAGCACCCGAGACAGTTTCCAGACGATCTTCGATTTCACCAATCCCGTGCGCGATCATGAGGCGATCCACCAAGGGCCGAATTGCCGATCCTTCAGGCGGGTAAAGCACTTGCCACTCGGTAATCCGCCTGAGATCGGGGGCTTTCAGCAGCGGGTGATTCGCGCGCACGACAAAGACGACCTTCTCCTCGTAAAGCTGGGTAAAGGAAATGCCCTGCATGGTTTCAGGGCGACCCAAACGCCCGATAACAAGCTCTAGGTCGCCCAGTCGAAGACGCTCCATCAAATGGCCATGTGGACCGTCGAAAACGCTCAGTCGGGCATTGCCCGCAAGTTCGGAAAACTCGGTAGCAACGGCTGGCATCAAACGGGCCGCAACCGAAGGCAGCACCCCGACCCGAAGGCTGGCCCTGCCCCGCGCCTCGATCTGTTCCACACCAGAAAAACCTTGCTGCAAAGCGGCCAGTGACATTTCGGCAAAATGCAGAAACACTTCGCCCTGCCGCGTCAGAGAAACACCGGACCGGTTACGGGACAACAGCACAGTGCCCAGAATATCCTCAAGCTCCTTAAGTGTCTTGGATATCGCCGGTTGCGTGAGAAACAGCTTCTCTGCCGCAACTTTCAGGCTTTTCTCGCGACATATCTCAATAAAACATTGAATATGCCTAACTTTGATGCGGCGATCTATCATTACTTTCCAATTCCGGCAACTAAGTCCAAGCAGAACTCATTTTACATATCGAGATATGGCGTTCAATTATTAGATACGCGAAATCAGGAGAGCCAACATGCGCGTTCAGGTCGCGATCATCGGCGGTGGACCCTCAGGTCTTTTGCTCAGCCAGTTGTTGCACCGCAAGGGCATAGACACCATCGTATTAGAGCGCAAAACCAGGGAATATGTTCTGGGCCGCATTCGCGCTGGTATTCTGGAAACCGGTTTTGTGGAACTGATGCGCGAAGCCGGTGTGGCAGAGCGGATGGACAAGGAATGCTTTGTCCATGACGGCACAGTGATCTCGTATGGCGATATCGAATTCGGCATCAACTTTAAAAAGCTGACAGGCAGTCATGTGGTTGTTTACGGACAAACTGAAGTAACCCGTGACCTGTATGATGCGCGCGAGGCAATGGGCGGTAAGATCGTTTTCAACGCCGATGATGTTCAGATTCACGGGGCTGACAGCGATGCACCCTATGTGACGTATCAAGCGGATGGGACCGGACACCGGATTGATTGCGATTTTGTCGCCGGTTGCGACGGATTTCATGGGGTGTCGCGTCAAACCATCCCGCTGACCGTGCGCCGGGAATATGAAAAGGTCTATCCGTTTGGCTGGCTGGGCGTTTTGTCCGAAACACCCCCGGTCCATAACGAACTGATATATGCCGGATCGGAACGCGGTTTTGCGCTTTGTTCCATGCGCAATGAGAACCTCAGCCGATACTACATTCAATGCTCGCTGTCTGACAGTGCCGATGACTGGACTGATCAAGCCTTCTGGCAGGAGCTGAAACGCAGGATCCCCGCGCAATATGCTGAGACACTGATTACCGGGCCATCGGTCGAAAAATCAATTGCGGCGCTGCGGTCTTTCGTGACCGAACCAATGCGCTGGGGCCGTTTGTTCCTGTGTGGGGATGCCGCGCATATCGTGCCCCCCACAGGGGCCAAGGGGCTTAACACGGCGGCAAGCGACATCCACTATCTGCACAACGCACTGCTGCAATTCTATGAAGACCGCGACAGCGAAGGCATCGACCGCTATTCCGAAAAAGCGCTGGCCCGGATCTGGAAGGCCGAGCGGTTCAGCTGGTCCACGACCAATCTGTTGCACCGTTTTCCGGAACAGAACGGCTTTGACCTGAAAATGCAGAAGGCTGACATTGATTTCCTGTGCGAAAACAAAGAGGCCCAATCGGTGTTTGCACAAAACTACGTCGGGCTGCCCTACTGATGCAGATTGCGGCGCTGGATAACATTCACCTGCATTGGCGTGAGGATGGCGATCCAGATGGCACGCCTGTGGTGTTTGCCAACTCGCTGGGAACTGACCTGCGCCTTTGGGACAAGGTTGTGCCCTTGCTGCCCAAGGGCCTGCGCCTGATCCGGTTCGATCTGCGTGGTCACGGCCTGTCGGAATGCCCTCAGGCGCTTTACAGCATGGCTGAGCTGGCGGATGACGCCGAGGCTTTGCTTGACCATATCGGGGTTCGCGACACGGTGTTTGTCGGCCTGTCGATTGGCGGGATGATCGGTCAGGCGCTGGCTTCGCGCAGACCGGACCAGATCCGCGCCCTTGTTCTGTCCAACACCGCCACGAAAATGGGGACGGCGCAGATGTGGCGTGACCGGATGGGCGCGATCCGGTCGTCCGGCATCGAGCCTGTGGCAGACGCAATTCTGGACCGTTGGTTTGCGGCGGGTTTCAGGGCAACCGATAACGTGCTGCTTTGGCGCAACATGCTGGTACGTACACCTGTTTCTGGGTACCTGGGATGCTGCAACGCGATTGCAGATGCGGATCTTGAACCCATGACCCGGGTGCTGCGATTGCCGGTTCTGGCCATTGCCGGATCAGATGATCGCGCCTGCCCGCCCGAACTGGTCCGGCAGACCTGTGCTATGATCCCCGGGGCGCGCTATGCCGAAATACCCAACACCGGGCACCTGCCATGTGTGGAAGCCCCCGCCACCTATGCTGAACACTTGTCCGCCTTCCTGATGGAGAACCGCAATGAGTGACAAATACGAGTCCGGTATGCGAGTGCGGCGCAGAATTCTGGGCGATGCCCATGTGGATCGCGCCGAAGACGCCAAGTCTGATTTGGACGGTCCATTTCAGACGCTTATCACCGAAGGCGCGTGGGGCACCGTCTGGGCCTCGGACGGGATCAGCGACCGTGAGAGATCCATGCTGACGCTGGCTTTGCTGGCTGCGTTGGGCAATTTCGAAGAAATCCCGATGCACATCCGCGCTACAGCCCGTACCGGCGCCAGCAAGCAGGATGTACTTGAAGCGTTTCAGCACGTCGCAATTTACGCGGGCGTGCCACGCGCCAATCAGGCCCTCAAACTGGCAAAACAGACCTATGATGAAATGGAACAGGACTGAATGGGAAACGCGCAAAAACCCCAGTCAGAGAAAAAGGAAGTGTGATCCGACAATGTTGAAACAAGGTGAATTCTACCAGCGTGACCGCGAGTGGCACCCACCTGCGCTGACACCCGACTACAAGACCAGCGTGACCCGTTCACCGCAATATTCGCTGATCTCGCTGCAAAACTCGATCAGTGAGGTCACCGGCCCGGTTTTTGGCCACAACGATGTTGACCCTCTGGATAACGACCTGATCTCGAACTATGCGCAACCCGGCGAAAGCCCGATTGGCGAGCGTATCATTCTGCACGGCAGGGTGCTGGATGAAAACGGACGTCCGGTGCCAAACACGTTGGTGGAAATCTGGCAGGCGAATGCGGGTGGGCGCTATCGACACAAGAAAGATACCTATCTGGCACCGATCGATCCCAATTTCGGTGGTTGCGGCCGCACCCTGACAGATGAAAACGGTTATTATTTCTTTCGCACCGTGAAACCCGGTGCCTACCCCTGGCGCAATTGGGTGAACAGCTGGCGTCCCGCCCATATCCACATGTCGATATTCGGAACAGGTTTTGCACAGCGCCTGATCACACAATGCTATTTCGAAGGTGACCCGTTGATCGACAGGTGCCCGATCGTGAAAACTATTCCTGATGCCGATGCGATCAGCCGCCTGATTTCGCGGCTCGATATGAATTCAACGATCCCTCTGGATACCATCGCCTATAAATTTGACGTGGTCTTGCGCGGTCGGCGCTCGACCCTGTTTGAAAACCGTTTGGAGGGGAACTGAAGATGCAACAGCTGAATTATCTGAAGGAAACCCCCTCGCAAACAGCCGGGCCTTACGTCCATATCGGTCTGGCACCCGGGGCTGCCGGATTTGAAATCTACAGGCAGGAATTGGGCTGGGACATAGCCGGACCAAATGCCGAGGGTGAGCGTATCAGGGTCGAAGGACTGGTCGTGGACGGGGCAGGATCTCCCATCAAGGATGTTCTGCTTGAAGCTTGGCAAGCAAATGCCAAGGGCGTCTATGCCCATCCTGAGGGCGGTGGCGATGTCGAAGACGGCTTTCGCGGCTGGGGACGCGTCATTACCAACTTTGAAACCGGCGAATGGGCGTTCGACACTGTCAAACCCGGTCCGACACCGGGGCGAAACGTGGGCCAGCAGGCCCCTCATATCAACCTTTGGGTTGTTGCCCGGGGCATCAATGTCGGCCTGAATACGCGTATCTATTTCGAGGACGAGGAAGAGGCCAATAGCAAGGACCCGGTCCTTAATCTCATCGAATGGGAACGCCGCCGCGCAACGCTGCTGGCCAAACGCACCAATCGGGACGGTCAAGTTGTCTATCGCTTCGATATCAAGATACAAGGCGAAGATGAGACCGTCTTTTTTGATATCTGATTACTTGGTGCTGCCTTGCCAAGGCGGCACTCATTTCAGGAAGTCACCATGACCAAACCCTGCATTATCTGCGTGGCTATCACCGGTTCCCTGCCCACCAAAAAGAACAACCCCGCGGTGCCGATCTCGGTTGCGGAACAGGTCGAAAGCACGCAAGAGGCGTTCGAGGCCGGGGCCAGCATCGTCCACGCCCATGTTCGCAACGATGATCAGACGCCCAGCAGCGACCCCGAGAAATTCGCCCTCCTCAAAGAGGGTTTGCAAAAACACTGCCCCGGAATGATTATCCAGTTCTCTACCGGTGGGCGGTCAGGCGCCGGTCAGGCAAGGGGCGGAATGCTGCCCCTGTCACCTGACATGGCGTCGCTGTCGGTTGGATCGAACAACTTTCCCACCCGGGTTTATGAAAATCCACCCGATCTAGTGGACTGGCTGTCAGCCGAGATGCGAAAATACGAAGTCACACCCGAGATCGAGGCGTTTGACCTGTCCCACATCCTGCAAGCGATCAGATTGCACAAGGAAGGCAAGCTTTATGGCAAGCTGTATGTTCAGTTTGTCATGGGTGTCAAAAACGCGATGCCGGTCGACAGGGCCGTATTCGACTTTTACGTGAAGTCCATGCAGGATCGCGTACCGGATGCCGAATGGTGTGCCGCCGGGATCGGTCCAAACCAGATTGTGGTAAATGATTGGGCCATTGCTGCGGGCGGACACACGCGGACAGGTTTGGAAGACAATGTCCGGCTGGATCGGAATACACTAGCGCCTTCGAACGCTGCGCTGGTCAATCGCGTGACCGAGCTATGCGCAAAGCACGAACGTCCGGTCGCCACCTGGCAACAGGCCCGCGAGATTTTGGCTCTTTGAGCGCAGGGAGGAATGATGCCATGACGATTGATATCCGCTCGCTTCATTTCAAAGGCCACACATAAGATGGAACAGCTTTCCACTCATCCCTGGCTCAGCGGGCTGTTTGAGGACCCACAGACCTCAGAGTTGCTGGGTGCAGAGGCTCAGCTGAGACACATGCTGGCCGTCGAGGCCGCATATTCAGAGGCTTTGGCGGCGGTCGGCACCGTACCACCAGAGGTGGCGGAAACCGCGGCAAAACTTATCCGACAACACCGTCCCGACATGCAGGCGCTGCGCGACGGGACGGCATTGGATGGCGTTGTGGTGCCCGCGCTGGTGCGGTCGCTCAAAGCGGCATTGCCTGAACATTGCCACGTCGCGCTGCATAAGGGGATGACGTCGCAGGATGTTGTCGACACCGCTCTGGTTTTGTCAATCAAGGACATTCTGGAGGTGTTTTCGGCCCGCCTTTCAGACCTGATCGATGCGCTTGTGGCGTTGGAACAGGCATATGGCGAACACGTGATGATGGGGCGAACCCGAATGCAGGCGGCATTGCAGATTTCTGTTGCCACGCGCCTGCGAAACTGGCGGTTGCCATTGGCCGATCACCAGAAACGCCTGACCCAGTTGCAGCCCAGATTGCTTGTGCTTCAACTTGGCAGTGCCGTTGGGGATCGCACCGCGATGCACGGATCGGGACAGGTAATCGCAGATCATGTGGCCCGTGGACTTGGCCTGGCCAGCTGCGATGCAAACTGGCATACCCGCCGGGACAATCTTGCAGAGTTTGCCTCATGGCTTTCATTGATAACCGGATCGCTGGGAAAGATCGGTCAGGACGTGTCGCTCATGGCCCAGCAGGGGGTGGACGAGGTTTCGCTGGCAGGTGGCGGCGGATCTTCGGCGATGCCTCACAAGCGCAACCCGGTCCGCGCGGAACTGCTGGTCGCACTTGCTCGTTTCAACGCAACCCAACTGTCGGGCATGCATCAGGCGCTGGTGCATGAGCAGGAACGTTCCGGCGTTGCCTGGACGCTGGAATGGATGATCCTGCCCCAGATGATCCTGACAACGGGGCAGGCTCTGATCAGCTGTGGTACGTTAGTGCAACAGATCGAACGGATAGGCATGGTTGAGTGACTGCACTGGCCTCTGAGCCCGACGTTACTCAGGCGCGACGCTGACTTGGCGTCGCAGGTTCTGTCACTTGTTTCCCATCGTGTTTCCTCCGTTTTCCCAATCACAACGACGGGCCACTTCAGTAGCGAAGGATCAGTGTCGGTGCGGGCAACCATAAGTCATCGAACAATCGAGAACAGGCAGCGTTCCCGATCAAGGCGATGGCCGAGGATCGCCCTGTCGATCTGTCGCTGGCTTATTTCACGGCCAAGGAAGTCAGCCTACGTTGGACGGAACATATCGGAATTTCGTTGAAGCGGATATCAGGACAGTTGCCATTTTGGAGTGCCGGAGTATGTCAGATGTCGCCGACAATATTGATGCGGCCCACGCGTTATGCAAGCGACGCAATCCCGCCACTCCACACAGCTTTGTGGTAAACAATAGGAAAAAACGTCCGTTCCCAAAGGCCAATCACTCATCAAAAGCTTGAAACTGATCTGCGGCGATTACTGTCTTTGCCCGACCTATGACGCCTTCAAATTTTGGCGCAGGCTTCCGCTCGGTTATCAGGAAGTCACTTGCCGAAAGAGCCGGAAGACGCAAGGCCGGTTTGGGTTCGGATGCCTGGAACTTGGTCGAGTCCACTGCCATGAAACATCGTTCGCTGATCGCCTTCATTGCGACCGCAATATCGACTTCGCATTGTTCGAACACCAAAAAACCCTGTTTCGGATCCACACGTGACGCCGACAGGATTGAGTACTCCACCGACATATTTGCAATAACGTCAAAGGCCGCGCGGTCGAACGCTGCCCCGTCATGATTTCGAAGCTGTGTGCCTGCCATAAAGACCCGGTTGCCGTTCCCCATGGCCAAAGTTGTTGCGATGAACGCTGAATTCGTCACCACGGTAAGATCTCTGCGCGCCTTGAGGGCTTGGGCCACAAAACCCGACGTAGATCCCGTATCGATAGCAATGGACGCGTTATCTGGCACAAGGTTCAATATTGACTTGGCAATGGCGACTTTCGCTGCGCGGTTGGTTGTCATACGCGCGATGAAAGGGGGATCCAGAACCTTTTGGGTGCTGATCAACGCGCCGTGAACCTTGTCGATTTGCCCCGCATCCACCAACGGCTTTACAATTCGACGAATTGTCTGATCGGAAACGTTAAGCCTCTGCGCCAGGTCCATGACCGAGATTCGGCCATGCATGTTAACCGCGCTCAGGATGTCCTTTTCGTATTTTGACATTCAGTCACTCGGATGTTGGACTTTAACAGGATAAATTGTAGCTACCCCCTTAAATCAACAGATTTCAACACTCTTGTTTAATTTTTGTTGATTTATATTGGCCGATACGGTGATCTGGCACCCAATTTGTCGACAGGGGCGAGGCCATGACAACCCATTCTGCAAAACACCTTATTATTGGCGGCGGCATCATCGGATGCTCAATCGCTTATCATCTGGCCCAGGCAGGTGAGACGGATGTCGTCCTTCTGGAAAAGGCATCTCTGACAGAGGGGGCAACGTGGCATGCCGCCGGGCTGGTTGGGCAATTGCGATCTTCCCGCAATACAACCCGGATGCTGAAACGGTCAGTCGCGCTCTACGACCGGCTGGCTGACGAGACCGGTATGGAATTCGACTGGAAGAAAGTCGGCAGCTTGCGGCTGGCGGCAACCAAGGAACGGTTACTGGAGGCAAAACGTCTGGCGACGATGGCACGCAGTTTTGACCTGGAGATGGAAATCATCTCACCAGCCGAAGCGACGGCCCTGTTTCCCTATATCGATGCCGACGGGTTAGAGGGGGCCGCCTTTATTCCCTCGGACGGTCATGTCGACCCCGCTGGCCTGTGTCTGGCGATTGCAGCCGGTGCGCGTAACCACGGCGCACAAATCAGGCAGGGGGTGAAGGTTGAGGATTTCGAAATCCGCAATGGTCGCATAACCAAAGTGATGACAACCAACGGCGACTATGAGGCGGAAACCGTTGTGCTGGCCTCGGGCATGTGGAGCCGTGAACTGGCGGCAAAACTGGGCGTCGTGGTGCCAGCCTGCGCTGTCGAGCACCAATATGTCGTAACAGAACCGTTGCCAGAGCCGGAATTGGTCAAGGGCCTGCCCACACTGCGCGACCCCGAGCGTCTGGTCTATTACAAGCCCGATGCTGGCGGGCGTCTGGTCATCGGAGGTTACGAAGACGACACATTGCCATTTGGAGAACAGGGTATTCCCGGAGAGTTTGTGCGCCAGTTGCTGCCTGACAATCTTGACCGTTTCGCGCCGCTGGCTGAACTTGCCGGTGTCGTCACCCCTGTCGTGAACCAGGTCGGAATCCGGCAAATCATCAATGGACCGATCCCCTATTCCGCCGATGGTGATTTTGTCATGGGCTGGGCCCCTGAGATCAAGAACCTGATGCTTTCGACCGGGTTCCTCTACGGCATTGCGGCTGGCGGGGGCGCGGGGGAAATGATCGCCGAATGGATTCTGAACGGGCGCCCAAGCCTAGATCTTTGGCCATTGGACGTGCGGCGGTTCAGCCCACATCATGCGACCAAGGCCTTTATGTATCCCCGAGCCGTCGAACATTACGCACATCACTACAAGATGCGCTATCCGGGCCAGGAGGCCGAGACCGCACGTAATTTGCGCTTGTCTCCACTATATAACCGATTGAAAGAACACGGGGCGGTTTATGGATCGAAGAACGGGTGGGAACGGCCTTTGTGGTTTGCCCCAGCTGGGGTCGCCCCAGTGGATCAACTCGATTTCCTCAATCCCGGTTGGCATGTCTTCGCGGCCGAAGAACACCGCGCTGCCCGCGAAAGTGTCGTTCTGATCGACCAGTCGAGCTTTTCCAAGTTCGAGCTGATCGGCTCTGGCGCGTTGGATGTGTTGCAACACCTGGCGGTCTCAAACATGGACAAGCCGGATGGCAGCGTAATCTATACCCAACTTTGTAACGACAAAGGCGGCGTCGAGGCGGATGTCACCATCACCCGCCTGGGGCGCGACCATTTCTATATCGTGACCGGCGCTGGATTCGGGGTTCACGATTCCGACTGGATCCGACGTCATCTGCCGGAAGACGGATCAGCACATTTAATCGAGGTTACCTCTTCCCGGGCCGTGATCAACATCTGCGGACCAAAAGCGCGCGACGTCCTGCAGGCGGTAACCGAAGAGGATATCTCAAACGCTGCGTTTCCCTTTGCAACAGCGCGCGACATTACAGTCGGAGCAGCAAGAGTGCGTGCGGTGCGCATAGGCTATACCGGCGAGTTGGGCTGGGAACTGCACATCCCAACCGAATTTGCACTTCATGTCTATGATCAGCTTTGGAAGGTCGGGCAGGCCCATGGCATCCGCGATATCGGCTACCGGGCCATTGACTCGCTGCGCCTGGAAAAGGGGTATCTTTATTGGAGCACCGACATCACTCCGGACTATACACCTGTAGAAGCGGGCCTGGGCTCTCGCGTCCACCTGAAATCGAAGGAAAGTTTCATAGGGCGCGATGTGCTGGAGGACCAGAAATCCAATGGCACGGCACAGATACTCTGTACCTTCGTGACCGAAGAAAAACTGCCGATGACCGGGGGGGAAACCATCCTGCACAATGGCGTAACCGTTTCGCGCGCCAGCAGCGGTGGTTATGGGTACCATGTCGGGAAAACGATCATCTACGGCTATCTTCCGGTGGCGATGACGGACCAGACGGAATTCGAACTCGAACTGTTCGGTGACCGCAAACAAATCTGCCGGGTGGACAGGCCTCTGTTCGACCCGGCCAATGAACGGCTAAAAGCCTGAGGGGGAAGGCAGAAAATGACTGACGGAAACACTGACCGTGTCCTGAGTGAACTTCGCAACCTGAAAGGCTTTGAAGACACCTCAGCACAAAACAGCGAAATCAAGCGGCTGGGTGGGTTGACCAACCTGGTCTACAGAGTGGAAACCTGCGGACACACCATGATCGTTCGCATCCCCGGAGACGGCACCGCGGATTATATCGATCGTGGCGTTGAGATTCACAATGCCAAGGTCGCAGCCGAAGCTGGTATCGGTCCCGCTGTGCTTTGGGCGGATGCAGATACCGGTGTGATGATCAGTGACTGCATCGACGATATCGTCACCATGACACCCGAGCTTTTCGCAACGCGCACCGGAGCGGCTGCGCGTGCCGGGCATGCCCTGCGGCAACTACACGAGTCACCCCGCCCTTTCGAATTCCGGTTCGAACTTTTTTCGATGATCGATGAATATCTTAAAGTCCTGGCAACAAAGGATATTTCCCTGCCCGAAGGCTATACTGAAATCGTCGCCGAAGCGGCGCCGATCAAACAGCTGCTGCAAGACAAGCCGGGCGCGCTGGTTCCCAGCCATTGCGATCCGCTTTGCGAGAACTTTCTCGACAACGGTGACCGTATGTGGATCGTGGATTTCGAATATTCCGGGATGAATGATGCTCTTTGGGACCTCGGCGATTTATCAGTCGAAGCCGGGCTGACCGAGAAGCAGGAAATCGAGATGCTGACGTCCTATTTTGGCGCGGCACCAACAGCGGCTCAATTCGGGCGAATGGTGATCTACAAGGCGATGTGCGATCTTCTGTGGACACTCTGGGGCTTGATCCAACATGCCGATGATAACCCGGCCGAAGATTTCTGGGCCTATGCTACGGGTCGCTTCGACAGGTGCAAGGCACTGATGTTCAATCCTGCTTTCGCAGCCCATGTTCAGGCAGTTGCGAACGAATAGTGCAGATGGATAAGTTGCAATCTCTTGATGAATGACTGGCATGTGGAAATGAAAAATGGTTCGGACAAATGGGATTCGAACTGGTTTCACGGTAGGCTCTTTGAGGGGCCGCAACGTCCCCAAAACGGCGGTTAAAATGCTGTGCTGTTCTACCTGAGGCACAGTTTCCTGTCGTGATCGAACAGATATCATAGCTGAATGCGGTCCGAGAGTTGATTTGGCGACCTCAACACACGGGTTGCGATTATTCACCGTTGGTCTTCGCACGGGGCACATTTGAAGGAACGCTAAGTGCAGAATTCCTGGCGCTTGGGCGAAACGTATATCAACACAACAGGTACTCGGGCGTTTCTACGCCCATTCTTGAATGAAGGCGTCAAAATCACTGATTTCCTTCTGTGCGCGCAGTGAAGTAAGTCGACTGCAACAAGGTCCCTTGAGCCTCCCCAACTGAACTGGTCCACCGCTATGTTTAGGAAACGGAGGACCACGAATGGCAAACAAGCGACCGAAGCCCGAAGAGATTGT
>NZ_JBQFQV010000020.1:0-48438 GCF_056537065.1 Ruegeria sp. CH2
TAAAGGACAGATGCAACCCTGCGGCACACCAACCCATCCCAACATCCAAACACGCTAAATAAGACCTCACACACAAACCCGCAACCAAAACCAAAAAACTAAACCAAGCCAATACCGCTATTGAACGGCTAATGGTTCAGCAGGTTCTTGAGGTATTCGCCGTAGTCGTTTTTGCCGAATCTTTGGGCGCGGGCTTCGAGGTCCTGGTCGCTGATCCAGCCCAGCGTATGGGCGATTTCGTCAGGTGATCCGGTTTGCAGGCCTTGCCTGTCCTGAAGCGTACGCACAAAGTTTCCGGCGTCCAGCAGGCTTGCGTGGGTTCCGGTATCCAGCCAGGCATAACCGCGCCCCATGCGGTTGACGCTGAGCAACCCGGCCTCAAGGTACATTTCAAGCAAGGTGACAATCTCAAGCTCGCCGCGTGCAGACGGTTTTACGGCGCGGGCCCGTTCAGGGGCAGAGCCGTCCAGAAAATACAGCCCGGTCACGGCGTAGTTCGATGGCGGCACTTGGGGTTTCTCGACAATCTGGGTGACGGCGCCAGCCTCGTCATAGGCCACGACCCCATAGCGTTCGGGATCAGCGACCCGATAGCCGAAGACAGTGCCACCCGTCTCTTTGGCGTCTGCCGATTGCAGGATCTCGGGCAGGCCGTGCCCAAAGAAGATGTTGTCGCCCAGCACCATGGCCGAGGGGGCACCATCCAGAAAATCTTCTGCCAGAATATAGGCTTGCGCCAACCCGTCAGGAGAAGGTTGAACAATCCAGGTCAGGGACAGGCCCCATTGGCTTCCGTCACCCAACAGGCGCTGAAACTGCTCCTGATCCTGCGGCGTCGTGATCATCGCGATGTCGCGGATCCCGGCCAGCATCAGCACCGAAAGGGGGTAATAGATCATCGGCTTGTCATAGATGGGCAAAAGCTGTTTCGAGACGCCCATCGTGATCGGATAAAGACGGGTGCCTGACCCGCCTGCCAGAATGATACCTTTGCGTTTCTTGCCGTTCCGGGTCGTCATGTGCCGAGCTCTCCAAGGTCTTCAAGTATGCTATGCAGGCCCGCCTTCCAATCCGGACGGGGCACGCCCAGTTCCGTTGTCAGTGTCGTGCAGTCCAGGCGGCTGTTCAGGGGGCGTTTCGCGGGGGTCGGGTATGCGCTGGACGGGATGTCTTCGACATTGCAGTCAATACCGGCCTGATCGAAGATCTCGCGCGCAAAATCGGCCCAGCTGACATCAGGGCCACCGCTGCAATGGTAAATTCCGGTCTTTTCATCCGGGTTTGTCAAAAGGGCACGGGCCGCGCCGATACAGGCCCCGGCCAGTGCCGATGCCGGGGTTGGACCGCCAATCTGGTCTGCGACGATCGTCAGGTGGTCACGCTCTTTGCCGAGGCGCAGCATGGTTTTGACGAAGTTATGTCCATGTGACGACACCACCCAAGAGGTTCGTATGATGGCATGGGGTCCGCCCGCCGCAATCACACCGGCCTCACCCGCCAGCTTGGTGCGCCCATAGGCGCCCAGCGGGCCGGTCGCGTGGTTGGGTAAGAACGGGGCCGTGCCCGCCCCGTCAAACACATAATCTGTCGAGACCTGAACAAACGGCAATCCGCGCCCGGCCGCAGCTTTGGCCAGCGCCGTGGGCGTGGTTCCGTTGATCAGCAGGGCAAGGTCTTCCTCCGCTTCGGCCTTGTCGACGGCGGTATATGCGGCGGCGTTGATCACCGCATCCGCGTCGGTGTTGCGAACCAGGGCCGCGCACCCTTCAGGATCGGCAAAATCCGCCTTGTCGCGCCCAAGCGCTTCAACCGAGATATCCCCGCCACACCGGGTCAGTTCCCGGCCCAGCTGACCGGTCGCCCCGAAGACCAGAAGTTTCACGCGCTGACCCCCAGCCGTTCGCCAACACCGGACCGGTTCTGTAAAGACCGCCACCAGTCTTCATTGTTCAGGTACCATTCAACCGTTCTGCGCAGACCTTCCTCTACCGTCATGGACGGGCGCCAGTTCATTTCGCTGCGCATCCGCGAGGGATCGATGGCGTAACGCGCATCATGCCCGGGGCGGTCTGTGACAAAGGTGATCTGGTCCGCATAGACCCCCTGCGGTTTCGGGCGCAGGTCGTCCAGGATCGCGCACAGCGTCTGCACCAGTTCCAGGTTGCTGCGCTCGTTCTCGCCACCGATGTTATAGGACCGGCCGACAGTCCCCTTTTGCACCACCAGCAAAAGTGCGTCGGCGTGATCCTCGACATACAGCCAGTCGCGGACATTCGAGCCGTCGCCATAGATCGGCAGCGCCTTGCCCGCGATTGCGTTCAGGATCACAACAGGGATCAGCTTTTCAGGGAAATGATAGGGCCCGTAATTGTTCGAACAGTTGGTCAGCACCACCGGCAGGCCATAGGTCTCGTGCCAGGCCCGGACCAGATGATCGCTGGAGGCTTTCGACGCGGAATAGGGTGACCGCGGATCATAGGGGGTATCCTCGGTGAACTGTCCGGTGGGTCCCAGGCTGCCAAAGACTTCATCGGTCGAGATATGGTGGAACCTGAAAGTGTCCGGTTTTCCTTGTCCGGCCCAATAGCTGCGCGCCGCCTCCAGCATGTTGTATGTGCCCAGGACATTGGTTTCGATGAAAGCCCCCGGCCCGTCGATGGACCGGTCAACATGGGATTCCGCCGCCAGGTGCATCACCGCATCAGGCGCATGCTCGGCAAACACCGCCTTCAGGGCCGCAGGGTCGCGGATATCTGCGTGAACAAAGGCATAGTTCGGGTTCTCTGCAACCTCGGCAACATTGTCGAGGCAGGCCGCATAGGTCAGCGCATCAAGGTTCACGACCTGATGTCCGTCCGCAATGGCACGCCGCACGACCGCGGACCCGATGAAACCCGCACCACCTGTCACCAACAGTTTCATATTCTATCCTTCGTAAACAAACGGGCTGTCAAAATCGGCCAGCGCAGGCGCAATCCTGTCCTTGTCGCTCAGCACCGGGTTCCCCTGCAAGGGCCAATCAATACCACAGCTGTCCCAGCGCACACCCCCATCGGCATCCGCATTGTAAGAGCTGGTACATTTGTAGCAGATTTCGGTGTCGGGCTCTAACGTCACAAAACCATGGGCAAATCCCGCCGGCACCCAAAGCTGCCGCCCGTTCTCAAAGCTGAGCTCGATGCCGAAAGATTGCCCATAAGTTGGCGATCCCTTGCGGATATCGACGGCGACATCATAAAGCGCGCCCCGGCCCGCGCGCACCAATTTGCCCTGCGCATGCGGAGGCGCCTGAAAATGCAGGCCGCGCAATGTCCCCACCGCGGACGACAGCGAATGGTTGTCCTGCACAAATTCCGGCAACACAACCCCAGCCTCCTCCAGCCGCGCCTTGTTCCAGCTTTCGGAAAAAAACCCGCGCAAATCCCCATGCCGCTGCGGGCGAATAACCAACACACCCGACAACCCCGTCTGCTCAATCTCCATAACACCTAACCTCAACCACCTGTTGCCTGTGTTGGGCGAGTATTGTCAGGCAGGGTTTCAATGCAAGGGTGTTGCGCAATTTGCTGCTTAGATGACCGCAGCCGGAGATGGCGGCTCGCTGCCTTCCTGCTCCCTCACCCCACTACGTCACCTGCTGGTCCAGCATCTCAAGCACGGCGTCGCGTTCCGACAGAACCAGCAGCAGTGCTAGATCGCCCGGTTCCACCTGTTTCAGGATCATCGCGGCGGCCTCGGACGGGGATGCGGCCCTTTGGATCTGGGTCTTGTCATACCCTTGTTCCAGAGCCGACTTTTCAATCAGGTCCGGTATCTCTCCCAAAGCGCGACCCCGTAGGTACCCTTCCAGTTCAGCAGCAACGACCACGTCGGGTTGGAAATTCAAGGCGGTTGCGGTGACGTCGCGAATGTCCTGGTCCGAGCGGTCTCCGGCATGGCTGAGCATGATGAACCGCCGTTTTGCCGGCAAGGCCGACAGCGCATCGCACACGGCAGAAATCGAATGCGGATTATGCGCGAAATCCACGAAAACCTGAGCGCCGTTGTGCTGGAATTCGTTGCAGCGACCCGGATTGTCCTTGGCATCCGGTTTGAACCCGGCCAACCCATGCCGCACCGCTTCAAGCGGCAGTTTCAAAGCCAGCGCAAGGCACATAGCCGCCAGAGCGTTCAGGATGTTGTATTTCGCGACCCCGCCCATGGTCAGGGGCACGTCGGACACGGCAATGACCGTATGCTCGGACCGGCCGTCAAAGAAGACGATGTTGCCCTGCGAGACATAAGCGCAGCATGTTCCCGCGTCGCGCGCCCGACGGATCAGATCATTCCCGGCATCCAGTGAAAACCACCAGATATTCGCCGCCGTGTTTTCGGCTTCGGCACGGACAAAAGGATCATCGGCATTCAGGGCCAGAACGCCGCCCTTGGTCAGTGTCCGGTGCACGGCGAATTTCGCCTGAGCCAGCTCGGGCACCGTGTTGACGCCGTATTGCCCCAGATGATCGTTCGCCACGTTAGTGACAGTGGCGGCCATGGCGGCACGCGTCGGCAGGCCGCGGCGCAGGATACCCCCACGGGCCACTTCAAGGCATCCGATTTCAAGCCGCTTGTCGCGCAGCAACATCCGCCCTCCGCCGGGGCCGGAATAGTCGCCGCGATCCAGAATATCGTCGCCCACCCGCACAAACTCGGTCGAGGTCAGCCCTGCGACCTTGCCCGAGGCGCGGGCGATCGCCTCCAGCAACCGGGTCGTGGTGGTCTTGCCATTGGTTCCGGTGATGAAGGCGACGGGGATGTTGTGAAAGGCGGGCCAGTCCACGTCATCCGGGGCGGGCAACGCGTCGACAGGCCAGGTTTGGCTGCCGGTTCCATGCCCGATGGAAATCTCATCATCGTCGCACAGGATATCCACACCATGCGCGTTGGCTGCCGCGATCAGGGCGATCAGCGCAGGATTGGCCTCCTTCGCCATGACGCCTTTGACATCCCGGATCATCTGATCAAAATCGCCCGGTGTGGCCTCCAGCAACTCTGCCGCACAGAAATGCCAGGCGGTCTGAGCCGCAAAGATCGCGGAATAAAGCTGATCCATCGGTGCCGAGATTGCCAGATTGACGCCTCCGGTAAAGGTACGGTGGGTCAGTGCCTGATCCTGCCAGCCAAGCGCATCCAGAACGCGCCGGGCGTGTTTTTCCCACAGTGCAATGACCTGCGCGGGGTCGATAATAGTGAAAAACACATCCATCACCGCGCCGGGGTGATCCCATAACAGGCCGGGGCCGGTCAGTCGCCGCGCGTCATCCACCTGAATATGATCAGCGGTCGCGCTTTCGATGGTCAGCGCGGTTTCAAGCTCTTCGATCCGGTCCATTCCGGTACCTCCGCTCAATCCGCGTCTTCGCTGATTTCACGCGCCAGTCTTACACCGCGTTCGTCCCGGATCAGGTTCTGATCGCTGTCGAACATGTCCTCGAACGTGGTGTCGGCAGGGCTGGTCCTGGGTGCTGCCTCGGTTTCAGAGGTTTCTCCATCGGAGTTGAAGTAGATGATCTGTTTCCAGCAGCGTGTGGTGTCATCTCCGAAGATCACCAGCAGATCGCCCGGTGCCGCCATCTCCAGCGCTGTGGTCACGGCCTCAACCTCATCCGGGATGATCGAGATTGCCTCATCCGGTGTCCCGCAATCGATCAGGGCCTGCCGCATCATTTGCGGCACCTCGTCATGCCCGCGACCCCGGCGGCGGTCATCGGCCTTGCAGATGAAGTGGTCAAAATGCCCGGCCAGCGCTGCGGCCCCATCAACAATGTCTTCATCGCGCCGATCACCGGGCATCGCAACAACGCACAGCCTGCGGCCCTTGACCTCCAACTGATCGGCCAAAGCGGCCATCGCCTTCAGCGCGGCCGGGTTGTGGCCGTAATCAAGGATCACCTTGAAGGGATGTTCATCATAGACATTCATCCGCCCCGGTGCCTGGAAATAACTGGTGTCGAAAGTGCGCAGACCATGCCGGATATTGTCCAAATCGACCCCAAAGCTATAGGCCATTGCAGCTGCGACCATGGCGTTTTGCACGTTGAAGATCGCCTTGCCTTCAAGCGTGGCGGGGATCAGATGCGACCACAGAACCGGGATGTGAAGCCCTTTGTCATAGATGGTCAGCATGTCGCCATTCATGCCTTTTTCCAGCACGATGGCCTTGCCCCCTGTCTTGATATGTTCCTTGACCAGACTGTGACCGGGGTTGGTCGTGACATAGAAGATCTGATCCGCCCCGGCGTAATCGGCCATCTTCAGACAATTGATGTCGTCGGCGTTCAGCACGGCCGTATCGGTCGCGCTTTCCACCACCACCCGTTTGACGACGGCCAGCTCCTCGACCGTGTTGATCCCGCCCAGGCCCAGATGATCTGCCGAGACGTTCAGACAGGCTGCCACGTTCGAGCGTTGATAGCCCAGACCCGAGCGCACCAGCCCGCCCCGCGCGGTTTCCATCACCGCAAAATCGACCATCGGATCACGCAGGACGATCTGCGCCGATTTCGGGCCGGTCATATCCCCTTTTACGCTCAGCTTGCCATCCACATAGACGCCGTCGGTCGAGGTCATGCCAACGATCTTGCCGCTGGTTTTCATGATATGACCCAGCATCCGCGACGTGGTCGTCTTGCCGTTGGTGCCGGTGATGGCCGCAATCGGGATGCGGGTTTGTTCATTGGCGGGGAACAGCATGTCGATGACCTTGCCCGCCACATCGCGCGGCTGACCTTCGGACGGGGCCACATGCATCCGGAAACCGGGTGCGGCGTTTACTTCGACAATCGCGCCACCGATATCCTTGTAGGACTTGGTGATATCGTCGATCAGGAAATCGACACCGCCCACATCCAGCCCGACGGCCATGATGGCGCGTTCGGCCATGTCGCGGTTGTCAGGATGCACCACGTCGGTCAGATCGATGGCGGTGCCACCGGTTGACAGGTTCGCGGTCGAGCGCAGATAGAAAACCTCACCCTCGGGCAGGACAGTGTCTTCCGTCACGCCCGCATTCTCCATCAGGCGGTTAGCCTGATTGTCCAGCTCGAGCCTGGTCAGCACTTTTTCGTGCCCGATGCCCCGGCGTGGGTCCTGGTTCACGATGTCGACCAGTTCGGCAATCGTATGGGTTCCGTCGCCTATTACATGGCCGGGGACGCGTTTGGCCACCGCAACCAGCTTGTCGTTCACGACCAGCATCCGGTGATCAAAGCCGGTGATGAAGCTCTCGACCAGAATGGCGCGGCTGCGCGAATGCTCCTTGGCCTCGGCAAAACCCGCCTCGACCTCGGCATCGGAATTCAGATTGATCGAAACGCCGCGCCCATGGTTGGCGTCCAACGGTTTGACCACCACCGGAAACCCGATCCGGGCTGCCGCGCGTACGGCCTCGCGGGCCGAATAGACCATGCGCTGCTGCGGAACCGGCAGGCCAAGATCGTTCAGCAGATTATGGGTGTCTTCCTTGTCACAGGATATCTCGACCGAGATATGCTTGGTCTCGGACGTAATTGTCGCCTGAATGCGTTTCTGAAACTTGCCGTGTCCAAATTGCACAAGCGAGCCGGAATTCAGCCTGATCCACGGAATGTCGCGTTCCTGCGCCGCCTTGACCAGCGATCCGGTCGATGGGCCAAATTCCTTGCGTTGCGCCCGCAGCACAAAGCTGCGCAGTTCTTCATCCCAGTTGAAGTCCGGGTCGAATTCGTAATCCACCTGATCTTTCAGGGATTGCGGCAGCAGGTGCATCAGTAACCGCATCGCCAGATTGCCCGCATCCAGACCGACGTCGCGCTGGCGGTATTCATAGACCATATTGTACTGGCCCGGCTCACCTGTGCCGCGCGTACGTCCAAAGGTCACGTCGGACCCGGCCACGTTCTGAACTTCGATGGCGCAATGTTCCAGCACATGTCCCAGCCAGGTGCCTTCATCCTCGCGCAGGCGGCGGATAAAGCCGCCGGGTTCGCGATAGGAACAGCCGTGTTCCGCCAGACCGGGAAGCGCCTTGATCAAGGCGTCAATAAACTCGGAACCAATTTTTGCCGAGGGCCACTCTTCCAGAACACCCAGATCGATGACGTGGCGAATGACCGGAAAACTTGCCCAGACATTCGGGCCGACAAAGACATTGGTCGAGATTATTTTCATGAGGCTCCCCGTTGGTTAGCTTTTTGTTTTCCCCCCGCTGGCGGCCTCTTGACCGGACATGTCCGGCAATGTGCAGAACGCCAAATGCTCATCCGGCGGAAAAGCCTGGCGAGCCGTCAGATCATAACGGCACCCTTCGCCCAGAACGTCAAGCCGAAGTCCAAGCAGGCTCAGCGCTTCGCCGCGGCGCGCGTCCCACATCGATGAATGGGTCAGATGACTGGCGTCCACGACGGTAACCGATCCGCTGCCCACGACTTCAAGGACATTATCGGGTCCGATGAAGGCTGCCGTGTCTTCGTCGATACCCAGTCCGATCAAAAAAGGGTTGAAAGATGAAGCGGTTAGCAAACGTCCCAGCCGATTGCGTTGTGTGAAGTGCTGGTCGATGATGACGGCGTTGGTCAAACCCATGCCCGGAGCCAGCGTGATATTGCCCTCAGCCGGAGCCGAGTTGCTGCTGCCCCCGGCCACCATGTGTTCGGACATGATCGACGCCCCGGCTGAAGTGCCGGCAACCGGCACACCGGCCGCATTCCGGCGCCGAATTTTCTGCGCCACAAGTGTGCCACCCAGAATCGCCGACAGCCGCAGCTGGTTGCCGCCGGTCATGAATATCCCTGTAGCGCGGTCCAGCATCTCGGCATAATCGGGATTATCGCAATCGGCACGCCGCGAGATGGGCAGAAATTCGACCTTGCCCGCGCCCAGCTCGGAAAAGATGCGATTGTAATCCGGTCCGGTCTCTTCCAGCATCGAGGCTGTCGGGATCACGACAATATCGGCATTCCCACCCCCTGAAAGCTCTACGAACTTACGGTGGATCTGCATTTCCTTGACGCGGTCTTCGCCGCCGCCGATCGGGATGATGAACCCGCGCGGGGTCTCTGCATCAACGGGTGCAGGGCACATATCTTACTTACCTTCCGGTATAAAAGCAGCCAGCCATCGGGGCCACTCGGACGCTTAATCTGTTCATACATGCCGTGTCGGGCCATCTGACCTTATCGGACATGCCGTTCCCCCCCAGCGACATCACATGCCGCACGGCAGGGATTTCGTCAAGAACCACCGGTTTTGTGCCTGCTTCAGCCTGCCAGTGCCAAACCCTGCGCGACAAAAGCAATCCCCCCGAAACATCAAAGCTCCGGGGGGATCAGAATGTCCGTCAGTTTGCGCGCTGGTTCAGATGTCGAATTTGACACCCTGCGCCAGCGGGAGCTCTGCCGAGTAGTTCACGGTGTTGGTCTGGCGGCGCATATAGGCCTTCCACGCGTCCGAACCGCTTTCGCGTCCGCCACCGGTTTCTTTCTCGCCTCCGAATGCGCCACCGATCTCGGCGCCCGAGGGGCCGATGTTGACGTTGGCAATACCGCAATCCGACCCCGCCGCAGTCAGGAATTGCTCGGCCTCGCGCATGTTCAGCGTGAACACACAGGATGACAGCCCTTGCGGCACATCGTTTTGAATCTGGATCGCATCGTCAAAATCGTCATAGCCCATGACATAAAGGATCGGTGCGAATGTCTCGGTTTTCACGACCGCACTTTGGCCGGGCATTTCGACGATTGCGGGCTGCATATAGACACCCGCAGGAAGCCCTGCGGTCACGCGCGCGCCGCCAAACACGGTGCCGCCTTCGGCCCTTGCGGCTTCCAGTGCGGCTGTCATGGCGGCACCCGATGCCTCATCCACCAGTGGCCCGATCAACGTGCCCTCAGACAGCGGATTGCCGATGGGCAGACCAGCATAAGCCTTTTTCAGGCGGCTCACCAGTTCCTCGCGGATCGAGTTGTGCACGATCAGACGGCGCAGCGTCGTACAGCGCTGACCGGCGGTCCCAACGGCCGAGAAGACAATGGCGCGCACGGCCATTTCCAGATCCGCCGAAGGGCCAACGATCATCGCGTTGTTGCCACCCAGTTCCAGAATGCACTTGCCAAAGCGTGCCGCTACAATGGGCGCAACTGCACGACCCATACGTGTCGAACCCGTGGCCGAGATGATCGGAACATCTTCGCTGGCCACCAGCGCCTCGCCCAACTCCGCGCCACCGATCAGGACCTGAAGCAACCCTTCGGGGGCATCGCCAAACCGCACCAGCGCGCGTTCAAAGATCTTCTGGCAGGCCATCGCCGTCAGCGGGGTCTTCTCGGACGGTTTCCAGATCACCGGATCGCCACAGACCAGTGCCAAAGCGGCATTCCACGACCAGACCGCAACCGGGAAATTGAAGGCCGAGATCACCCCGACCGGGCCCGCCGGATGCCAGGTTTCCATCATCCGGTGACCTGGGCGTTCCGACGCGATGGTCAGACCATAAAGCTGACGCGACAGACCAACGGCAAAGTCGCAGATGTCGATCATCTCCTGCACTTCGCCCAGACCTTCGGAGGTGATCTTGCCGGCCTCCCAGCTGACAAGCGCGCCCAGATCGTCCTTGGCCGCGCGCAGCTCTTCGCCCAGCAGGCGGATCAGCTCGCCCCGACGCGGGGCAGGCACAACGCGCCACGCCTTGAACGCGGTTTTGGCGCGGGCAATGATCGCTTCCATTTCGGTAGCCGGCGTTTCATGCACATCGGCCAGCAGGCTACCGTCAATCGGCGACGTCACCTTCAGAGTGCCGCCCTTCAATGCAGCATCCGTCAGATCCAGATTTGCAAGCGTGGTTTGGGCTGTCATTACGATGTCTTTCATATCTCAGGCCGCCTTGTTCTGCCGGGTCACGTCACCAGCACGATACAGCTGGCCAAATTCCGTATTCAGGAAGTCGTTCAGTTTAACCTGTTCCTGCCGGACGAACCCTTTCGAAGGCAGCGTGCCGGTGCGCATCAGGTCAACAACGCCCAGAATACCCGCAGCTGTGGTGACCTGAATGGCACTCCAGACCTGTCCGTTGATGGTGCGGGAAAAGCTCTTGTTGATCAGAGATTTCTCGCGCAGAACGCCGTTGATCATGCCCTTGGCCGTGCAATAGACCAGCACAACGTCCTGATCGGTGCGGGGCAGGGCGGTCTCGAAGATCTCTTTCAGCAGATCGCGGCGGCGTTCCAGTCCCAGATCGTGCAGCAACAGTTTCAGGATTTCACAATGGCCGGGATACCGGATCGTGCGATAAGACACGGCCCGCGCCTTGCCTTCCAGTGTTTCCGGCAGCGTGCCCAACCCGCCCGAGGTGTTGAAGCATTCGTATTCCACGCCATCGTGACCCAGAATCTCGTAATCTTCCAGCGGCGCGGTCTTGACCTGTTTGCCGTTCACAATGGCGTCGCAGGGATTGCAGTACTCGTTGATCAACCCATCGGTCGACCAGGTCAGATTGTACTTCAGTGCATTGGTCGGATAAAGCGGCAGCGCGCCCACCCGCATATGCAGGCTGTCCAGCTCATCAAACTCCGCTGCAAGCGCGGCTCCGGAGATGCCCACAAAACCAGGTGCCAGACCACATTGCGGCATGAAAGCCGTCTCACTGCCTTCGGCCAGCTGGCGTACGGCCTCGGTGGCCGCGACGTCTTCGGTTAGGTCAAAATAATGCGCGCCCGCCTCTTTGGCGGCCTTGGCAATGTTTGGGGTAAGAAAGAACGGTGCCGCTGATACCACGGCGTTAAACCCGGTCAGCTCCTTTGCCAGACGATCCGCATCCCGGGCATCAATCTGCTTTGTTCCAATCCCAAGCCTTGTGATTTCACCCAGTGCTTTCAGGTCATGGTCAGCCACAGTCACTGTATAGTTTGGCGAGGCCCTCAGCAGCGTCGCGATCATCTGACCGATCTTGCCAGCCCCGATTACGCAAATATTCCAGGACATCAACGTCTCCGTAAAATTCTGTTCCTGATATTATGGTGCAGGGCTGGCCAGACATTTCATAGGCCGCAATTTGACGAAGTGATCGACTTATCCGACATTATGCCGGAATAATTGTCATTATGGCGTGACCGCCATCAGGGGTTGAAATCGGCCGGCACCCCGAAAGGAGGAGAGCCAACGCCGGTGCCCGTCAAGGAATGCAGAAATGCGACCAGGGCGGCGATTTCCACATCCGACAGCGTCACTGGCACAATGTCGATCCTGCTGCGCTGGCGTTCCATCTCGAACCGGTCGTCCCACACTACGAAATCCACCTCTTGCAACCAGGGGACCTTGGGCAACGCAGCCATGTCGGGTTTCCATTTGGCAAGGCTGGTCTGTGGGTCAAGATGGTGACGGATCATGCTTTCGAGATCCGCAAAAGCGCCGTTATGTCCATAAGGCGCAGTCAGGGCGACATTGCGCAGCATCGGCGTGCGAAAGCGATAGGCGTCTTCCACACGGTTGCTTTCCGCCATCCGCCCAACGTCCCGCGCATATGGATCCCATTGCCGGGTCCGACCCGGCCCGAATGGCGGCAAACCCAGCGCGTGAAACTTTTGGTCCGACATCAACGGACCCGCATGGCATGTCGCACATCGCGCTTTGCCATAAAACAGGTTCATCCCGTCTTTCTGGACGTCTGACAGCGCATCCATGTCCCCGGCCAAGTACTAGTCGAACGGGCTGTCGGTGCTGCGCCATTCAATGGCCATGAAGGCCGCCAGCGCGTTGGCGATCTGGGTGATTGTGATTTCTTCGGTGGTCTCGATATCGTCAAAAGCCGCGACTATGGCAGGGCCATAGCGCGGATCGGTCCGCACGCGTTTGGCAAGGATCGGCCAGCCCTTGTCAATCCTGTCGTGAACCGCGCCGGTCACCTGATTTTCAGCGACATTACCGGCCATCTCGAATTGCGCGGTCAGCGGGAATAAAGCCTGCGCCGCCAGAAGCGAGTTCAATCCGCCGGGCAGCCATTCCTGTGCTGGCGAATTGAACCCGTTGCCATAGAGGTCCGAGATGCTCAGGCGGCCATCGTGGAAAACGGTATGGATGTCCTTGGCCCCGAGGTTCCACAACCCCGGCGCATTTCGGGGAATGCGTTTGCGGATCCTGTCCGCCCCGGTGCCCGGCGTGCGCTCCGGGCCAAGACCCTGTCCGCCTTCGCCGATCCCCAGGGACAACCCGTCAGAGGTGCCGAAATCGGGGTGATGGCAATGGGCGCATGAAATGTTCAGATTGCCTGACAGGATCGGATCGTAAAACAGTTGATGACCGATAGCGGCCTGTTCCATATCAAATGGGATAAAGTCATCATCTGTCAGCGGGCGCGGCAGGTCCTGCGCCACCGCGGCCCCCGCCCAAACGAGGACAATCGCCCAATGCGCCAGTTTCTCTTTACCCTTTGTTTTCTTGCGACCCCGGCTCTGGCTGAGCTGGAACAGGCCCGTGACATGATGGAGGCCGGAGAGTTTGAAGCCGCGCGCGCGGAACTGCTGCCCGCCGCCCGGTCGGGCAATGCCGAGGCCGAGGAACTGATTGGTGTGATGTACGGGCTGGGTCTTGGGGTCGAGCAGGACCATGAAAGGGCGTTTGAATGGTATCTGCGTGCCTCGATGAAGGGGCATCCGGGGGCGCAGTCGGGGGTCGGCTGGTACTATGAACTGGGTCTGGGAATGCCCGCGCCCGATTTGGTGCGGGCCTATATGTGGTACACGCTCAGCGCCATTGGCGGCGATCCCGATGCGGCGATCAGCCTTGAGGAAGTGATCAAGAAAATGTCGCCGGAGCAGATCGAGAAGGCGCATGTTCTGGTCAACGACTACAAAGGGTGGATGTACCCGTTTCGATAAGGGCCGGGCCACAAGGCCCGACCCATCCGTTTAGTTCAGGTCCGCATTGCGCGAGGCGTTCACGTCCGCCTCAGCCGCCGCGACCGCTTCGGTCAGCGCGGCAAAGATTTCATCACCACGGGCAACATTGGTCTGGAACCAGTCATAGACAGGCGAAGCCGCAGCTTTGAACGCTGCCTTCTGCTCGGGCGTCGGGACATAAAGGTCGCCGCCACCTGCGACGAAGTCCTCATATGCCTGGATCGACTTGCGCTTGGGCGAGGCAAAGGTGGCCTGTTGCAGGGCGTAGAACCCATCGACAACGACCCGACGCATATCTTCCGGCATCGCCTGGAACTTGGCGTTGTTCATCCACCACAGCGCACCCATATAGGCGTGCCCGTCCAGGGTGACATACTGCAGGCCGGCATCCGGGAACTTCATGCCCATGATGTCGGTGATGCCGTTCTTTGACCCCTCGACAACGCCGGTCTGGAAGCTGGTGAAGAGTTCCGGCCACGGGATCGGTGTAGGTGACGCGCCCAGGGCCTTGACCAGTTCCTGCGGCAGGTCGGCGACAACAGTGCGGATTTTCAGACCTTCCATGTCGGCAGGCTCTGCGACGCGGTGTTTTGTGTTGGCGAAGTTGCGCCAGCCACCGGTGTTGCCGATGGTCATCAGGCGGATCGCGCCTCCGGAATCCTCAAGCGCCATGTCGCGCATGGTGCGGGTGAAATCGCCCGACAGAACATGCTCGGCGATCCGGTCATCGGCCATCAGATACGGCAGGTCCAGAACCTGCACATAGGGGAAGATGCCCGAGGCACCGCCCGAGGTAGAGATATAGATATCGATGGTGCCATCCGCCACGCCTTGTAGGCACTCTGCACCGTTCGAACACAGCTGGGTGCCGATGAACAGCTCAACCTCGATGGCGCCGTTCGACGCCGCCTCGACATAGTTCTTGAAAACGATCAGACCGTCGTAATCCTCGTCATTTTCGTTCGAATTGGCAGTGGCGCGCAGCGTATAGTCCGCAGCCACCGCAGCGACCGCAGACGCGGCCACAAGCGATGTGGCAATCGCCGCTGTTTTGATGAAGTTTCCGAGCATGCGTTTCCTCCCTGTGATACTCAGTCAGTTTGCAAATCCCGTTATCCTCGGGATCGTCATGGATAGTGCGGGGATGTAGGTGATCAGAAAGATCACGATGATTTCGACCGCCAGAAACGGCAGGATCGCCTTGGCGATCGTCTCGACCCGCTCCCGCGACACGGCGGCGGCCACGAACAGCACCAGCCCCATGGGGGGCGTTGCAAGGCCGACGGTCAGATTGACGCTCATGATGATGGCGAAATGGATCGGGTCTACGCCGAGGCCAGTGAAAATGGGACCAAGGATCGGGCCAAGGATGATGATCGCGGGGCCTGCGTCCAGAAACATACCGACGATAAACAACAACAGGTTGATCAGAAACAACAGGATCAGCGGATTTTCCGACAGGCTGAGGATCAACGAGGCCAATTGTTCCGGGGCGTGGCTCAGGCTGACCACGGTCTTGAACGCCATTGCTGCGCCAACCAGCAGCAGCACCACAGCCGACGTCATACCTGCATTGCTCAGAACATCCGGAATTTCCCTCAGGGTCAGTGTACGCAGAACGAAAAATCCGATGATAAAGGCGTAGCCCACAGCAACAGCGGCGGCCTCGGTCGGAGTAAAGATGCCCCCCAGAATGCCGCCCAGAATGATCACAGGCGTCATCAGCGGGAAGAACGCCTTGAGGCTGGCTTTGCGCCGCTCATCCCATGTGTATTTCCGGCTGGCGACGGGAAAATCGTACTTGTCGGCCATGAACTTGATCATCACCATCAGGCCGACACCCACCATGATTCCGGGCACGATCCCCGCAAGGAACAAGGCGGCCACGCTTTCACCCATGACATAGGCATAGATGATCATAATGCCCGAGGGCGGGATGATCGGCCCGATCACCGAACTTGCGGCTGTGATGGCGGCGGCGAATTTTCGGGTATAGCCCTGTTTTTCCATCGCCGGGATCAGCATCGACCCCAGGGCGGATGTGTCAGCCACCGCAGACCCCGAAAGGCCCGCGAACAGGATCGAGCTCAGCACATTTACATGCGCCAGCCCGCCGCGCAGATGGCCCATCAGGGCCTGGCTGAATTCGACAAGGCGGATGGTAATGCCGCCACGGTTCATCATTTCACCGGCCAGCATGAAGAACGGGATGGCCATCAGTGGAAAGCTGTCCATGCCGTTGTAGACATTGCGATAAAGCAGGGTGATGTCGTTCGTCTGCCCGTTCAGCCACAGCAGGATGCCGGGCGCCGCCAGAAGCGCGAAAAAGACCGGCAAGCCAATCAGCAGGAAAATCAGGAAAGTGGGCAGGAACCAGATCAGCATCTATTCGGCCCCCACCGCTGCGTCGGGAATGTCCGGCAAAAGATGCGCGCCGCCAAGCAAGGTGACCATGGAACGCAGGATAAGCTCGATATTGACCGAGATCAGCAGAATGATGCCCACCAGCAGCGAAGCCATCATCCAACTGCGCGGAATGCGATACCACTCGTCAAACCCAAGCGATGTTGGCAGGTACAGGGCGGCGGTGGCGAACCTGCCGCCAAAGCCCGTGACCTCGGACCAGCCGATATTGACCGCAACCAAAAGCACGGCCAGCGAGATCAGCAGGAGGAACAGATTGAGCGACAGGCCGAGCATACGCGGCAAAAACCGTTGCAGCATGTCGATAGCTACAAAACCGCCGCGCCGAAAGGCCGTCGGTGCCATCAACCCGGTCATCCACAACATGCAGAACCGCGCGGCCTCGTCCGGCCAGGGCAGGGCGTTGCCCAGAACGTATCGGAAGAACACCTGAATCAGGATTGCGATGACCATGAATGCAATCGCAACAACGCCAACCGCGCGGCCCAGACGCAGCACGGTTTCGTTTACAAATGCAATCGGCGCAAGCACCGATGCCAGTCCGCCCATGCGGATCCTCCCTTGTTCAGCCGCAGGTGTGTCCCGCGGTCGTCAGATCGCGCTTAGTGCTGCGCGAATTGGCCCATTTTCCCGGCATAGAACGTCAGCGCGTCGCCGTCGCTCATGCTGGCCTTCAGGACTTTGCCCACCACGATCACGTGATCGCCCGCGTCGTGATAGGCATGTTGTTCGCATTCAAACCGTGCCAGACAATCCGACAGCAGCGGGGTGCCGTTTGCACAGCGCTCGTGCCGGATGTCGCGCAGGGCATGGGCATCTTTCGAGCAGCCAAAACACAGCTCAGCCTGCGCAGACGATAACACATGCACCGTGAAATGCGGTGCCGCGCGAAAATAGGGGAACCGGCGCGAGTTGCGGTCGCCGGCCCACATGATCAGTGGCGGGTCCAGCGACAGCGACGAAAAGCTGTTGGCTGTGATGCAGATCGGGCCATCACCGCTGTCGCATGTCACGATGGTAACGCCGGTTGCAAACCGACCAAAAGCATCCCGCAGGGTCCGGGTGTCGTCCTTATGTGGCACAAAGGTGTGGGTCATGTTTCTTGAGATTGCGTTCATCATGCTACCTCATGCCCCAGCGCCGCCTCGTACAGGCGGAACCAGGTTTCGCGATCAATTGTGACTTTCAGCGCGTCCGAGATGCGTTTGATACGGTTCAGGTTGTTGGTGCCCAGAACCGGCAGAATGCCCGCCGGATGAGCCAGCAGGAAGGCGACGGCCACAGCGGCCCGGTCTACACCGAACTCCTCTGCGATTTCATCAGCAACAACCCCGACGGGCGGGTTTCCGGCCATCAGCAGCCCACCCCCCAGCGGCGACCACGCCATAAGGTGGTGCCCATGCTGCTGGTGAAACGCCAGATCGCCATTGGTGAAAGGGGCGATCGCGCCCAGTGAGATCTCGATCTGGTTGGTGACCAGCCGGGTTTTCATCGCCGATTGCAGCAGGGTCCAGTCCCACGGGCGGAAGTTCGAAACACCAACCGCGCCCACCTTGCCACTGGCGACAGCCTCATCCAGCGCAGCCCCGGTTTCGTGGTGGTCCATGAACGGATCAGGACGGTGGATCAGCAGCAGATCGATGTGGTCGATGGCCATTTCCGACAGGGACATGTCGATGGATTTCAGGATATGCGCGCGTGAGGTGTCATAGTATTTGACCTTCGCATCGGAATGCCGCCCCACAGGTGCGACGATGTCACATTTGGTGACGATCTCCATCTTCTGGCGCAGGCCGGGATTGGCGCGCAAGGCGTTGCCCAGAACGGCTTCGGCCGCGTAACCGCCATAAATATCGGCCTGATCGAAGGTGGTGATGCCCTGATCAAGACAGGCCTGAATCTTGGCCTCGACATGCCCTGCCGAGGTGTCGCTATCGTCACCCAGCCGCCACATGCCATAGACAAGGCGGCTCATTTCCAGCGTCGGGGATAGTTTCACGCGTTGCATCAGCGGCGCACTCCGTTGCCCAGCGGTGTGGCCGGGGGTGTCTTGGGCACACGCCCGTAGGCTTCGGGAAGCGAGCAGGTTTTCAGATGCGGCATCACACGAGCACCGAAATGCATGGCCTCATCCATGTGCGGATAGCCTGAGAAGATGAACGCGCGAATGCCCATCTTCCGGTAATCTTCGATCTTTGACATGACCTGATCGGTTGATCCAACCAGTGCCGCACCACAGCCCGAGCGGGCGCGGCCGACGCCGGTCCACAGACCGGGTTCCACATACCCGTACTTATCCGCCAGATCACGATTCCTGGCCTGATGCGCTACGCCAAGCGACGTTGCATCCAACGCCCGTTCGCGGATCGCGCGGCCATAGTCGTCATCCAGTTTTGAAACGATGTAATCCGCGTATTCCTGCGCCTCGGCTTCGGTATCGCGAACGATCATGTGAACCCGCAAGCCATAGTCGAGCGTACGGTCATAATTTTCGGCCACTGCATGAACAGCTTTCATCCGCTCGGCCAGTTGATCCTTGGTTTCCGGCCACATCAGGTACACATCGCAATGCTCGCCGCACAGCTCCAGCGCCGAGGGCGAATAACCGCCGAAATACAGCAGCGGCCCGCCAGTCTGATAGGGTCGCGCCGGGTCGGTTGTCAGACCTGTAAAGTTGTAGACCTCGCCCGCATGGTTGATTTCCTCCTGCGTCCAGGCCTGTTTCAGGATCTCGACTACTTCGCGCGAGCGTTGATAGCGATAGGCACTGTCGGCCTTTTCGCCGGGAAAATCGGATGAAATGATGTTGACGGTCAGCCGCCCCTTCAGCATGTGATCCAGCGTCGCGATCGTGCGGGCCAGCATGATTGGCTGCATCTCGCCGCAGCGCACGGCGGCCAACAGGTTGATCTTCTGCGTGATCGGCGCACAACCGGCGACAAAGCTCAGCGTGTCCTGCCCAACCTGATAAGACGACGGGCACAGGATGTTGCGGAACCCCTGCGCCTCGGCCTCTTTCACGATGGCCGAGCAATGCTCCCAGCTGGACCGCAGATCACCATCAGGCACACCCAGGAACTGATAATCGTCCGAACATAAGGCGGCGAACCACGAAACCTCGGCCGCATCCAGATCAGGGGATGTGATGGGGACGATGGTCATTTGATTCACGCTCCGTGCATCTTTTACTTTCCTCTTGCGTAGCAATCACATTGATGTAGATCAATAGTGTATCAATTTTTCCTGCGACCGAATGAAGCGCCTGAAATGCCCCCCAACACCCGAAACCCCAATGCCCTGCCTATCTACGTTCAGATTGCCGAGCTGCTGATCCGCGATGTCGCTGCGGGCCGCTTGATCGATGGTGAGCGTCTGCCCCCAGAACGCGACATGGCGGCCGAGCTGAACGTGTCGGTCGGCACGCTGCGAAAATCGCTCGCCGAGCTTGAGAAAAAAGGCATGTTGGAGCGTATTCAGGGTTCAGGAAATTACATCCGCGAGACCGGAACCCAGAACAGCGTCTACGCGATGTTCCGGCTGGAACTGCCCCAAGGGGGCGGGTTGCCGCGTGCGGATATCCTGTCGGTCGATCATCTGAAGAAACCTTCCGATCTGCCGGATTTTGGTACCTCAGACACCGGATCGCGCGTACGTCGGATGCGCTATCTGAATGACACAATCATCGCGGTCGAGGAAATCTGGCTGGACGAATCAGCCGGCCTGATCAAGCGAAGCCTGCTGTCAGACTCGCTCTATCGCTATTATCAGCACCAGCTGGGCTTCTGGATATCACGGGCCGAAGATCGCGTATCGATTGGCCAGTTGCCCGATTGGACGCCCGCGGTGTTCACCAAAGCCGCCGGTGAAACGGTGGGCTATATCGAACGGTTCAGCTGGTCGGACAAGGCCGAACCTGTCGAATTTTCCAAGACCTGGTTCGACCCGGACCGGGCCACCTATGTCCAACGTCTGAAGTAAAAGGAAACGCGCATGACCCGGACCATCAATTACGGGCTGATCGGATGTGGCATGATGGGGCAGGAACACCTGCACAACATCGCCCTGCTGGACGGCACGCGTGTCGCAGCGATATTCGAACCCGATCCCGGGATGGCAAAAGCCGCGCAGGCGATTGCGCCGGGTGCGGTTATGGCACGCTCGGTGCAAGAGGTGTTGGATATCGAAGACCTGGACTGCTTGGTCATCGCCAGCCCGAACCACATGCATGTCGACCAGATCTGTGAAATCGCGCAAACGCGCCCCTTGCCGCTATTGGTGGAAAAGCCCCTGTTCACCAACCCCCAGGACGCCGCAAGGCTAGAGAAGGTTCAGCGCGACTATCCACACCCGATCTGGGTCGCGATGGAATACCGTTATATGCCGCCCATCGCGACCCTGATCGACAAGATCGGGGACACAGGCGGGGTCAGGATGCTGTCGATCCGGGAACATCGCT
Organism: Ruegeria sp. CH2; assembly: GCF_056537065.1. NCBI lineage: Bacteria > Pseudomonadati > Pseudomonadota > Alphaproteobacteria > Rhodobacterales > Roseobacteraceae > Ruegeria > Ruegeria sp. CH2. The sequence continues at coordinate 20,788 of NZ_JBQFQV010000020.1, forward strand.
TTCCGTTTCTGCGGAAAGTCGGCGACTGGAACCGGTTCAACCGCAACACCGGCGGCACCTTTGTCGAGAAATGCTGCCACTTCTTCGATCTGATGCGGCTGATCCTGCAATCCGACCCTGTGCGGATCACCGCAAGCGGCGGGCAGGCGGTGAACCATCTGGACGAAACCTACGGGGGCGAAACACCCGATATACTGGATCATGGCTATGTTCTGGTCGATTTCGCCAATGGCGCGCGCGCGATGCTCGAGCTGTGCATGTTCGCCGAAGGCGCCCGCTATCAGGAAGAGATTTCGGCCATCGGGCCCAACGCCAAGGTCGAGGCTCTGGTGCCGGGGCCGGGACGGTTCTGGCCCGACCATCTGGGAACACCGCCAGTGCCGCAGGTCATCGTCAGCCCGCGGGACCCCAAGGGGCCAATATCGCACGACATCCCTGTCGATCCCCGCTTGCTGGCTGCCGGTGACCACAACGGCTCGACCTATTATCAGCACAGGGGGTTTCTGGATCTGGTGCGCGGGCACAAGGCCGAACCGGATGTAACAGTGCAAGACGGTCTGTGGGCGGTGCGAATGGGATTGGCGGCGCAGCAGGCCCTGCAAACCGGCGAAACGGTTCACCTAAAGCACCCTTAGACTGACCCCAGGCAGGTTCAGGGCAGAACCCTCTGCGGTGACAAATGTGTCGCTTGCGGGCCAATCTGTCGTAAACCAGCTAGTGAAGCGGGGCACAGTAGGGGACAAAACTGTATGACCTGTCAGTGTATTCCCACCCGTCTGGATCGCCGTGCGACCGGCTGTGATCTGGTCACGACGCGCCGGTAACCGCCCTGCGGGGCCGTTCTGCCTGCCTGCTTTCAGACGACAACGGAATACCTCATGACAACCGCTCTGCGCCTCGCCATCGATATTGGCGGCACTTTTACCGACACGGTCCTCGTCTCGGGTGATGAGACGATACTGGCCTCCACCAAAACCCTGACCACCCACCAGAACCCGGCAGAAGGCGCACTGGAGGGCGCACGGCGCGTCATGGCGCAGGCTGGCCGGTCGCTGAATGATGTCACCGGATTTATTCACGGAACCACTCTGGCAACCAACGCGCTGATCGAACGGCGCGGGGCGGTCGTGACCACGGTCTGCACCGAAGGATTCCGCGATATTCTCGATATCGGGTACGAACGTCGGTATTCACAATACGACATCAATCTTGAAAAGCCGGACATGCTGGTGCCGCGCGAACGCTCGTTGACCATACGCGAACGCATGTCGGCAGAAGGCGAGGTGCTGATTGAACTGGATGAAGGGCAAGTAGACCGGTTGCTGGCCGAGATTGACGCCAGCGGGGCCGAGGCGGTGGCCATCTGCCTGATGCACTCTTACGCCAACCCGACCCACGAATGGCGTTTGCGCGATGTTCTGGCGCGACACCGCCCCGGTTTGACCGTCTCGATCTCGTCCGATGTCAGCCCCGAAGCGCGTGAGTTTGACCGGCTCTGCACCACTGTAGCCAACGCCTATATTCAACCGCTGATGGATAGCTATCTGACCCGGTTTGTGGATCAGTTCACGGCCGAGGGCGTAACCTGTCCGATCCTGATGATGACGGCAGGCGGTGGTATGTGCACGATCGACACCGCCACGCGTTTCCCCATTCGTCTGGTGGAATCCGGCCCTGCCGGTGGGGCTATTCTGTCCGCCCGCATCGCCGCGCGTGCCGGGTTGGATCAGGTCCTGTCATTTGACGTCGGTGGCACCACGGCCAAGCTCTGCCTGATCGACAAGGCGCGCCCCCAGACCTCGCGCTCATTCGAAATCGCCCGCGCGGCACGGTTTATCAAGGGGTCGGGAATGCCGGTGCGCATTCCGGTGATCGAGATGATTGAAATTGGTGCTGGTGGTGGTTCGATCGCGGGTGTTGACCGTCTCGGGCGTCTGACGGTCGGGCCAAAATCGGCAGGCTCGGAGCCCGGGCCGGTCGCTTTCATGCGCGGCGGCGTCAATCCGACCGTGACCGACAGCGACATCACTCTGGGCTATATCGTGCCCGACACCTTTGCCGAGGGGCATATCCAGCTGGAACCTGCTGGCGCCAAGGCCGCCCTGAGACGTGTGATCGGGGATAAACTGGGGCTGGATGCGACAGGTGCGGCAGATGGGGTCAGCCGCATCGTTGTCGAAAGCATGGCCAGCGCCGGGCGGATGCATGCGGTTGAAAGCGGCAAGGACCTCGGCCCGCGCACCATGATTGCCTTTGGTGGCAACGGGCCGCTGCATGCCACCCGCGTCGCCCGGTCCGCCGGGGTGTCGCGTATCGTGATCCCGCCCAATCCCGGTGTCGGTTCGGCGGTTGGGTTCCTGTTTGCCCCGGTATCTTTCGAAATCGTCCGCTCGCGCTATTCTCTGCTCGACAGCATGGACATGGACGGGGTGAACGCCCTGTTCGATACGATGATTGCCGAAGCAAAAGAGGTCGTCGCCCAAGGGGCAGGGGATGCACCCACCGAAACCCTGCGCACCGCCTTCATGCGCTATAGCGGGCAAGGGCATGAGATCGAGATTACGTTGCCGGACCGCGCCCTGACACGCCCGGATATCGCCCCGCTGACAGCCGCATTCGAAGAAGAATACCGCAAACAATTCTCACGTCCTGTGCCGGGGATGAAGATCGAGGTTCTCAACTGGGCCGTTCGCGTTGCCACCCCGGACAAAGCGGTGCCTACGGTGTTGGAAACGCCGGGCAAAACCGCATTTCAGGTCACGCAGACGCGCCCCATCACCTGTGATCTGGATGGCACGGTAAAACAGGCCGCCTTTCTCGCCCGCGCCGATATGCGCCCCGGTGACCATGTGGCAGGCCCCGCGCTGATCCATGAACCACAAACAACCACACTCGTTTCCGCCGATTTCTCGGCCCAGATGGACGCAATCGGCAACCTTGTCCTGATACAGGACCAGAAAGGAGGCGCATGATGACCGCTGATCTGTCCCCCGCCCGCCTGCAAGTGATGTGGAACCGTCTGCTGGCTGTGGTCGAAGAACAGGGCCAGACCCTGATCCGCGCAGCTTTTTCGCCCATCGTGCGTGAATGCGGTGACATTTCCGCCGGGATATTCGACGTGAATGGCCGGATGCTGGCGCAGGCCGTGACCGGAACACCTGGCCATATCAACACCATGGCCGAGGCCGTGCTGCACCTGCGCGCCCGTTTCGCGGTGCAGGACATGCGCCCCGGCGACATCTACATGACAAACGACCCGTGGCTGGCCTCGGGGCATCTGAACGACTTCCTGTTGATGATGCCCGCGTTCAAGGACGGCAAGGTGGTGGGCTTTACCTCCTGCACCTCGCATCTGGTGGATCTGGGCGGTCTGGGTATGGGACCTGAAGGCTCGGACATCTATGACGAAGGCCTGCTGATCCCGCCTTGCAAACTGGTCGAGGCCGGAACGCCCAATGCGCTGCTGATGGATATCATCCGCGCCAACTCGCGCGAGCCTGTGGCCAATGAGGGCGACATCTACGCCCTGATCGCCTGTTGCGAGGCCGGGGTGAACCGCCTTGTTGCGATGATGGAGGAGTTCGGGATCGATGATCTGGACAGGCTTGGCACCTATATCATCGACACCTCGCGCAAAGGCGCGTTGCAGGCCATCGCCGAGGTGCCCGAAGGCGTTTACAAAAACGTGCTGCACATGGACGGCTATGAGGCCGAGCTGGAGCTGCACGCGACGCTCACCGTCACCAAAGACGGGATGCATGTTGATTTCACGGGCACGTCCGGGTGTTCGAAAAAGGGCATCAACGTGCCTTTGAACTATGCCACCGCCTATACGGTCTTTGCCCTGCGTTGCATCGTCGGGCCGGATATCCCGAACAACGCAGGCTCGTTGGAACCTTTCACGGTGGAAGGCCCCAAGGGTTGCATCCTGAACGCCCAGCATCCGGTGCCAGTGGCCATGCGGCATACGCTGGGACAGGTCACACCGGATCTGGTTCTGGGCTGCCTGCATCAGGCGCTGCCCGAACAGGTGCCTGCCGAAGGGGCCTCGTGCATGTTCGACCTGCCAATGCGCCACGCTCCCGAAGTGGCGTCGAATGGCGGGCGCGAATTTGCCATCGAACCCGTTCACAATGGCGGCACCGGGGCGCGACCCCACGCGGATGGCCTGTCCGCGACAGCCTACCCTTCGGGGGTGTTCGGCTCGCAGGTCGAGATAACCGAAAGTGTCGCACCCGTGATCATGTGGCGACGCGAATTGTTGCCCGACTCGGGCGGCGCGGGCCAGTTCAGGGGCGGATTGGGTCAGCGGATCGAGATGACGTCCGCGAACGATGCCCCCTTCATCGTCTTCCTGTCGGTTGAACGACTGAAATTCCCCGCTCTGGGTCGCATGGGCGGCCTGCCCGGCGCACCGGGGCGTATCCGGTTCCGCGATGGCGGCGCAGACATTCCGGGCAAGGGCGAGCTGCGCGTGGAAAGCGGCGATTACCTGATCTTCGACACCCCCGGCGGCGGCGGCTTTGGCAATCCGGCCGCGCGCGACCCCGAGGCGCTGGCGCTGGACCTCAGGCGCGGGCTGGTCACGGAAGAAGGGGCCAAAGCCTATGGGGGTGCCTCATGATCCGCGCAGTTGGTCACATTCGTGCCATGGCGGCCTATGCGCTGGCCGATCTGGGCGCGCCGGACACTGTATCTCTGGCCCAGAATGAAAGCGCCTTTCCGGTCAGCCCTGCCGCAACTGCGGCGGGCCAGGCGGCATTGCACCGGATGCCGCTTTATCCCGATCCCGACTGGTCGGACCTGCGCGCGGCCATCGCTCAGGCGCACGGGGTGCCAGCCGACAACATCCTGTGCGGTGCCGGATCGATGGAGTTGATCGGCTGCCTGATCCGCGCTTATTCAGGGCCGGGCGACCATGTATTGGGCACGGATTACGGCTATGCCTATGTGGCCTCAGCCACGGCGCAGGTGCGGGCAGATTATGTGAAAGCGCGCGAGGTTGATCTGACCGTCTCGGTCGATGACATTCTGGCCGCTGTCACGCCTGAAACCCGGATCGTCTTTGTCTGCAACCCCGGCAACCCGACCGGCACCCTGATCCCGAATACCGAGATCATCCGCCTGCGCGGCACCCTGCCCGGGAACGTGCTGCTGGTGGTCGATCAGGCCTATGCCGAATTCGCCGACCGCGATCACGACCCGGCTGAAATCTTTGCCCTCATCACACGTGGGGATACCGTGGTCATACGCACCTTCTCAAAGGCTTACGGTCTGGCGGGCGCGCGCGTGGGTTGGGGTCTTTTCCCGTCAGAGGTCGCGATTGAGCTGCGAAAGCTGCTCAACCCCAACAACGTATCGACCCTCTCTCAGGCCATGGCAACGGCAGCGATGCAGGATCAGCCCCACATGCGCGACACGGTTGCCAGAACCGCCGCCATCCGGGATGGCTTTGCCGATGGGTGCCGGGCGCTGGGATTATCTGTTCCGCGCAGCCACACCAATTTTGTCCTGATCCGCTTTGCCGATGCCGCGACGGCGCAAAAAGCGGATGCCGCGTTGCGCAAAGTGGGTTTGCTCATGCGCGGAATGGGCGGCTATGGCCTCGCGGATTGCCTGCGCGCCACGATCTGCGACACGGCAGTGATGGAGCGCTGCCTGACTGTTCTGAAAGAGGTGACGTCATGACCTTTGAAACCCGGACACGGGCCAAAATCGGGGTGCTGGTGCCCTTTACCAACACCAATCTCGAAGCTGACATGATGCTGATGCGCTGCCCGGACACGACGGTGCATTTTCAGCGAATGGGTGGCTATGACGTGGATGAGATCCCCGGATCGGATCAGATGGCGGGTCTGGGGGCCTCGGATATCAGCCACGACCTCAAGATGATCTCGGGCGTTCGGCCCGATGTGGTGCTCTATGGCTGTACCTCGGCCACGTTGACCCATGGCCCGTCCTTTGACCACCAGCTGGCGCAGGACATCAGGGCCGCGTCGGGGGCCGTGTGTATTACCGCCGCTGGGGCGCTTGTTGCTGCGATCCATGCGCTTGGCGTGTCCAGGGTCGGTTTTTCCTCACCCTATCTGGGCGAGATCAACACGCAGGCCATGGATTTTCTGACGCAGAACCGGATCGCAACGGTAAAATGCGCCGATATCGGCCGAGAACTGGGCAATTACGGGCAGGGCGAACTGACCCCGGACGAGGTTTTCGACCTTGCCATGCAGGCCGACCACCCAAAGGCCGAGGCCATCATACTCAGCTGCACCGACATGCGCGCAGTCGAGGCCATAGACCGGATCGAAGCGGCCCTTGATAAACCTGTCGTCACGTCCAATCAGGCCATGATGTTTGCCCTGATGCGGGCGCTTGACCTGCCAAGGCACAGAAATGTTCCGGGGCGGGTGTTTGATCTGCTATAGCCGTGGGTCAGACAAAAGAACGGAATCCGCCCCGGACGGCTGCCTGCCTCAAAGGCAATTGCGACCCGGCATATGGGGCGGGAAATCTGGCCACCCCAACGCGCCGTGTCGCAGATGTGACTGTATTTACGTCGCAAAAGAACAAGATACCGCGCCCTCTACGCCATAGTCGGAATAAGGGTCGCTCGGGAATGAAGCACATGTTGAACCAGCTGCACAGTCACGGGAAATTTGGCCTGCCCCGCGGGGAAACCATCTTAGGCTTGTCTGAAACATCAAACGTTCACAAAATACAAAGGTGCCGCTTTTCATGAGCCAAATTTCGGAAAGCCTGCTGAACCGGATCCGCAACCGTTTTGCCCAGATCGATCACTGCCCCGAACAGGGCGAGCGGATATTTTTCGAAAACGCCGGTGGGGCTTTGACACTGAAATCCGTGCTGGACAGCTCGGCGCGTCATGCCGCAATCCCCGACAATCAGGGGCGCGACAATCCGGGGTCTCATGCGCTGGTTGCCACGATCAACGCGGCCAAGGCCGATATGCGGGATTTCATGAATGCACCCGGTGGTCAGTTCTTTGTCGGTGAAAGCGGCACCGAACTTCTGTTCCGGCTAATCATGAACGCCTGTCTGGGAACCGGTCCGGGGGTTGTGCTGGGGTCGACACTGGAACACCCCGCCACACGGTCAGCCTGTGATCGTTGGGCCCGTATTGCCGGGCAGGCCCATGTGCTGGTGCCCCATGATGACGACACCGGCACCGTAACAGCCGGGGCCTATGCCGCAGCTGTTACCCCCAACACCAAAGTGGCGACAATCCTGCACACCTCACCCGTGACGGGCATGGGCGTCGATGTGGCCGCTGTTTCGCAGGCTATTCGCGCCGTGGCGCCAGACTGTTTCATCATTGTCGATGGCATCCAGCACGCCGCCCATGGCCAGATTGACCTGAGCGCGTATGACGTCGACGGCTACGTGATCTCGCCCTACAAGGTGTTTTCGCGTCATGGCTACGGTGTGGCGTGGATTTCCGACCGGCTGACCCGACTTGAACACAATGCCCTTTTGGACGGCCCGGCAGATAACTGGGAAATGGGCACGCGCGACACCGGGGCTTATGCGACCATGTCCGACGTTGTGTCTTATTTCGAATGGCTTGGCAGTCAGGTCAGCGACGCCACCGACCGGCGTGCCAGATTTCTGGCAGCGGGCGAAGCCATCCACGCGCAGGAAAAGGCGCTGACCGACGCGATGATCCACGGCACCGGCAACCTGAGCGGTCTGGCCGAGATGGAGAAGGTCACCATTCTGGGCGGTGCCGACAACCCCGCACGCGAAGGGCTGGTGTCGCTTCGCGTTCAGGGTGTGGCCTCGGCAGATGTCGTCAAACGGCTGAACGATGAAGGTATTCGCACCCATTTGCGCAAGGCCGACCATTACTCTGGCAACATATTGACACCGCTGGGTTATGACGCCTGCGTCCGGGTCTCGATGTGCCACTACAACTCAATCGGCGAAGTCGCCAGATTTCTGGCTGTCATGAAAGAAATCGCCGCCTGAGCTGCGGCGGACCAAGGGACATGCACTCATGAAAACCCATGCACAAGCTGTCGTGATCGGAGGGGGCCTTGCCGGCTGTTCGATCCTGTACCATCTGGCCAAGCTTGGCTGGACCGACGTTGTCCTGCTGGAACGGAATGAGTTGACCTCCGGCTCGACCTGGCACGCAGCGGCGAATATCCACGGGCTGCACGACAACAACAACATCACCCGCATCCAGCACTATACGATGAATCTGTATAAACAGCTGGAACAGGAAACCGGCCAAAGCTGCGGCGTATTCCAGCCCGGCTCGCTCTATCTGGCCCAGACCGAAGAGCGTGAGCACCAGCTGCGCCTGCAAGAGGCGAAAGCCCGGTTCTATGGTCTGAACTTCTACGAAGTCAGCCGTGAAGAAGCCAAGGAACTGCATCCGCTGGCGCAGTTCGATGACATCCGCTGCATCATGTACGAACCCGATGGCGGCAATGTCGACCCGTCGGGCGTGCCGCATGCCTATGCCGCCGGGGCCCGTGCGATGGGGGCCACTATTGAACGGTTCTGCCCGGTGACAGCGACCGAAAAACAGCCCGACGGCAGCTGGATCGTGCGCACGCCCAAAGGCGACATTCACACGCAATGGGTTGTCAACGCCGCCGGTCTCTGGGGCCGCGAGGTAGCGGCGCTGGCGGGTCTGACCCTGCCGCTGCAACCGACCGAGCATCAGTATTTCGTGACCGAAAGCATCGACGAGGTCGCCAGTCTGGGCCGTCGTTTGCCCTCGATCGCTGACCGCGACGGCGAATATTACTTCCGGCAGGAAGGCAACGGCCTTCTGATCGGAGCTTATGAGAAAGATATGAAGTTCTGGGCCGAGGACGGCACGCCGCTCGACTTCGCGCATGATTTGTTCCCCGACGATCTGGACCGGATCATGGAAAACGTCATCCGCGCCACCGAACGCGTGCCGGTTGCGGCGACCGCCGGGGTGAAACGCGTGATCAACGGGCCGATGATCTGGTCGCCCGACGCCAACATGCTGTGGGGGCCGGTGCCCGAGCTGAAGAACTATTTCCTCTGCGGCGGCCTGATCCCCGGTTTCTCGCAATCCGGGGGGTTGGGTCTGCTGGCGGCGCAATGGATGATCGAGGGCGAGCCGCAATATGACATGTTCGCCTGGGATCTGGCCCGGTTTGGCGATTGGGCCGACAAGGCATTCACCAAGGCCCGTGTTCAGGATGCGTACACCCACCGCTTCAAGATCCATTTCCCCAACGAGGAACGCAGCGCAGGCCGTCCGGCCCGTGTGCGCCCCGCCTATGAGATGCAAAAGCAGATGGGCTGCGTCTTTGGCCTCAATTGCGGCTGGGAACATCCGCTCTGGTTCGCCGATGAGCCCGAGGTGGAAGAGACCACCGGCTTTACCCGCCAGAACTGGTGGAAGCCCGTGGGCCGAGAGGTGCAGATGCTGCGCGACAGCGTGGGCCTGATCGACATTTCGAACTTCGCCAATTACGTGATCAAGGGCCCCGGTGCCCATGACTGGCTGGACCGTCTGGTGGCCAATCGGGTGCCTGCCGAAGTGGGGCGCAGCTGTCTGACGCCGTTGATCTCGGTTCGCGGTGGCGTGGCGGGCGATTTCACCATCACCAAGCTGGCCGAGGATGAATACATGATGATCGGGTCAGGCATGGCCGAACGCTATCATCAGCGCTTCTTTCAAATGGTGGAAATGCCCGAGGGCACCACGCTTGAGGTCGCCACCGACCGCATCGCAGGGTTCAACATCGCAGGCCCCAGGTCACGCGAAGCGCTGGCACGCCTGACCAATGCCGATCTGTCGAACGAGGCGTTCCGCTTCATGCGGTCGCAGAAAATCACGGTCGCCGGCGTCGAATGCGTGGCCATCCGGGTCAGCTTTACCGGCGATCTGGGCTGGGAACTGCACTGCGCCGAGGGGGATCAGGTGGCGCTCTACACCGCCCTGCTTGAGGCCGCCAAAGACTGTGGTGGCGGTCCGGTGGGCGGGCGCGCGCTGGGGGCGCTGCGGATCGAAAAGGGCTATGGCTCGTGGGGTCGAGAGTTTTCTCAGGAATACTGGCCGCAAGAGGTCGGGCTGGCCGGCCTGATCAAGCTGGACAAGGATTTCCTGCACAAAAACGCCTATCTGTCCATCAAGGACAACCCCGCGCGCGAGGTGCTGTCCGTCTTCGAACTGGATGTGACCGCAGATGCCGACGCAACCGGGGGTGAGCCGATCTTTACCCCCGACGGCGCGCCCGTGGGTCGTGTCACGTCGGGGGCGTTCGGCTATTCGGTCGGGAAATCGCTGGCGCTGGGGTTCCGCAACCCAAACAGGGTACAGCCGGGCGATGAGGTGGTCATTCAGGTCATCGGCAAACCGCACAAGGCGCGCGTACTGGCCGAGGCTCCGTTTGACCCGACAGGCGCCAGACTGCGGTGCTGACGCTCATAACCCGTCTACAGGCAGGCAAGGCCAATAAGACGCTCCAAAAGATGTCTCGTCTCGGCACTTCAGGCGACTTCATCTTTTTCCAAATACTCCCGCCGGAGGCGTCCGAACTCACTCAACCTGTGCATTGCGGGCGCCACTCTTGCGCCACCGGGTCACAAATGCGCAGGCAGTCCACCGCGCGTGCAGCGATCTGGGACACGATATCCATCAGGGTGTCGGGCTTCAGATAAAACGCAGGAACCGGGGGCAGGATGACGGCCCCCATTTCTGCCGCCGCCGTCATGTTGCGCAAATGGGCCAGCGTCAACGGTGCTTCGCGTGTCAGTAAAACCAACGGCCTGCGTTCCTTGAGCTGAACACTGGCGGCGCGCGTCAGCAGGTTATCGTCCAGCCCATGCGCAATTGCGGCAAGCGTTCGCATGGAACAGGGCGCAACGATCATGCCGGATACCGGAACCGACCCGGACGCAATGCTGGCACCGATATCGGCGCTCGGGTGATGCCGCGTCACCAGTTGCCGCAGGTTTTGCAAAGAATCCGGGCCGCATTCCTGCGCAAGGGTCCGCATCCCGGCAGCGCTGACCACAAGGTCGGTCTCGATATCCGATGACGCCAGACACCGGGCCACGGCAAGGCCCAACGCCGCGCCCGACGCACCGGATACCCCCAGAACAACACGGGCGTTTGTCATTCTCTCAGCTCCGGCATCAATCGGTTTACAAGGTCTTCCGCAAAGGCGTGATCGGCATCCGCAGTGTGCATCACCGTCCCCCATTCCCGCAGCGTTTCACTGCCCAGTTTCGTCGTGGCGTCGATGCCGATTTTTCCGGCCAGACCGGGTTCGGGCGATGCAAAATCCAGATAATCAATAGGTGTCCTGTCCAGCACCATCACATCCCGGCCCGGGTCCATGCGTGTGGCAAGCACCCAGGCTATATCCTCCCAGTTTCGCGGATCGATATCAGCATCGACCGCGATGATCATTTTCGTATAGCTGAATTGCGGCAGCATTCCCCACAGGGCCATCATCACGCGCCGGGCCTGCCCCGGATACCGTTTGTCGATGGCAACGATTGCGATGCGATAGGAACAGGCGGCGGGCGGCAGCCAAAGATCGTGGATTTCGGGGATTTGCGCGCGGATGGTCGGCAAGGCCAGACGGTTGAACACCTCGCCAATGATCGACGGCTCGTCCGGTGGCCGCCCGGTATAGGTGGAAAGATACAGCGGCGCGTCCCGATGGGTGACAGCGCTGACCTGCATCACCGGAAAGGGTTCAGCCGGGTTGTAATAGCCGGTGTGATCCCCAAAAGGCCCCTCGGGGGCGGTCTCGCTTGGTGAAACCCAACCTTCCAGAACAATCTCGGCATCAGCAGGGACCAGCAGGGGGATGGTTCTGGCCGGGATCAGATGTGGTCGCTTCTGGTTCAGGGCTCCGGCAAATGTCAGCTCGGATACCGCCTCTGGCAGTGGCAAGGCCGCCGACAACAGCGTCGCGGGGTTTGCGCCCAGCACAATTGCGACGGGCATCTTTTCGGCGCACCTCGCCCAGCTTCTGTGATGCGCCGCGCCGCCGCGATGAGGCAGCCAGCGCATGATGACACGGTTCCGGTCCAGCACCTGAATGCGGTAAACACCCGCGTTATAGCCTTGCGCCGCGTTTGCATCGCTGCCGTAGGGCCGGGTAAGGACCACGGGCCATGTGATCAGCGGCCCCACATCACAGGGCCAGTGGGTCTGGACCGGCAGTGCGGTCAGGTCCACATCCGCCCCGCTGTGGCAGTGGCTTTGAACCGGGGCAGTTCTGACCAGTTTCGGTCGGGTCGACAGGGCCGCCTTCAGCATCGGCCATCTGGCCAGCGCGTCCCGCACCCCGTCCGGCGGCGTCGGGGCTCGCAGCGCGGCCAGAAAGGCCCCCAGATCGTCCAGCCCGTCGGGTGTGACACCCAGCCCGGCAGCAACCCGTTCCGCCGTTCCGAACAGGTTGACGACGACCGGGGTATCGAGCCGATCAGTGGCCACGTCTGTCGGATGGTCAAATTGCAGAACCGGCCCGCCCGCCTCAAGCACGGCGCGGTGAACGGCAGTCATCTGATGGCGTACGGAAACCGGATCAGGGATGCGCCTGAATTGTCCGGTGTCTTCGCACCATTTCAGAAAACGCCGAAGGCTGGGATATTGCGGCAGGGTGCGAATGGGGCTGCTCCGACAGTGGTTTCCACCCTCTAGCAACGAAAGCGAGGCGTCGAATTGACAACCGTCAAGTCACCCCTGTTGCGATCGCCCTAGGAAGGCATCCAAGGTCACAACGTTGAGACAGCAGGAGGTCTCGTTGCCCGTTCCTCAGAACCCGATACCGCGCTGCCCGGCGGCTTTGGCGGCCACGCTTCGGATAGCGCCGCTTGCCCCCTTGTCACTGTCGCTGACGGTCTTCACGCGCCAGTTGGCAAAGAAAAACCCGGAAATGTTTCAACGGCTTGGCCCATACGGAAGATCAGTTTTCGTTCTTGATCCGACGGATTTGCCTGTTGTCCTGCTGCTTGATCCGAATGGCGGTGCCCCAAAGGTGACACTGACCCGGCGCGGCGGGACAGGGGTTGCGCGTATTTCCGGCCCTCTGGCGGCCCTTCTTGGGCTGGTTCACGGTGCGTTTGACGGCGATGCGCTGTTCTTTTCGCGTGATCTGGTGATCGAGGGCGATACGGCCGCGGCGCTGGCCCTGCGCAACGCAATCGACGACGCAGAACTGGACCTCGCGCACGAGGTCGAAGCCCTCTCCGGCCCGCTTGCGCGCCCGCTCAAGCAACTCATTGCGTTGGTGGAACGTCGAACCGGCCTGTACCTGACCCGACCGGAAGACGCTGTACTATGTTAATGGAAATCGTCTGCCCGGCAGGAACGCCCGCCGCCTTGCGCGCAGCCGTCAAGGCCGGGGCGCATACGGTCTATTGCGGCTTCAATGATGAAACCAATGCGCGCAACTTTCCGGGCCTGAACTTCGACCGGGCCGAAATGCGCGCGGGCGTTGCCTTTGCCCATGACCACGGGGCCAGGGTGCTGGTTGCGATCAACACGTTTCCCCGCGCGGGCAGCGAAGCAATCTGGCACCGCGCCGTGGCCGATGCGGAAACCTGCGGCGCGGATGCCGTGATCCTCGCCGATATCGGGCTGCTGGATTATGCCGCGTGCAACCATCCGGGGCTGCGCAGGCACCTGTCCGTGCAGGCCGCGGCGGCGAATGCCGATGTGATCAACTTCTATGCCGAAACTTTTGGCGTCAAACGCGTGGTCCTGCCGCGCGTGCTGTCGGTTCCCGAAATCGCCGCCATCAACGCCGAAACAGAAGTCGAGACCGAGGTTTTTGTGTTCGGCGGGCTCTGTGTGATGGCCGAAGGTCGCTGTTCGCTGTCCTCTTATGCCACCGGGCTGTCTCCGAACATGAATGGCGTCTGTTCGCCCGCCAGCCATGTTGAATACCAGAACGACAAGGGCGCGTTGAACACCCGTCTGGGTGGCTACCTGATCCACCGGGTCGAACGAAACCAGCCTGCACCCTATCCGACACTGTGCAAAGGGTGCTTTTCCGCAGGTGAAAAGACGGGCCACCTGTTCGAAGACCCCGTCAGCCTGAACGCGGAACGGCTGATCCCGCAATTGCAGAAGGCCGGTGTTACCGCGCTGAAGATCGAAGGGCGCCAGCGTTCGAAATCCTACGTCGCGCAGGTGGTTCGGAATTTCCGCGCCGCTGTCGACGCGCTTGAGGCCGGACGCCCTCTGCCCGAGGGGATGCTGGCCCGTTTGTCCGAAGGGCAGGCCATGACAACCGGCGCCTACAAAAAAACCTGGAGATAGCGCGATGGAACTGACCGTTGGCCCCAACCAGTTTTTCTGGCCCGCCGAGAACTGGATGTCTTTTTATGGGGATCTGGCCCAAACCCCCGTCGACCGCATCGTGCTGGGTGAGCTGGTTTGCTCCAAGCGCCTGCCGTTCTATCAGGACCGGATCCCCGACGCGATTACCCGACTGGTTGAGGCTGGCAAACAGGTTGCGCTGACCAGTCTTGCTCTGGTGACGCTCAAGCGTGAACGCAAGCTGACCGCCGATCTGGCGGATCTGGGGGTCACGGTCGAGATCAACGACCTGACCGCGCTGGCGCATCTGCCCCAGAACACGGCTTTCGATGTCGGACCCCTGATCAATGTCTATAACGAAGGCACATTGGTATGGCTGGCGTCACGTGGCGCGCGCCGCATTTGCCTGCCACCGGAACTGCCAATCGCCTCGGTCAGGGTTCTGGCACAAGCCGCCGCCAGTCTGGGTGTCGCGGTCGAGGTTTGGGGCCACGGTCGCCTGCCATTGGCCATCTCCGGCCGGTGTTACCACGCGCGCCTGCATGGGCGCAGCAAAGACAACTGCCAGTTTGCCTGCGAAAACGACCCCGACGGGCTGGATGTGCTGACCGGCGATGGACAGCCATTCATGGCCATGAACGGCGTGCAGACCCTGTCAGACAGCTATGCCTGCACGGATCATCAGGTCGAGTTGCTGCAAAGCGCGGGCGTCTCGGCCCTGCGACTGTCGCCGCAATCTCAGGGGTTCCCAAGGCTCTGCGCGCTCTACCGACAGCGGCTGGATGGTCAACTTGACCGGGGCGATCTGGAACATGCCCTGCGCACGGACGATCCCGGTATAAGGCTAAGCGATGGGTTCCTGACCGGCGCATCCGGTGCTGAATGGTCGGGTTCGGCACGCGTGTCCACCGAAGCGGCACGCTGATCATTCTGGAAAAGTCCGGCATCCGTGGGCGAATGTTTGAGGCGACCAGAGGAAGCGATCCGAAACATCCACGGATCGTCCTGCGCAGTCAGGTGGTCACTGGCAGACGTTGCCGCACCAGTTCGGCCCACAGGTTTGCCCCCAATGGCAGCAGCGCGTCGTTGAAATCATAATCGTCCGCGTGCAGGGGGCGGCCATTCGACCCCTCGGTTCCATTGCCGATCAGCAGAAAACACCCCGGAACCGCAGCCGCAAATTCCGCGAAATCCTCGGAAAACGACATGGCAGTCCGGTCGCCGTCAACCTCAAGGCCCAGCGTTTTTGCTGCTGAAACCACATGGGTTGCGGCGTCGGCATCGTTGATTGCCTCGATGAATTCGGTCCGGATTTCCACCGTCACCGCGACACCATGGCTTTCCGCCAGGCCCGCCGCGATCTGCCGCATATGGTTTTCAATCCGCGCGCGGTCATCGGGGGACATCGCCCGTGCGTCCCCTTTCAACACTGTTCGACCCGGCAGGACGTTGCGCTGCCCATCGGTGATGAACTCGGTCACGGAAACGACCGCGCCAGACAATGGGGCAAGCTTTCGCGAAACGATGGTTTGCAAGGCCAGAACAAGCTCTGCTGCGGGCGTGATTGTCTCGCGCCCGACATGGGGCATCGAGGCATGGCCGCCCTGACCGGTGATGGTGATCTCGAATAGGCTTTCGCTGCAACAAATGACACCGGCGCGGGTTGAAACCCGCCCGACGGGTTCGCCCGGCAGATTGTGCGCGCCATAGATTTCGTCAATCGGAAAATCCCGCAGGACGCCTTCCTCAATCATCGCCCGCGCGCCCAGCCCTTGCTCCTCGTTGGGCTGGAACAGGAAGACAACGGTGCCGTCAAAGCCCTGATCCCTGGCCAAAAGCTCGGCCGCGCCCAGCAGCATCGTCGTATGGCCGTCATGGCCGCAGGCATGCATCACGCCCGGATTCTGAGACTTGTAGGCAAAGCTGTTGGCCTCGGTAATGGGCAGGGCGTCGAAATCCGCGCGCAGACCGATGGACCGGTTGCCATGGCCCGCTCGTAGAACACCAACAACGCCGACACCCTCATGCACTTCGATGCCAAGGCTTCTCAGGTGATCGGCGATCCGGGCCTTGGTCCAGTCCTCCTGAAAGCCAAGCTCGGGGTTGCGGTGAAACTCATGCCGCAGGGCGCGCAGGTTTTCGAAAAAACTCGTCATGGCAACTCTCCTTCGTCCTGCTTTCTTTCGTCATTGCTACAGGGTTTTGCAATCCCGCTCAAAGATAGGTTCCGATTGATGCACGTTGCCCCCGGATGAGAGCCCTGAACAATTTCGATCCCGCGAGGGGAACACCAGCCCACGCATCACAAGACGGCAGGTCTGTAAACCATTCTGCGCCTACATCCCGTTGCGGGGGATGACAAAAGACTGTTCTTCCTCAAAGATCAGGTCGTCACCCGACCACGCCTTTAGGCGAGCGGTCAGGTGAAATTCGGTCGCTGTCGCCCTTTGTTCGGAACAGGTCCAGATCTTGGCTGACCACCCTTCGCGGTCGAAACCGGCGGTTTGCTCCATTGTGGCCACTGCCGACAATGGATCACCCGGCTGGATGGTATAGCGTCGATCCGACATATCGCTCAGCACCGTGCCGATATCGTCAAGGCGAATATCGCCCACCGGCCCAAAGACACCCCCGTCAAGGAAATACCTGTGTGTCACCGCGCCATTGGTCAGATCGGTGTGGACCGAACGCTCCATCGACCCAGAGCGAACGTTCGTCTTCCGCGGGGCGACGTCGGAACCCTGAGGTTCGGGCAGCGGGCGTGGGGCTGGCGCGTCATCTCGCTGGTTTCGCACGGGCAGGATCAGCCGCGACGTGCCGGGTCGGATCGTCAGCGTCACAGGTTCCGGCGCTGGCCACAGGACCGGCCAATAGGCAGACGCGATTTGCAGAACGATGCGATGACCCGCCAATACCCGATAACCGGTTCCATAAAGCGGGACAGTCACGTGCATGTCTTCGCCGGGTGTAATCGGCGTCGGTTCAGTGTCACTGATCCGGTGCGTCAGGTTGCAGAACCCGCGTGCAATCAATGTCTGCGCGCCGTCCGGGGCCTCATCCACCAGCAGGGCCGCAACAATGCCCTGCGTCCGATCGGCAGAAACAGTCAGGTCAACCGAGGGCTGGCCCAGAATATCTATGGGCTTTTCCAAGGGCTTTGCTTTGAATTGCAGCGCCCCTGCGGCCTCGATCCGGCAATCTGCTGCCATATCTCCGGGTATTGCAAAGGAACACATGTCGCCCGCTGCGGCCCCGAAATTCTGTGGCGAACAGACCGACATCTCCCCGCCCGACCCGGCGGAGGCGTCCAGGGTTCCGTCATTCAGCCACAAGGGCTGGTCCTTGACATTTGGCGACGGCCAGCTCGGCTCTTCGATCCACCGCCCTTCGCGGTGCACATGTGTCCCGGACGGGGCGGCACTGTCTTGCAGGAAAAACCGCAAGGGCGGCTCGTCCATCAGGCCGGTGTCGATCCCCTTCAGCCAATGGTCCCAGAACCGGATCACCTCGCCGACGAAATCGACCCGGGGCCCCGGCACCCCTTCTTGCGGATACAGATGCGCCCAGGGGCCCATCAGGATCTTGACCGGCCCGCTCAGATGTTCCGCGATGCGGAACGGCGTGTCGCGATACAGGTCCATCCATCCGCCAAAGAAATACACCGGCACATCGACATCCGCATAGTTTTCGCAGATCGAGCCGCGCCGCCACATGTCGTCATGGGTCTGATGTTCCAGCCACTTGGCGGGCCAGAATTCGACCCCCTCCAACCGTGCGCGCCACATGTCGATCCAGCGATCCGCGCCCACGATCTCGGGGTCGGGCGGCATGGCATTGTACAGCTGCATGATCGAACCCCACCAGAAATTGTCATTGGCCAGACAGCCGCCGTAAAAGTGAATATCCTCGCGCCAGCGGTCATCCGTTCCCATCACCGGCGCAATCGCCTTCAGCGCTGGTGGGCGGGTCGCGGCCACCTGAAAGGCGTTATACGCCCCCCAGCTTTTGCCGAACATTCCGACATTTCCGTCGCACCAGTCCTGATCTGCAATCCACAGGATGATGTCGTGCCCATCCTGAATCTCCTGATGCGAATACTCATCTTCGGGAATCCCGTCGCTGTCACCATAACCGCGGATATCCACCCGGATCGACGCATAGCCTGCCGCGGCGAAATGCGGATGCATGCTTTCATCCCGCATCCGGGTGCGATCCCGGCGGCGATAGGGGATGTATTCCAGAACACAGGGAACAGGCGTTGTTCGCGCCGATCCGGGCAGCCAAAGCCGTGCCGCAAGTTTTGCGCCGTCCGGCATGGGAATCCAAACGGTTTCGATGACCTCTGTGTTGCTCATGTCCGGTCCTTTGACTGACTGTCAGGTGAAAGGCTGCTTGTGGTGTGCTTCATTGATCTCACCACCGAAGCCCCAAGCGCAGCGCATCATAAATGGCGGCATGCGTGTTGCGTGATGAAACGGCATCTCCGATCCGGTACAGATCAAACCCGGCCTCTGGGACAGATTGCGGAAACACGGGGCCGGACCTGCCGACCAGCGCTTCATAATCCACGGCGCCCAGGTTTCGCGACAGCGGTTTCAGATCGAAGTACAGATCATCCAGTGGTAAAACACCCTGATTGACAACCACCTGATCATACAGGCGCTTTTCTATCAGGTCCGAGTAATCCGTGCCAATGGCTGCCTCCAGCTGGTTGCCTGATCGCACCAGTGATTTCAGCGTCCGGGCGACTGTGAACACGGCTCCGGTTTTTTGCAGGGCCCGCATATAGGGCACCAGGTTCATCCCCATGATTTCGGGGGCAAAACTGCGGTCGCGGGTCATGATTTCTACCCGCCCGCCCGCTTGTGCGATAGCCTCAGCCGCCATCAGGGCCGGGTGATCCCCCGCATCGTCATAAATAAGGACATTGTCGCCGGGGCGCACATCACCGGTCAGGATATCCCATGCAGTAACCGCCAGATCGTTACCCGCCTCCAGAACCGTCACCTCGGGCAACCCGCCGGTTGCGATCACCACCATGTCCGGCGCAAGCGCGGTTACAGCATCGGCGTCCGCAAAGGTGTTGAACCGAAATGTCACGTCGCGCGCCGCGCATTGGGCCATGCGCCAGTCGATGATTCCGATCATCTCGGACCGGCGTCGGGATTGCGCGGTCAGCCGCACCTGACCGCCGGGTTCGGGCGCGGCCTCAAGAACGGTGACGTCATGCCCGCGCTCGGCCGCGACCCGCGCGGCCTCAAGCCCGCCGGGGCCTGCGCCCACAATCACCGCGCGGCGGCGCGTTTCAGCAGCAGGGATCACATGCGGCATCGACAATTCGCGCCCGGTGGCCGGGTTGTGGACACACAGCGCCTCACCCGCCTGATAAATGCGGTCAAGACAGTAGGTGGCACCGACACAGGGCCGGATGTCCTCTTCCCGTCCAGCCCGGATTTTGGCAACGATCATCGGATCTGCCATATGCGCGCGGGTCATGCCGACCATGTCCAGCAGGCCCGAGGCCACCGCATGCCGCGCCGTCGCCACATCGGGAATGCGCGCGGCGTGAAAGGTTGGCATCCCAACCTCGGCCCGAACCCGCCCGGCAAAATCCAGATGGGGTGCGCTTTTCATGCCCTGAACCGGGATCACGTCCGTCATGGCCGGGTCAGTGTGAATACGCCCGCGAATGATGTTCAGGAAATCGACCTGACCACTGTCGCGCAGCCTTCGGGCAATCTCCAACCCTTCCGCTTCGGTGATGCCGCCCTTTTCCACCTCATCGGCGGTATAACGGACCCCTATGATGAAATCGCGCCCGACGCGGTCGCGGATTGCATCCAGAACCATGAAGCCAAAGCGCAACCGGTTGTCCAAATTGCCCCCAAAAGGCGCATCCATCCGATTGGTCATCGGCGACCAGAACTGATCGATCAGATGGCCATAGGCCTGCAATTCAATTCCATCCAGCCCGGCGGCCTGCATCCGTTCGGCAGCATCGGCGTAATCGGTCACAATCCGCGCGATGTCGAAATCTTCCATCTTCTTGGCAAAGGCCCGGTGCGCCGGTTCCCGGTCGTGCGACGGCGAAAGGGATGGCAGCCAGTCACCCTTGTTCCAGCCCGTGCGCCGCCCCAGATGGGTCAGCTGGATCATCACCGCACAGCCATGGGAATGGCAGGCATCCGTCAGCTCCGCCATCCAGCGGACAACCTCGTCCTTGTAAGCCAGGATATTGTTGAACGCAGGCGGGCTGTCGCGGCTGACAACGGCCGACCCCGCCGTCATCGTCATCGCAACCCCCGCTTTGGCCCGCACCTCGTGATAGGCACGATAGCGTTCCGTCGGCATCCCATCTTCGGGATAGGCGGGTTCGTGACTGGTCGTCATGATCCGGTTCTTCAGCGTCAGGTGCTTTAGCTGATAAGGTTGCAGCAAGGCATCGCGGCTCATGATAGCGCCTCGTGATCGGTTTGAGTGCGCAAGGCGGCAACAGGGTCGGATGACATGCGGCTCTCCGGTTGTCTGGGGGCAAGAGGTGATGGTCTTTGCTGATTGAAATCAAACTGGAATTGCCAAGTCAAACTTGTTTTCAATCAGACGTTTTCGACCCATTTTCCTCATGCCTTACGCCCGAGTGGACAGGACAAGCGTGGCCGCGCGCACCCGGTTGGCGCATGCCTTCGGTGAACAAATTCTCTTGCGGGGTGCCACGCGCAAACAGGCGGCGAGGCCGGGCTCAGGGCACGTCGGAATGAACGCTCAGCAGGGTTTCCAGAAACAGCTTGGCCGCACGTGTCGGATCCGGATGTTTCCGTGTCACCGCCGCAAAGCGCGTTCTGTATTTGATTTCCTGCGGCATCACCTGCCTCATAAGCCCCTGTTCGACAAATTCCTGCGCCAGATGGTCCGGAAGAAAGCCCAGATAGCTGCCTGACAGAATAAGAATTGCAAGAGCCTGCTCGTTTTGCACTTTGGCAGCGCGCCGAAACCCCAGTTGCTGGCCATAGATCAGGTTGGGCGAATTCACGTTCAGACCCGCATAGTTGTACGCCTGAATGTCCCGCAAACTCAGCGTGTCAGCGGACTGGCTGAACAACGGATTGTCCTGCCCGCAATACAGAAACATGTTTTCCCCATAAAGTGGCGCATAATGCAGGCTTGCCGAGGGGCGGTGCAGGGCGATGATCCCGACATCCAGCTGCCCGCTGATAACCATGGTCTCAATGACGTTGGGCGGTTCGATCGACAACTCGATCTGGATGGCAGGGGCGGCTTCGTTGAACCTGTGAATGGCGCGGGCAAGGCGCGCTTCTGGGTTCGTGGTACACTGATCGAACAACGCCACGCGGATACTTCCTGCCAGTTGCTGCTTGATCTCGTTGACTTCGGTTCTGAACTGAGAAACCGAAATCAGCAGGTCTTCTGTCGCGGCCAGCACTTTTTCGCCGTCTTCAGTCAGGGAAAAACCCGCCGGGCCACGGTTGCACAGCTTCAAGTCCAGCCGCAGCTCCAGATCCGATATGTGTTTCGAGATTGTTGACTTCCCGATGTTGAGCTCATTTTCCGCCGCTGAAAACCCTCCGCTTTCCGCAACGGTTTTGAAAACCCGAAGAAGGCGGATGTCCGTGTCCCCGATGCGGGTGGCCAGTGGGTTTTGTCTCATATTATAAGTTCGACATTTGTGAAACCTTTCACGCAAATATTAACAACGACGAAACCATGTTGGCAAGATAGCCTCTTGTGGCCGAGGCAGAATCGGACTGGCCACCTTCTCCCCAGGCCATCGCGCACCTCGAAACACGACAAATGGGAGGACATCCATGTCATTTATCAAAAAGCTTGGCACCATCAGCGCCGCCGTTTCCGTTGCTGCACTGATGGTTGCGGGCACGGCTGATGCGAAGAACTTCAAGATCGCGGTGGGCGATAGCGCAGGAAGCGCACAGGAAGCTCTGGGCATCGCCTTCGTCAAGGCGCTGGAAGAGAAATCGGGCGGTGCCCACACCGCAACGCTGTTTCTGAACGGTCAGCTGGGGTCCGAACAGGACACCGTGAACGAGGCGGCGATCGGCACGCTGGATATGTCTCTGCTGGCGATCAACAACATCACGCCGTTCTCGCCTTCGGTCGGTGTTTTCACGCTGCCTTACGTGATCCTCAGCCTGGAAGATGCCGAAAAGCTGACCCAGGGCCCAATCGGTCAGGAACTGGTCGAAAACACCATCCGTGATGCCGGAGTACGCATCATCGGCTGGACCTATACCGGTTTCCGCCGCCTGACCAACTCGAAAAAACCGGTCAAATCGGTTGCTGACCTTCAGGATCTGGTCATCCGCGTTCCCAAGAACGAGATCATGATCGAAACCTACAAGGCATGGGGTATCAACCCGACGCCGATGGCATGGTCGGAAACCTTCACCGGTCTGCAAACCAAGGTGGTCGACGGGCAGGACAACCCTTACCTGACCATCAACGCGATGAAGTTCTACGAGGTTCAGGACCACGTCACCAACCTGCGCTACATCTTCTCGATTGAACCGCTGATCGTTTCAGAAGCGGTCTTCCAGGACCTGTCCGCAGAAGATCAGGCAATCCTCCTTGAAGCAGGACAAGAAGCCACCCTGGCATCCGCACAATTCCTGCGGGATTCCGAAGCCGCCATCAAGGAAGAGCTGACCGCCAAAGGCATGGAGATCATCGATCCCGAAAACGACGAAGCCGAGTTCATCGAACTGGCGACCGGTGCCGTATGGCCCCAGTTCTACGACTCCATCGGTGGCGTCGAAAAACTGAACACCGTTCTGGAAGCCATCGGCCGCGAGCCGGTGCAGCAATAATCGCCGCAGAGCGATACCGGGAAGAGCGCCACGGCGCTCTTCTCATCTCAGGGAGGAGTGAAACCACATGTTCTGGAAATTTCTGGACAACATAGAAAGTGTCATCTGCCGGATACTCTTATCCGGCTTTGTCTGCCTTTTGTTCGTGCAGATCATCGCGCGCGAGGTCTTCGGCTTTTCGGTCAGCTGGATCGAAGAACTCTCGGTCTACATGTTCGTATGGTTCGTCTATTTCGGTGCAAGTTACGCCGCCCTGAAAGGGGCGCATAACCGCGTGACGTTCCAGTTCAAATTCCTGCCTGACGGGTCGATCAAATATGTCGAAGCCTTTGCCGACCTCTTCTGGCTCTTCTTCAATGTCTACTTCCTCTATCTGGCGACAGACTTTGTTTTCAACAAGATGAACAAGTTCTGGAAATCCCAGACACTGGGCATCGAGATGAAGTATATCTACATGGTGCTGCCCATCGCATTTGCGCTGATGACCTTCCGCATCATTCAGGTGAATTACCGCCGCCTTGTCAAAGGCGAGGACATTCACGATCCCGACCAGATCGATCTGGACGAGATCAAGGCCGCTGCCGAAGCGGCCAAAGACCACTGAGACCGGGAGGGGTAACCATGGAATCCGAAATCGTCACGGTCCTGTTTGGATCATTTCTGTTCTTGCTGCTCATTGGCGCGCCGATCACGGTGGCGCTGGGTGTCGCGTCGCTGATCTCGTTTCTCTATCTGGGCGACAATCCGATCAAGTTCGTGCAGATCGCCTTTACATCCGTGGGCTCGTTCCCGCTGATGGCGCTGCCAGCCTTTATCCTTGCCGGGGCCCTGATGGAGGCTGCCGGTATCTCAAAACGCCTGATCAACGTTGCCGAAAGTCTGGCCGGTCCTTTTACCGGTGGTATTTCGGCCGCAACGGTCATGGCCTGTCTGTTCTTTGGTGCCATCTCGGGCTCGGGCCCGGCAACAACCGCGGCTGTTGGGATGCTGATGATCCCGGCAATGATCGACCGCGGCTATGAGCGCGGCTATGCCTCGGCGATCACTGCGTCCTCTGGCGGCCTCGGGATTATCATTCCTCCCTCCATCCCGATGGTGATCTTCGGCATTGCCGCGCTCGGTATGGCCCCGCCGCCCGAAGCGGTCGAGAAATTCGGCACCTTCCAGTCGGTTTCGATTTCGAAACTGTTCATTGCCGGGTTCGTACCCGCCTTCCTGATCGCCACAAGCCTGCTGATCCTGAACTATTTCATGTCGAAAAAGCGCGGCTACAAAGGCGTCGCCGAGGGCTGGTCGATCCGCAATGTCGGGTGCGAGATGTATCGCGGGTTCTGGTCGTTGATGGCTCCGCTGGTGATCCTGGGCGGTATCTATACCGGCTTTTTCACCCCGACCGAGGCTGCAATCGTCGCGATCTTCTATACCCTGTTCGTGGGTGTCGTCATCTATCGCGAACTGACCTGGCAGTCGCTGTTCCAGTCGCTTGAAGCCACCACATGGCTGACCGGCCGCGTTCTGCTGATCCTGTTCACAGCAACGGTGTTTGGTCGTCTGCTGGTGGAAAACCAGATCCCGGCAATCATCGCAGAAGGGATGCTCAGCTTTACCGACAACCTCTATGTGATCTGGGCGCTGATCATCTTCTTCCTGCTGTTCGTCGGCATGTTCATGGAAACGCTGGCCACCATCCTGATCCTTGTTCCGGTGATGCTGCCGGTGGCCTATTCGGTGGGTATTGACCCGATCCATTTTGGCGTGGTGATGGTCTGTACGCTGGGCATCGGGTTCCAGACCCCGCCGCTGGGCGAGAACCTGTTCATCGCATCCGGTATCTCGAACATCTCGATCGAACAGATCTCGCTGCGCGCGCTGCCTTTTGCGGCTGCAAACACGGTGGCGATCTTCGTTATCGCCTTCTTCCCTGAACTGTCGCTGTGGCTCCCACGGCTGTTTGGCTACTGATCTGAAAGGATGACGACATGAAACAGATGGTCACCAACATCCTGTTTGCCACCGACCTGTCCGAAAACTCGGGTCACGCCATGCGCCATGCCGCCAGCATCGCGCAGGCCACCGGGGCGGAGATTCACGTGCTGCATGTGAATGAACCCCTGTCGGAGGATGCCAAGATCACGATGGAAATATTCATCATGAACGAAGAGACCCGCAAGACCGCGATTGAGCGTCGTCACGAGATGGTGCGCAAGGTTCTGGCCGAACGGCAAGCCAAGTTCTGGGCGCAGTTCGACGGCGACGACGGGAAAATTCGCGATCAGGTTACCTCGGTCGAGGTGACAGATGGCCATCCGGCCGAAGTGATCCTGCGCCGCTCGGTCGAACTGGGCTGTGATCTGATCGTGCTGGGCGCGCATGATCACGGCTTTTCGCACACCTTTCTGGGCACGGTCGCAAAACGCGTTTTGCGGCGCTCGAGGATCCCGACACTGATCGTTCCGAACCCGGACGAAATGTAACAACACCACTGACAAGGAAGTACAAAATGAACAAATCCCTGACCGCGCAGGACCTGGCGGATACGTTTGACGCGTTTAACCGCCACGACATCGACGGGGTGATGACCCACTTCGCCGACGACTGCGTGTTCTACACCGTTGCCGGTGACGAAAAATACGGCAACAAGGTTGAAGGTGCCGAAGCCATCGCCGCTGCGTTTTCGGGCGTCTGGGCAGGCATGAAAGACGCCCATTGGGATCATCACAGCCATTTTGTCCACGGTGATCGTGCGGTGTCCGAGTGGACCTTCTCGGGAACCGATGCAAACGGTATGCGGATCGAAGCTGAAGGTGCGGATCTGTTCACGGTTCGTGACGGTAAAATCGTTGTAAAACAGGCGCTTCGCAAAACGCGCCCAATGTTCAAAGCCTGATCCGCCGCCCTGCGCGCAGCCTCGGAGAAAAACAAGAATGGTGGATAACAGCATCCCGCGTCACTGGCCCAAGGCCAGCTATGACCCCAAATATGACCCGATCATTGATGCGGGTCCGGGTCACAATCGCGACCACGCGCCCACATATTGGATTGGAACGGCCGGAACACCTCCGGCCGATGATGGACCTGTGTCCAGCGATATGGATGCAGATGTGGTGGTGATCGGATCGGGGTATACCGGCCTGTCCACCGCCATCCATCTTGCCAAGGAACACGGCATTCAAGCCGTTGTTTTAGAAGCAAATACCGTCTCCTGGGGCTGCTCCACCCGCAACGGCGGGCAGGCCCAGATTTCATCCGGGCGGCTCAAGCGGTCGCAATGGATCGAACGGTGGGGAACGGACGTGGCCAAGCGCATGCATGCCGAGGTCACAGAAGCGTTTCAGCTGTTCAACGATCTGATTGCGTCCGACGATATCGAATGCGACCCCCAACCGGGTGGCCACTACTACATCGCGCATCGCGACAAGGTCATGCCGTCCCTCAAGAAAGAGAGCAAGCTGCTCAACGATGTGTTCGGCTATGGCTCGCGCATCCTCTCTCGGGAAGAACTTCACGAAAAGCACGTGCGCGATATGGAGGCCGCAGGTGCCATGTGGGAACCTGACGGGACCTGCATCCATGCGGGTAAACTGGCGTTCGGCTACGTCAACATGGCGCGCCGTCTGGGGGTGAAAATTCACACCGGCAGTCCGGTCATGGGATGGCAGACGAAAAACGGCGTGCATCACCTGCGCACACCGGGCGGCATCGTCCGCGCCAAAACGGTGGCCCTGGCAACCGCGGGCTATACCCCACCGGGCCTGAACACGCGCACAAAGCACCGCCTGATGCCTATCCTGTCGAACTCGATGGTGACACGGCCGCTGACCCAGGCCGAACTGGATGAGTGTGGCATTCAGACCAGATCACCCCTGACGGACACCCGCACCCTGCGCCATTACTATCGTTTGTTGCCCGACAACCGGATGCAGATCGGCAGCCGCAGCGCGGTAACAGGACGAGACGCCGAGAACGAAAAACACCTGGAGCTTCTGAAGAAGGGCCTCGCCCGAAAGTTCCCGGCGTTGACGGATATCAACCTCGATTACTCGTGGTGGGGCTGGGTCGATGTCAGCCACGACATGATGCCGCGTATCTTTCAACCGGACCCGCAACAGCGCGTGTTCTACGCGATGGGATACGGTGGCAACGGCGTTATGTACTCGGCTCAGGCCGGGCGTCGTATGGCACAGCTGATCGCGGGCAAGAAAGACAAGGCCTTTGCCCTGCCGATCTTCACGTCCCCGCTGCCCAGCCATGGCATCCTGACACCCTTCCGCCGCCTCGGCCAGCGCATAGCCTATGTCGGCTATTACCTCAGAGACGAAATACTCTAATTTACCAACGCTTTGGCGTTCTGAAGATAAGGAAACACCCCTATGAAGATGACGACGGAAGAGGCCTTTGTTAAGGTTTTGCAGATGCATGGTATTGAGCATGCGTTTGGGATCATTGGCTCTGCGATGATGCCGATTTCGGATCTGTTTCCGAAGGCTGGGATCATGTTCTGGGACTGTGCGCATGAGG
>NZ_JBQFQV010000021.1:0-47092 GCF_056537065.1 Ruegeria sp. CH2
AGCGCCTCGGCCATCTTGAGCGCGTCGTTGAAGCGTATGACACCATGCGATCGTTCGGTGGCCGGATCATCGTGATTTCGCAAACGCTGTCTCGCCTGCAGGACATTTATGGGCATGAAGGTGTACGGGCGATGCTGGCAAACGCCGGGACGCAGATGTTTGCGGCCTCTGAGGATTCAGAGGTGCGCGAGCACGTGTCCAGGTCCATCGGTGACAAAACGGTCATGAGTAAGTCGAAGTCTCGGGCACTCGGCAAAATGGAAATGGGCAGCATATCGGAACGCGAAGAAGGCATACGCCTGCTCCGGCCCGAACACGTTGGCCGATTGCCTGAAAATGAGGTTGTGCTGATCCGCGAGGGCAAGATGCCGGTGATTGCAAACAAGATCAGGTACTTTGAAGATCCGTATTTCATGCAGTTCCTTGGCGGCAAAACACCGAAGATCAAGGGCACACACCTCGATCTGGCTGTAGAGCAAGCCAGGGACACGGCGAAGGCATTGGCTGAAGCGAAACCGGCCCCTGCCCCGGTGAGAGAGGTTTCTGAAAAAGACCTTGAATTACAGGCGGCTTTTGATGCGCAGCGCACAGTCGTAAAACGAAAAAGCCAGTCAGCGAAGGATTTGGCGATGAAAAAAATGAGGGCAAAGCAGTCAGGCAGCAGGGCCCTTACTTGATGGCTTTGACCATATCTGTTGAACGTCAGAGACGTTTGACTTTTCCGTCACAACACTGACCCAACACGGTCTCGGTCGAACTCTCCCATCACCGAACATTGGATATTTCTCATTGAGTGGATGGGGTTATGATCTCGGCAACTTCAACCATCCCTTTCACGCATAGAAGCAGCCCAATCAACAAAATCCCTGTCGCACTCAGTTTGTGATGATTTATCCCGCTGAAAACACTGGTTTTAAACAAATACACCGTAGCTGCTGCGTACATCACGATGGATAGTCCGTCGAGAATAATAAAAGTCACGCCATAGACAGCGGATTGGAACACAACATTTAGGGTTGGGTCGATGAATCCAGGGAATAGAGCCACAAAAAAGATGATCGCCTTCGGGTTTGTCACACAAGCGATGAAGCCACCAAAAAGAGCGGATACGCCATCTGATTTCGTTGGCTCAGTTTGGCCATCGTGATCAGTTTCGACAAAACCCTGATAGGCTAGGAATAGCAGATACCCACCACCCAGAACCTGCATCCAAGGAAGGATATAGCCTGCTGCTGAAATCAAAAATTGCAGCCCCACCGTTGCGATGATGATGTGAATGGTGGTGCCTGCGGCATCACCAGCAAGCGTTAACAAGGCGATCTTAGGTCCGTACCTGATGGCCTGGCTGGTGACCAATGCAACAGACGGACCCGGAGTGATCATGATCACCAGCGTTGCGGCCAGGAAACTGAGAAATAAGACCTCGTTCAAAGCTGTTTTCCCACCTCCATCAATGCCCTCGCACCAACGCACGCTTTAGCCACCGGTCATTTCCGTCGTGATGTGCGGCAAACGCACCTCGGGAATGGACCATACGTTTGTTGTCAACCAACAGGAGTTGACCAGCCGCCAACCTGACTGATGATTTTAGTGATAACAGCGCCTTTTCGAGTTCAGACGATGCTTCTTTAGCAGAATTATCCACTGGAATGCAGGTATCCACATCGAAACGGAGCAGCTTTGTAGTGTATCGGTCGATAATTGCGACTGGCGTTTCCGATGGCTGAACGTCCCCGGTGGCATTGTCATCAACCCGGAATCTATAAGCTTGCGACGACAGTTTTTGGTAAGTTTCATCGCTTACTGACGCGAGCGCGTTGCGAGAATCGTAAAGGTGCGTTTCGGCTGTTTTGGCCTGATCTTGCCTAACACAAAACAGCAACAGGTATTCCGGTGGATCTTCCACAAATGACAACTCAGTGTGCATCTCCAAAAGCACATCAGAACTGCCCGAGGTTTGATGCTCTCTTTTCTCTTCGATAGGCATCACATCGTGAAACAGACGACCGTTGTGTTGGTGACTCAGGCTCTGAATCTCACCGACTATCTGCCCAACGATAGCCAGCATGATTTCCCCATAGAATGGCCCGCTATATGTTTCGGCAAGACTTGTAGGGGTTCTTGGTGCAAAATCGTCTAGATCGGTGTTTATCAACACGTATCCATCCCGGCTAAGAGAGGACCACATTGCGGTAATCGTTTCCGGTGAAAATGCTTCAAAGGTCAAATCTTCTGCGAGTTCTTTGTAATGGAACGGCTTTTCAATAGGGCAGACGTTTGCACTTTCGCCTTGCGCCTTGAACTGCTCTAAAACTTGCACGGTAATCATCAGTAATTTCCTCTATTGCGTCGCCACATGTGCCATATGGCAGACAGATAAAAGGGTGAGGACGCGCAAGGAGACAGGTCAAAAGCTCTTGCTATGCTCGTCTACTTTGTCATGACGAGGCCAATGGTTAGAAAGCACTTCTGGTCCTGACGCTTGGACACGTCAGCGCCCTTGACCCTACGCGATAGGTTGCTTTTCGCCTGACCGAGATTTTCTGAGTCAACATCTTCAAGACCTTGGGGACCAAATGCCACCATGAGTGGAAATTACTCCGCTCGATTCTTGTTTGATTTGGAGATGTTTAGATGACCTCGGAAGTAAATTCTAATTTTGGTGCGGTGGATGTTTTGATTGTCGGAAACGGTGCCTTGGGCCTGTTTTTGGCACAAGAAATAAAGGAACGTGATGGCAACAAGCATGTTGTGGTGGTTGGGCCGCAGGCGAGAGAAACCGGCGCAAGCCAAGCTGCAGGCGCGATGCTGGGTTGTTTTGCCGAAGTAACCGCAGACACCCTTCGAACAGATGCGGGCAGAACCAGATTCGAGGTTGGCGTAGAAGCCCATAAGCTTTGGGACGAAACATTGGCGCGCCTGCAACCATTCGCCCCTGGCTCCAAAGAACTGAGGGTGTCGCAAGATACCTATGTCATCCTGAACTCAATTGGGCATACACTCGATTCCCACAATTTCGATGCCATTCTTTCCGCGTTGGACCAATACAGTGAACCTTGGGAAGAGGTCGATGCTAACGGTATCGTCGGATACAATCCACGGCCCGATTGTCGCTCCTTCCGCGCAATTCACTTGCCCAACGAAGGCGCTATTGACGCCAGAGGTGTTTTGGGCGCTCTGGAAATGCGGTTGCGGAACCTGGGCGTGCAGATTGTCGATAACACGGTTGTTAAGCTGCTAACCGATGGCGGAAAAACAAGCGGTGTCAAACTGAGCGATGGGACGCGCATCGACAGTGAAATGGTTGTGGTTGCAGCGGGCGCTCAAAGCGAACGGCTGATCGGCACTGCGTCGGATGGCATCGAAATTCTGCCGACATTCCCCGGCCTTGGTTTAGGGATGCTGGCCAAGCGAACAAAAGGGACGCCGTTCGAAAGTGTCGTAAGGACGCCAAACCGTGGATTTGCTTGCGGGCTGCACGTTGTTCCTTCGGGCGACGGGCGGGAATATTTGGGCTCCACGAACCGGGTTGTGCATGATGTTGAGAATGTGGCTTGGCTGGAAGATTTAAGGTATCTTTCCATGTACTCGATGCAACAATTGGATGAAGAAATCGCCCATCACAATATCGAGCAATGGTTGCGGGGGTGTAGACCAATCACATTCGACGGTTTCCCTCTGATCGGCTGGCTACCAGTGCAAGGGCTATACCTTATGACGGGCACATACCGTGATGGTTTTCATAGCGCGCCCTTGATTGCACGTCACGTTGCAAACGAGCTGGCAGGTCAGGAAGGCATTCTCAGCCCCATCTTCTCGCCGACTCGTGATCCAATCCCAACAAGGACACGCGAACAATCTATCGAAGATTACACGGAAAACAGCATCGCCACTTGGTATGAAACGAAGTCCGATTCGTGCGAGATGCCAACCCGTGTTCTTGAAGGCATCTACAGGGATAAAGCGCTGAGAATTTATGACAAGCTGAACATCGACTTTGCGCTTGGCCCGGATGTTCTCTGGTACGCGCATGATCATGATCGAGGCGCAGAACACATTTCCCGGTTTATGGCTGGGCGCGCGTCCAGGTCAGCCAAGGCCGCAGAGTAAAAGTCCCCGAACTCCACGGAATACCATTGAAATAACTTCCATTCCAAATGGCAGATACGAACAGGCGACCCCCGCATTTTGCGGGGATTGCTGAGCTGCGTTGATGTCTTTTTTCAAGAGGGCAAGTTATTATGCGCTTGTCGAGTCTAACCAATAACGGCATTTTCGGTTTACGCTGTTCACCGCAAACGCTCTGCGTGTTGTTCAATGACAAAGGTGTTCGTTTAAGAAAACTTGACTATTTTGTTGCCGAGAAATTACTCGAAAACTCAGGCTGCCCAATTTCAGTGAACGAGCTGCATCGTCGGGCGTCTGTTTCTGGATTTAGGAAAGACCTGACTGAGATAGAGAGTTGCGTTTCTCATCTTGGCTTTACGCTACGCCACGGATTGAATGTCCCAATTTCAATAGTCCGAACAGCGGCAGGTTTACAAATTCGATGCCAGATACCACGGCCACCTATCAATGCTGCTATTGAAGCACAACGATCAAAAATGGACACTCAGTCTGGCTAAGCCTACTTGAACACCAAAAAGGGATGGGAGCACGAGAACGGTGAAACAATCACTTGCTTCTGATGCTCCTGAATCTCAAATCCTGATTTCTTCAAACTGCGTAACGTTGCCGACAGGTTCCCAACCTTAAAAACCAGACCAGCATGTCTACACGCAGTTTCAAGTGGGGGGACATGAACGCCAAATCTTTCTGCAACGGCATCCGGCTGCAACACAGAGTGGCACGCATTGTGTAGTGCCATTCTAAGCGACCCGCACGGGCTATTATCGGCCTTCACTTGATAGACCGTTTCAAGAAACGATGATAAGTCAGTTGGTTGTGATGAGACGGTGACGACTTCAAGAAGCCGCTGTGCCCCGTTTGGATGGTCGAAAAGTGTTGAGTCGCTCGAACTGGGTGCTTCTATGTCCTCGCAGGAAAACCAATACGTGGCTTTGGATTGCTTTGGTGTTGCAAATGCGAGCTTGGCTGATACCTTCGCCTTTCTACCGTCTGCGTGAGTAAAATCACGACTGAACGCAACAATGGGACCACCTGAGATACCCGCATCCAAGAACGCCTGGTGATCCGCAGATGCACTTTTTGAGGCAACTACGATATGTGAGATCCCTTGCTGCCAAACAATTGCTCGAAACTCGGAATCATTCCTTGTAAATGTGTTGTGTTCATCAGCGGACTGGCGGTAGATGTCTGGCTCATTGACAGCTAGCAGCTCGATCATGAACCCATCTCTAAAATAGATATTCGCGTTGTGTGTGCCGAAGGGATGCACACCCGTTGGAGCAATGGTAAATCCGAGCCTTTCGAAAATGCCCTGGGCGGAGTCTAAACCGTTTACAGCAACAACGGCGTGGTCCAATGATCTCGTATCCATTGTCATTCAACTTGCTGTTGAGTTCTGACAAGCCACTCTCGGATTGAGAGTGCGATTTCATCAGTTTGACGGCAGTTTATTAAACCTGGCTTCGACTGAAGAACCACTTCACGACCAGATGGTTCTTCATGTCTGTATAGTATTTCTCGTGAGCATAAGTCGTCGCGGCTATCACCGTCGAAAGTAATAATGCAATCCAGCTCTCCGTTCCAAACGCGCGCCGGATCGGTGTCGTTTACCACATCCCTTACTGCATGCCGAAGCTCACTTGTGGATCGCGCCCATCCTCTTGGAAGCCGGTCATATAATTCGGAGGCAAAACCGATGCTAAATTTTCGCCCGTTGTGATCAGGGGCAATTTCATCGGTCGCATCTGTGAGTAGCTCGAAGATTCCGGCGATGCGATTGAAATACTTTTCGCCGTCTGGCGTCAGCATAAGACCATTCGTGAGCCTCGTGAACAGCTCGATAGAAAGTGCAAGCTCTAACTTCTTCACGAGTTGACTGATTGCACCGGATGTCACTCCAAGCTCAATTGCAGCGGCCTTGAAGCTTTTGTTGCGGGCGGCGGCTTCAAAAGCTTTTAGGCTGTTTAGCGGTGGTAGGCGATAGGTCATGAAAACTCCATTTAGGACATTGATCGCACAGGATAACTCAATGGTTGAGTTAGATTTTCTATGCCACTACAAATGCCTGATCTTGATTACTTTTAGCTTAGCTGGAAAATGCTATGACAACTACAAGAGCAGTGAAATCAAAAGTCTGGAGGTTGATTCGGTAGGGGACCGCCCCCCAATCCGCAAGACGGGCAAACCCGTACTTTCAGTTCTTGCCAGAGGCACGGCGCATTCGCCGGATACACCGGTTCATGATTGTGGTGCGTTCGGCTCGTAGCTCCTTCAGAGCTTGCTCTTTCCGCTCGATCCGGACGTGCAGCTTAGCAAGACGGATTATCTCTCTCTTTTCCGCGAACCGAAGCCATGCAGCCCGAAGCCCGAACACACTGTCGGGCGACGGCTTGATGACTTTCTCAGGTGGCGGATTGTTATGCCCCATCATCGGCGCAATCCGTGCAGTTGAAGGTACTGCACAATGGTTTTGGTTTGTCGCCAGCATCATTGGCCTCCTGCACCAGAAGCCGCAGCCGGTGGTCGTGCGGCCTGGACGACGCATTGTTCCAGTTCTGCAATTTCGCTGTTTCCTGCAACACATTTCACTACCGCAAGCCGCCACCCAGTTGAGAGGCGCTTTTCTGTGTGCGTTTTAGTTGCGTACCAAGTCCCTGCGACGGCGGCGAGCAAGATCAGAGTGCGAACGATCATCTATCATGTCCTCCGTGGTTAAAGGCTGTGACCATCATCTTCATGGATGTGGGCGGCCTGTTCGCGGGTATGGGTAATCTCTTGCACCACCGCGGCAATCTTGCTGGATGAAACTTGGTGCAGCTCACCGACAACGGCCTCGGCGCGCTCGTAGCTGTCCGGAACGCCTTGGCTGTTAAAGTGGGCGGCAGCGGTGGAAATGTCCGCATCTCGCCAAGTTGCCGTGGTGCCGACTGAAACGCTGTCGTGATCGTTGTAGCGAGCCAGGAACTTGTTTCCATCGAGTCCGAAGCTGTTGGCGGTTGCAACAATGTCGTCACGAACTGCCAGCCATTTTTCGGCTTCTGTCGGGTCCAGGTTATCCAGCTCGGCCGCATTCATGGATGTGGTGTAACTGTCGTCAGCAACAGTGTACGCCTGCAGGTCGGTGTCATATGGGCGTAGCTCGGCAACATCGCCCTTCAGCTCTCCGATCTGCACGTCCATTGCGGCACGCAGATGCGGATCTTCGACCTCTCGTGCAAGAGCCTCCATGTTCTCGATGGAGTTCACAATGTCCTTGGTCTGCTGTTCGTAGTTCTCGAAACCGGCCTGACCCAGAGCGGATTGCATATACTGAACATAGCGATCACCGGGCGACTGGTAGTCGTCGGAATCCTGAAAACCCTTATCGCCGGACAGATCCGCAAGGGAGGAATAGTAGGGGTGATACAGGTCGTATTCCTGAGCTTCGTTCATGTGCTGAGAAACCAAAGCCTGCATATCGTTCAGATCTACCGGCTCCCCTGACCTCTCCGCAGCCTCCAATTCGATTTTCAGTTCTTCGACCAGATCCTTTTGCGCCGTATGTTCGTCAACACGGCGGTTGGCCTGGTCCTCGATGTCATCCAGTCGGCCACCGATGGCGGCATTGTCATACCCCATACTCCGTTGCTCTTTCGTGATGATGTCGATCTGCTCAGAAACGCGATCTTCTCGGGGCGCGGATTGGTCGAACTTGGCATAGGGTGCGAAGTGTTCGACTTCGTTCAAAAGATAGTCTGTACGCGAAACCATAGTTTTTCCTTTTCGAGTTGATGGATAACTCTGTGATGGTCCTGCAGATGGCGTTGGCGCGCTCATCAGGCAGACCGGGTGTAATCCTTATAAGCTGTGTCCGTCATCGTCCTCCAAGCCGTGACCGGTATCGTCGCCGCGCCCTTGCAAGAGTGGGTGCGTTGCATGGGCGTGAACGTCCGAAAGTTCCTCAGAAATTGCGATGATCTTGGTAGAGGCTATTTGGTGCAGCTCATCGACAACGGCCTCGGCGCGGTCCTGGCTATCCGGCAAACCCTGAGCCTGGAAGTGGGCCGCTGCGGTCGAAATATCGTCGCTACGCCATTCCATAGTCGTTCCCAATGTGACGTTGTGATGGTTGCCAAAACGGGCAACAAACGCCTCACCATCGAGGCCGTAGCTGTTGGCCGTGTCAGTGACTTCCTTGCGGATCTCGACCCATTGCTCGGCTTGCGGATAATCCAAGGTATCCATTTCAGCCGTATCCATCAGCGTTGAATAACGCCTGTCCTCCATGATGAAGGCTTGCAGGTTGGGATCGTTGGGCCTCATATTCGCAACGTCCCCTTTCAGCTCACCTATCTGAATATCCATTGAGACGCGCAGATGGGGATCTTCGACTTCGCGCGCCAGCCCTTCCATTTTTTCGATGGACTGCAGAATATCGGCGGACTTCTTCGACCAATTGTCACTGGCATCCTCGCCTAGTGTATCGCGCATGTAGGCGTCATAGCGCACCGCTGGCGGCGAGTAGTCTTCGGAGGATTGATAGTCTTTGTGATCGACAATATCAGCCATCGCCGAGAGGGTTCCACCGCTCTCCGCGATATGCTGGTGATCGTCAATATGCTGGATTACACGCGCCTTCAGATCGGGGCTGATTGTTTCCTCATCGCCGCCTAATGCGATGTGCTGACGCAGCTCGCGCATCAGCGCTGGTGACTTGTATTCGGGGCCTCCCGGCTCACCGTAGTCATCAAAATGATGAGCCTGATCCAGCAGATGTTCCATTCTCGATACCATAGGTTCCTCTCCTTCTATGAGCTTGATGGCAAACTCTTCGATCTTTTCGCTGATGGCGTTGGCGCGCTCATCAAACAGATCGGACATTCTTGCGATGGATAAAGTCATCACATCTGCAGCCCGGTCACGGGCCGTAACTTCGACTTCCGGGGTGCTTTCAACAACCGACATACCGGCCTGAACTTTCCATGTGTCGGTCTCGACTTCCTGCCGCAAACCGCGCTCAAGGCGGGTCGTTGCGGTCAGCTCAATTCCGTACTCCTCAGCAACCTCGACCTGGATAGAGCGCTGAACGTCGATGTTCATTTCGCTGCTCATACCCATAGCCAACCACTGCCCATGCTCGACGCCACGGTTGTTCACAACGATGTGGACATGGGGGTTATCTGTGTCGTTGTGGAACACCGTCAGATAGTCCCACTTGTCGCCAAAATCGCCACTTCCAAACAGGCGGTCAGCGAACTCCAATCCGGCCTGATGTGCGGCCTCCGGATAGGTGCCTTCAGGAAAGGATACGATCATATGCCGGGTGTATCCGAAGTTCGTTTTGCCCGTGAAACCCGTGTCCCATTCTTCGATCAAGTCCGAGATTTCCTCGGCATTCATCGGGGTCACGCCGTTCTCTCGAATGTCCAAAACCCCCTCTGCCCTGACGGTCAGATAATTGATCTGGCGGCGAAGTTCCTGAGCGTTTTTCACCCCACCCTTGCGGACGTGTTTCACGACTGCCTCGGGCTTTCCAACCACAGCGCCAAGCCGCGCTTTGACGGATGAACCCCGCGAAACCATGAACTTCATCCGCTTGGCGGTCTGCAACTGTTGATTGATCTGCTTAGACCGATCAGCACCTTTTTGAGCGTCACGGAATGCGAGTTCCATCAGCTCCCCGGCAGTCAAATTCCTTGCCGCTATGGTCACTGCTCAGGTTCCCAGTTGTCATCTTTTAGCAGCCGCCGAATAGCCGAGTCAGGCTGACGGTTCGCACGAGCTGCAACGATCAGTGCTTTCAGATCGCGCCGGTGCTCGATGATTGCGCGGTGCAGGTTTTCCACATCTTGACGGTCATCGTCGGTCCAGATCACGGTGCCGCGTTTCGCGGACTTAGCGAGCTGGTTGAGGTTGGTATATCCGCCTTGGATCTGGCGCAGATGCTTCTGCCACAGATCCACTAATGCAGGGTCCGGATCGAGGTAGCCGATCAGTCGATAGATGAGACGATGGACGACCTGGTTACGGCTTCGCAATCCCAGAGACCTCCAAGCAACGTCGAGTTTCGCTAAGGCATCAGACCTTAGCCGAACGGAAAAGACGGTGGTGTCGCTGGTCTTGCTCATGTCTCAGAAAATAGCAAAGGGCATTTTGTATTACAACCACCTTATCCTGTCATGATCTCCTAGAGTAAACCGATGGGATTTTAGAAATTCGTATTTTCTCAAATCGTGATCGGAGTAACTTTGCTCTAGGAGTCAATTTCCACGCCGGGAAAAGGGTTCCGTCCCTTTTCCTTAAACAGGCGTGGGTGCCGGTGGACAGGCGCAGGGCAATCACGCAAAGCGTGGGCTGCCCGAACAGCGCCCGTCACTTTCCGGCACGTTAAATGCGATCTGCATTTTCCGCGCGCCTGGGCGCGCTCAACTTCCCGACGCTCTGGCGGCGGGTGCCGACGAGTTGGCATTGGCTCTGCCGTTCAGGTCAGAGTGCCAACAAATCGGCTGGGCTGCAGCCGCGCGACCCGACGAGCTGACCGGCTGTCGCGCGTCTGGTCAGGGTGTCTCGGTCGGGATCTACGCACGGTGGCAGTTTCGCGGCTTCGCGTTGGGTAGCGCGAACGGCGACCGAGCGGCCAGCCTTTACGCTGGCTCTGAACGGACCCGTGGGCTAGATGCTGAGAATGGAAGGGTTGAAGATTTTCAGACCGCGTGAAAAACGCACTACCGGGGGTTGTACGCTGTGAGGGCTTGGGATTATCCGTTTGAGCTGGTCCGGATCAACTGCAAGACCTGCGGGCGGTACGGGCAGTACCCGAAAAAGCGGTTCATTGAGCTGGTCGGTGCTGACACGCCGCTGCCCTCGGCGCTCAAGATCATCGCCAAAACATGCGACCGAGAAAAGGACGGGCTGGCCCTGCACAACCGATGCGGCGCGGGCTATCCGGACCTCGCCCGGATGGTCGATGATAGGAAGAACAGGACGCGCTGAAAGGGCCGGGTCAGTCCCGCGCGACGGTCAGTCGGGCGGCACGGTCAGACTTCCAAACCTCGATAGTGGCGCGCTGTTCCGCGTGCCAGCAAAACGCTGAAACTGTTGCCACCAAAAGGGCACCGGCAACAGCAACGTCGATGGTGTGATGAACACATTTCTCAAGCATCGGAATCCTCCTTTTGGGGGTTGCAGACCGGGCACGGAACGCCCCGCCGAATTTCGGTATCGGTCATGTCAAAACACCATCCGGCGTCATGACCGCACTGACCGCATAGGAAGTGCCCGCCCTTGGTGGTTCGCCAACCGGGCATCAAACCGGGGGCTTGACCCACATCAGCCGCGTGCATCAAAACGCGCCGGATTCGGCGCGGTTGATCGAGACCCGGCAAGGTGAACTGGCGGCGCATCTACCCTGCCTCTGGCAGCGGTTCATCCATCCGAGTCTTGAACCGAATGGTGGCGTCTAGCGCCTCATCCCCGGTTTCGGCCTCCGGCACTCCGGGGACCAACCACGTGTCATTCCATGACATGCGGGCGCGTCCATCCAGTTTGGGGGTCAGCTCGTCCTCTGTCCCTTCACCAATACAAATCCCGCCCTCGATGTCGGGATGCTCGGAAAGTTCGATGTGTCCAGATCGGAAACAATGGGCATACATTGAACGGTCCTTTCCGTTTCAGTTTTCGGGCTTCGCCCGGCTTAGTGCTGCCAGTTGTCCCGGCCATATTTGCGGCCAAGAATGGTGATGCGATCCTGCCCGTCTATGGGCACGCTCTGGTGGACAAGCTCACCAAACGGGTTGACGCCGTAGACAGAAACATCGTCGTCGCCAAAACCGTAGATCACGAATTTCCACGGTCCCCGGCCCTGCTCACGGGTTTGAAAAAACCCGTCGAAGTTTCGGCATTCCCAGGCACCGGCCCACCAGTTTGCGCCTGGTGTTCCCTTCTCGCTTGGGGCCATCGGTATCAAATCAAGCTGCTGCATTTCTGCTCTCCATCGGGCAAGTGGCGGGGGCCGCTTTAGCGGCCTCCCGGCTTTGCAAGGTTTCAGTGGGCGGTGGTCTCGGGCTGATAAGGGTCGAGCTGGTCAGAACCCGAATAGTCGGAGTAATCGACAAACGCCTCGCGCAGATCGGCCAGCGGGTGATTGTCAAAATCATCGACGCGCTGATCCTCGTCCGGAATCTCGTCCTCGTTCGCCTCGTGAATTGCGTGCGTCAGATCCTCGGCAATCTCTTTGAAATCTGTGACGGCAATCGGACCCTCGCCGTTGCGGGGGTAGTACCCATAGTGAATGTCGCCAGCCATGAACCCTTTGCCGGTCTCGTTGGCGATCTGGCGCGCGATCCGCACGATGTCACGGGGGCCAAATTCGTCGTGTACCGCGTCGGCCACAAAACAGGCGTCCTCGTCGGACCCGTCTTTATGCCAGCCGTAGATCGTCCAGAACTCGGCCCATCCAGCTTCACATTGAACGGTTGCCTGTTCGCTTTCGTCGTGACGTACCGGCGCAATGGTAAACCACTCATATTTTTCCAGCGTGTCACCTACCGGCAAATTGTTGAAACGCTCGTGGGCGACTGTGTTGATGATGTTTGCTTGCATGGTCTCTGCTCCGAGTCAGGGGGGTATGCGCGGCCCTGATCGAGCCGCGCGCTGTTCTTCAGGCGGCGAGGCTTACGCCCTTCAGCTCTGCCATCTTTTCAGTGAGAGACCAGACGGCCCGGTTCAGGGCTTTGTTCTGGTCGATGCCCTTGACGCCACGGGTGCGCTGTCGGCGTGTGCGGCCATTGGCATCTTTGACACGACCATGCAGCCCGCCCTTGATGACGTTCTCCTGCAGAACATTGCCAACGGTCCACAGATCGGTCAGGCGGTCGGCATTGCGGCGGGTTCTCAACAGAGCGTCAGCCTGAACCGGCGCGGGCTTTCCATCTTCTTTGTGAGCCTCGGGAAAGCGCAGTTCATGCACCACTTCTGCAAACACTTTGCGCTCGGCATCGTCCAGAGAGATACCTTTGAACGTTTCGACCTGCTCTGCCACATGGGGCGCATCTTCCAATACAGTGTAAGCGCCTTCGATAACCTCATGAATGGCGTCACCTGAATGGCGCACCTTCACCTCGTTAAAGCTGTCACCAACCATCAAGCCATTGGCGCAGACGAACCGAAAGAACCCCGGCACCATCTGATAGCTGCTGGTTCCATCGTTGGCGTTGACCAAGATGATTTCAAAGGCTTCGCCTTCGGCATTGGTGATCGAACGGTGACGCAAGCGCAGCATGTGCTTGGTGAACTCGGCTTTGCCTTCAATGCGGGTGTTGGCCTGCTGAGCAAAGAATGGGTCAAACCCTTCCTTGCGCAGTCCTGTCAGAACGTCGATTGTCGGCACCACAACAAAGCGGTCAGACCGGCTTTCGTGGGCTTCGGTTGCGAAGATCGAGGGCACGGCGGCGCGCAGTTGATCGTCGGTCAAGGCTTCCCCTGTGACCAGACCACCGCAGGACATTCCGCTCATGTAACGATTGTAACCCATAGAAAAACTTCCTTTCTTTCGTGGCGATGCGGTTGCCGATGTTTCCCGGCTATCCGCTAATGGGCGCGGCCTTCTGATCTGTTAGCTGATAGATGGACCACATCTATCGGCTGGCAGAACAGGAGGGCGAAGCCCTGCCTGTGGCCTGGGGCGGGACTGTTGTGAGGCGACACATAGTTCTGCCACCAGCGACAGAACCTTTCCTTTTTTGGCCTCACATCTTCCATCCATCACCCAAACCGATTTCGTTGGTCCTGACCTCCTTTTGGAAAATCAGGGCTGATTTGCAGATCAGACAGCGAAGCTGCCTGTTCCTGCTGATCTGCCACGTGGCGAACGCGAAAGGGGGCGAGGCAATGCTATTCGACAGGGGTGGTGCGGCCCGCAGGCGCAGCTGAGGACACGGCCCTGTCTAATAGGGTTGCCCGAGGGGGAAGGCAGCGCTTTCCCCCTGACGGCCAGGGGCGTTTGGCTTGTCCAAATCCCGCTGGCCCACGAACAGAAGCGGCGGGGCGATACACCCCGCCACCACTTGCAGACATTCAATCTCAGTTGGACGAAATCACACCAAGCGGGACCTTCCCGACATAAGCCGCGCCAGCAAACTGTTAGGTAAGATAAGAGGCCACCAAGCAGACATTCGCTGCAAGCGCGAATAACCCGCTGCATGCGCGAAGCAACCCGCCGGGAGCGCGGGAAGTGGAAGTTCGCTGCAGTCGCTACGCATGCTCGCAGGAAATGCGGAAGCTGACGTTTAGATAGCTTCCCAAGCGAGCATCTTTCTGTCCCGCCGCAAGGCGGCTCCGAGTTCGTACTTCATATGAATGGTCCATGCCGAAACTGGCGCAATGGGCGGGAAACGAACCTTCGTCGTGTCAATCCCGAACTCCGCTATGCGGCCTAAGCCGAGCTAGAGCTTGTCCACGCCGGTCATATTGATTGAATTCCGAAAGTGTGGAAACGTTCATATGGTAGACGCGTTAACGGCGATATTTCACATGAAGCGTATCCTGTTCTCAGTTGTGTTTTGTTTTCTGCCTGCGATGGTGCTGGCGGACAAAGTTGCCTTGGTAATTGGCAATGCGAACTACCAACATGTCAGCAATCTCAAAAACCCGTCGAATGATGCGATCGACATTGCAGAGGCATTGCGCAGGATCGGGTTTGAGGTCACAACAGGTCTTGATCTGGATTACCGCGACATGCGCCTTGCCATACGTGACTTTGGAGAAAAGGCAAAAAACGCCGAGTCGGTCATCGTATACTTCGCCGGCCACGGCATCGAGTTGGACAACACGAACTTCCTGATCCCTGTCAGTGCGGAACTGCGGAGCGACCGTGACATCGAACTCGAGGCAATCCG
The DNA here is from genome assembly GCF_056537065.1 of Ruegeria sp. CH2. Lineage (NCBI taxonomy): Bacteria > Pseudomonadati > Pseudomonadota > Alphaproteobacteria > Rhodobacterales > Roseobacteraceae > Ruegeria > Ruegeria sp. CH2. The sequence goes on from NZ_JBQFQV010000021.1 coordinate 15,003, forward strand.
CCTCAACACATTGATTAGCTCCATCGCGGGCGCACCCGGCTTGAAGATCGTGTTGGTTGACGCCTGCCGCAACAATCCATTCCTCGCGACTATGGAGCGCACAAACAGCACCCGCTCAATTGGACGCGGACTTGCACGTATCGATCCGGGAGGTGTGTTGGTTGGATATGCTGCAAGGAGCGGAACGCTGGCGCTTGACGGCGATGGCCGCAACAGCCCCTATGCTCAGGCTCTGCTCAACCACATCGAGGAACCCGGACTTGAGATTGGCAAGTTGTTTCGGCGAGTCCGCGACAGGGTTTACACTCTGACAGAAGGCTATCAGGAGCCATTTACTTATGGCTCGCTTCCCGCCAGAGACATTTTTCTTGTTCCAGATGCGGCTGCAGGCTCGACGCCAGAGGAAGAAATTGAGCGTGTCGAAGACCAGATTTATGCGGACTTTGAACTTGCGCGTTCGCTCGGAAGGCTTGATGCGATCGAGATGTTTCTGGAGCGATACGAAGGCGAAAGGGATCATTTTGCAGTCGCGCTCGCCCTTTCGTTGCGGGACGACTTGCTTGCTGAGCACCAGAAGGACGAAGTGCCGGGCAACAGTAGTACTGCGCGAGACAAAGTAGCAGCTCTTGTGCCGACATCGCCTCAAAGCGCGAAGGATGATACAGAGACGCGCAGCCTGATCCGTGATATACAAACTGAGCTAAATCGCGTTGGCTGCAGCGCTGGCACAGCGGACGGTGTTGCGGGCCCACGCACGAGATCTGCTTTCTCTCGGTATATCAGCGCTAGAGAGAATCTTGGACTGACGCCTGAGAGCCTCGAGACCAGTGAAACTCTTGCCGCACTTCGAGGAGAGCAAGGAAGAGTCTGTAATCAGTTGGTCGCGCCGTCTTTCGCGACTTTTGATGGTGACTACATTGTCTTAATCAGACGCAGATGGGACGATGATTATTGGCAAACAACCAGTCGGCCCGACAAGGCCTATTTCCCCGGAAAAATCGAGCCACTTGCAGCCTTGCGCATCAATCGCAATGGAGACAAGCTGACCTTGCTATCTGCCCAAGGCTTTGCGGCCGAAGGGCCTTGGTTTAGGGACTTCACTGGCAAATTCGATGACTCCGGTCAGTTGAAATTGCGCTTCACATTGAGTTCGCATTTCGGGCAGGCGACACCCTATAAGGTCAATATAAGCGTCAAACTGCCCGAAGGACTTTCGCCAGGAAGAAGGCTTGTCTACGAGCCGCGCAGGATTGACGGGCAGTTTTTTCTGAATTTTCTAATACGCCGTGTCAGTTGAAACTTTAAAGCGATGTCCTTGCCTGCTCCGCAAGAAGACCGTCGCTCTGGGCTCCTCGTCGCTGTTCGCCGCAGATTTCGCCAAGGTCTTGTTTGGGCCGTCCGCGAAGACGGCCCAAGTTGTTAGATTTCAATGGCCTCTGCGATCGCAAGCGCATCTTCCAGCTCAACACCGAGATACCGGACGGTGCTGTCCATCTTGGTGTGCCCAAGTAGCAGCTGGACCGCCCGCAGGTTGCCGGTCTTCTTGTAGATCTGTGTGACTTTTGTCCTCCGCATCGAATGCGTTCCGTATGCACTGGCCTCCAGACCGATCGACGTGACCCAATCCCGGACGATCCGGGCGTACTGGCGTGTCGAGATGTGCAAGCGTTCATGGAAACGACCCGGCCATAGGTACTCCGAGCCGACCATGAGCTCATCTTCCATCCACTTTTCAACCGAGGCGCGTGTGCCTTCGGAGATTTCAAAACGAACCGGCTTCTGCGTTTTGCTTTGCAACACCGAAGCTCGTTCCTTGATCTGGCCGGACGCCATCACGTCGACGACTTTCATCTTCACGAGATCGCAGCCACGCAGTTTGCTGTCGATTGCCATATTGAACAGCGCCAGGTCCCGATGGTTCTCGGCGAGTTCAAGTCGAACACGGATTGCCCAGACGTGTTTTGGTTTCAGTGGCCGTTTTTGCCCAACGATGCGCCCTTTGTTCCAAGCCGGGCGAAGCGCACGAATGGCCGGTAAGTTTGGTGTTTCCATGACTGATCCTCCGATCCGCCATGCCCTCCCACAACGACAACCTGACGTTGACGATGCCTCCATATCACGGGATGCTGCGTCGCATCCGAGGTCGGGGCTGAGCCCAAATTGACCAATTCTGTCGTCAGGATCAATTGGCGCATACTGTCAAGAAGCTGCCACTCAAATTCGCGGATCAACGCAAAGCGAGTGAGAGTTTGCGGTCCGCACGTTCCACCAAATGCTTCAATCGGTGGCAGTTAACTTCGGGTCAGACGAAGATCGCTTCAGACGCCATATGTGCAAGATCGAACCCAGATGAATGCTGCACCAATGCGCGAATTGCGAGATTTTCCAGGCTCTGATGCTCAGGAAACGGGAGTGTGAATCCTACGGGGCAAAAGAATCCTTGACCAATTCCAACATCAGCTCTAGTAAAACTGAAATGACGTTTTGCTAGATGAAACGATTGCGAATGATTATGTGGAGCCGCGCATGTCGCGAAGCCACAAACCAACCAACAGTTCGGGAGGAGCCTGACATGATGAAAGATAACCAAAAACTGAAGCTCACCACGGCGCTAGTGGCAGGTGGCCTGGCCATTGCTTCGCCTGCCTTTGCCGAGGGAGAGGTCGTGTTTGCGTCCTGGGGAGGCTCGTTTCAGGATGCCTTGCGCTCAGCCATGCTGGAACCTGCCGCTGGTGCGCTGAATATCACTGTCAAGGAAGATACGACAAACGGCATTCAGGACGTGCGCGCGCAGATCACGGCGGGTGCCGTTGCATGGGACGTTACAGAACAGGATTTGCCTTCGTGTGAAACCCTGAGCCGGGAAGGCAGCCTTGAGCCGATCGACTATTCGATTGTTGACACCACAGGCATTCCGAAAGAGCTGATCCATGACAATTACATCGGCTTCATCAACTTCACCAAGGTGATTGCCTATCGCAAGGATGCATTTGGCGACAATGGCCCGTCCAATTGGGCAGAGTTCTGGGATCTGGAAAACTTCCCCGGCAAGCGCGGTATGCACGGCAAGGTGAACTATAACCTCGAAGCCGCGCTCATGGCGGATGGTGTGCCGATGGCCGAGATCTATGACACGTTGGCCACGAATGAGGGCAAGGCGCGCGCATGGGACAAGCTGGGTGAGATTGCCCCCGAAGTTACCGTTTGGTATCGCGGCGGGTCGCAATCGGCGCAGTTGCTGCGTGACGGCGAAGTGGACGTGATCCATATGGGCCATAACCGCGTAGAAAGCGTGATCGCGTCGGGCATTGATGTGGCCTATGCCTTTGATGGCGGCACGATGGACGTGGACTGCTTGTTGGTTCCCAAGGGGGCTCCGAATAAAGACAACGCGATGCGCCTTATCAACGAATTGCTGAGCGCCGAAGCACAGGCGAGGCTGGCGGTGACCATGCCGTTGGGTCCGGTGAATTCGGGTGCCTTCGGCACCGGGATAATCTCGGATGAGATGGCAGTGAAGGTCAACACACATCCCGACAACTATGGCAAGCAGCTTCTGGTCGATCCGAACTTTTACATCGGCCAGCTGGGCGAGTTGACCGAAGAGTTTGACACGCTGATCCAACAGTAAAAAATATCTGGGCGCGGCACATCTTGTGCTGCGCCCATTTTTGTCAGGTTAGGAGCCCCCATGTCACCTGCAGCCCACTCCCTTCCCATCGATATATCCAACCTGTGCAAGGCCTACGGATCGGTCAAAGCGCTGAATGACGTGTCTTTGAACATCGCCGCGGGCGAGTTCCTGACATTGCTGGGGCCATCAGGCTCCGGCAAGACGACGCTTTTGATGGCGCTGGCCGGATTTGTGCGTCCTGATGGCGGGTCGATCCGGTTTGGCGAACAGGAAATGATTGCAACGCCGCCCCACAAGCGCGGCCTTGGCATGGTGTTCCAAAGCTATGCGTTGTTTCCGTTCATGACGGTCGCAGAAAACGTGGCTTATCCGTTGAAAATTCGCGGGGTGTCCAAAAGCGATCAGAAGGCCCGCGCCGAGCGCGCGCTGGAGACCGTGCAGCTGGGCGGTTATGGCGACCGGCGCATCACGCAATTATCCGGGGGACAAAGACAGCGCGTGGCCCTTGCCCGCGCCATGGTTTTTGAGCCGCAGATCATTCTGATGGATGAGCCGTTGTCAGCGCTCGACAAGAAGTTGCGCGAACATATGCAAATCGAATTGAAGGCGCTGCATGAAAAGCTGGATGCAACTGTCGTTTACGTGACCCATGACCAGCGCGAAGCCCTGACGATGTCGGACCGGATTGCAGTGGTCAATCATGGGCGGATCGAACAGATCGCGACGCCTGAGCGGCTCTATCGCCAGCCGCATAGTTTCTTTGTGGCGGATTTTATCGGGGAATCCATTTCCCTGCCGGTTAGTGTAGCGAATGACACGGCGCAGCTTGGCGAGCGCGTTCTGAAATCCAATACGCCTATTGCGCTGGGCAGCGGAGGCCATCGTCTGATCATCCGGCCCGAGTTGCTGGAAGTCACAGCAGGCGCGGTGCCAGACGCCGCCAATGACCTGTCCGGCCAAGTGCATGACATCATTTATCAGGGCGACAGCGTTCTAGTGATCGTTCAGCACGACAGCGCTGGTCAGATCAATGTGCGTGTGCCTGCCAATCGCGCGGGCCAAACCGGGTTGCCGTCGAAGGGAGAGCAAATCGGCCTTGCCCTGCATCCCGAAGATACGATCATCGTACCGGAACATGTGGCATGAGTATCGCCGAGACGTATGAAGGTGCTGGGACTCTTCAGAATGCCAGCACGCTCAAATCCGAAGAACGCCGCGAAAAACTGACGTTTCTTGGGCTTTCGATGCCTGCGGTTTTGACGATCTTGATCGTCGTCTTCCTGCCGATTTTCTGGCTGTCTTCGCTGTCGTTTTTCAATGCGGCAGGCGAACTGAGCACGGAAAATTACACGCGCATCTTTAGTAGTGCTCTCTATCGGCGAACCTTTGTCGTCACGTTTCAGATCAGCATTGCCGTGACGGTGATTTGCGTCCTTCTCGGCTACCCGCTGTGCTACTGGCTGACAAAGATGCCGAACAAAACAGCGGCCATTCTGATGGTGTTTGTGCTGGTCCCCTTCTGGACCTCGGTTCTGGTGCGGACCTATGCGTGGCTGGTGCTTTTGCAGCGCAATGGGATCATCAATTCGTCGCTGATGTCACTTGGCATTATCGAAGAACCGCTGCAACTGGCGCACAATCTGACCGGCTCCATCATTGGCATGGTGCATATCATGCTGCCTTTTTTGGTTCTGCCGCTCTACGCCACTATGCGCAATATTGACGGCGACCTGGTCCGAGCCGCCGTGGGCCTTGGTTCCAGCCCGCGCGGGGCCTTTTGGCGGGTATTTTTCCCAATGTCCCTGCCGGGCCTTTTTGCCGGCATCGTGCTGGTTTTCATCCTGTCGCTTGGGTTCTTTGTCACACCGGCTTTGCTGGGCGGTGGCCGGGTTCAGATGCTGGCGCAGCGTATCGAAAGCACCATCACAGTCTATTCGAACTGGGGGGCCGCATCAGCCCTGGGCGTGGTCCTGCTGTTGCTGGCGCTGGCGATGATCTGGCTGATGAACCGTGTCTTCGGGCTCGACAAACTGTTTATGCGCTGAGGATCTGAAAATGGAACAAGTCGGACAACGTAAAATCGACGGCCTGTGGCTGACAGTGGTCGGCATTGCTGTGCTGTTCTTTCTCATCCTGCCCACGCTGATCGTTATCCCGATGTCGTTTTCGGGGGCATCCTATCTGGAATTCCCGCCGACATCGCTCTCGTTTCGCTGGTACGTGGCCTATGTCACGTCGCCGGAATGGATGAGCGCAACAAAGACCTCGCTGATCGCGGCGGCGCTGACCACGGCAATCGCGACGCCCCTGGGCTCACTTTGTGCCTATGGTCTGCATTGCTCTGCGCCTCGTATCAGGAGCGCGGCTCAAATCCTTGTGATCATGCCGATTGTCGTGCCAGTGATCCTGATCGCTGTTGGAGTGTTCAGCCTCTATGCCAAGCTGGGGCTCAATTACACACTGACCGGGATCGTGATCGCCCATACTGCGCTGGCGCTGCCATTCGTGATCGTGACGGTGATGTCGGGATTGCAGAATTATGATTTCGATCAGGAGCTTGCAGCGCGCAGCTTAGGGGCGTCCCGTGCATACGCATTGTGGACAATCACCGTACCGCAGGTGAAATTCTCGATCCAGACAGGGGCTTTTCTGGCATTTATCACGTCGCTGGACGAGGTTGTGATCTCGATGCTGGTCTCGGGCGGGGAAAACGCCACAATCACCCGGCGCATGTTCAATTCACTGCGTGATCAGCTTGATCCGACAATCGCGGCGATCTCGACCTGTCTGATTGTCGTGTCCATCACGGCGCTTATCGGTGTGCAGATGATCGGGCGTCGGAAAGACAAGGCACAATGATGCGGGTCTTATTTTTCGCCAAACTCCACCCGAATCTGGCGGGCGGCATCAAGGACCGCCGCGCGATACTTTTCGACGGCTGTGTCATTGAAGCGGACGCGCAGGCCGGACAAGCTGATCGCGCCCAGCAATTCATCTTCGAACCCAAGAACAGGAACCGACAGTCCGGCGACGTCAGGATCGCGTTCACCAAGGCTGAGATAATACCCGGCCTTTCGGATGCTGGCCGCCTGTTTTCCCTGCCGGATGGAATAAGCATCCAGCACCTGACCCGAAGAGCCCATGCTCAGCGGAATGATCTCGCCCTCCTGAACGTGATCCCGCGCAAGCCTTGGCGAATTGACCCGGTAGAGGCACACGCCAGAGTTGCCGCGTTGCACATAAAACGACGCACTTTCGCCGGTCGCATTCACCAAATTCGCAAGCACCGGTCGCACAATTGGCCCCATCCGCAGGTTTTGGCGAAACACGGATCCAAGACGCCACAAAGACGGCCCGAGGTGAAACAGACCCTCGGCGTCTCGCGTAATATGACCAAACTTTTCAAGCGACACGCTCAGACGCAGAATTGTCGCCTTGTTGACCCCGCTGCGGTCCGCAACCTCCTTCAAAGAGAGGCCTGCATCGCCCGGCTCAAAGATGTCCAGCACACGCAATGCGCGCTCTACCGCTTCGACACCACCATTGGCGTCAGGGGATCGGGGCTTGTCGGGCATAGGCAGACCTTTCGACGCAAATCCGTCGCTTTTTATAGCCGGTTTGAGCGCAATTGGAAATCGCAAATAACGAAGGCGTCTGGCAATGAATAGCGCGCGGAAACAAATGATAACAGCTGGTTATGCGGACCTTCCTTTTGGCATTCATTCGCAATGTAAGGCTGATTGTGTTGGGGTTATGGGCGTTCCGAGCGAAGTTAACACCGGGCCCCGATCCGGCACCTCTCTGGCACCCGATGCGCTGCGCAAAATGACTGCCCAACTTGGGATCGGACTGCCTGTAGATGGTCGGGATCTTGGCAATCTGGACCTGTCAGGGGATTGGCCTGCCGCGTTGGAACAACTTGTGACGCAAATGGTGGATCACGGTGTTGTACCCGTTGTCTTGGGTGGCGCGTCTGATGTCGCCTCGGGTGTGCTGGGGGCCTTGCCTGATCTGCCAGTTGTCGCGGCCATGCCGTTGGCCCGGCGTGATATCGCGACGCGAACAGCCAACACGATCTGGGTGGGATTGAACGGCGATCAACCTGCTGGTGTCTGGGATCTGATCAGCCAGCGCAAGATGGATTGGCGCACCGCGCGGCAGTTGGATGAAGGGCACGGCGACTATTCTGACACGCCCGAGCGCGCTGTCTTGTGGATCGACATATCGGTCATTGATCTGGGGCATGCAGCTGGCAGCGTCGGCCTAAATCCCGGCGGGATGAAACCTGAAACGCTGGTTTCCGTCATTGGTGCCATGTCCTGTAAATGGCAGGCGATTGTGATCACCGGCCTTGCGCCTGCGCGCGACACCAGGGGAATGTCGGAACTGGCGGCGATCGAAACCCTGAACGCGGCGTTGCACAATGAGTGAAGCGGCGCAAATACAGTTTGACGCGATCCCCAGTTTTCTGGGCGCATCCATTGGCGATCTGGAAGATCTCGTGCCCGGTCAGGTCGCGATTGCAGGCTATTTTTGTGACAATCTCGCCCGGCCATCGGCAGGGCAACGCTATCTCGCGCGCCAGCTTCGGTATGCGTCCTGCCCCACAGTAACACCCGCGAATGCAATTGACCTTGGGGACGTGAACGTCTTTCCGCTAGAACCTGACAAGCATTTTCTCGCAGTTGCCTCGCAATGTGAATCGGTTCTTGAAACCGGTGCCCGCATGGTGTTGGTAGGCGGCGATTCCAGCGGTTTGGAAGCGCTTGACGTCGCCGCAAGACAGGTCACAGGTGCGGATGTTCCCATCATTGGGGTCAATGGCGGCGCAGTGAGCCATTTGCCCCGCACCCAACCGGTCATCCTGTCTGTGGATTTACAAGAGCTTGCGGGCAAATGGGTATCGCACCCGCATCGCCTGACGGGAATGTCACCAGCACAAATGATCGCGCAAATTGACGCCACCCCGGGCGATACCATCGCGGCTGCGGTTTTTGGGCTTGCCCCGGAACTGGACAACCGTGGCAAGGCTGAAACCCGCGCTGCACTGGCGATCCTGCAAGCGGTCACAGCTCGTCTTGAGAAAGGAGCAGGCTGATGCCTCTACGTTCGGCCCCGTTGCCGCGCATGGCAGGGCATCTGTCGTTCATGCGCTCTCAGACCAAAGCAATCGGCGACGTCCGGTCTGGAGATCTGGCCGTACTGGGCATCCCGTTTGAAGATACAAACGCACCTCATGCAGGGCAATCTCTGGCGCCGCGTGCATTACGCGAAACCTCGGTCTATTTCGGTTGGCACGCAAATCCACAATTCAGTCACCCCGTAGATATCGATGCGCGTCAGGATATCAGTACCGATGGCCTGCACGAGCGGCTTTGTGATCTCGGAGATATTGCACCGGGGTCCGAAGATGCGATCCACGCGGCCTTGAAGGCGGCCATGCGTCAGATCAGCGACAATGGCGCCTGTGCAATCTTTTTGGGCGGATCAGATCGCATGTCCGAGACGGCGCGGAGCGCGCTCCCTCATTGTCAGACAGTGCAGCTTGGCGGTACACCAGCCGATGCGCGCGATTTTCATATTGCGCCCTTGCCGAACGGAACGACCACGCCGGTAAATAGAGATACTGCCGCGCAGCGTGCCGCGTTTTCAGAGTGGCGGGATCCATCAAAGCCGTTGTTTGTTCGGTTTGATCTCTCGGTGTTTGAAACATCGCTCAGTGCGCTTTGTGATCGGCCCCGTTTGGGGGGCTGCGATCTTGCGACGGTGGTGCAATGGCTTGAGCTTTTGGGACGGCACGAGGTCAGCGCCATTATGTTGACCGGTCTGAATCCGAACCGTCCCGGAATGGGTGTCGTGAAGGTTGGCCAACGCCTGATGGTCACGGCTCTTCTGGCGTTTATCTATGCGCGCCTCGGCTTTGGGATTGATTTTCCGCGCCGCCAAACTTCCAAGGAAAAAGTACTGACATGACTGCAGCGATAACGACATTTCTCCCGCCTCTGGCACAACCGGGGTATCGGCTGTTTGATGGGCCTCTGCTCGATGCCGCCGACGTCCGTCCGGGCCAAATCGGTGTGGTGGGTATGCCCAGCGATTGGACACATTCAAGCCGGCTCGGAACCAGGTTTGGTCCCGAGGCGCTGCGTAAGGCAACGACGGTATTGCAATCCATGCGACCGCAGGGGGTCAGTTTTGATCCAGATACGGGCCAAAGAAGCGCAACGGCCAGCGACTGGCTCGTGGATTGCGGGGATGCAGTGATCACCCCTGAGGATGTAGACGCAACCACCGAGGCCATTGCCGCAATGACCGAGGCGCTGAGCGTTGGAGGGGCGATCCCTCTGGCACTGGGCGGTGATCACTATAATAGCTTCCCGGCCTGCCTTGGCTATTCCCGTGGGTTGGCCAAACGCGCACCAAATGCACGTTTTGGGTATATCCAGATCGACGGTCATCTGGATTTCTCTGACCGGCTTGGCGCGTGGGGCAGCCATAACCACGCAACCAATGCCCGTCGGATTTCCGAACTGCCCAATGTCGACGTGTCCAATATGGTTTGGGTCGGGATCACCGGTTGGGTCGACAGCGGTGAACTCGCCTTGATCGAAGAGCAGGGCGGTCGGGTGTTTTCGGCTGGCGACGTACATAAATTGGGGACGGCAGAGGCAATTCGTCAGGCGTTGGAGCATGCCATGAAGGGATGTGACGAACTGTATCTGTCAATCGACATCGATGCGATGGACGCTGGCTACCTCCCCGGCACCGGCTCAATCGTTCATAGCGGTATTACACCGCGTCAGTATTACGATCTGCTGGATGGGCTGGCCGAGGCCCCGTTGGGTGGACTGGATATTGTTGAGGTGTCCCCTCCTCTTGATCCGTCGGAGCGTACCGAATTTCTGGCTGCAGAAATGTTGTTCCGGATCCTGCGTCGCTTCCGCACACAACCTGTGACCGGGGCGGTGACAGAGCAATGATGGACTACAAAGGAACAGAGCAGCTGGGTGGGTTTTCCCATGCAGGAAAAACACTTGCGCCCGCGACACGGCCCTGGATCACAGACCTGTCAGCGCTTTGCCCTTACGAGGGCCTGCAACCCGGGAACCTACCGGAATTTGAACGCGACCCGAATTGGGACAACTGGGCGCTCACCGACAGTCCCAAAGACCCGAACCTGCGCCTGAACTGGCATCTATTTGAGGACGGTGGAAGAAGATTGATGGTCGCCGACCGGATGCTTATGAGCCGCGTCAGCTGGCAGGATCTGGATGATGCGGGGTATGTCCATGGCACAGAGCTGTCGATTGATGGACGCCTGTTTCGCTGCCGGTTGCTTACGGGGGGGGATACGCCCTGTAGTGACCCTTTTCAGGGGGCGACGCGCCCCAATGAATGGGATGCGCTGGTGGGGGGCAGCGGGGCGTTGAACGCTCCGCAACCGGACCCGGCCAATAGTACAGCACCGCTTTGCCCGGATCATCTGACCTCGCCTCATAACCGTTTGTGGAACTGGTTCGGCGCGGTCAGCTGGACCGCCGAACCGGTTGCCAGACGGGCCGATGGGCGGGTGTGCAGGGGCTATCATGGCCCGACCTATTTTTACGTGAATACTGTGGACCACCGGCATGAAGATATCGGGTGGCGACCAGTTCTTGAGGAAGCGCTATGACTGCAAACCCCTTTGCCAACTTTATCGCCGGATCATGGGTTGCTAGCAGCGACGCGGCCCCCAATGTCAACCCGTCCGACCTGAACGACACGATCGGCGAGTATGCCCGGGCAAGCGCCGATCAAACGGTTGACGCAATCGAGGCCGCGGCCGCGGCCCTGCCGAATTGGCGCAAGACATCGCCTCTGGTCCGGTTCGAAGCGCTCGACCGGATCGGGTCGGAAATCCTCGCCCGTGTAGACGAGCTGGGCGATATGCTGGCCCGCGAAGAGGGCAAAACCTTGCCCGAAGCCAAGGCCGAAGCGCATCGCGCCGGGCATTTGTTCAAATATTTCGCGGCTGAGGCGTATCGTGCGACCGGCGACACCTACCAATCTCTGCGCGAAGGTGTGTCGCTAAATGTTGTACGCGAGCCAATCGGCGTTGTGGGCGTAATCACGCCCTGGAATTTCCCACTGGCGATCCCCGCATGGAAAATCGCACCCGCTCTGGCCTATGGCAATACGGTTGTGTTCAAACCTGCCGAACTGGTGCCCGGATCGGCATGGATGTTGTCCGATATTATTGCCCGTGCGGGCGTGCCTGAGGGGGTGTTCAACCTTGTGATGGGAAAAGGCCGTGAGGTTGGGGAGGCAATCGTTACGCACCCCAAGGTGTCCGGGGTCACATTCACCGGTTCCACACCCGTCGGTCGCCATATGGGGGCGGCGCTGTTTGCGCGAGGAGCGAAAATGCAGCTGGAGATGGGGGGGAAGAACCCCTTGATCGTGCTGGATGACGCCGATCTGGATCTGGCGGTGCACTGCGCCGTTCAGGGCAGCTTTTTCTCAACCGGACAACGCTGCACAGCGTCTTCCCGCCTGATTGTGACCGAGGGCATTCACGACGCATTTGTTGACCGTCTTTGCGCGGCAATGAAAGACCTTCGGATCGGTGATGCGCGCGCTCCGGAAACCCAGATTGGTCCGGTCGCCAGTGAAGCGCAGCTCGCCATCGACAAACGATACGTGTCTCAGGCTGTGGATGACGGTGCAACGCTTGCCGCAGGTGGTGGCGAGGTCAAATCCAAAACAACCGGCCATTACTTTGCGCCTGCGTTGTTTACGGATGTGTCACCCGACGCAGCCGTGGCACGAGACGAAATCTTTGGGCCCATCGCCGCCGTGTTACGCGTGCCGGATTACGACGCCGCCCTGGCCACGTCCAACGACTGCGAATTTGGATTGTCCGCAGGAATTGTCACGCGGGATCCCGCCAAAATCGATCACTTCTCGCAGAACGCCGAAGCAGGCATGATACAAGTCAATCTGCCCACCGCCGGCATGGATTTCCACGCACCCTTTACGGGCCGAAAGGGATCCTCTTATGGTGCACCGGAAAAAGGCAGCTATTGCCGCGAGTTTTTCACGGCGGCCAAGGTTGTACACGCGGGGCGCGGATAATGTCGCAGACACCTTTGAAGGGCATTCGTGTTCTTGATCTGACCAATGTCCTTGCCGGTCCGTTCTGTTGTCATCATCTGGCGCATCTGGGCGGCGAGGTTATCAAGGTCGAAGCCGTCGGTCGGGGCGATCTCGCCCGCCAACTGGGGGCCGACCCAGAGCTGAACAAAGTCAACATGGGCGTGTCCTTTCTCGCCCAGAACGCGGGCAAGAAATCGGTCACGGTCAACCTCAAGAACCCACGGGGTCGAGAGATTTTTCTGAAACTGGTCGAAACTGCAGATGTCGTGGTTGAAAACTTCCGGCCCGGCGTCATGACGCGCCTCGGCGTGGGCTACCAGACCCTGAAAGAGGCCAATCCGACCCTCATCTATTGTGCTATCTCCGGCTTTGGCCAAGAGGGCCCGTGGATACGCCGCCCGGCTTATGACCAGATCATACAGGGAACCTCGGGTGTGATGTCGATCACCGGGGATAGCGACAGCGCGCCGCTGCGCGTTGGATATCCGGTGGCAGACACTGTGGGGGGCATCACCGCAGCCTTTGCGATTTCATCTGCTCTGAACGCCAATCCGCGCGGCACCTTTATTGATGTGTCGATGCTGGAATCGGTGCTGGCGACAATGGGCTGGGTGGTGTCGAACTATCTGATCGCCGGCGTCAATCCGACTGCCAATGGCAATGAAAACCCCACTTCGGCGCCTTCCGGTGCGTTTGAAGCGAAGGGCGGGTTGATCAACATTGCCGCAAACAAAGACCAGCAATGGGAGCTACTGACGGACCACCTGGGATTGGCCGCGCTGCGCGAGCGGCCTGAATATGCCACGCGCGAGGATCGCAAACGCAATAGGCTGGCTCTGAAAACTGAGCTGGAGACCGTGTTGAAGACCCGGTCACCGCGCGACTGGGCCAAGGAACTCAATAGCATTGGTGTGCCATCAGGAGCGGTTTTGACAGTGCCGGAAGTATTGGAAATGCCGCAGGTTGCAGACCGCGGTTTCCTCGACCAGTTTGAAAACGTCCCCGGCGTCGGACGCGACATTCAGGTTGCCACGACCGGGATCAAATTGGACGGCAGCGCGCCCACCGTCGATGCACCACCGCCCACATTGGGGCAGCACAACTCTCAAATCTGGAGCGAGTTAGGTCTTTCACCGGAAGACATTGAAAAACTGGCAAAGGATGGCGCGATATGACGGACCCCGCAGGACGCAATGACGCCGATGCCATTTGCCACTGGTGGCGCACCGAAATTATCGACATGGCTCCGGGGCGGATCGCCTTTCGCGGCCACCCGATCCAGGACCTGATCGGAAACGTCAGCTTTGCTCAGATGATCTGGCTCATGGTGCGCGGCAATTTGCCCACGCCAGAACAGGCGGCGCTTTTTGAATGCGCGCTGGTGGCGGGCGTGGATCATGGTCCGCAGGCGCCATCGATAGCCGCAGCGCGTATGGCCGCGACCTGTGGGCTGGGGCTCAACAACGTCATGGCCACCGGGGTCAACATGTTGGGTGACGTGCATGGCGGCGCCGGTGAACAATGCGCCGAGCTTTATTTCGACGTCGCCAAACGGATGGATGACGGCGCTGAACAGGAAGTTGCCGTCCGCGACGGTATCGCCGCCTGGTGTGAGGAAAATGGCAAGATCGTCTCGGGTTTTGGCCACCGTTTCCACAAGCCCGTCGATCCCCGCGCACCGCGATTGATGGCGTTGGTACGCGAGGCCGCGATGTCAGGCACTGTAGAAGGGCGATTTGCCGATATCGGTGAAGCTATACAGACGGAAATCGGACGTAAGCGCGGTGCCGATATCGCGATGAATATCGATGGGGCCACGGCTGTTATCTTTTGCGAATTGGGGTTCCCGGCACCGCTTTCCCGGGGATTGTTCTGTCTTTCCCGCTCGGTTGGCGTCTTGTCTCATGGCTGGGAACAGATTCAACAGGGCGGGCGGAACAAGGGGCCAATGCCGCCGCGTTATCTGCCGGAATATATTGGTGTCAAATCGGAGCGCTAACCCGATGACCATTGATGGTGCGAACGCCTAAATTCACACCGAACTTGGCATTGAAGCGCCACTGGCGTGTGGACTGTTTTGCCGGTCTCGGTCATTGGGCATCCCCCCCTAGAAGCAGACCCAACATGTTAGTCTGAACAAAGATTCACTTCTTTGGTGTTGTCTTTGAAGGTATTTCAATCCAGGCGAGAATCGATACATTTTCACGCTTGTTCTGACGTCAGCGAAGCGCACCGAGCTGCCATCGCGACAAGCGCGGCGAATTCACACTTGGTCCGCGATGCGTGAGTTTGTCGATCGCTGGATTTCGCAGTCGCAGCTAAAGTCCGGTCTGGTGGGCCGCACCGCAGCGATGCGCGCCCTCGGTCAACGGCAGGAATGGGCCGCACCGTCATGCTGCGTGAGCGCAGGTCCGCGCGTTGGTCGAGGTCGGCAATGGGCTCTGACCGCCATTCGGTGCGAACCGCAGAGAATGGCGGCGGCGAGCCCGAAGCGGTCAATCGTTTGACTTTTTTGAGCATTTCACAAAACTCACCGTGTATCACAATTGGGTGTACTCTCGCTTATCAAGTAAGAGGAGAAAGCTGATGGAAACACTGGGCCCGACACTTGCGGCACTAAGCGTTCAGCGTGCATTAATTATTAAGTTGTCACTGGGGGTCTTGGCTTATGTGTTAGTGGTGGAAGACGCGCAGGCCCAAAGCGCACAGGGTTGCGTAGAATTGGGCTCTCCTCGGATAGAATATTCATCCGGATCTGAAAGCACTCGCGTTAATCAAACAATTTCAACGACGGAACGCACGTGTCTGCCGATCCCAAACGGACCCATAACAGGACTTACAATTGGTAACTCCTCTATCACGTCCTCAGGTGAAATTGAGTTGTATGTTCCTGGCCAAAATACCGTTCCAAGCAATGCTTCAGTTTTAACTCTTCTGAATGTTGATGTCGCCGCAGGCAGCGGAGACTTTGTATCCCGGGAAGCGTTGGCAACAAACATCAGCGGGAAGCTCAGAGTGAACCTCATTGGAACTTCGATTGGTTCCGGCAGATCAATGACCTTCGTTCCGTTCAACGGCGCGAATATCGACCCCACTGAAGTTTACTTCCAGTCAGACCGACCGTTAACCTACGACAACCTGACTGTTATGGGGGCTACCGAAGTGGTTTTCGGGGCGTACTATATCCAAACCCGGGTTGCTGAAGCTTCTGATTTCACACTGACGAATAGTTTGATTTCTTCAACCAGTGATATGACGATAGCCGCAGGCACGACTATTCGGCTTGATGCCGCAAGCAGTTTGAACACCGTAAACTTTGAGAATTTTGGCACGCTTGCCGGAACGGGAACCGTGAACGCATTCAACTTCACAGTTAAGAACGGAGGGGTACTTTCGCCGGGCTTTTCAATTGGTACGCTCAACAATAGTGGCGGAATCGCTTTTGAAACTGGGTCAAGACTTTTAAGCGAAGTCGATCCGACGGCCGGTCAGAAAGCCGACTTGGTGTCATCCAACGGGCCCGTTACAGGGATTAACCGCGCCACCATACAAGTCGAAGCCGCTCGTCCCGGCCTGACTGCGCAGGACTATGCTGCTGGCAACGACTACACGGTTTTTCAAGCCTCGCGTTTCGATGGAAACTCCCCAACTCTTGTTGCAGGAGGATCTTTGCCCGCCCTATCCAGTCTGAGTATCTCAAACACGCCAACCGCGGACGGTAGAATCGACATAACGTTTTCGACTCTCCCCGTCTCGAGTTTACCGCAACATCCATCAGTTGTTGGATCTCCCAACGCAAGCAACCTTGCTGGTGCGGTGGCTAACACCACAAACACGTCACCTGGAACCAACCTGACCAACGGCTCAACCCTGGGTAATACCGTTAACACGCTCACCAATTCAGGTTTAGCTGGGTTTAATCGTGTGCACGCAGAACCCTATTCCTCCAATTTGACCGTTGGGCTGGAGCAACTTGACCTGATAACCAACACCGTGCTGAGCCACGCTGACTGCCGCAAGTATCAAGCAGTTGGCTTCAGCAACGAGGATCAACCCGTTGCAGCAGGCGATATCGACTTGGCCCAGAGCCCTAGCGGAGCAATAGACTGCTCTGATCGGCGCTGGTGGATCGACACAGCGTATGTGAGCGGGGACGTTGATGGAAGTAAAGGCCTCGGGACATTCGACTATTCGCTGGGCACCATTTTGGTCGGAGCGGATGTCGCAAGCACCGATAGAGGCGTGGTCGGCGTGTACGCAGGATTTGGGACATCCTCCATGGATGAACACGATCAAGTCGATCAGGACTTTTCGACCGACAGCTATCATGTGGGCGTGTATGGGCGTACAACAACCGGAACTTGGGAGTTCTCCGGACTGATCGGTTACATGTTCGGTGAAACTGATGCCAAGCGGAACAACCCTTCTGTTGATGGCTTTACGGGGGGCGAGGCTAAATCGGATTTGGACCAAGAGGGAATCCACGCCGGTATCCAGGCACGGAAGTTGTTTAACCTGGAGAGCGGCGCAAGGGTTTCTACGGTTTTTGGATTGAACTACGGGCGTATCCAACAAGGTTCAGGCACAGAGACTGGCGGTGGTGATTTCAATTACTCGATTGAAAAAGCGAACGCAGAATCGCTGGTCGCTTCTATTGGAATTGACTACCAGCGGGATTTCTTGACAGAGAATGGCGTGCTAACCCCAATGGCCTTTGCTCGTTACGAGTATGATTTTTTTGCCAACAAGGACAGTGAGCACGAAATCACTGTCACGAGCCCGATATTTGGGACATTCACGCAAGTCGGACAAAACCGAGGCGCCAATGGTTTCGTTCTTGGGCTTGGACTGGGCTATCAGATTTCTGATCTGGCAAGACTAACGGCAGGATATGGCTATTCTGTTCGCTCCAATGGCCAAGAACATGGCCTAGGTGCGAATTTAAGTGTTCGGTTCTGAATTGTCCGTACGGTTGTTTCAACCTTAGGAATCACACACGCCGACCATCGTTGTTGTGCCTTCACAATCGAACCCAGTGGACGTCCGCTTTGTCCCGCTCACCTACCATTTGCCGCCTAGTTCTAAACGTCCGGAATGTGCGGTAGGCTACGTGCCGCACATGCGAAAGACCAAAGCTCGGTCGACGGCAGCTCGGGGCTCAAACCGCCGGTCGTTGCAAGCCGCAGAGAATGACGGCACAGAGCCCATACCTCCCAAGTTTCTGCGTTGTGGCGAATGACCGCTTCAGAGAAAACGCCGAACGCGGGAGGCGTATTCCTCGAAGTCCGCGCCGTAGCGCGCGCGCAGCCATGGCTCTTCCGCGAATGGTGCAGCCAACAGCACGAGGACCGCGGCACTTCCGACCGGAAAGACCAGCGGTGCCGCCGTCAGCAGCATCCATCCGATGACCATGAAGATATCTGCGACATACTGGGGATTGCGGGAGTAGCGATAAAGACCGTCGGTTCGCAGATGCCCAACGGCACCGCCGGTTTGGGCGATGCCAAAGCGTACAACTTCAAACCAGACGGCTGCGTTTCCGGTGAGGATTAAAGGCACCCCGATCCAGAACCGCATCCAGTCTGGAAATGGCAGGGTCGCCCATCCAAGAATGCCAAGCAGAACAAGCACGCCGAACAAAGTGAATGTTGGAACCCAGACAAGGAAAGGCGTTCTGATCGTGTATTCTTCCGGGGGCCAGAGCCGCCGCGATGGACGCGCAAACGACCAAACGAGCGCGGCCAAGGTTCCTGCGGCAATCCCCAAGCCAAGAAGAGCAAGAAAGGCCTCCATCAGACTTCGGCATGATTGTGTGAATTGAACTCACGGCGTTCAGCGAGCGCCTGGCGCACGATCTGGAACGCTGAGGACAGAAACAAGCTGGCCATGATCGCAGCGACGATCAGGTCGGGCCAGCCGGTGGCCGTGCCCCATACGCCCAAAGCTGCTAACATCACGGCGACGTTGCCGATGGCGTCGTTTCGCGAGCAGAGCCAGACAGAGCGCACATTGGCATCCCCGTCCTTGTAGCTGACCAGCAGCAGGACGCTTGCAAGGTTTGTCGCCAGAGCCAGAGCGCCGACAACGCCCATGATTTCCGCTTCCGGTACGCCGACATAGAAAACCCGGTAGACTGTCGAGCCGAAGACCCACAGGCCCATCAGAAGAAGACTGATGCCCTTGGCGAGCGCTGCATTCGTCCGCGCGCGGATCGAAGCACCGATGACAGCAAGTGAGATGCCATAGGTCAGAGCATCGCCCAAGAAGTCGAGGGCGTCAGCCTTCAGAGCTTGCGACTGTGCGACCTGGCCTGCTGTCATCTCGACGGCAAACATCGTCGCGTTCAGCGCGATGACGATCCACAGCCGCCGTTTGTAGTCGTCCGATACGCCATCGAACTTAGCGTCATGTCCACAACACCCTGACATCACACGGCCTCCTTTAGAATGATTGGTGCCTGTTTAGGAAGAAGGTTCTCTGCGCCGCCGGGGATGATTGGCACATAGCCTTGCCTGATCCGCGCCACGCGCCGGTTCATCCAGTGCCGTATGACAAGACGATAGAGCAACCCGCGAAAACCGGACAGCTGGTGGTGGTCCTTGTAGAAATCATCCGGACTGTCAAAGACATCGAAGTCGTGGTTGATCCCGGTCTTCTGGATGTATGTGCTTTGGCCAGACCACTCGACGGGCGGGGCCTGAAGGCAATCTGTCCCCGCGCCATAGGCACAGAGCGACGTGCGATCCGGAAAGGTCTCCTGAAGCGCTCCCAGAACGCCTTGATCGAGGATAAACCCTTCGAGATTGATCCACTTGCCGTCGATCAGAACTTCCACCCAGGAATGGATGATGCTTCGGGGGGCCAGCGGGAAAACCAACTCTGGCACAACGCCACGCTGCAAGCCCTTGTCGATGGTGAAACCATGAAACCGGCAAGGGATATTCAACGCCCTGAGCAGTGCCATCAGAAGCGTGCCCTTGGTGTTGCACTGCCCATAGCCGTCCGCCAGCACTCGGGAGGCAGGCAGCGCATCGTCGCTGTTGTATCCGAACAGGATTTCGTTCCGCACGAAATCATAGGCCGTGCCGATGCGTGCGGTGGGGTCAAGAGAAGACCACCCGCGCTCGGCGATCAATGCCTGGATCGCATCGGATCGAAAATCGAGTATGGGGGTTTCGGCGAGGTATTTCTGGGACATGGTTCACTCTGGTTTCAGCGTCCCAACTGATATACGATCTCTAGTGACTAGAGGTTCAAGAGGTATTTTCATGTTTTCCATTGGCGAGCTATCGCGGCGCACGAACGTCAAGGTTCCAACAATCCGCTACTACGAAGAGTCTGGGCTTCTCGACGCACCGGAACGGACTGAAGGCAATCAGCGTCGGTATGATGCGGCGGGGCTGGAGCGCCTGAGCTTCATCAAGCACGCCCGCGACCTCGGCTTCTCGATTGAAGCTATTGCTGCCTTGATCGAGCTACAGGGCCACCCGGACCGGTCGTGTGCAGAGGCCAATGATATTGCGACGGCTCAGCTCTCGGACGTGCGCGCAAAGATCAAACGCCTCCGCGCGCTTGAGAAAGAACTGGTGCGGATTTCCAACGGCTGCGATGGCGGCGGAGTGACCGAAGACTGCTATGTCCTGGCTTCTTTGTCGGATCATGGCCTTTGCGAGCGCGATCACTGAAAAGGTAAAGCAGACTATCACATCGTATAGCCAAACGTCGGCAAAGTCCCGCTCACCTACCATTTGCCGCCTAGTTCTAAACGTCCGGAATGTGCGGTAGGCTACGTGCCGCACATGCGAAAGACCAAAGCTCGGTCGACGGCAGCTGTGGGCTCAAACCGCCGGTCGTTGCAAGCCGCAGAGAATGACGGCACAGAGCCCACTCTGACAAATGCTGCACTTCGCGCCAAAGGCGGCTATAGGAAAAGACCGGACAAAACGCGACAGAACCAAATGCACTTCTACTGAGGCTCTACAATCCACCATGTCCCCTGAAACAATGCAGAACGCCGCGTCTGCATGATGGGCGTTGATTTCCTATATGGCGGCGTGCAGGCGCGCTCTTGGATCAATGCCCTAAACCTCGCCTAATACAACAAAATGGGGGTCTGACATCCATATGATTTTTGACACTTTTTTATCCACTTTGTTGAACCGCTGGCCGCTCTACTCATCGTCGAGCTGCAACCCGGTCGGCAGGCCATCCATACTGCTGAGGTTCTTTTCTTTCCAATAGGCCTGAATGCCGTCCGGCCCCTTGCTTTGGTGCCAATTCTCTATCGCCGCTCGTTCCCCTTTGTATTCAAAAAGCGGCACCCCGTTTCCGCAGGAGGTTTGCACGAGATCAAAGTCGAGCCGCATGATCTGCCTTGTTCCCAGGGGGGGTGTACCACCGTAATGTTGAGCGATGAGTTGCTTGAATTCCGGTGTTTCCCTACCGATTGATTTGCCGACCCCGTAAAGCCTCAGAATTCTGGGGGACCGTGGAACGCACAAAACATGAATGTAAGTCGGCCATCCGCCAGCATATGCGCCGCAGTTTCGTTCCCACTTCCGGTTCTGTCCAGGTATATGGCTGAGTTATCGTCCAATATCCGGAGCGAAGCCGTTTCACGAGGCGAGACATTGACCCGGCTGGTCTGGGTGGAGGACGCAACAAAGAAAATCTGTTGCCGTTCAATGAAGTCTTTCAAGTTTGCGTTTAAGCTTTTGTATTGTTTGGCCATTTCTCCTGCTAGGCCCCAAGCTCTTTGATCTCGCGTTGAATTGACCACTCAATGAGTTCGCCCCAGAGCCTTCGGGCCAGTTCGGGGTCCAGTTGCTTCCCGGATGCCGTCTTGCTTACTTTTTCAAGCACTTCGGCCACGCGATCTGTTGTCCTTGCAGGCAAGCCTTCGATCTTCTTCAAATCGACAGCACGGTCGATGTAGCCGGTGCGGGTGGCCAGAAGGGTGAGCAATTCGACGTCAATGGCGTCGATCTGAACGCGAAGCTCAGCCATAGTTGTGCAGGCCTCGGGCGGAATAAGTTTACTCATGATTTTCTTCAGTAGTAACTTGGTTGCTAAGGAGCTGGCGAAGAAGGCTCACAGCTCTCTGAGCGCGCGCCACACAAAATTCCGCTGTTGGAGCTGGGAGTCGCCCGATCACACGCCGGATTTGCTGGTCGCCGATCAACAGGTCCAGATAGAGGTCAACAGCTTCTCCCGATGTCTCAAAGTTCAGTTGACCCTCGCGCCGTGCACGAAGCAGCACCTGCTCTAACAAGGGAAACACGGATTCGCGCCCGACCTTTGAAAGTGTCGCGCCGAGTTCACCGCTGCTATCAGCTGCTGCGGCGCGATTGAGGGCAACGGCGCGATCACCTGTCAGTAAGTCTAAAAGCTTTGGACCCAGCGTTCCCAGAATTGTAAGCGCGTCATGGTCGGTTTCCAATTCAGCTTCCAGGTGTGACTTCACTTCTTCCGCGTTGCGCGTGACGAGGGCACGAAACAGCCCCTGCTTATCCCCGTACCAATTGTACAAGGTCTCATTTGATGCGCGGGCCTGTTTGGCAATGCCCTGCATGGACGTGCCCCCATACCCTTTGGCCTCCAGCACCTCGTAGGCAGCCGCCTCGATCTGTTGCTGGCGCAGGGATCGTTTCTCTTCACGCAAAATCATTCTCCAGCCTGTTGACAGAAACCGTAACCAATATTACGGATAAGTGCAACCGTAATATCTATTACGTTTTTAAGCATGAGGAAAAAGTCATGAGTATTCTGAAATGGACACTGGGTAGCGTTGCCGTTTTGGCCCTGGGCGCTGGCATCGCAATCGGGATTGGCAGTTACAGGACCGAAAGAGACATCTCCGCGTTCCAGTCCCACATCGCAGAGCGGGCCCGCCCGTCCGACTTTGCGACATTAGGTCAGATCGATCTGGACGCCTTGCCCTCGCCCGTCCAACGCTACTTCGACTTTGCATTCCCCAACGGGGTCCCAGAGGCGCGCCTTGTGCGGCTCACGTCCGAGGGAGAATTCCGACGTCCACAGACAGACGGGTTCAACTTCACCACGGCAGAACAGGTAATCGCTATTTCGGAACCGGCGCTTATGTTCTCGGCGACCACGCCGATCCTCCCTGGCATCTGGGCCCGTGCGTATGATTACTTTGCCGACGGCGAGATGGAGATGAAGGCGAAGATTCTCTCTACACTGTCGGTCGTGGATGAGCGCGAAACGCCTGAACTCAATGTTGTTTCACTGCGCCGTTGGCTCTTGGAAAGTGCCCTTTTTCCACAGGCGCTCTTGCCCGGTGGGCCGGTCACATGGGAACCGATCAACGCTAACAGCGCGCGCGCCATTGTCGCCGCCGATGGGCTTCGGTCTACGATGATTGTGCATTTCGCCGAGAATGGCGCCATCACACATATGGTGGCTGAAGAGGACGGCGATCTGAATACGCCCTATCACGGCTCGGGTGAACATGTCACACGTTCAGATTACCGCGAAATAAGCGGCGTAATGATCCCCCATGCCTTTGTTATTTCGCGCATGGCAGACGGCGAAGTCTACCCGTTCTTTGATGCACAGTTGACTGGGTTCACTTTCGAATGACCCTGCAAAGAGCCAGACCAATGCCAAAAATTCTCACCTTCATGTCGATGCTCTCGCTCTTGAGCATCGGCGCTATCTTCGGGTTTTTCTACGCCTGGGTCTGTTCAACAATGTGGGGGTTGGACGCGACGGATCCACGAACAGCCATTGCCGCGATGCAAGCGATGAATGCTTCGGTCCGAAACGTGGTGTTCTTCCCGGCCTTCTTCCTGACACCAGTCATTCTGGGCGCAACGGCCATCATCGCCGCCCGGCAAGCCAGAAAAAAATCAGCCGTGCTCTTTGGACTGGCTGCCATTTTGTACATCGTAGGGGCCTTCTTCGTCACAGCGACGGTGAATGTCCCCATGAATGAAGCCCTGGCAGAAGTCGTTGTGCCTTCGGATATCGGGGCCGCCCAAGGTATTTGGCAAAACTACTCAACCTCCTGGCAGGTCTGGAACTTGCTTCGCACTCTGGTGAGCGGAGTTTGCCTAATCCTGACTGGCCTAGCTATTTTCTTTCTAAACTTGGAGTCTACGTGATGGAACTGTCACTTCTGACATTCACCCTTCTGGCGCTCGTTGTCGTTATGACACCCGGTCCGACTGTTCTACTTGCCTTGTCCAATGGATCACGGTTCGGCATCGCTACGGCAGGGTACGGTATTGCCGGGGCTGCTATCTCTGATGCTGTTCTGATCACGGCAGCCGGTTTAGGACTCGGAGCTGTTCTTGCCGCGTCAGCTTTTTGGTTCAGCATCGTCAAATGGATCGGCGTCGCTTACCTCGTCTGGCTGGGCGTGCAAATGATGCGATCATCCGGTCAGTTGGGGCCAGTCGCGAACCCGTCCGAAAACGTGAGATCGGGTGCGCTTCGCAACAACCGAGCGGTTTTAAGAAAGAGCTTTCTTGTCGCGGTCACAAACCCCAAGGGATACCTGTTTTTTACTGCTTTCCTGCCGCAGTTCCTCAAACCGACAGAGCCTGTGTTTCAACAATATGTAACGCTGGCACTGGTCTTTATCACGGTCGATGTCATCGTCATGGCCGCCTATGCGGGACTGGGCGCAAAAGCAGTTCAGTTTCTCAGCAATCGCGGGGCGCTCTGGATCGACAGGGTATGTGGCAGTCTTCTTGTCGCCTTGGGTCTTGCGTTGACCTTCCTGAAGCGCGCCGATGTGTAGGTCTCTGCCGCTCAAACCAAGGATGCTCGCGGCCGAGAAGACAATCGTTTTTTTAACAGCCCTGGCTACCGAAGCCGACCTTGGCGCAACCGCAGCGAAAGCGCACTTTGTCCGCTCACCTACCATTTGCCGCCTAGTTCTAAACGTCCGGAATGTGCGGTAGGCTACGTGCCGCACATGCGAAAGACCAAAGCTCGGTCGACGGCAGCTCAGGGCTCTCATGGTATTTGCTGCGCCGAGATCGAACGGCCGCGTTCGGCAATGGAAAATCTTTGAGTCGTGAATGGCAAAGTCAGCGTAACAGCTCGCCTCCACTCGGTTCTAAATCAGTAGCTTAGCTGATCATGAATGGCAAAACTATGTGTCGCCCGACAACTGTCACGGGGTCGGAGTGGCAAAAAAATGGGAGGGAACCGCGCGCTTGCGCGTGGGAGGAACCGGTTTTTTTGACATGGAGACGACGCGCACCGCGCGGCGCTTGCCCCTTGACCGGCCCGACGCAGGATGCGGGCGGATCGGGATGATGGGACCGGCCTGCCGGTCACAGCAGACCCACTATTGGACAATGCCAGGGCCGGGGTGAGCGCGCTTTAGCGCGTCGATCCCCTGCCCTGTCCAATAATCAATGCGAGCCGCGCGCCTCGCGCGGATCTCCCAGACCTATTGCAAAAGCGGGCGTTACCCTTTGGGCCGAAACAAGCATGTGCAGGCGACTTGTGGCCGCGGTTAAAGCTGGCTCGGATGAGACAGGTTTATCCGCACCTGGGCCACAGGGAGATCGCACTTGATTGGTTCGGGTCGGAGGCCGGTCTGCCGGCGTCCGACTAGCACGCGGTCACGCGCCCATAGGCGCGGGATTTGCCCAACTACTCTAGTCAGAGCTGGTTAAACCAAAGGCAAACACCAAACCGCATTGCTTACAAAAAAGTTGGCTCAAACACGTTTTTTCTAAGCAAAAACGGCAATTTCGCTGAGCTTTGGAGATAAATACTACTGCATAATTTTATAGGAGTAACTGATTATGACTGAAGATTTTAAGGTGATTTTGAAAAGAGCGAACGGCTCAAGAGACGAAATTACACGCACGTTTGAAGCTAAACCGCGACTCGGTGACGGTCTATTTTTTGATGGGGAAGGTTTTGAAGTTGAGCTTGTGGTGACTGACACAGTTGGTCACGACAAGAGCATTGTGTATGCAAAATCGACTGGCTGTGTGTAGCTGGGGCTACTGTACAAAGTTGTGGCGGTGCAAGCCGCTACAGCTCTGCCCGATATGCTTGGGGGAAGCAATTGGGGCGCACTCCGAGGGGGAAACGCAAACGAGCTGCAGCGGCTATCCGTGAGTGTCAGAGTAATTCCTGACTCAGCCACAGGTAGAACAGCCAGCCTTTACAAACAAGGCGAAAATGAGCGCCAAAGCGTCACGGGTTCGTGTGCGAGACCGACCAGCCTGGAGCCGGAGCAAAGGAAAGGGCGACTTGCGCCGCCCTGCCCTTCCCTCAGTTCTGCTCGTCGTCGTCATTCCGCTTCGGGAAAGCCACCATTTCGACGCCGGGGAACATATCGTGCTTGACCTGGATCGAGGTGATGTTGCCGTGATCATCGGTGTTTACAAAGGCGACACCGCAGCGGTTCCAGAAGTTCTTGCCATCTTTTTCACCGGCTTTGACGTTCAGTTTCAGAGTTTGAGTTGCCATTGTTTGATCCTCGTTTTTGAGTGTTTCGATGAACATGCAAGAAGCGGGCATAAAGGAGTTGTCAGCAGGTAATTTGTCCCGCGAGGAATGCGCGATCAGCGCAGGGGAAATTACCTGTTGAAGCGGAGCGCCCGGAACGGGGGCTGCGCGGCTACTCCGACTGCCCGATTATGTTCATCTTGAAAGAAACACGTGAACGAGGATCTTCACTGGCAACGGGTTTGAGGCTGTCAGACCGAGTGAAAGGCAAGAACTTCTGGGCCCGCTGCGAGCGGAACACCTGAACAAAGGGAAACGCGGCAACATCACCTCGATCTGACACAAGCTCTGTGCGCAGATCCGCGAGCTGGTGGCTTTCCCGAAGCGGAATGACCTGCAGAACATGGATATTGGGCGCATTGGCGGTGCAAGTCGCCCTTTCTCGATAGCGTAGGCGAAAGGCTGGGCCGTCCGGCCCTGGGCCGCGTTTCGCGGGACAGGTTAACAGCCGGACGCGATCTGCCCGGGCAGCACCAGGCGCAACGCGGCAATGGTGTGCCGGCCGCCGTGGCGGCCGTCAAAGCGAAGCGACCAGTCGCGCCGGCACGTGGGGCCGTGGCCCCAGGTGCCAAGGGACAACAACGGCACCTCAAAGCCAGGACAACGAAAAAGAAAAGACCCGCCGAAGCGGGCCAAGGTCTCTCGCCACGAGAGGAAAACAAAAAAGCGCGTTGAGGCTAACGGTTGCGCGCCCGATCGACAACGCCGTCATAGGTGATCGCGGTAATCCGATCTTCAGTGCGGCGGGTCATCTCGATCCCGTCACCTGTCATTGTTGTTTCAGCGTGTTCGGTCCATTTGAAGATACTGCCATCCGCTTCGACATGGGTTTCATCTTCAGCGGCACGGCGTTTGACAGAACCATCATGGTGAACCTCAATGATTGTACCGTCTGCCATTCGGACAGTTACAGAATGGTCATCAACAGCAACCCCTTGCCACCAGATTTCAGCATCGCGGCGCACAACAATCCGATTGGGATGCAGCTTGATTTGCACATCTTGGGTATCTTCTGGATCGGCGGCTTTGACCACAACAATGGCCTCTTGCTCGGCAGGGGCACCATGAATCGACGCGCTGCCGTTCTTCGGCGGCCAGAACTTCGGTTCGTCGCGTTGGCGTTTATTCTGGTCCTTGTGGAACGCAATATACATCTGCGCGGACTTCCAGACGCGGCGAGCGGCTTTTTCAACCTTCGTTACGGCGGTGGCTTTTGTCATTCTTTCAGTCCCTCAATCGGATGGGTGATCCCAAGGATTCAAAACATTGACGCCTAAGAACTGAAACGGCTTCACGTCTCTGGTTGCTACAGAAAAACCGTGTGTCTTTGCAATCGCCGCGATCTGCGCGTCTGCCAACTTCACGTCATAGGCTTTCGCCTCGGCTTGCATGGTCGCAAGGGCTTCCGCAGCCGCACGGTCGAATGGCAAAATCCGGTTGCCGCAGAGACGGCCTAGCGTAAAGTCGAAGCCTTTCCAAAGCGCAGCTTTCCGCTTGCCGTCAGGCAGTAGTTCAATCCCATATCGTACCTCAAAGATGGTGATTGTCGTGGTGTAAAACTGCGCGCTATGCAGCGCATTCAACCACCCAATCACCGCCTGCGAAGGGGTTTCCTTCATGGGGTCGGACAGTACATTTGTGTCTAAAATAATCACCCGAAGTCCGCCGGTTCTGCTTTGTCGTCACTGCGTTCAATATCAGGCAAGAACGCATTAAGGCCCTGCACGTATTCAACAATCACGTCACCAACCTTTTCGGCTGGTCGAGACGCTTCATCGAGAAGTTGCCGAGCGGCTTCCTCCGTGCTGATGCCACGTTCTGCCGCGACAAACCGAACGCGACTGTGAACGTCATCAGATAGGTTTCTGACTGTCAGATTTGCCATTTCATCCTCCATGTTGGGTAGTGATAGCATACAGTGTATTTGATAGCAGTGCAATCAAATATCAAGTATGCTATCATCTTTCATTGCTTTCCAGTTGTCACCATGCGGGATTACATCAGCCTCGCGCCTCAACACTGCGGCGCGGTTGTTGAGTGCCACTATGACAGCAGTGGTCGGATGGTCGCCACGGTGGCCACGCTGCGGGCGCTGCAAGCCGGTCGGCCCATGTTTAAGCAACCAAACGGCGCTCTCGATGGCCTCAAGATCATCCTCGATCTTGATCATGTCCAGCGGCATACACATTGCATGGGTTTCAAGGTCACGGCGCATTTTGCGCGACCATCGACGGCTGTTCAATTTCCACGCTGCCGCACACCATTCGGCCACGTTGCTCCATCGCACCCGCGTTCCGGGCGTCGTGTAAATGTAGCGTGTCATGTTCCACAAACCCCGTCACATTCGCTGCGGAAATCAAAGTCTGGCCCACCTGTTTCGGCTTCAAAGTCGATGTCGCCAAGAGGTCGGCAAGATCGGTGCATGTATTCCAGCGCCCGCATCCCGGCTGCGGGACCGTTGCGGCGCATCGCAGCATCCAGCTCAACAGCATCAAAGAAGGCGTCTGGGTCGTTGATGCTCAATTCGAGCCAACGTGCATTCGTGCGGAACGGGCAACCAATACACGCGGATTTGGGCGGCTCCGGGTATCCATGCCGCTTGCACCACTCGGAACAGTCACCGCGCGACATGCGGGCCTCTACGAGCGGCCAACGATGCGTGATCCAACTTTCAGGCGCATCTTTGATCCGCTCCATTTCGTCGGTGCTGATGCCAATCCACTGCTCTACGCGAAACGCGGTCGCGCGCGCGCCTTTGGGAACCCCGAGCAGGCGGCGAACTTCGGCACGGATCGGATCAATCTTGGCCTCTCGGGTACATTGGCGGCGGTTCATCCCGCCTTGGCCCAGAAAATAAGGGATAGTTACAAATCGGCCTTCGGCGCGATCCGCGCGAGCCTGGACTTGCGCGCGCAAGTCCACGGCCTTTACACGGTGGATCGGAAACGGCAGGACGTTCCCAGATGAAAGCCAGTCCAAATGCTCATAAACCGCTTTAGGCTCCCATCCGGTATCTGCGAAAATAGCCAAATCAGGCATTGGGCCGATTTCGCCGTGAGCCGCCATCAGCGCCAGCGTAGTGCTTTGAACGCCTGCCCCCAACGAAAGAACTCTGAGGTCGGCATTCTCAACTGGCTCACTGACACCGGGCCAAATCGGGTGTTTGTATTGGGTCGCGTCGAACATGGTTAAATCCCTGCTGTGGACAGGGCGCATTGCGCCCTGCCCTGCTGGTTTCAGAAGCACTCGGGAACCCAAGCGTCGATGCGGGCCTTCTGTTCAGGGGTGACGCGCAAAGCCTTTTGATGCTCTGGATCGTTGAACAGCTTGTGCATCGCTTCGTTCTTCTCGCCCTTCTTGGACTTGCTGAACGCGCGGTAGTCGTCGGTATCCATGTGCAAACCCAGAAGGTCTTTATAGAGGTCGTCAAGCTGCCAGCCCTTCAAACGCTTGAAGCAGTTGGTTTCTGATGGTGTCCAGATCGAGCGCATATCAGCGCCAACATCAGCCGCGATTTCCGCCATGAAGTCGGCCCGCTGGGTTGTAAAGCGCCGCGCGAGAAACGCGGTGATTTCGCCGTTGCGGGTTTTCTTGCCCAGATCGCGGAATGCCTTGAACGCTTCGATGCTGCCTTTCCCGGCCATTTCCTGAAACTGGCTGTAGGCTTCCTCTGCGGCCTCATCCCGCTCACCACCAAGACGCGGATCAAGAACAAACTGATCGTCAATCTCGGGCGTGTTGTTCTCCGCCCCGCCGTAGCCGAACCCGAACAGGCTGGTGTAGTGACCGGATGCCGGTGTCGCATAGAAGGCAAATAGGCTCAGAACATAATCGGGCTTGTCCAGCATGGCCGTTTGAACAGCCGCCAGCCGGATCGCTTTCATGTCGTCAATGAACTTCTGCGAGAATGCCGGTTTTTCAGCTTCCGATGCAGTGGGCTTAGAAGGTTTTGAGGGGGCTTCGATGAACTCCTGTTCAATAGCCGCTGCCTGATCCTCGGGCTTAATGAGGCCACGCAAAGCAGAGATTTCGCCATTGTGACGGACAAAGACCATGATCCCTGCAATCGCTTTCTGCTCTGGCTGATATTCACCATCCAGAACCTTTTGCAGAGCATCCAATTCAGCTTGACCGGCTTCGTCCAGTGCATCGCCTTCTTCAAGCTCGGCCAGTTCGTCAAACCGCTCGGCCTGTTCCTCGGTCAATAAACCTTCAATCACTGGTGTTTGGGCAACCCCGTGGGCATCCCGAACCTCGTAGAAATAGGGATTGCTGTCGTCGGTGGTCATGGCCCATGCCCAACCTTCCGCCTCGCGCAGCTTTTCGGCTTCGGCGTCCAGTTTCTCAGAATACAAGCGTTCCAGCAATTCAGGGTCTTTGAACAGGGTTTCGTTCTGGAACAAATCACTGGTGACGGTGCCGCCAGCCTCTTCAAAGGCATCCTGACCAACAAACTTTGCCTTGCGGTCTGTGTTGCGCACGGATTCCGGTGTCAGGGCTTGGCGCACGTAGTATTCGTTATACAAACGCCCAGATATTGCGCCTTCCAGCGCCTCAAGGATTTTGGCCTCGTCGTCGCAAATGGTCATTGCCTTGGCGATGCCTTGGCTGATTTCCCCGGCTTTGACCGCATCCAAGACAGGATCGGGCAGATCGGCCAGCGCAAGGCGGCGGCGCACGTGCGCCTCTGTCACGCCAAATGCGTTGCTGATCTTACCAACAGACAGGGATTTCGCAGCCATTTTCCCATAGGCACGAACCTCGTCAATAGGGTCCAGTTCTTCGCGGGCGGTGTTCTCGGCATTGGCCCATTGCTCGGCCACAAAGGGGTTATCGGTGATCTTGACCGGCACCTGCGCCAGATCGGCGCGCTCGGTTACAGCGATGTTGAGGGCGCGAAACCGGCGACCACCTGCGACAATGCCGATTTTACCGTCTTTGTCGCGCAGACCGCTCAAGTTCTGGATCAGGCCACACGTGACGAGGCTTTCGGCCAGCAGCGCAATGCCTTCGTCGGCAACTTCCTGACGCGGATTGATTTCAGACAGGTACAGATCGGACAGGGCAACGGTTTCGATGGTTTCCGGTGCGGTGAATGTTTCGTGTTTGCTCATTGGGCAAGTCCTTGTTTCGTGGCTAAGTTTTTGTTATTGGTGCCCTACCCCTTGCGGGGTAGAGCGAGGCCGCTTAGGCGGCAGCTTGAGTTTTCAAGAAGGCGAGGCCGATCTTGGCGGAGAGACCTCCCTTTTTGATCAGCGCATAGGCTTCACGCTTACGCTGTTCGATCATTTCAATGCTCATGGTGTTCACCTCCTTTCGTGCGCGGGTTGCGCATTGGCCGTTTCAGAACCGGACTATTCGTCCACGCTGAAAACGACCGTTTTGTCCTCGACCGTGTACGGTACGGCCTTGGACAAAAGCTGTTCGATGGCGGTGGCTGGGACAGATGGGAAGCTCTGGCACATGCTGTTCAGCAGGACCGGACGATCATCTGCGAAGTGATACCCGTTGATGGCCCATGCAATTAGACCGGGGGTATGAACCAAATCGGATGATCCAAGACGATATTCAGTCATGACAACTCTTTCTTTCGTGGCGATGCGGTTGCCGATGTTTCCCGGCTATCCGCTAATGGGCGCGGCCTTCTGATCTGTTAGCTGATAGATGGACCACATCTATCGGCTGGCAGAACAGGAGGGCGAAGCCCTGCCTGTGGCCTGGGGCGGGACTGTCACGGGGTCGGAGTGGCAAAAAAATGGGAGGGAACCGCGCGCTTGCGCGTGGGAGGAACCGGTTTTTTTGACATGGAGACGACGCG
>NZ_JBQFQV010000022.1:0-42995 GCF_056537065.1 Ruegeria sp. CH2
GGAAAATCACGCCGTTGACCTTCCGTTCGTCCCCGATTTTCTTCATGTGGACGATCATGTGAATGGTGGCTCTGATGTCATCGACCACTTCTGACTTTTGAACGGTCGGAGATCCGCGACGCACCATCTTGCTCATCCGGCCAATGGCGTCTACGGGCGAGTTTGCGTGCATGGTGCAGACAGATCCATCGTGGCCGGTGTTCACCAGTTCCAGGAACATATTCGCGTCGTCGCCCCGGATTTCACCGCAGACGAGGCGGTCAGGCCGTAACCGCAGCGCCGATTCCAGCAGCTTTGTCGGTGATCGAGGTCCATCTTCTTCAGAACGGTCGGCAAGCAGGTCAACAGAGTTTGGTTGCTCGATGTCCAGCTCTGCCACTTCTTCAATTGTTACGATACGTTCGCCCGGATCGATGCGCTTCAGCATTGCATTGAGAACGGTGGTTTTGCCAGACGAGGTGCCCCCGGCAATGATCACATTCCATTTGCTTAGCATCGCAAGGTCGGCCAACTCGTCAAAGTTCATTGTTCCGGCAGCGAGAGCAGCACGCGCGTTTTCAAGCGCACTGTGATCGTTGCTTTGCGCCAATGCGGCCTCTTTGCTGGCGAAGCTGAACGCGCCCAGATCAACAGTTTTCACGCGGAGCAGGCGGATCGCCACAGACCCCACGCCGGTTGTTGCTGGCGGAATCACAACCTGCACCCGCGCTTTACCCTGCTGTGTCGGCACGTTGGCCGTCGCAATCGGCTTCTTTTCTCCGAATGTCACATCGCTGAAACCGGCCACGCAGCGCCCGATGTTTTCTACATCGTCTCTGTTCAGAGTGATGTCTGTCCTGGTCATGTGCGTTGTGCCCATTTCTTCGACCCAGACCGATCCGTCAGGATTCACAGAAATTTCGCTCAGGCTTTCATCGTGCAACAGATGTTCGATCTTGCCTGTATAGTATTCCAGAAGGCTATTCCCGTTCCGCCCGCTCATGTTCTTGTCCTTGTTAGAGCACTTTTTGGAGCAGCGGTGGTTACCTTCGCTGCCTCTCGGCTTTGCCTCGAACGCGAACGCACCCACATAAGTTTTATTGATTCCAAAAAGTGCTGAATTTGCTTCAAAAAAGGCCGCTACCGCACTCGATCATGCTGGCAGCGGCCGGAAAGACCGCTGAGGCGGTCGGCTCATTGTCTCGCGTTCAGAAGCTATCGAACACAACGTCGCGCTGCAGGATCGCGTTGATACGACTGCCCTGATCGACAAAGATTGTCGGAGTGATGCGCAGATATTCATCAAGCGCCGCTGCCGTGGCGTTCTGCAGGTTAGACCCCACTTGCGTTGCCAGATCCGTGCGAACCGAGTTGTTGCTATCGCTGTCAGACACCAGTGCCACCGGCGCAATGCCGATGATGGACAACAGCGCAGCAGTTCCGAACCGCTTCCCAAAGTGTGTATTCACCCTGCCGGTCGCACCTGTCCGGCCTTGGCCGTCCGTACCAGCCGATCCGATCTGAGCGGACAGGCCGTCAGGCGTGATGACACGGCTCCAAACAATCATGATGCGCGTTTGCTCCAATGTCGTATCCGCTCGATACTCGCCATAGAGCTTCGACCCGCGCGGCAGAAGCAAACGAGTGCCGTCCATCGAGTAGACGCCACGCGTGATCGTCGCCACGACACTACCGGGCAACTCCGAGCTGACCGCGCCACCGAACACAGCCGACAAAACCGTGCCTTGCGTTAAGGTGCGCGACGGATCGTCAATGATCGAGGCCCCGACGATGGGGGGATATTCTTCGACCAGATTGTTTTGCCATGTCGTGTTTTGGTTTTCCTGATAGCCGCGCTGTTCTTCAGGCAGGCGGGTATCGTCCGGCTGGACTTGAACCGGTTGAGGGGCAGGGGGGTAGGGTTGGAAAATGACCGGCTGCGATCCGCTGTTAATCGGCTGGTAGTTTTGACCGGGTGCTTCCTGTGCCATCGCGCTTGACGCCAACGTGACCAGGGCGAGGGTGAGTGCTGTTCTGTTCATCGTCAGCTCCATTAGTTTCTGCCGTATGGATTTTCATCGAACACGATGCCGTCTGACTGGTTCTGGCGCTCGCGCATTCGCTTGAGTTCTTCAAGCCTGCGCCGTTCGTCCTCAGTCAGACCTTGGGTTTGCAGATGGCTCATGCTGGCAAGTGCGCGGGCTTCAGCGTCAGCAACAGCTTGGGCAAGCTCTGTCTGAAACTTTTTCTCGCGCTCATCATATCTGACCTGAAGGCGTTCGTTGGTCAGATTCAGCGTTGCGATTTCACTGTCTTTTTCCGTCAGCGAAACTTTTGCATCGGTCAGTTCGCCTTGAAGGTCTGAGATCCGACCATTCTGCTGTTCGATAGTTTTCATGGCTTTGTCAAACCCAATGAATTCAACCGGCTGTGGAGCTGAGTCGGGCGTTGCGACGGCGATTTCCTCCGGCAAAGCTTCTGGTTCAGGCTCGTCTACGTCCGGCCCCCGTGCCGTAAGCAGGCCATAGCGTTCGCCACCGCTTTGTTGCAGGGCATCGACGCGGACACCTGTGCGGCTGTTCTTGGTGTCGTCGCCCAGCACAAACCAAGCGAAACCAACGAACACGGCACCCGCGAGGGCAACGGTTATCAGCTTCTTGGGGTCGAACTTCTTCCGGACACGTTGCGACGGCTGTTCAGCCGCCGCCCGTGCCGCAATTGTTTGATCGCGGTTCATTACTTGCTGCCCCCCGGTTTAACTGTCTGTGAAGTGACAGGCCGACCGCTCACGCTTGCCTGCTGAAACTCGTCGCCATCGTTTCGAACACAGATCGAAGTGTCCTCGATGCGCAGTGTCCAAAGATCTGAAAGGCCCTGCACCTGGATAATGCCGCGCTCTTTGACTGTGGTGTTCACCATCAGCTCGCGGCCATCAGGCAGGACACGGAAGATCCCTGGCAACTCCGCATCCTGTGGGATCTGCATATAGGTGTGTACACCATCATCCCAAACGGCGGTGGGCGCAAAGTCCGCTTTGCCCGAGCGCGAGTAGTTTTGGTTGACGAACCGGCCTGTTGGTTTCGGCTCGCTGCGTGCCACCGTGCCACGGCGCGTTGTGGTCCCGCCGCTGTTGTTTTTGTTGTAGAACGTGACCCGGAATGGAACACGTTTGCGTTCGGCGGCGCTCTCGGCCGGAACCAGATAGAAGTTGTATGTCCCGCGATTGGTCAGGACGGTCAGGTTTGAATCCGAGTTCAGGATTTCCGGCTTGAACGCAATAACGCGACCTTCCTGCAGGCGAGTGATCTGAAAACTTTCAGTGTCGCCCGCACCAATGCTGCGGACGGTTTCGCCCTGCGGAAAGTGAACATAGGTAATCAGGCGTTCACCCACAGGGATGCGGTACACCTGGTTCTCAACGTAATGGAAATGCGTGATGCGATGATCCGCATTCTTCCCGTCTGGTGTCGGTGTGATTTCAGCGAGCAGAGGCGTCGAGAATGCCAAAACTGCTGCGGCGGTGGCAGGGAGTGTTTTGAAAGAACGCTGCATCAGATGTCTCCCATTGCGTCTACGCGGTAGTTGGTGACGACGAAGCCGAATGGATTTTCCAGAAGTTCATCCATCGACGTCACGATTTTCTCCTCAAACCCGAAGGTCACAGTGACCACGTAGCGGGCCGAGGCTATTGCCTGGTTTGGCACGATCAAGGACTTGCGGATCTCGACCTGCACCGTCTCATCGTTGACAGGCGAGACGCCCAGAATTTCGGTCTGCACCTTTGTCTTGGGCGTATAGATTTCGTCAGGATGGTTGTCGTTCGACCCATCCCACAGTTCGCGGTAAGACGTTTCGGCCAGCTCATCAGAACGACGCAGTACCGATTTCAGGCGCTCGTTGTTGTCCTGGACATCATAGGTTTCCCGGTCGCGCACATAATTCGCGACTTCACGGAAGGCCATCGCCTCAGAAGGTTCCAATTCTTCGACCTTTTCGGTCAGCAGCACCGGGAGCTTTGTGTCCGGATCAATAGAGAATGGCACCGCGCGGATTTCCTTCAGGGGAAGGAGCATCGCCCAGCCGATTATGGAGGCAACGCCCATTGCCATACCGACCATGCCGAATACCTGCCATTTGAAGGCATCGCGGCGTGCGCCCAGAAAGAGTTCTTTTTCGTGATCTGTCACGTGTGACATTTGCTCTGTACCTCGATTTATGAAGATTTATTGGCGCGAGCTTGTCGAATGCTCTGCCGGTAACGGTCAGCGGCGTAGCTCTGTCGAGCTGCCCCATCCTGATTGCGGGCTCTGTGCGCTATGTCCCGACGCGCTTGCATTGCGCGAGACGCGCTGTCACGAACGCCAGTCCCGTCACGTGCTGCGGAAGCCATCGCGGCGGCGGTTTTGCCCCCAGCAACAGCACCGCGCGCGCCATCGCTGGCAGTGCCCAATGCACTTCTTGCGGCTGCAACCGCGCCGGTTGCCACAGCAAGACCGGAGGATGCCGAAACTATCGCGCCAGACATGCCGCCTGCCAGTGACGGGATTTGCGTGAGCATGACGATAGCCACGATGCAGATTGCTAGAAAACGCCCGCTCGCTTCCATGTCATTAACATCAGACAAGGAACCAAGCTCCGAGGCGAAAAGCGCCTGAATAAGAGAAACGATGCCTGTCAGAACGACGATGACCATGATCAGGCCAACGGTCGTTTTCGCCCAGGCTGCGAAGATATTGGCTGTGGCTGAGCTGAGCAACGTAGCAATAAACACAGGTGCTAGACCCAGCAGGACAGCCAGACCACCTTTTGCGATGAGTGCCATGCCAGTGCCAAAGGCAACGATGACGGCCCCAACAACCCAGAGAATAGCCCCGGTGATGCTCAGGCCCCAGGTCGCGTTTTCAATGGCCTGCTGGCCCATCAAGAAACACTGAAGCGCAATCTCATCCAACGCTTGCCATACATTAGTGGTTCCAGTGAGTGCCCCGGCAATGCTGTCCGGCAAGGTTTGGACGCCTTGATAGATTGGCTGGAAAAAGGACCAGCTCGACGCCATTCCGATGATTATCGTCGCCCGAATGATCCAGCCTATATAACCACCAAACCCAATTTCTCTGATCTGAAGTACGCCGTTGATCAGCATCGCTACAAAGATCAGCGCAGCAATAGCCCAGAGGGCGGATGCGAGATCCGCCGCAAGGCTGGTGTATGCTTGCTGAGAAAAGTTGCTGATTGCTGATTCAATCGAGCTGACGAAATCCTGAATCACGGCCCACAAGCCTCCTCAATTACAGGGCGCAGCGCTTCCAAGCGTTCTTGCTGCGTCTCTTTGAGCGATTTGAGTTCGCTGGAAGGCTTCGACCAGAATTCGCCCTGGTCTGCGCCCACCAACTCGATTGCAGCTTCGCGGCTAAGGTTGCCGAGCGGGCATTCAGTGCTGAAAGCTTCATCGGATTTGCGCAGTCGGCATTGCTCAATGGCAAACTCATGAGCAGCGATCACTTGCTCATTCAGAATGGCATCGGTCCAGTTGCCGACGACATACTGTTGATCCGCGCCCTGACCAGCGTTAGCGAGCTGTTCAACTCCGTATTCCTTCAGGGGTTTTTTGAACGCTCGCACGCCCGAATAACCAAGACAGGTCCGATATTCCCCAAATGTCCAATCAACATTGGGGGGAAACGGCAGTCTGGCCTCAGCACTGGCCGACGACCCTAAAAGCGTCGCCGTCAGTGTGATCAGGGCGAAAGTGGTGCGGCTTTTCATTGGGTTTCTCCTCTTGCGTAATTGCTAAGCGTCTTTAGGTCCGCTGCGTTTGCAGCCAGATCTGTGCCCGACGCCAGAGCATTAGCAGAGGTTGTGCGCAAGATTTCAATTTCAACTTGCAGGAGTTTTATAAGAACCGCCGTGTTGTAGTCGATTGCGTCCTTCAGATCCTCTTGCTGGCCGATTTCACCGCGCAGTTTTTCAGCATCTTCGGAGAGTTTGCCCGCCATGTCATAGCCCTGTTCGCCCAGAGCGGACGCCATCAAGCCAGCGCCACCTCGCTCCGAGAGAATGCGCCGAGCTGGCACGTCTGACGTACTGAATTCTTTAAGGATCCCATTGTTCAGCCCCAGGCTGATTGATCGGCGTTCCATCGCGAGCCCGGCGACGCCTGGAAGATCGCCAATTGTATCTTCAGTCGCGTCAAGGGCGTAGCCGAGCGT
Source organism: Ruegeria sp. CH2 (assembly GCF_056537065.1). Lineage (NCBI taxonomy): Bacteria > Pseudomonadati > Pseudomonadota > Alphaproteobacteria > Rhodobacterales > Roseobacteraceae > Ruegeria > Ruegeria sp. CH2. The sequence goes on from NZ_JBQFQV010000022.1 coordinate 6,189, forward strand.
GTTAGCGGCGGTCGCCAGTTTCAAAAAGCTGCGGCTGTTGAACTCGTCCAAATCCGTAAGACCAGAGATGGCCTTAAACGAGTTCTCCAACATGGCGCGCTGCTGCTCGAGCTTCTCATATTGTTGCATCAGCTGTTCGTATTGGCGGACCATTTCCGCGACTTCGCGGGCCGAATTCGCGGCGTCCTGTGCAATGGCTGTGGCGTCGATGGTCGGAACACCTTGGGCCGATGCCATGAGGGGCAGGGCAGTCAGAACTGAAACGGCAATGGTTGTGAGGAATTTCTTTGAAATATTCATCAGACAAGCTCCAAGTTTTCAGGGGGGGTCATGCGCTCAAAGTCGCAGGCGCATTTGCTGCGATAGCCCGAATAGGTGCTGGTGCAGGCCGAGACGGCGGCCAGAACAACAAGGGCGATTACAAGGCGAGTTTTCATGTGATTTCCTTCCAGAAGTTGGGGTTTTGTCGCCAATCAGGATCAGGGAACGATTTTCCGTCTGATCCGCTCAGAACACGGAGAAGCGGGCCGAGAGCGCCGACGTCGACATCGAGCCAAACACTCTCGTCACCTTTCTTCATGAGCATTACGCGGTCGCCAAAGTGTGCCCTCAGCGCGCCCAGCTCTGAATCGTTCAAGCCGATTGCCCGGTAGTCTGCTTCATTGCCGGATCGAGAGGGGAACAAGAGTTGCGTGCTGGTGTTTTCCAGGATCGACTTACTTGCCGCCGACGACAGGAGGTGATCGGGGATCTGAGTCATCATCATCATCATGACGTTCAGCTTCCGATACGTGGTGTAGGCATTTATGAGAATGCCAGCGCCATAAGGGTTGCCAGCAATTACCCATGCTTCATCAATCACAAAGACAGTGGGTATCTTGGTGGCGCAGCGGCGTTCGATCTGGCGCATGACGTAGCTGATCCATGCCAGCCGCACCAATTCGTCATCCAGAACCTCGGAAATGTCGAAAACAAGATGACGGTCGCCAGCAGCAAACGGATCTGTGCCACCCTGGCCAAACATCCAGGACAAGCGGCCTTCGCCAGTCCATTCACTTGCACGCTTGTACAGGTTCTTGTCATCGTCAAAGGCTCTGAACCGTTCCACCAGTGAATCGAAGTTCTGAAGCGCAGGCGGCAAAGTGGCATTCGCTTGGCAAGCCCGCGTGATTTCATCTTTCTGATCGGTGGTCAGTGGTTCGTCATAGCTCAACAGGGCAATGACCCAATTGGCGAGCCAGCTTTGCCCAGCCTCATCCGTCTCGGTCTGAAACGGGTTCATGCCGGTTGGTTCACCAACTCGGACGCGGGTGTACTGCGCACCAAGCGCCCGCATCGGAGCCTCCATTGCCCGGTCTTTGTCAAAAGCGATAATCCGCGCGCCCTGTGCCACCGCCATTGTTGCCAGCAGCATCGCGATCACAGTTTTACCCGAGCCGTTCGGTCCAAGAACGATCGTATGCCCGGAGGGCAGGTTTTCGGCGTCTTTACTGGTCTTGGGAAGGTGCAGCGAAACATCGTAGCTGTCCCCGTGTGTCGTCGGGAAAGTCGCCAATGGCCCCGGCCAAGGTAGCTTTGCCGCATCCAACCCTTTGGGGCGCATGTGGAACGCAACCATATCCGCAAAGTTCTGGTCCGTGATCAGTTCTTCACGGGCGCGGAACGCGAAATTGCCGGGATGCTGCGCGAAGTATACCGCACGGGCCGACATCGCTTCGCGCTTCACTGTGCCGCCTGAAATCTGGATTTCGCCGATGATATGTTTTTCGGCGGTTTTCAGATCTTCCTCTGTCCCGAACACGCAGATCGACAGGTGGTGCTTGCCGAGTGACATGGTGCCGGAGGCAATACCGTCCGCCAGAATGGACAAATCCTCTTCAAGCGACTTCGCTTTGTCGCCTGCCGAGCGCATTTGTCCCGACTTGCGGCGTTCCATTTCCTGCGCCTGGGCGCGGCTGATCTGCAGGAAGGATTGAGAAATGACGACATCAACCGGCAGGTCCAGCCCGTCGAAAATGCCGGGGAACGAAGCCATCGGGTAATTCTTCAGGGAATAGACCCGTATGAAGCGTTCCTGATCATCGTCCGTGACCAGTTTGCCGGTCTTGCCCTGAAACAGTACATCCTCTTGCGGCATGTTGAAGGCGATGGGTTCTGCAATGTTCGTGTGAATGATCGGCTGATACCGACCGTTCAACAGCATTCCATAATAGCCGAGCCAACGCCCCTCGCTGAGCTTCAGCCGGCGCACACGGGCCTCACCCAGCGTGCCTGCCAGTGTTGTGAACACACCGTCGAGCTGTTCCATCATTTCGCGGCGTTCCTCGTCTATCGTTCCAGACGACATGCCGAACATCTGTTTTGCCCGCTCATCCTGCCGCTTTTGGAGAATGGCGCTGATGATGATCTTGCGTTCTTTCAGCTCTGCATCGACGGACGCTGAGCGCATGGCCTGCGCCACTGCACCGGCAAAGCCGGTTGGATCTGTGATGACATGACCCGTCTCAGCCGGGACGGTCAGTCGATGAACGTAAAATGCCACCTCATTGGGTGTTGTGCGCAACACACGCTCAAACCGTTCGGCCAGGAACTCGAACTCGTTTTCGTCCAGCGTATTAGCGTTGATTCCGGTGATTTCTGCAGCGGCGATAAGGCCGCCATTGCGTGTGGAAATGACTTCATCGTCCACGACATAGCCATACGGCAACATCTGAAAGAGGTGCATTTCATCCTTGTGCCAGCTCGGCTCGATCAACGAGCGGGCAAGGGTCCACATGCCTCGGGCAGCAGGCTTAGGCACTATAGTAATCTCCCCCATGATGCTGGCGGTTTTTGGTGCGCGGAGTTTTGGAAAGGGTTACGGACAGGCCGCGGAAGAAAGCCGGTTCCCATTCGTAAAAGAGGCGAAGCCCGGTGTAGAAAGCAAAACCCGCAATGATTGCTGGCGCTATCCCGAACATGAAGAACGAAAGCATGGTCATCCCGAGGATCACCAGCAGATAGATCACGGGTAGGCCGCCCCATTCTGCGGGGCGGCTCAGGCCGCGAAAGACGGTATTTCGGCGCGGCATCGATCAGGCTCCGATGAATGTATCGGCAAGGCCAATGACGGCACCCACAACAATCGCGACCACTGGACCCTTCAGCGAGCCCCAACCGAACACATAGGCAAGACAGCCCCAGATGAAGCCGACAGCGGCAAGGCTGACGCCAACAACCTTGGAGTCGGCCAGCGTTTCGTTGATAAAATCGCCGATCGCGTCTTGGAGCCAGCCAGCGGAGGCGGGAGCTGCACTGACGATAATCATTGCCAGCGCGAAGAACGCGGTCTGTTGGATGAAGTGGGTTCTTTTCATGAGGAAGTGCTCACTTTGCTTAGGATGATCCGCACGTAGTTGCGGGTTTCGGTGAAGGGGGGGACGCCGCCATATTCGACGACGCGGTGAGGCCCGGCGTTGTAGGCGGCAAGCGCCAGCTTCCAGGTTCCGAACTCGCGGTACTGCGCCGCCAAATAGCGGGCACCACCGTCGAGATTTTCTGCAGGGTTCTTTGGGTTCACGCCCAGGTCTTTCGCCGTTCCCGGCATGAGCTGTGCAAATCCATAGGCACCCTTGGGTGACAGAGCATCAGCCCGATACCGGCTTTCCTGCCAGACCAGCGCCATGAACAACTCGGCCGGAATGTCATGGCGTTCCGCCGCTGCATGGATTTCTTTGACGATCCGCACTTGCGACCAGCCGCCCGAGGATCTGCGAGGCCGCGGTGCCTTGCCCGCAATCTCGATCTTTTTCTGTGGCTTGGCCTTCGGGGATTGCGGTTGCTCGTCAAGCGTGTATTCACGCATCCGGATCGGACGCACGACGCCATTGACGATTTCTGCCCGCGCACCGTTCAGAAAGACGCTGCCGTTCGGTTCATACTCGATGACCTGGGCAGGAGCGGGGTTTGTCGCCGCAAACCACAGCAAGAAAGCCAAAGTGGAGCGACTGAAAAGCGTCCTAAGGAGTTGGTTAACAAATCCGTGATCGGATTTGATTTCGCGTTGTTTTGAAAAGATTGGCTTGGGTGGTTTTGATGGTGCCGCTTCGCTTTGATTGGCGGAGTCGGATAGGTGGTGGGCACAGCCCCATCTGGAGCTCACCACGTTCTCTCTTCCGTGTAGCACCATATGCATCGAAGAGAGTTTCCCGCTGATAACGCCGGTTGTTGTTGAGCAATTCAGCCAAGTTTCGAAGGCCAAGGTGATTTCCCTTTATCCTGAAATTAGGTCAACAGTTTTTACATAATTACTATTACGGGTGCTTCGAGCCGGGCGCTTGAGAGGGAGGAAATCAAACGCCCGGTCACCGGCATGACGCCGCTACCGGCTCCACAAGAGACCCATGCTCAGGCCGATTTTCTCGGCTCTGAACCCGTACCCCAGCGTTCCAAAAACCTGCCAATTGGTGTTCTCGATCCGGGCCGTCCCACCGATGGAAAACGCTGAAGAACCCGAGTAGTAGCCGTACCCCATGGTCACGGCCTGAACGGTTCCGTCAGAGAGCGTTGGCACTTGCGCGGCCAGTGCCATGGCGATCCCGTCATTTGCGATGTCAGCATTGCGGTCGATCTGCTGCTGCAACTCATTGATGCGCCGATCCGTATAGGCGTTGGCTTGGGTCAGCGTGTTTGAGTTGCTGTTGTCGATGAATTGCCGAACTTCGCCGTTAAGATCTTCCAGCAGGATCGAGTCATTTTCGATTGTGTGGCTGTTCACAGAACTCTCGGCCAAATCCTCGTTTTGGATTGTGCCGTTGACGATGTCGTTGGATGTCACGCTGTTGTCGATAATCTGGGTCGATCCGACCGAGCTGTCGGCAAGATCGGCCTGCGTCACTGACTGATCAATGATTTCATCCGATCCTACTGAGTTATCAGAAAGTTCATTCTGAGTTATTGAGCCATCCTGAATATCCGTACCCGTGATCGAACCATCAGCAATATCGGTTCCGGTGACTGACCCATCCTGGATGTCCGCGCTCGTGACACTGTTGTTGATGATCTGAGACGCACCGACAGTATCAGCGTCGGGGTGTGCAGCACCGGCTGCTTGAATACGGTCATCAATGGCCTGGTTGATCGAGCTGTTTGAAATGCAGGGTCGATTATCAGTCTCGCTGTCTTGCCCGACATCACAGGTCCGGATTGCTCCGCTTCCGGTTCCGTCGCCCACAATGACGCCAGTGGTACTTTGCGCAGATACGGTAGGAGCGTGGCTGACAAGTATCGTCAGGCTGACAGCTACGCCAAGGGCCAGAGGTTTCGCAATTCCGAATATCTTAAGAACATACCCGACGAACGCGCCGTGTCTGTTGACTCCCGCCTTGCAGACGTGATTCTTGGGAGCAGCATTGAGTGATGCTGTTTTTACCATAGTACAGTTACTTTCTCGATGTGTGAGGAATGCCCCGGATGGATTAGGGGTGTTTCAGGTCCTGCCGGTTGTTGGCGCAACCGACAGGACCGCTCTTTGCTCGGCTAGTTTCCTTCTTTTTGCTGCAATTCAGATTCCAGTTCGTCAGCTCAGCTGCACCACGACGGGCGTTTGCCGCCCCGGTATGGCCGTGCGAGACCTTCCGAAATCAGGACAGGCCCCACCTCATGCCCATTTACACTCGCAACCGCCAGAAAGCGGCCGTAACGATCCAGGTCAGGCTCAATTTCCAGTTTCACCTCCCCGGCAGATTGTATGATTTCTGTCAGGCGCATCTTGGCTTTCATCCCCAGGGCCTTCTCAGCTGCGCATTGCGCGCGGAACGTCTCCGGCGTGTCGAAACCAATCAGGCGATATCGATTATCGCCGTGACCAAGTGTATCGCCGTCAACAGCAAAAACTTCCGAGGCGTTCAGGGACTTGGTCCTGTAAAGCATGTCCAGGCGTTGCAGATAGACCAACACGCCCGCCAAAGCGACCGAGACGAGCAAGATCTTTCTCATGCTCCCTGCCCCACTGGCCGCGAAACGAAAGCAGCATGCCGGAAGGCAAGACGCACGCAATTGATTGCGCGAAGCGTCAATTTCGATGCCAGGTACCCTGTCGTTGTGAAAGGCTGGTACTTCTTCGGTCCGAGCAGGCGGCCAGAATGAGATCCGGCCGGTGCCGCCTTAGACTTTTGATTTTTCGTCAAATGTCTTTGCGATTTCGAGTCCCTCTGGGGTGATCGACTCGATCGTGTAATCTGCTTTGACGCAGAGAATGCGCCCATCCCCAAATTCCTGGTGATGCTTGAAAAGCCCCGGCCAGAGATCGAACTCTCTGGGCTCAGCGCCCGCGCGAGAGATCTTCGACTTGCACAAGGCCCCGACATAGTTCGGAGAGCTGTAAATGCAGTGGTATTTAGGTCGTCCAAGGGAAGCGAGTCCGATAAATTCGTAGCGGCATGTAAAGGGAACCTGATCCTCTTTCAGGCCCCGAACCATCTCAATGGTTACCACAGTGTATTGTCTCTTATTGTCCGCCATGACGACCCCCTATGGATCGCCTTCTACATCCAAAAGTTGTGGACTAAAACACAATCTACGTCAATATAAGAAAGCACGCCAATATACTAAATCGGATTGCCAGGGGCATATTGGCCGGATATTGCTTAGGAGATTCGCAAGCAGGAGAGATCATCTTGAAACGCCTAAAACCCAGAATTCGAAACCGCGCGAAGACCTTTGCAGTTGCACTTGCAGTTCTACCGGCGGTACAGGCCGGTGCTTATCCAATCGACTGTGCGATATTCCTGTGTCTCGCCGGAGGTTGGCCAAGTTCACCTGATTGCGTCGCTGCCAAGGCGGAGTTCATTCGACGTGTCACGCCCTATCCGGTTGAGCCCCCGCTCCAACTCTGGCGCTGTCCGATGAATGCGTCAGGCAGCTCCTCAGGCTTGGGTCCCATGGAACGGTTGGAAGCCATCAAACGCACCAGTGCTAGCCCAGTTCCAGAGCTTCCACTTGACGATACCACTGAGCCGTTACTGGTAGATGTTGCGATCTCCATAGAAGCGATCCAGTCATTTCATGACGACTTCGGCGATAGGCTTCAGGCCACGCCGATCAGCGTTGATCTCTCATCGCCGGATTTCGACATTGTGAGGTCCATCAGGGTTTGGGATGTGCGCCACTACAGCTTTCGCCGTCGGTCGCGAGAGGGCGACTGCGAGCGATCGCTTGATCTGGTCGTTGGCAGCTATGACGACAAGGCAAACTTTCAATGGTCCGAGCGCGCTCCTGCCCCAATCCCTTCTTGGCTGCCACTGGGCAATCGCTGTGAACCTCCCAGCTATTTCCGTGGCGTTGGTGTCGAGTGGACCGACATATTCGGGTTCAGCGACTACGACCTCATCCGATACTGACGAGCCCGCTCTCGCGTGAGCACGTTGCTCCTGCAAGGGCCAGTGAATTTGCCAGCCGCATTGGCAACGAAGCCGTCTGGGCCAGAGGAACATCCTTTCCCAGAAACAAAAACCCCCGCAAGGCGGGGCCTCAGCGGGGATCTTCCTAAGTCACGTTTGATCACCTGATTTATAGGAAGTTTCCGAAAATCTGACAAGGATAAACGCATCTGTGCGAACGGTTTTTCTGTGTCTTTTCGCTGAGGTTCGACCCGCCTTGCTTCCTCAATAAGAAGCAGACCATGAAACCGTTGAACCAATCCAAATACTCTGCCCACAGAAGCTGCGATAACAACTCTTACCTTTGCCAGCTGAGGTTGAAACCATGAGCCTCCGGCACATCTCATCCGCCCATCACCGCGAAAATATACGCTTCCACAACGGTCTTCCCGAGGGCTGGAACCGAGACAGGTTTCGGCAGCTCTGTGTGTGCTATGCTCAGATCAGAGGCGCATCAGCACAGTGTATTCGCACCTTAGAGATCATCATTGATATGATTACGCCATGTGCATTTCGCGATCCGTCTCAGGAACCCTTTTGCTTCGCGCGCCAGGAAACCCTCATTGCCGGGCGTGGCGTGACAGATCGAACAATTCACAATCACGAACGTGAGCTGGAAAAGATTGGATTGATCGAGCGCAGGATTGGCGCAAATGGGGCGCGGTGTAAACGTAAGGCGCTTGGCCTGTTCCTGACCCCAGCCCTGAACCTCATTCCCGAGATGCGCACCGCGGACGAGCGCAGCAAGGCTGAGAAGAAAGAGCATGACGAGCTGCGTGGAGATCGATCACGGCTTTACCGATATGTGAAACACAGCCTGGCAATGCTTTCCTCACTCCCCTGCCCTCCTGAAGGTATCGACGAAATGATGGGTGCGTTTCGGTCCTGGCCGCGCGCTGACAAGTTAAAATATATGTCGCTGGATAAGCTGAGATTACACGTTCGTATGGCCCACGAACTTTGGAAGCGGATCGAAGAGCATGTCGAAAAACCCGGTGAAAATTCCGGTGAACCCGAAGCCTGTTTCGGGTGCCCTATACAAGACCAAATTGAAGAAAAAATTCTGTCCTGTAACGCCGACAGCGAAGTGATAATGCCCTCGGCAAATGCCTCGGAACCAGATTGTTCTAGCTTAGAAAGCAATCATCCGACGGATATTGAACCGTGCAAGTTCCAAAAACTGCCTCGGGTGAATAACCGCACCCTGTATGACCTGGCCTCACCTGAGCTGCGCATGCATATCGATATTGCCGGGGGTGGAGTTCAGAATTCCTCTCCGACACTCTATGCAATCGAGACCGGCGTTTGGTCCCGGTTGTCTGAGATCGGCACCAATGTCTCCGCCTGGCACGCGGCGATTGATCGTCTGACCATCATGGGAGCGATCCTGGCTGGCGTGATCACGGATGCGAGGCTGAGTGATCCGCGGCTGCCGCCCGTTGTCAATCCGGGCGGATATCTGCGCGGTATGGTGCAGGCAGAGGAACGTGGTGACCTGAACCTGATTGCCAGTTTCATGGGGCTCTTGGCGAGGCGGGCGCGGGAAGAGGAGCAAGCCCTCAGATCGGACGGAGCGCCGCCAGCAAATGCCTTGACGCGAGCATGGTAGTGACGCGGAAATTCGTTGAAATACCGTGCTCGAGAATGACCACCGCATTGCCTCTGAACGGGTAGATTTCGTGTTTTTTTACAAAGACATACTCACGTTGTCGTTAGCTAAGGGATTTCCCCAATGTTGCTCTTGTACCAGAAGGTTTATTCCGCTCGGACGACAAGACGGAATAGAAAGACGATCAATGAAAATCGCGGATATTGGCAGGTCTGAGCTGGATTTCAAGCAAACCGGGGAGGCGCGTCTTCAGGAAATTTGCTCCAGGTTCGGATTGGAAAATGCCTCCTATGCCCATATCGACAAACATCACAACATTGTCCACGGTTGTACCACGTTCACAGGCGAGTGGGTCAGACATTACATTGATAACAACCTGGTAACGGTTGATCCTGTTATTCGGTTTGGCGCCACCATGATCGCTCCGATCGACTGGAATGTGTTCGACAAGCAGAACGAACATGCGCCACTATTCGATGCTGCCAGAAGGTTTGGTGTGGGTCAGAACGGTCTTTCCATTCCGGTGATCAACCCGTTTGGCGAGCGTGGTGTCTTTACGATCACGTCCAATCTGCCCCGCTTCGAGTGGGACGCTTTGGTCGTGAGAATACTCCCTGCCCTGCGTCATGAAGCACAGATCCTGCATCTGCTCGCGCTCGATGTCATCGATACGAGTTTCAACTTTCGCTCGGATGCGCTCTCTGATCAGGAGATGGGTGTGCTGAAGATGCTTGCATCCGGCTTGATTCCACCCGTCATCGCCAGTCAGACGGGCTTTTCGTCCCGAACGGTGGATGCGCTGATTGCTTCGATTGAAACCAAGCTCAAAAGCCGCACCATCGAACAAGCAGTCGCTCGGGCAGTGAGTGCGGGTCTTCTCAAATGGACCGATTTCTTTGCTGATCCCGTCGCCGAACTGGTTGATGTCGAACGCAGAATGCTCTGTGGCGGAATCGTGCGCTGGTCTGGCAAGTCTCACGAATTGATTTCATTCGAAGAAGGTCGGACGGTGCGAGGCTTGGAGAGCCTTCAGGCGGTTCAGGTCCAAAACCTTGCCAAGGATTTCAATCTGGATGCTGAAAGGATCCTTGTAGGACTTGGGCTCAACCGGGATCAAAGCGTGTGGATCAGATACCTTTGAACGGCGTTGGCGTTCCATTACGATAGAGCGGGATATGCAGGGAAGTTTCTTTCTACAAAGATATGCCAACAAATTACGTCCGAGCGCGCCCATTATTGACAGTTGTATGCGGCAGCTTATACTACTCAGTAGTATAAATGAGGCCTGATATGAGCGTCAAAGCATCAATATCCCTGACGGAGTCACAAGAGGCCTATGCGCGGAATCTTGTCGCCCAGGGTCATTACGCTAGCCTGTCCGCCGTGCTTCAACATGGGCTTGAACTGATGCGTGAGCAATCGCAAAACACGGATGCACTGCGAGAGCTGCTGGATCAGCGCCGAAACGGACCCTTCGTTACTCTCGAAGAGGGCGAAAAGCGCACGCAAGACATGATCGCACGCAAGCGGGCAGAGCGTGGTCTATAAAGTCGTTCGCGCCGAAGAAGTCACCGCAGATCTCGATCTCATATTTGACTATCTTGTTGAAGCAGCTGAGCACTTTGGTGAAAACTCAGAGACCGCTTTTTTGCGCGCTGAAAATCGCGTCGTCGAGATTCAGGAGAGCCTCGAAGGCCTGGCCAAAGTTCCACATCAAGGCACCTTAAGACCACATCTCGGCAATAGCATTCGGAATGTAACCAAGAACAAAGCGATCATCTATTTTGACGTCGACGATAGTGAACAGGTCGTTCGGGTGCTCGCTGTCTTCTATAGCGGCCAAAACCACGATGCGCACATTCTGCTGCGACTATTGTCCTAAACCCAAAAAGCCTATTGCACGCCCAACGGGATCGTACGTTGAACGGAAAGTCGACACGAGTTGTTTATCCTTGAAGAGGGTTGAAAGGCAGGGATATAGAACATTTTCGCATAGTTTCAGATTGGTCTTTCCGGGCCCGGATTAACCTACGGCAAGTATCTGTCACGCTGCATGTCGCCCTTCTCCACGGAGATACGTCCCTAAACTTTTTAGGTGTCTTCAAATGGAATTGTAAGACTTTCGTCTACAATCTGCTTGACCAAGCGATCGTATAGTTTTCTATCTATGCGGGAAGCTTTTTTCTTAATCACCGCATAGCATGTGAGCGATATGAAGATTTTGGTTGTTGATGACGAACCATTGTTTTGCGAATTGATTTCGGCAGAACTTGCTGCATGCGGGTTTGAAGACGTTCACGCTGTGAACTCCGGAGCTGCAGCGATTTCGCTGGTGAGAGAAATTTCCGACCCATTCGACTGCATACTTCTGGATATTGATATGCCCGGTATGGATGGCATTGAGGTCTGCCGCCTTCTGAGAGTTGAGCCCAATACAACTGAGCTTCCGATCGTAATGGTTACAGCACGGTCCGAAATCGAAAGTGTGGACAGGGCGTTTGCCGCTGGTGCCACCGATTACCTTACCAAGCCAATTGATCGGCGTGAGTTGCAAGGGCGCATGACAATGGCTTCGGGTATGGCCCGCGAGCGTGCCGCTCGCCGGGCCGCACTGGCTCGGAGCACGTCAACAAATAAGTTATCTTTCGAAGAGTCGTTTCGGCTCCAGATAGATCATTCCAGCATGGATTACCTGGCCATGCAGAACTACGTTCTGAAACTCGGAACTATGAGGTTGTTTAGTCTTGTCGCAATTGCGTTTCAGGTCATCAACGCGAGGCAGCTTTACCAGGCTCTCGACAGCTCGGATTTTCAAGACACAATGTCGGACGTTGCCGAGGTGATCGCCGAAGCTTTGGCGTTCAATGATGCGATCGTGTCCTACGTTGGTTCAGGTTTCTTTTTGGCATTGGTCAGCCGTATTCCAGAAATTTCGGTCGAGGAAGTCGCCGCTCAGATCGAACTGAAGCTACAAGACATGAACGAATGGTACGCCAACCTGGATCAGATGCCGGTTCTTATGAGAGTTGGAACGCCCTGTTCCAGGGGAATTGTCAACCTGTCTTCGGCGACTGAGCTACTCGACACAGCTATGCAAAAAACAAAGGAATCCACAGCCGTAGTAGGCGGAGTTTTTGCTGAAAGTTCAAAAGTATATTGAAGGCGCAGATGAGCTTGGTGACATACGATGACAGTTAGGTCTGGAACTACAACTGGTGCAAGACAAATGGACGAGGTTCTCAGGCAACTACGTGCCAAATTCGTCATGTCGTGCCAAGAGCGGTTGGAAACTCTCTCAGCTGCCGCAGAGGACCTGAAAGTTGATGCTGAAAACTCTGATGCCCTCGCTCGGGTTCGGCGAGAATGTCACAAGATCGCAGGTTTGGCCGGGTCGCTCGGGTTTGCCACCATCGGCGATCTAGCTGAGGAAATAGACATTGAGTTCAAAAAAAACCTACTTGTTTGGGCACAGATCGAGCCAAGGGCCCAAGAGTTGATGGCGCGCTTGGCAAATATCGAGGACTAGGCAACGCTTCTTCGAAACATGTTTTGAACGCACTATGCAGAGTATCGCTCGAGGAAAAACTGAAGAACACTGCTATACGTTGGGAAGTCGCATTGGGCACGCAACAAGAAACGCTGAGACAACTAAAGCGAAAACAAAAGCGGAAGTTGTCGCTGATTTACGCTGCGATTATCCTTCTTGGCTGTTTGAGCATTATTCTTATGGACAAGGCGATCACCACGCAGAAACTTGAGGCAGAGCGGTCCGCCGTTCAACGGTCTCTCAATTTGACCAAGTTTCGCTTGGAGCGGCTTATTGAAAGCTACAGCCACATGTCGCGTAGTCTTTCTGTGGTGCAGTTGACCGAGACTGGAGTGGAATTTCAGACTTTGGCCCAGTTGCTTCGCGATAACAATCCAATCATTATCAACATCGCGCGTTCGCAAGATTTTATTATCACGGATGTCCACCCTGTCGAACCAAACCGAGCCCTTCTTGGATACGATTACCGCGATTATCCTCAGCAACTGGCCACGGTGCAACGCGCGTTGGACAGCCAGGAAACGGTGATCTTCGGCCCGATTAGCCTGCTTCAAGGTGGGTTGGGTCTTTTGCTGCGAAACGCCCAACCTGGGCCCGACAATGTGGTCGGAACTATCGTTCTCGATTTTAACCGGCTTCTGGCTGAAGCCGGCATGGTAGCCGAACCACGTGAATACGCGTCGTCGGCGCGAACCGAGATTGCGGAATTGGGCACTCAGATCGTTTTTGGAACCGAAACCATATGGTCGGATGCCCCAGTACTGGCCGAAGTTGAGCTGGGGGATGTCAGGCTGGAGTTGGCCAAAACACCCACGGGTGGGTGGATACCAGATACGGCGCATCGTCCGGTGTTGATACTCACAACAGCTGTTCTGGTTATGATTGCTCTGTTTGGAGTTAACTATGCGCGACGACTGATCGTGGAACGGTCGGACGCCAGACGGCGACTTGTCGATGCAATCAACTCGATTAATGACGGGTTCGTCATTTTCGACAGACAGGACAGGTTGCTTTTGTGCAATCAGAAATACCGTGATTTCTTCGATGTTTCCCGCCACCTTATCGAACCCGGGACAACTTTCGAAACAATCCTTCGCGACGAGGTCAGGCAAGGCCAGTACCCAGAGGCAAAAGGGCGCGAAGAGGAATGGATAACAGAACGACTTGAGCTTCATGCCAACCCCAATGCCCAAACTGAAATCGAACTTGCCAACGGAAGCTGGCTAAAAGTTTCAGAATCTCAAATGAGAGACGGGAGCACCGTCGGGATTCGCACAGATATCACTGAACTGAAAAAAGCGCTGCAAGCGGCAGAAGAAGCGATTGGTACCAAGACCGAGTTCATCAACAATATGAACCACGAGTTGCGTGCGCCTTTGACTGTCATTTTGGGATACATTTCATTTTTTAGAAAGGTCGAATTGTATCCACAGTACCAAGCCTTAAAAAATGCGATTGGTACCGATGCCGAGCTGTCGCGATTGTTGGATGATTTCACAGGCGTAATCGTCAATCAGGCTACAAAGTCCGAAGCTTCCGGAAAGCACCTGCTTGGCTTAATAAACTCTGTTCTGGATTGGGCCAAGTTAAGCTCCGGCAACGTTGAATTAAACTTGGAAACCGTACAACTCGGCGCACTCTTGGCCGAATTGAGCGAAGAGCTGGGTCCTACAGCCGAGAAGAAAGGGCTTCGGCTGGAGGTTCGGGTCGAACCGGTTTCGATTGAGGGAGACCCGTTGCGCCTGAGGCAGATTTTCGTCAACTTGCTCAGTAACAGCATAAAGTTCACAGACAAAGGGTATGTCGCCGTTTCCGTCGAACAGGATGGTACCTCGGTTGTGGTCTCAGTCAAAGATAGTGGACGTGGCATACCGGACGATCAGTTAAATTTGATATTTGATCGCTTCATTCAGGTAAACGCAAATCAGAAAGGCCAGACAGGAACAGGACTTGGTCTTACGATTACAAAAGACTTGGTCCAGTTGCATGGTGGGCAGATTACCGTGTCCAGCATCTACGGTGTAGGCAGTACGTTTCAGGTCAGGTTCGAGAAGGATACTCCCTCTTCCCGTGATGCGGAAAACAACGTTGCTAAGAAATCCGATGTTGTTGAAGTTGGCGCCCAACCTGTTTGAACAAAGGGTATTTGCAATGAGTCTCTTGAAAAAAGTGGTACATGTAGACGACGATGAAGACATTCTGACTATCACTCGTATGTCGTTGGAACTCGTCGGCGACTTTGAAGTCACCCAGTTTAGCTCTGCAAAAGATGCGTTGAATAATCTGAAGAGCCTGCAACCCGACCTTTTCCTTTTGGATGTGATGATGCCGGACATGGATGGCCCCGAGCTTCTTTGCGAGCTGCGAAAGCGCCCGGAATTTCGAGATACGCCTGTCGTGTTTATGACTGCAAAAGCTGAATCCAGCATTCAAAACACCCCCATCAGTGAGAGTGCTTTGGCGTATATAGCGAAACCGTTCGACCCCTTCGCACTTCCAGAACAATTGAAGTCCTTGTTTGAGAACGGGCTTTGAATTTCAATTTCTTTCCAAAAGCTTAGAATGTCCTCGCTTCCTAAATTGTCGTGGCGTCACGGAGATAAGTTTTTGTTGCTTTCAAATTGCGGTTCTCTACCATAAAGAGTGTTCTAATGCACTGTAGTGCCTAGAAAGTGTATACTTGAGAAATTAAGGGGGTTTTGACTTGAGCAGTCCGCCTGAGTCTGAAACGGGTGGCGTGGTCAACTCTGAAGTGTCGCCTTTGATGCGACAAATGATCGACTATTGTCAGGTTGGAATAGATCTGACAGGGCAGCGGTTGCTCATTTTCGCAGCGGCTCTCGCACTTGCGGCATACTACTATGATGACAAATTTGCGGGAATCCTGCTGGTGCTGGTAATCGCATCAGAACTCTTTGATTATTGGCTTTTCAACAAGGTGACGTCGCAAGAAAATACAGATCATCAAGCAGCCAGACGTCTTTTACCCTGGCTTTATTTGAGCACACTTCTCAGCACATCATTGATCATCGCATACTCGGTTGGCATTGCATTTATTCAAGGACCGACAAGCCATTTCATGGCTTCATTCTTTCTTTTTGCGGCAGCCCTTTTTGCAGCGATGCACAGCCACTATGTCCTGCACGTTCTGGTAACCCGCCTTTTATGCTTCGGAGTTGCCTTTCTGTTCATACCGATCAGGGATATCGTGATTACGGATGCCCCCATTCAATCGGAGCTCTGGGCACATCTATTCACAAGCATCTTTGTTCTTACATTTATCGTCGACAGTTCGTTGGGTTACCTCAGGATTTACCGACAGCGTGCTGCACAGTTCGACCTGCTTCAGGACGAACATGAAAAATCAAAAATGGCATACAAGGCGAAATCTGAATTCATCTCAACAATGAGCCATGAACTCAGGACACCGCTAACATCAATCCGGGGGGCAGTTGGTCTCGCACAGTCAGGCAAGCTGGGTGAGTTGCCGGAAAAAGTAGCCGATGTTCTGGATGTCGCCAGCCGCAACTGCATCAAGCTTCTAAAGCTTGTAGACGAAATTTTGGATCTTCAAAGCGTTGAGTCCGGTCTCATGAAGTACGCGCACGAGTTGCTCGACATACGTCAGGTTGTTTCCGACGCCGTTGAAGACACAAAATCCTTTGCTGTCGAACGTGCTGTGTCCATTAAGTCGACCCTGCCGGATCAAGCGATAGTTGTGCGCGGCGACAAACACAGGCTTCAGCAGGTTTTCGAGAATATCTTGTCAAATGCCATTAAGTTTTCGCCTGCCAAAAGCAACGTGCTGATCTCGGTGGAGATTGAAGATACCAGGGTGAAAGTACTGTTCCGAGACGAGGGAATAGGCTTGTCCGAAAAGGACCACGAAAAGGTTTTTGACCGTTTCACACAGGTGGATTCATCAGATACTCGGAAAATCGGAGGCACCGGCTTGGGCATGAATATTTCCAGGCAAATCATGAGTGCGCATAACGGCAGCATCAGTTACAAAAAGAATGACGGCCCAGGAACCACTTTCCTCGTAGAGCTGGAGCGTGCCTTCAATAGCTCAGGACTTCGTTAGGTGCTTGTTGCGCTCATTCAGCCAACCGATGACTTTCGCTTCAAGTTCGTAAGCGGTGCTTTGGCCCCACCTTCTGTTTTGGTTTGCTGTCACTGTGCCCTTAATTTCTGGACGCAGGAACATTGTGGGAAAGTGGGTAAAACTTGGGGGTGATGTAGCGGCTCTGCGGTATGCGTTGGTCAACCTACCATCGAGAACGCCAGTCCGCACAACGGCGACACTGTTTGCGTCTTTGAGCCTTCCCAACTGAACTGGTCCACCGTCACGCATAGAAGCATGAAGCTAGAAAAGCGGATTAGTGTTCAAATTTGTAAGTTTTACGAAAGGCTTCGGGCAGACATTCAACCACTAATGACAGCCAATTATTGGCAACCAACACCATGTAGGTAGAAAATGGCAATCCTATCGTTTTCAGGAAATCTCGTTGGCGCAGCGAGCAGTTTCAATGATGATGGCGACGGCGGCACCGATATTGAGCTTGATCAGAGTGTTGACCTGGATGGCAATGGCAATCCTTGGTATAGTGCAACCGACGCTATTCTAATCGAAATTGACGATGCTGACATCGGACCGGATGGCGAACTGCTTGAAGGGGGTGCCGATGGCAAAGTGACGGTACTCTCGGTCAAAATCAATGGCGTCGAACAACTGGTGGGGCCTGACACAATCAAGTTCGACAGCGGCGGTGGTGCAACCGAGATGGGAGATGGGTTTTTCTTCGTTGAGGGGTTGGAACTCGCGGTCCTGTCTCCGGCAACCGGGATCACCTTTGAAGATTCAGAGGCAAACGATGGTAAACTGATCCTGAATGTCGAAGATCGTGTCGATGACTACGATTTGAACAACAACGGCGACATTGATACAGGCACTGCCGAAATTGGCGATGGCGTCTTCAACATTAACACTTCAAATGTTGTTTGTTTTACGCGTGGAACCCTGATTTCGACAATGGAAGGCGAAATGCCGATCGAAACCCTAAATGTGGGCGATCTGATTGCAACCCTTGATCATGGTTTTCGTCCGATCCGCCTCATTGTTTACAGGAAGCTCAATTTCCCGCAGGACGAATCCAAGCACAAGCCAATTGAATTCAAGCCCGGAAGTCTGGGGCCGGGATTGCCAAAGCGCTCGCTTTGCGTTTCGCCACAACATCGCATTCTCGTTTCCGGCCAGGATGGTGAGTCAACAGGTTACGCTAATGGAGGGCTTGTTGCGGCGAAAGGTTTAACGCATCATCCTGGTGTGCGTCAAAAGCTGGGTTGCAAAGACGTTGAATATTTTCATCTTGTTTTCGACTGCCACGAAGTGATCTTCTCCGAAGGCGTGGCGACGGAATCTTTTTATCCTGGGCATGTAGCTCTTGGATCGATTGACGATGAAACCAGAAAGGAATGTCTGGCGATCTTTTCGCACCTTGGGTTGGAAGAAAATGCACCGATCCGCCACGCTCGGTCTTTCATCAAAGCTGGCAAAGCAAGGCAGGCATACCCTAGGTCCCAACAGATCCGGTCGCCGCTTGTTGCACGTTAACTGACAAAGTATCCATCAGAGATTTACCCAAGGAACAAGGTGATAGCTGTGGAAACAATCGACCCGAAAGGTTTTACCGTTGAAAGCTAGTCTAACGGAGATTTGTTCTGCAGTTCTTTTTGTAGATAATGGAGAATCACTTGAAGTTTTTACCGGTTACCATTGTCGAGTGTGTGGACTAAAGTACCCCAAACCAATCTGGGGCGATGATGGAAATTATCCTCTTCTCGTTGAATGCGATTGTTGTGGTGTTCTAATCGGCTACGAAGACATCAATAGAGAAGCCTGTATTGTTTTTCGTCAGTACTGGCTTCGACACAACGCTCGTTTCTGGCACAGAAAGTTCAAGACACCCCACGAATGGGACATTCATAAACAACTGACAGAGGTACCGTCCAAATACCGTTAGCTCGAAGAAAAACAAATTGAAATTGTGCAGGATTCTATCTGTAATCTGTATGACTTTCTCTGCGGGTTGCGTCACGGCCCGGTTACTTAAGGTTCGTCAATCTTATGGTAGCATCGCGAAAACCTTCAAGTGACAATTCCGCCTGAAGTTTCCGGCTGTTTCGACTCACCATTAGAAGTTTGAGAGTCTGGGAGGACTGCAAACTCATCACCTCTTCGGCACTCAACTGTCGTTCTGCAATACAGCCAACAGAGGAGAGACATGTCGTGAAGGATGCAACTGACAAGTCCTTTTCAGCTACGGACAACCTAACTCCCTCCGTAAACAACAATCCAAACGGTGTAACCAACGTGATCTTGGAAGGATCTGTTGTAAACACAGCAGAAATTAGTCGTTTACCGGTTTCAGCTTGTATGAGTTCTTGTGACACCTGACAGATACGATCAGACATGTCGTTATCGAATGCTGAAACATTTTTGCACTGCAATGTCCAACTGCCATAGGTTTCCGAAAGAGACGTGGGGTTCTGCGCGGAACCTGCTGTCGCCGAAATACTAAATCCTGCCGTTACAAGCAGCGGTCCAAGCCATTGAAAATGTATAGTCGAGTAACGCATCCGCTTAGAACTCAATCTTAAAACCGACGCTGCCGCTCAGCGTGTTGCCCGAGCTCCAGCCCGACCCGAATTCGGAACTGGCTGTCACCTCGCCATATATCGCGGAGCGCGAACCGCTTGCCCCGACCCATTCGTGCGAGCCACCAAACCCGATTTCTCCGCGCCAGGGGCGGATTTCATTGGTCAAGGGTGAGCCGGCAGAATTGACGACAGTTGTCGCATCGATCATGCGAAAGACGTTCGCCGTTGCGTAAAGCCGATTATTCATCGCTCCGATGGTGCCAGTCCGATACTCCAGCGTTCCGCCCAACCGGAGCTCGGAAGTGCTGCCATCTTCAAGGTAGACCTGTTCACCGCCTGCGCCAGTGAACTGGTCAAAATCGACCTCGTAATGCAGGTACTGCAACTCAGGCGTAAGCGAAACAGATGGGCTCAGTGCAAAAGTCTTGCCGATCTCGAGCGACGCCGCGTAACCGGAACCTTTGTTATCCGTGACCAGTCGCGTCCGGTCAGAAGACAGGCCGCTCTTGAACTCTGCATACTGCAACTGCGCGTCCGCGTAGAAGCCCGAGTCCTCATACCAGGTCAGGCTTGCGCCAACGCCGGTGGCATCGGTATCGACATTGCCGTTTGCGACCGAAGAGGAGCCGGACAAGGACGCGGATCCGTGGAAGGCCCAGACACCGCCGGCGAGCTTTCCATTGTCGTATTCGCCAAGCAATGTGTCGAAGCCCAGCTCAACCCGCGTGGAACGCATGTCGTAGTCGATGTCGGAGGTCCCAAAGTCCCTCTCGGTTGTCGAGAATTCCGGATCCAGATCGGAAACCGCACCAGAGGCCTTCATCCAAAATCCGGCGTCCCGACACAACGGATCGCTCTCGGTTGACGCCTCTCTTGCAGTGTCACACAGCGGATCGCTGCCAGCCAGCCAGGTACGCCCCTGAACGCGTCTGTGGTGCCCTTGCAATTTGTTGAGTGCATGCAGATTCTGCGGATAGACCTCGTACACGACATTCGACGGCGACAGCGCGAGTTCCAGAAACTGTAGAAGCCACTGAGATCCAACCAGGTTCAATTCATACACTATATTGCCGAGGGTCACGGTTCCGCCTGCCAACTGGAAATCCCCGGTACTCGTCGCGCCCTGAACGTCGATGAGCAAGATGTCATTTCCGGTCGCTTGGCTCGGGGTTATGTCCTGAACGAAAATCGTTGTGCCGCCTGCCACGACATCGCCGCTGATCAACAGTGTATCGGCCGTATCGCCGGTTGCGTTGACATCCAGCCAAAGGGCGCCTCCGCCTGAATAATCGCCACTTACGGCAATCGAGTCGCCAGTGATGCCGTCCTGAGTGTCTATTGCTCCGGCATTGCGGACACTTCCAACGACAGTGATCAATGAGGCTACACCGGATCGGTGATTGAACGTGCCGCCCGCAAGTGTCTCCAGATCACCGGTCAGACTGAAATCTCCCGAACCGCTGATGATGCCGTTGCTTCCGGCGATCAGGCCCAGCCCCGTTCCGCTGCCGACGATCAGGTCAGAACCGAAATCGACCGTGCCATCAAGAACGGATACGGCTTCCCAGTTGAGAACGCTGCTTGAGGTCGTGGTGATGTTCAGGCCCTGCAGTGTCAGCGCATCAACATACCCGTCGGCCGAACTCGCATCATCGCCACCATCCAGGACTTGCGTCCCATCATATGCTGCCGCTGTCACGGTCGCGATGTCCGAACCGTCCTCTCCGTCAAACCCGGCTGTTGAGCCCGAAGTCCAGGTGAATACATCATTGCCGTCCCCGCCGAATACCTCGCCGGATATCGCCCCTCCGTCCAGCGTGATGGTATCGTCGCCCAAGTTGGCACGAACCTCCAAGGCCACGGTGCCACCGGTCATGGTGATCGCGTCGTTGCCGCGGTCGCCGTAGATGTTGCCGGCGACATCGCCACCGGTCATCAGAAGGAGTGTATCGCCGTTCGTCGTGTTGTTGTTGCCTCTGCCAAGGCTGATATCGCCACCGACCGTGCCGGAAATCACCGTGATGACATCTTGGCCCTCACCGCCTCTGAGGTCAGTGGTGATGGTGGCACCGTTCAGCACGATTGTGTCGTCATCGTTTCCTCCGGTGACCTCATTCACCGTGCCGGACAACAACATTATGTCATCGTTCCCGCGGCCCGCATCGATCTGTCCCTGAATCACGGCGCCATCCACCGTGATGATGTCATCGCCCGGATTCGACAGGACATCCACTCCGATGGTGCCACCCGTCAACGTGATCGTATCCTGACCGCGATCCCCGTAAACGGTTCCGGTAACAGTGCCCCCGGTCATGATCAGCGTGTCGGCGTCGCTGGATGAGTTGATGGTGTTTCCAAGATGAATGTCGGTTCCGACGCTTCCGGCGATCACCGAAATCAAATCGACGCCACGTCCGCCAGCCAGGACCGACGCGATGGTCGCACCATTCAGCGTCATCACATCATCTCCGTCGGCTCCCGTCGCACTGTCGGCCGATCCCGAGATTAGGTCGATCCTGTCAACGCCGTCACCCCCGTCAATGACTCCGGCTACACTCGCCCCATCGAGATTGATCATGTCATTGTCAATCCCACCGAAGACGTCGGTCGTTACGGTGCCAGAAAACAGATCTACCGTATCCGCTCCCGCCCCCGCATCGATCATGCCCACGGTACCAGTGGTGTTGAGCGTAATTGTGTCACCGGTATCAGATGCATTTGACATGTCTTGTCCAGCGCCGTCTCCTCTGATCACACCACCCACCGATGCATTACCGGAAATGGTGATCGCGTCCGAGCCACCTGCACCTTCGATATCGTTGGCGATCACCGTATCACCAGTGATGACGATCACGTCATCGTTGATGCAGCCGTCGACATCGCCAACCATGCTCGCCCCGCCGACGGTCGTCGATCCGCCGCAGACGTTGAGTTGCGCGGAGACCAGGTCGTTGATCGTGATCGCCGCATTTGCGAGGTTCAGAACCTCCCAGTTCACAATGTTTCCGCCATTCAGCGTTCCGGAGAACCCACCAAGCGTCAGTACATCGACCTGCCCGTCCCCCACGGCAGCATCATCACCACCGTCCAGAACCTGAGTGCCGTCGTACTGCGCCGCCGTCACCGTCGCGATATCCGAACCGTCGCCCCCAACGAATCCGGTGATTGCGCCCGAGGTCCATGTGAACACATCATTCCCGTCCCCGCTTAGAACGTTGCCGACTGAGCCGGTGGTAGCGATCGTGATCGTGTCGCCCGAGTCGGCACCGCCATTATGTCCGGCCCCGCCGCCCAAAACATCGCCAAGCACGCTCGCGTCACCGAGGACCGAGATTGTATCGCTCCCGCCAGCGCCTTCGATCGAGCCGGAAACAACGGTGGATCCGGTGACCGTCAGGGTCTCTGCGCTGCGCGATCCAAGAAGGTCCGTCAGCACGCTGGCACCACCCAGGGTCACGTCCCCCCCGGTAACGGTCAGGACCGTCGCCAGATTATTGTCACCGGGAGCATTCACGCCGTTGAGCATCAGACTGTCGAATGTGACGACCGAATTACCTGAATGCGCGCTTTCAAATCCACGGACAGTTGCAGCCTGAACTGCGGTATCGGCATTGATCACGCGGAAACTGTCGGTTCCGGTCCCGCCATCAATGATCGTGTCGACGTTTCCGGTCGTCAGGCCGATGGTCACCGTGTCGTTTCCACCCCCGCCCAGAAACTGCCCGGAAAGAATGCCACTGCTCCAGGTGAACTGGTCGTTGCCTCCACCTGCATCGATATTGGAACCGACATTTGTGCCAAACAAATTGATCCTGTCATGACCCGCAAACGCGAACACCGATCCTTCGATAACACCACCACCCAGAGCAATACTGTCGAATTGGCTTCCCCTCACTGGCTGACGCGACCCGCCCAGAACATTGCCTCTGACCGTGCCGCCTCTCATCGTGAAATTGTTTTCGCGATTGTCGAAGCCGGTTGTGCTGCCAAGAAATACGCTGCCATCGATGACGCCACCATTGATTGTGACGAAGTCCCTGGAAGATCCTGCAAATATACTTCCACCGACGTGCGACGCACCATTCACAATGATAGTATCAACACCGCTAGAGGTGTTGATACCTCCCGTTACCGTCGTATTGGTTATTATGATATTTTTGCCGCCCGAACCTCCGACGATCGATCCGACCGTCCCATTGGTAACGGTGACGAAATCCCTCCCGGTTCCGGTAGCTATCCTTCCAGATACGGTTGAGTCGGTGACGTTGACCCGATCGTTGCCGACGCGTGAGCCGCTAAATGTTTGAATGTTGTTGACGACAACACCACCTTGAACATTGACAGTGTCGCTTCCGTTTCCCGTAGAAACATTTAAACCACCTGGATCATTCGCGGGGTCGCACAAGACCACATCGTTGCCGTTAGTCCCCGTATTCGACGACGTGGTTCCGTTGACCAGACAGGCGGCATCGGCGGTATCCGGCTGTCCGACAAAAAGCATAGCGGCAAGAGCAAGGCCACTTGTAGAAGAAAGGTGCCGCGCATTGGCGCTTATCCAGCCACGGATACCGTCGTTCTTGGTACGAAGTGACAAAACTCGGTCAGTGTCAATCTCACTTCGACGGAGATCGATATTGAAGACAAAGGCTGGTTGAGAATTAGATTGTAAACAGCACTCGGCCGGATCATCCGGGACAGACTGAATAACACCATGCTCCGCTGAAGGACAAAAAAGAAACATCCAAGCCTCTGCTCAATCAATGACTCAACTCCAACCGAACGCCTTCCGACGAGAATCAGCAGAGCTGCACATGCCTAGCACCCTGGGATCGGCCCGCCTTCAACCATAGGGTTACTTACAGTACTGTAATGTTATCTTTGATAATTGTATTACGCAAATAATTATTTGATCTACGGATCTTTGGTTGAGCTTGTGACAAAATGGTAAGTCTATTCTTTGAATGCGCGGAAAATGGTAGTGAAAAAAGGAAGGTTACGGCGAATGTACCGACGGACAGGGGTGCGCTCGGTTGCTGAGGGTGGCTGGTTGTCATGCATGTTGGCGCGCAAGCCTAAAATGTTGGTCGCGATCGCGCTAGCAAACAAAATGGCTCGGCAGATCTGGGCGATGCTTACGAAACACGAGGGCTTCAAGGACCAGGAACTTGTAGGCGCGGCATGAAGCTGAAGTGAGACTGCGAGGACCGGTGCCACGGAAGTGTGAGAAGACATTGATATGAGTGGGCGAAACGATCGAACAGATCTGGACCTGTCGCGTTTTCGTGCTGCCCCGGGTGCTCGTTTAGGCCACTTTCCGCTCGAAGGCGACCGGGCTTTTCCATCCCAATGCTGAGTGTCGCCTGCGCGGATTGTAGAAGCCGTTGATGTATTGGAAGATGGCCAATTCCGCGTCTCTGCGCGTCTGCCACGACCTGCGCCAGATGAGATCTGCCTTGATCGTTTTGAAGAACGTCTCGACGGCCGAGTTGTCATAGCAGTTGCCCTTGCCGCTCATCGATACTTGGAAGCCATGCTGCCGCAGAAGCTTCTGATAATCGTGGGAGCAATATTGGCTGCCGCGGTCCGTATGATGGATGCAGCCCTTGGGCGGCTGGCGTAAAGCGATAGCCATCTTCAAAGCCCGGATCGCCAGGTCTCGCTTCATGCGATTGCTCACCGCCCAGCCAATCACCCGCCGGGAATGCAGATTTAGGATCACGGCAAGGTAGAGCCATCCTTCTCGCGTCCAGACATAGCTGATGTCACCGGCCCACTTCTGGTTCGGTTGATTTGCATGGGAGTACCGGTTCAGCAGGTTCGGCGCGATGTTGAAAGCGTGGTTGCTGTCGGTCGTCACCTTGTATTTCTTCGACCGTTCAACGCGGATGCCATTCTCACGCATCAATCTGCCAACCCGGCGATGACCGACGTTCAGGCCCAGTTCTTTCAACTCTTCCGTCATCCGTAGGCGGCCATAGCTGCCCAGGCTGAGACGCGACTGTTCCTTGATATGAGCCAGAACAATCATGTCTGTCCGCTGCCTTTGGCTGGCCGGACGGCTGCGATAGGCACGCAAGCCTCGTTCGCTGACATTCAGAACCTGGCAAAGACGGTTGGTCGGGAAATCGCGGCCATGCTCTTCGATGAACCTGAACCTCATTGCTTTTGACTCGCGAAGAAGGCTGTGGCCTTTTTTAAGATATCCCTCTCCTCCTTGAGAATGCGGTTCTCCCGTCGAAGACGCTCGTTCTCACGGGCAAGGTCCAACTCCTTGTCCGACACCGCATCAGTGTCGCGATGCGCAGTCACCCACTTGTTCAGCGTTGAAAGGCCAACACCCAAATCCGATGCCACCTGTTTGCGTGTCAGCCCGCTCGTCAGCGCGATCCGCACCGCATCAGCCCGGAATTCGTCCGTCCGTTTCAGTCCCATAGTTCGTCTCCTTTGCTGCAATAAATGCTATCAAAGGAGCGGCCTCAAACCGCGACAGGTCCAATCTGGATAAGGATAACCAGTTAGTCGCTGCGAGTAAGAAGCTCGAAAGTTAGATTTGGACCTGCTCCGCTGATCACCATCCCGGCCTGCGGCTTCTGGATATTTCGCAAAAATAGGCCATACAGAAGTTCGCACTCGATCACACACCTTCAGAGTCTAGAACTCCTTGCAATTTGGGCGTCACCACAGAAGTGATTACATCGGCGTTTGGGCTCTGCACAGCAAAATGCCAAATGCTGACTGGCTACTCGGGCACCGCGGCTACAATACCGCTCGGTTCCGAGAAGCGTGCAAGACATAGGGATACGAGCGTGTATCCCTGGCAGGAAGCAACACAAAACCACCGTCAAACACGGCAATGCCGATACAAGGGATGCAATCGGATCAAGATCATGTTCGGCAAGCTTAAGGACAGGAGGCGCGCGGCAACCCGCAGACAAAGTCATCATAACAGTCTTTGCTCGCAAACTCGTCACACTTGCCAACGTGCTCGTCAAATCCCGTCAGATATGGATTGCTCAAAGCACCTGAGAAATACAGTTGCTAGCTTTATCGCCTTATCTGATCGTTAACCATATAAGTAACAGTTCAGATTTGCGAAGGAAACCTGGAAATTCCCCCTTTCATTATTGTTAATAATTGCATTAATTAATTAATGTCGCTGCAGGCGCCACTCACTCTTTCAGCTCTCCCCTCAGCTGATACCGGTTTGACCTGCGGCGACAGCAACTGTTCCAATACGGCCCAACCGCCACCAAGCTCTTCGCAAGGATGTTGGAGATCAATGGATTGCCGAGGAAGATTGTGATCAACAAGAGCGGTGCCAACGTTGCAGATATTCAGGAAGAAAACAAGATCCGAGACGTTTTGGCTGTTCAGCTAAATTTCAGATAGTCCTGTCGAAGTTCTTGAATATCTTGATCGAACAGGCTCATCGGTTCATAATACGGCGTGTCCGGCACTTGGGTGGGTTCAAATTGTTCAAATCCGCTTTGGCCACGTTGGATGGTGTTGAGGGCACCAATATGATACGGGGGTAGCAATTCAAAAGCGCCACGATTACAGGATTTCGGATGTTTGCTGAGATCACAAGATAATTGCTTCCAGAATGACGCCGTCTCAGTTTTTTCACAGTATTTTACGACACATCAAGATTATGGTTTAAAGGTATTGACGCCTCAGATTCGACTTGAAAGAAGGCTTTTCATTTACAAGTGTAGTATATGAACGGACATGTGCGGATCAAATCCGTTTGGCGAATGCAGACAACAATGGTGTAGCAGCCGTCTCCTAATCAAAAAATCACAATTCTTGTGATATTGACGAGGATGATTGAGCGCTAGGGATAAGGGGGCAATAGTGAGCAGTCCAGGAGGCAAGCTGGATACCGGCATCGTTGAAACATCCATGAGCTTTCTGCTGCGGCGCTCATCGCAGCGGTTCAAAGATGCCATCACTCCTGTTTTGAAGGAAAACGGCATATCTGCTTTGGAGTTCACAACCTTGAATTTGATACAGGCAAACGAATCCTGCATCCTCCGAACCCTTGCGGATGCAATCGGTGCTGAACCCCCTGCGATGAACCGTATCATAAACAGCCTTGAAGAAAAGCAATTGGTTTACCGGCAGAAAGATGCTACGGACATGCGTTTCACATATTTTGAGCTTGCAGATGCTGGTTTCAGACTGATTGACAAAGCGACCCCTGAGGTGCAAGAAGCAGAAGACAGCGTGCTGTCTGATTTGGCGGAAGACGAACGGCAACAACTGTTTTCAGCGCTAAAAAAACTTCTTTGAACGAAAATTTGGCTTCTAGAACAAGCAGATGTGGTGTACAGGCCTTGGCTTCCGTCTGACCTCCCCCCCGCTCGTCCCTAAGTCTTAACGAGAGTCTGGGGGTCTGTGCTGTGCTACCGGAAGTGTCCCCGCTTGGGGTTAGATTTTCCGCCCTTTGATCACACAGACGGGCTGGATGCGTCTGGCAATTTCATGAGCGCTGCTGGGACGTTGTTCCCAATGGCGCTGTGCGGTCTTTCTTCGTTGTTGTCTCTACGCCAAGCCTCCAACTTTTCGGCCGTATCCGCAAGGCCCATGAACCAATGTGCGTTCAGGCATTCGGATCGGAGTTTGCTGTTGAACGCCTCGATGTAAGCATTGTCAGTCGGTTTTCCTGGCCTTGAGAAGTCCATGGTGACACCCCGCTGGTAAGCCCAAAGGTCCATGTCCCGAGAGACAAATTCGCTGCCATTATCGACCCTGATCGTCTTGGGATAACCGGTCTTGCGGCAAATGCGGTCCAAAGTCGCTACGACATCTTCGCCTTTGTAGCTGAACCGGGCGTCCAGCACAGGAACGTAGCGGGAGAATGTGTCGACGACTGTCAGGATGCGCATCTTGCGACCTGTGGCCAACTGATCATGCACGAAGTCCATTGCCCAAACATCATTCGGATTCACGGCCTGTTTGCGGTCTTCGCGAAGCTTTGCCTTCACACGGCGTTTTGGGGTTTTATTGCGCAACTGCATACCCAACTCCTTATAAACACGATACGTCTTCTTCGCATTAATCTCCCAACCCTCCAGGAGCAGAAGCACATGGACGCACCGATAGCCAAACCGCACACGAGTCTCACAAATCTCCTTGATCCGCTGTTCTAACGCGGCCTGGTCGCGTCGACGAAACTTGTGCCGATATGTCCGTGGATCGAACCGGATAAGCCCACAGGCCCTCCGGATCGATACCCGCCAATCAGCTCTGATCTCGTCGACCAGCGTTCTCTTGCGAGCAGGCCTCAGAGCTTTCGCTTGATGACATCCTGAAGCATCTCTTTGTCCAGCGACAAGTCTGCGACGATCTTCTTCAGCCGCCTGTTCTCGTCTTCCAACTCACGCAGCTTCTTCATGTCCGTCGGCAACATCCCGGCATACTTCTTCTTCCAATTGAAGTATGTTGCCTGGCTGATCCCGGCCTTCCGGCAGATCTCAGCAACAGGTGTTCCGTCTTCGCCTTGCTTAATGATGAACGCCTTCTGCGCGTCCGTGAATTTGGATGCTTTCATCGCCTTCCGCTCCTCTCCCAGCCAAGGGAAATCTAGCGGAAAACTCTATCCATAAACGAGGACGTTTTCAGGGATCACAGCAGCTATGACCGCTACCCATTCTATCGCTTCGACCTTGCTGGTCGCCATCGGCATTTCCAAGCACCGGCACGAAGTGCTTATTGGCATGTCGAGGATCTGGGAAATCACCATGCTATATCCGGCGAGCAACGCCCCAGTTGAACGGCAAAGTCGAACGATCCCATCGATCAGACCAACAGGAATTCTACCTGCTACTCAGCTACAAAGATGACGTCGATCTGGAAGCCAGATTGGGCGAATGGGAAGCTTTCTACAACTTCCAAAAGCCACACGGCGAACACAACGGAAAGACACCTTACGAAGCGCTCAGAGAGAAGCTATAGTCAAACATTGGGATGACTCGCACGTAACTGAACCTTACAGCCACATGATTTACAGATATGATCGAAGAGAGCAAGCCATGTTCGGGCAAACGGCACTGGTTGCAGAGATTTTTGGTGACAACTTTGGCGAAGCGGTTCTGGAATATGTTTCGAGAACCGCGACCATCGCCAATCTAAGTGTATTCTATTTTCCGGACTTAACACATCCGAAGCCGGTTCAATCTGTCTGGGCCGGTCGGATTGATGATTATTGGTTGCGTCGCAATGGAACAGTGATTGCAAATGATCCTGCACTTTACCTTCCTGTTTTAGAAGATGTTCGAGCATCGCCGACCTCTGGTATTCATATAGAACGATGGCATCCTAGTGATAGCGATCCGATAAAATTCATGTTCGACCAATTTAATGTTATTGAACGGGTTACTACTGCTTCCCGAAAAAGATCGTTCGGATACAAGACCTTTTTTCTGCGTGACAAAGCTGATGGCTGGATCTCTGATAGTGAATATGACGCTTTGTGTAATGTTCTAGTTTTTGTGCATGAGTTAATTGGTTTGAGGCACCGATTGTTAGGATCGGGAAGTTTCCAATTCGTGTCTGGGCCGAGTGCTTCCAGTCTGCGAGAACAACCGGCCACGCAATTCTCGCGATTGTCCAAGAGGGAAGCACAAGTTTGCGACTATGTTTTGAATGGTATGACCGTCACCGGGACTGCACTTGACTTGTGCATTTCCGAAACGACAGTCAGAACACTGCGCCGCCGTGCTTACCGAAAGCTAAACGTAACTTCGGCAGCCCAGTTGATGGTTCTAGTCGCAGACCATCTAAGGCATGAATAAGGCGGGATGGCCAACCATTTTTTCATGCGTGTGGGTTACTGAGAAACATGTGGACATGGATCGCCACGTTGAATCTGCGAGAATGGATATTCTACATTGAGCCAGATAGCTGAGAAAATTGTCAAAGAAACCCGTCATCCGACCAATAGTGCAGCACTACTTGCCGCTGTGTTGCGGGATGATTTTGGTCAGGTCGTACTTGAGTGTGTATCGGACATTGCAACTATCAGAAATTTCTGTGTTTTCTATTTTCCTGACCTAAGACAACCGAGGGCAGTTCATTCCGTCTGGTCAGGCCAAGTTGGCGACTTTTGGTTGCGCCGGCACGGTGCTGTAATAGTTAACCAGCCTGAACTGATCGATCCTATCCTCGAAGATATTCGGACTGCTCCGGTAGATGGAGTCAGACTGGAACGCGGGCGCCCCGTAAATGGTGACCCGGCAAAGCCATTATACGATCAGTTTGGTATTCTCGAACGGATCGCGGTTGTGTCACGCGATGTTCAGTGCGGATACCAAAGCTTTTTCCTTCGTAGTATGTCCGACGGTTGGCTTACTGACCAAGAATACGAAGGTCTTCTCGAGTTTCTACCTCTGGTGCATGAAGTTATTGGACTCAGGCAACGAATTGTTGGCTCCGAGAATTTTCAGTTCGGATCCGGATCGAGCGTATCAGGCTTGCGAGAGCGTAGGGTTTTGCAGTTTTCTAAGCTTTCTGAGCGCGAAGCGGAGGTTTGCGACTGTGTCGCAACTGGCATGACTGTAGCCGCGACGGCAATTAAACTGGGTATTGCTGAAACAACGGTCAAAACATTGCGTGGACGAGCCTACCGCAAGCTCAATATTAACTCTGCAACCCAATTGATGATGCTGTTCTTTCATGGTTCACGGAGTGAATGATAACGTGAGCAACCAACAAGTGGTCCTGCTCCACGGCTTTGTTGCACAAATCCTGTCAGGTATTCACTGTGTGACTCCAGCGTTAAAACTGGATGGAATGAGTAGTTGGGTCTCCACGAAATACAGAACCACGAACTGGTCGTCCTAGAATGACAGCTTGAGGCAACGCGGATCGCTTTCGATCTGGTTTGTTCCCGAGATGGTGTGGGCGCCCCCACCAAGCGGCAAGCGCGGCCGCCAACGGCGTTCTAGCAATGCCGCGATCCAGACCTGCCTGACCCTGAAGGTGCTGCTTGGCATGCCGCTCCGGCAGACCACGGGTTTCGTCGAAAGCTTACTGCGGTTGGTGGGATTGGGCTGGGCAGTGCCGGATTTCGGCACCTTGTGCCGCCACCAGAAGACACTGAACGTGAGCCTACCCTATCGTGGCACCGGCCCGCTGAACCTTCTGATCGATAGCACCGGCATCAAGTCCGAGGGCGAAGGTGAATGGAACGCTCGCAAGCATGGCGGCCCGAAACGTCGGATTTGGCGCAAGATACACATCGGAATTGACGAGGACACGCTGGAGGAGCGGGCCGTCGAGGTCACGACCAGCAATGTTGGTGACGTGCCCGTGTTGCCGGACCTGCTCGATCAAATCCCACCCAATCAGGACATCGGGTCAGTGACCGCCGACGGTGCCTATAGCACGCGCAGGTGCTATGACGCCATTGCCGCCCGCAATGCACATACCGTCATACCCCCTCGCAAGAACGCGAAGCCGTGGAAGGCCACGAGCGCCGGCGCCATCGCCCGGAACGAAGCGGTAAACGCCTCGCGATACCTGGGCCGCGCTATCTGGCGACGGTGGAGCGGATACCACCGCCGAAGCCGCGTCGAAAGCAAGATGAACTGCATCAAACTCCTCGGCCAATCATTGATGGCAAGAGACTTCGACCGGCAGGTCGCGAAAATCCAGGTCCGTGTGGCCGTGCTCAACAGCTACATCGCTCTTAGCACACCCGTCACGGTGCCCGTAGGATAGGTCTGTCCGGGGAAAGGGGAAGTCCGGTCAATATCCGATTTGTGCAACACGGGCTTGTAGAATTTGTCATCCACCGGAACTACAGAAAAACACAATTTTTTCTGCGAGGGTTAATTGAAAAGTGAGGGCAAGTTGCAACTCGAGGGCGAAGGAGCGCATGTGACGTTTGCATCGACCCGTAGAAATTAAGGCATAGGTTGGAAAATGGCAAGCGATCGAGATGTTGCTCAGGTGGACCTCATTGTGGATAAGTTAAGTGGCCTGACACTCGACTACCTTTGTTCCGATGGATTGCGCTTTGTCATCAGATTTCACGATGGCAAAGCTAGTTACTGGGCGGTCGGACAGGACGGATGGATTTCTAACCGCAACGATAGCATCCCATATCGCTGTCGTGAACTTCGCCCGGGATTGATCTGCGCCGTATGCCACGAACAATGCCTAGGCGACATCGTTACCTTAGTCATTGATTTTGAAGAACAGAAAATTTTCTCCACCGCGCTCTGGGGTTACCCTGCTGATGAACGTAGGCTATATTTCGAAGATGGCAGTATTACTGCCGTAGTTCGAGAAAGTTGACGTGCTACTAGTTCAAGAGAACTGACCCACCTGTGCTCTGAAACCCGATTTTCCTGCCGTTTGTAGTTAGAGTTTTTCGCTCGTATTTTCCTTTGGTTGGGAAGGAGCGAAGACGATGAAAGCGTCGAAGTTCACGGACGCGCAGAAGGCGTTCATTGTAAGCGGTGCGCCGATCACACGTCTGCGGCGTAACTCCAGGGCATCAGGCTGCTGATGTTGGACTGTTTATGCCCGTTTGCGATAGCGGTCAGTGTTCGAGTGAGCCAGGCATGCGGATCTACGCCGTTCAATTTGGCGGTTTCGATCAGAGTGAATGCGATGGCCATGGCTTTGCCGCCGCCCTCGGAACCTGCGAACATCCAGTTTTTGCGGCCTATGGCGATTGGGCGGATTGTGCGCTCGACGCTGCTGGAATCCAGTTCCACGCGTCCATCTTCAAGGAAGACGTCGGTAAACAAGCTCTGATGCGCGGGTTGGATACCGCATGACCGAATGTGCGTCTCGGGACTCTTCCTATCTTACAACGGGAATCAACTCGTGTTGGCCTCAAAGCGAGTGTCGGATATTCCCCTGCCGTTAACCTCGCGCCCGCCATTGGGCGCATGTCGGCCGCGGCTAACAGGCAGGCATGGTGCGGCGGGCGATGTCCCACATGAAGGCGGCCATTTCCCTTGCGATGGCAGTGGTGATGACTGTGGATTTCTTGCCCCGTTGGCTGAGTTTTCGATATCGAGCCGTCAAACGTGATTGTGCTTCCCAGGCAATATCCTGCACCTCAGCCGACTGGTCTTGAAGGATGTATAGCTTGCTGACGCCCGGTCGGGCTTGTAGGCGATAGGTCCAGGCACCTTCGATCAGCTTGTGACGAACGCGGGAGTTGCCCGCCCGGGTAATCCCGCCACGCTTGGTCGTTTTTCCTGTTGAGTATTCGCTTGGCACAAGCCCCAGATAAGCCATCAGTTTTACCGGCGTTTCAAACCGGCGCACGTCCCCGATCTCGGCCATGAAGGTAACGGCACTTATAAGCGCCACACCCCGCAAGGCCTGCAGCGCATTCACAGCCGGGGCGAGGTCCCATTCCGGCACGAGAGCTTCGATATGTCCGGTCAGCCGGTCCAGGCGTTCGGTGGCATTGCGCTCAGCATGCAGCATCTCCTGAAGGGCGATTTGATCCGCCGGATGATCGAAGCTCTGGCTTTGCAGCCACCTGTGATACCGCATCGTCCACGGCTTAGTCCGATGATAGATTCGCCCATGGCGCAGTATGAACGCCGAAACGAGATGGCGTTTGTGCCGCTGGTCCTCTGCCGCGCTTTCCCGAGCCCGAACCAGGTCGCGCATCGCCTCATGCGTTTCATCAGGAACCCAGATCGGCGTCAGTTCTCCGGCACGCAAGAGGCGGGCCAGTCGAATGGCATCCAACCGGTCTGTCTTTATGCGCTCACCGGCACGAACCGGAATCAACGAGGGCGCGACAACACAGCATTCGAAACCGAACGCGCGCACCTGCCAATAAAGGCCATATCCCGTAGGCCCCGCTTCATAGCATATCGAGACAGGCGCCCCACGCCCGGAAAGTTTTTTGAGCAGCCGGTCGACGCTGGCAGGGGCGTTCTCAAAGGTGCCCAAGATGAGAACTTCGTCACGCACCCCACCACCGGCGATTGCAACTGCCAGCTTGCCCTTCGAAACGTCGATCCCGACATGGATCGTCGGTTGTTCTTTCGTCATGCCTTCCTCCATCGCAGATCGACGGCACTTGCTGCCATGCGATCAGGATACAGGCTGAACCATCATGCGTGCGCCGCTGGAAAAAGACATGCGGTCTTACAGCGCATTGTAAAGCTGGGCGAGGAAGGTACGCCGGTTGCGGAGATTTGCCGCAAGGCTGGGATCAGCCAAGCGACGTACTTCAACTGGAAGAAGAAGTACGCAGGTCTGATGCCGTCCGAGATGAAGAAGCTGAGGGAGTTGGAAGATGAGAACCGGCGGCTGAAGAAAATTGTCGCCAATCTAATGCTCGACAAGGAAATGCTTCAGGATGTCGTCAAACGAAAGCTCTGAGGTCGGATCGTAAGCGCGAGATCATCGACGGCGTTCGGGAATACTTGTTCGTTGTCTTGCTCATGATACTCCATCCTACTCAAGAGTCGGAGCCTCCGGCAAACCCGGCGCAGTTCAATCCGGCCAGTTTAAAAAAGCCCGAATAACGGAGATTTGCGAGACGCGTGTTCGATATGGACATCGACGCGTGCACTATGTGCTGCGACGAGAAGGTTGGGAAGTGAATCCCAAGAGCGTCTACAGGATTTACAAGGAAATGGGTCTGCAGCTTCGAAACAAGTCACCCAAGAGGCGCGTGAAAGCCAAACTGCGATAAGACCGCGCAGATGCTGTTTGCGCGAACGATGTTTGGGCAATGGACTTTGTGCATGACCAACTGGCTACTGGGCGCAAGCTTCGCATCCTGACGGTTGTAGACACCTTCTCACGCTATTGTCCTGTTATAGATCCACGCTTCAGCTATCGAGGTGAGGATGTCGTGGCCACATTGGATCGTGTTTGTCGTGGCATGGGGTATCCCAAAACGATACGTGTGGACAATAGGCGCGAAGCGATAATCATATGCCCCACAAAAGTTTGCGCAAGCGACACGCAAAAGATTGTCATTATTAATTATTTGTGATAATTTAATACAAATTTAGCTAACCGAAACTGCTCAAGTATCGCGTGTCACAAGAATAACAAAGAGACAATACCGTAGTGTTAACCTCCGGGTCAAAGACGATTGGGAACTTATCAGTTATTCTCGCAATAAACGGTCAACGCCGCGAAATCGAATGCCGGGGAGATACGATATTGCGGCGACCCAGCCCTGCTGACTCCGAACCAAGCAGGGCTGGGTACATCTAGGGTCAGGATCTGTAATTTATGGAGCTCGGCGGTGTTTCCCTTGAGGGTTTCAAGGATCTGTCCGCACTGATTGCTGTAAGGCAACCGTGCTGTATCGGGTTTCACAAGGCCGAACGTTGCATTGAGTCGAAGCGGGTTCCTAGGCCCATCCGGTAACCTTTGCAGATCGTTCGTCCCTGCCTCCCCTCTCGGGACACCACCCTCGGATAAGCTTTCCGGCTTCACCGCTGGCAATTGATTTCTATCTCATCTCACGCTTCGAACAAAGTACCGTCACGCAGCATCGCGTGCATGATGACAGCAAGCCGTCTAGCGAGTGCCACGCGTGCCTTTCTCAGACCTCGACGTTTGGCGATCTTCTGGGCCCAGGTTTTGAGGGCGAAGTTGCCACGACTGCGCGTCAGGATCGAGTTGGCCGCTTCGTATAGCAACTTGCGTACCATACTTTCGCCCTGCGTGGTGATGCGTCCCGTCCAGTCGATTTCCCCCGACTGGTAACGCCTGGGGACCAGTCCGAAGTAGGCACCGACGGTGCGGGATTGTCGGAAGCGGTCAGCTTGATTAATGGCCGCTGCGAAAGCAGCGGAAGTTTGAACGCCAACGCCAGGGATGCTCATGAGCTGCCTGCAGGCCGACGATTGGTGAGCGAACTCATGCAAGACACGATCCAGTTGCTTGATCTGTTCCACCAATCCGGCTCTGGCGGCGACCAGCGCCGTGATGCTCTGGCCAAGGCCTGGTATGTCGACAGCAGTCATCACTCGGTCGATGAACGACTTGCCCTGACCGGGGCCGGATTTAAACCCGAAAGTTGAACAAATACCGCGGATCATGTTGTTCGTCCACCAAAAAACGGGGCTGCAAGTCAATAAACCGGCTGACAACCGAAACCGCCAAACTGGGGAATTTTAGCCTGCCCGTTTTGGGGAAATTTGAGATGCCATTGACAATCGGAGCCGTGAATCACGCTGAGTGGCGAAAATCAATGCACCCTAACCCTAGACTATTTGAATGCTTGTGGGGCTGTCCACAAATGGCAATGCCGAGAAAAGCTATAGTCAAACATTGGGATGACCCGCACCTCACAAATAAGCTAGACTACGCAGTTTCGAACCGAAGAGCGACTCTCAACCCGGGTGAGTTGTTAGCAGCCTCTAAGAGTGCTGAATGATGATCGGCTATAGCTTTCACTAGCGCAAGGCCTAAACCATTCCCAACATTATTTCGTTCGCTTTCGAGCTTGTAGAAGGGAATAAATAGCTTTCCCCCGACATTCCCCAAGTGGCATGCCGTCTGACGTGAAGATCGCCTTACTCTGCTCACCGGACAAGCTTTTTTTGCCCCGACCGGCGTCTGCG
>NZ_JBQFQV010000023.1:0-34796 GCF_056537065.1 Ruegeria sp. CH2
CTATCGCCGAACAGGGAAACCTCGACCAACTCATGCAGAAAAACGGACCCTTCAAAAACCTCTTCGACCAACAGTTCAATAAACACAAACACAAACAAAAAGTCGCAGAATAATAAGGGGGTGCTGAAAATCGGGTGACCGGAGATGGGTACATCTGAATCGCGTTTCAGTTTTTGTTTGCGAGGCACATTTCCGCGCGTTGGTGTTGTGGCGCGGCAGACGGATCTGGGGTCAGCATTCGCCGCAATTTGGCGGCAAAACCTTAGGGTTGCGGAGACACCACTGTCCCACCAATAGCCAGCGTCAACTGGCGCGCGGCTTCCATCACCGGGCGGCTCAGCCGTTCGATTTCGGTTGCTCCCACGCGGCTGGTTGGCCCGGACACGGAAAGCCCTGCGACCGCCTCTCTGTTCATATCGAAAACGGGTGCTGCAATGCATCGCATACCTGTAGTCTTTTCTTCGTTGTCCACGGAAAAACCCCGCAATCTGATGGCTGCAAGATCTTTCTTCAACGCCTCGGGGCTGGTAATCGACTGATCCGTAAAAGCCTGTAAATTCGCGGCGGCCAACCTTCGGTTCAATCTGTCTTCGTCCATATGGGCCAACAACGCTTTTCCGATGCCCGACGCGTGCATGGGTGACAATGTGCCGGGGGGAAAAAACGCCCGGATGCTTTCATGTGTTTCAACCTGGCTCAGGAACAGCACCAGACCTTCTTTCTCAATTCCCAAATTGGCGGTCTCGCTCGTGGTTTCCATCAGCTTGCGCATGATCGGCCTTGCCCGTTCCACCAGACTGGTACGGCGCAGAAACCGCGAGCCGATCACAAACGCCTGCGGGCCAATGTGCCAAACCTGTTCTTCATAGTCGAACTCGACCAGGCCCCTGCCCTGCAACGTCACGAGGATACGATAAACAGTGGCCGGTGCCTGGCGCATTTCATCTGAAAGTTCAGTAAGCGCTTTGCCTTGGGCCTGGCTCAGATACTCGAAAACCTCCATCGCCCGATCCAGTGATTTGATCGTATTCTGCGCGGTTTTGTCATCCCACCCCCGCGGCCTTCCCCGGGCTTTGCGACGGAGCTTCGGGTCATTGTCTTGCGATTCCATAAAAACCCTCTGATCATTTATGAAAGACTATTTCAGGATATGAAAAATATAACTCACTGACAACTATAAGTTAAATCTCGGTAGATAAATTTTGAAATACGTTTTCAAAAAAATTTCCAATTGGATCGCTGATACTTATTGTGCTGGCAAGGACGGAAGGAGACCATCCATGAGCTTTCAAAACCCCGTTTTCATCCCTGGCCCGACGAACATCCCGGAAAGCCTGCGCAAGGCGTGCGATATGCCCACGATCGACCACCGTTCGCCATTGTTCGGGCAAATCCTGCATCCTGCGCGCGCGGGCGTTCGGAAAATTCTGATAAGCGACAGTGCCGAAGTCTTCATTT
This sequence comes from Ruegeria sp. CH2, assembly GCF_056537065.1. Lineage (NCBI taxonomy): Bacteria > Pseudomonadati > Pseudomonadota > Alphaproteobacteria > Rhodobacterales > Roseobacteraceae > Ruegeria > Ruegeria sp. CH2. Next base: position 1,459 of record NZ_JBQFQV010000023.1, read on the forward strand.
TCCCGTCGACCGGCACCGGGGGCTGGGAAACCGCCCTGACCAATACGCTGTCCGCAGGTGACAAGGTTCTGGTGGCCCGCAACGGCATGTTCAGCCATCGCTGGATCGATATGTGCCAACGCCATGGGCTGAATGTTGAGATCGTCGAAACCCCGTGGGGCGATGGGTTGCCGGCTGACCGGTACGAAGAAATCCTTACCGCCGACAAAAACCATGAGATCAAGGCGGTTCTAGCCACGCATAATGAGACGGCAACTGGCGTGAAGTCGGATATCGCTGCTGTGCGCAGGGCGCTGACCGCCGCGCAACACCCCGCCCTGCTGTTTGTTGATGGCGTTTCATCAATCGCGTCGATGGATTTCCGGTTTGATGAATGGGGCGTGGATGTTGCCGTTACCGGGTCGCAGAAGGGTTTCATGTTGCCCGCTGGCCTTGCCATCGTCGGTTTCAGCCAGAAAGCGATGGAAGCAACCAAAACCGGCACCCTGCCCCGCACATTCTTTGACGTGCGGGACATGACCAAGGGATACGCCATCAATGCTTATCCCTATACACCCGCTGTTGGGTTGATGAATGGCCTCAATCAAGCCTGCTCTATGCTGTTGAGTGAAGGTCTGGAGAACGTTTTCGCCCGACACCACCGGATTGCCGAAGGGGTCCGTGCCGCTGTGGGGGCGTGGGGGCTGGAGCTTTGTGCCAGCAGCCCGGCGGTCTATTCCGATACCGTAAGCGCAATCCGCATGCCGAACGGCTTCAACGCGACGGATATTGTCACGCACGCAGCTGAAAAATACGGCGTTGCCTTTGGCGTGGGCCTTGGTGAGGTCGCGGGCAAGGTGTTCCGGATCGGGCATCTGGGCAGCCTGACGGATGTCATGGCTCTGTCCGGGATCGCCACTGCTGAGATGTGCATGGTTGACCTGGGCCTGAACATCGACCTGGGGTCCGGAGTTGCCGCCGCACAGGAATACTATCGTGGCCATCCCGGTTCCGTTCAGAAGAACGCGGCATGATGAAGGATTGCACAATGTATATCCCAACCTATGAAGACATGCTTGCGGCACATGACCGGATCAAACCCCATATCCGCCGCACCCCGGTGCGAACCTCGGACTTTCTCAACGAACTGTCAGGCGCGCAGCTGTTCTTCAAATGCGAAAACTTTCAGGAACCGGGCGCTTTCAAGGTACGAGGTGCCACCAATGCGGTTTTTGGGCTGGATGAGAAACAGGCCGAAAAAGGTGTCGCCACCCATTCTTCGGGCAATCACGCCTCGTGCCTGTCTTATGCGGCGATGAAACGGGGCATTCCCTGCAACGTGGTCATGCCGCGGACAGCGCCGCAAGCAAAGAAGGACACGGTCCGCCGTTATGGAGGGAAGATTACAGAATGCGAACCTTCCACCTCGTCGCGCGAAGCGACATTTGCCGAGGTTCAGGCGGCTACGGGCGGTGACTTTGTTCACCCCTACAACGATCCTCGGGTCATCGCCGGCCAAGGCACCTGTTCGCGCGAGTTTATCGAGCAGACCGACGGTCTGGACGCAGTCGTCGCGCCAATCGGCGGCGGTGGCATGGTATCCGGAACCTGTTTGACCCTGTCCAATCTGGCCCCAGAAACAGCAATCATAGCGGCAGAACCTGAACAGGCAGACGACGCCTATCGCAGCTTCAAGGCCGGTCATATCATCGCGGATGATGCGCCAAAGACGATTGCTGACGGGTTGCTGGTGCCGCTGAAGGATCTCACCTGGCATTTCATTTCAAACCACGTCTCAGAGATTTACACAGCCTCCGAGCAAGAGATCATCGATGCGATGAAACTGACATGGAAGCACCTGCGGATTGTGATGGAGCCATCTTCGGCCGTTCCGCTGGCCACGGTTCTCAAAAACCCGGACGCCTTCAAGGGCAAGCGTGTCGGAGTGATTGTTACAGGTGGCAATGTCGATCTGGACCGGCTGCCCTGGATGAATGTCTGAATACACCCCAACAAAAAACTATCCCGGTATAGGATTACGGAGATGAAAGATATGAGCACTCTCGACCAGTTCGAAGTAGGTTACGATATTCCGGCCAAGCCCGGCATGGACGAAGCAGATATCCAGACACCCAGCCTGATTTTGGATCTCGACGCGCTTGAACGCAACATCAGGAAGATGGGCGATTATGCCAAGGCGCACGGGATGCGTCACCGCGTGCATGGTAAAATGCACAAGTCGGTTGACGTGGCCAAGCTGCAAGAAAAAATCGGTGGTGCCGTTGGTGTCTGCTGCCAGAAAGTTTCCGAGGCCGAAGTTTTCGTTCGTGGTGGGATCAAGGACGTTCTGGTTTCGAACCAGGTGCGTGACCCGGCCAAAATTGACCGCCTCGCACGCCTGCCAAAGCTGGGCAGCCGCATTATCGTGTGTGTCGACGATCTGGAAAATGTCGCCGACCTTTCGGCGGCGGCAGTCCGGCATGGAACACAGCTGGAAGTCTTCGTGGAAATCGATTGCGGCGCAGGGCGGTGCGGGGTCACAACGACGCCCGAAGTGATTGAAATCGCCAAGGCGGTTGAGGCTGCAGACAACTTGAAATTCAGCGGAATTCAGGCCTATCAGGGCGCCATGCAACACCTCGACAGCTATGAGGCACGCAAGGAAAAACTGGATACCGCCATCGCGATGGTCAAAGACGCGGTAGACGGCCTTAAAGCCGAGGGTATCGAGTGTGAGCTGGTTTCGGGCGGCGGTACGGGGTCTTACTACTTCGAATCCAACTCGGGCGTGTATAATGAGCTGCAATGCGGGTCTTATGCGTTCATGGATGCCGATTACGGTCGCATCCTGGATGAGAACGGCAACCGGATCGACCAGGGCGAGTGGGAGAACGCATTCTTCATCCTGACCAGCGTCATGAGCCATGCCAAGGCGGACAAGGCGATTGTCGATGCGGGTCTGAAGGCGCAGTCGGTGGATAGCGGTCTGCCTGTTGTTTTCGGGCGTGACGATGTCGAATACATCAAATGCTCGGATGAACATGGCGTCGTGATGGATCCGAGCGGGGCGCTCAAGGTCAATGACAAGCTGAAACTGGTGCCAGGGCACTGTGACCCAACTGCAAACGTGCACGATTGGTATGTGGGCGTCCGGAATGGCAAGGTCGAATGCGTTTGGCCGGTGTCAGCCCGCGGCCGCGCGTACTGAGCTTGAATGCTCAAAGAACAAACCGCCGGCCAAACATGGCCGGACAGTCGCCCGTGCGCGCCCGCTTTTGTCGGTGAATCGCACGGGCGCACGAATTCCAAGTGGAGAATGACATGCTGATCGTACCCGAGCGCGAAATCGCCAACCTCATGACCCGCGACGCGGCCTTTGAAGCCGTCGAACAGGTCTTTGCCTCCATGGCTGCAGGGGACGCCTATAACTTTCCTGTCGTGCGCGAAGCCATCGGACATGAGGACGCCCTGTACGGCTTTAAAGGCGGGTTTGACCGCGCCGGGCTGACACTGGGCCTGAAGGCCGGCGGGTATTGGCCAAATAACCTGGAAAAGCGCGGATTGATCAATCACCAGTCCACTGTTTTTCTTTTTGACCCTGACACCGGAAAACCGTCAGCGATGATTGGCGGCAACCTTTTGACGGCCTTGCGCACTGCGGCGGCCTCTTCTGTATCCATCAAGCACCTTGCCCGTGCGGACGCGCGGGTGATCGGTATGATCGGGGCCGGGCATCAGGCAACCTTTCAGCTTCGGTCAGCGCTGGAGACCCACACCTTTGAAAAGGTCCTTGGCTGGAACTACCATCCCGAGATGTTGCCGAACATTGAAAAGGTCGCCAATGAAGCCGGTGTTCCGTTTGAAGCGGTCGAACTTGATGGCATGACCGAGGCGGATGTCATAATCTCGATCACCTCGGCTTTTGCACCATCGCTGATGGCAAACCATGTGAGCCCCGGAACGCATATCGCGTGCATGGGAACGGACACCAAGGGCAAGCAGGAAGTCGAGGCGGCGTTGTTGGCCAAAGCATCCGTATTCACAGATGAAATCGCACAGTCAATTTCGATTGGCGAGGCGCAACACGCCGTGGCACAGGGCCTGATCAGAGAAAGTGACCTGATCCAGTTGGGTGCGGTCATCAACGGAACGAATCCGGGCCGAACATCAGACGATCAGATCACCTTGTTCGATGGCACAGGCGTCGGTCTTCAGGATCTGGCGGTTGCTGCATCTGTTGTCGAGCTGGCCGTACAGAAAGGCATCGCGATTGAGGTCGATTTCTGACGACATCCCCTTGTGGTCGCCAAGGCGGGCGTCGAGTAACGCGTTACATATGTGAGCGATGGGCAAGCCTGCCAGACCTGAAATCAAAAAGCGGCGCGCTCAGTGCGCCGCTTATTCATTTACAAGTCCGGGCCGAACCGGTCAGACGTGATCGTCCTGTTCGATAGAGCCCAGCCCGTGGCCTGCCATTCCACCGGACACCTCTTCCGTCGCTTCATCCGAAAGCTCTTCGGGCAGAACCAGATTCAGGACAATGGCAATGATCGCAGCAGGCAAGATCCCGGATGTCGCCAGAACTTTGAGAGTTCCGGGCAGATGCTGTAAAGCGCCGGGCTCTAACTGCAAGCCCAGACCAAGGCTGAGTGAAATCGCAAAGATCACCATGTTGCGGCGATTCCACGTCACGTCCGACAGCATCGAGACACCGGCTGCAACCACCATACCGAACATCACGATCACACCACCGCCCAGAACCTCGATCGGAACGGATGAGATCACCGCGCCGATCTTGGGGATAAGCCCGCATATGATCAGGAACAGGGCACCTATGGTTACGACCGTGCGGCTCATGACACCGGTCATGGCGATCAGGCCAACGTTCTGACTGAACGACGTGTTCGGCAGGGCCCCAAAGACGCCTGATACCGCAGTTCCAAGACCATCGGCAAAAGTCGCGCCCTGAATTTCCTTGTCGGTTGCCTCGCGTCCCGCGCCCCCCTTGGTGATACCGGACACATCCCCGACCGTTTCTACAGCCGATACAAAGGACATCGCACAAAACCCGATGATCGCCGCGAATGAAAACTCGATACCGAAGTGAAATGGGTTCGGCATTGCAAACGGAGCCGCGCGCCCAACATTGCCCAAATTTACCTGACCCAGTGCGAATGCCACAACATATCCGACCAACAGGCCAATCAGAACCGCCGACACCGACAACATACCGCGGGCGAAAAACTTCAGGCCCAGCGTAACAACAATCACAGTTCCGGCCATGAGCCAGTTCAGACCAGAGCCGTATTCTTCGGTACCGATGGCGGGTACACCCCCTGCGGCGTACTGGACGCCGACCTTGACAAGCGCAAGCCCGATCATGGTCACGACAAGACCGGTAACCAAGGGCGGAAGCGCAAAGCGAATTCGGCCAATGAACAACCCAAGGCTGGCATGAAACAGGCCGCCTACGACTATACCACCCATCAATACAGCAATCGCGTCAACGCCCTTTCCAACCACCAACGGGATCATGATCGGAATAAAGGCAAACGACGTTCCCTGCACGATTGGCAGGCGGGCGCCAACAGGCCCCAGCCCAATGGTCTGGAACAGTGTCGCAACGCCCGCAAAGAACATCGACATCTGGATCATGTAAATCATCTGCGGGAAATCGGGGCTGTTTGAACCAAACCCGAAACCCGCCGCACCGCAAACGATGATGGCTGGCGTGACGTTGGAAACGAACATCGCCAGCACGTGTTGAATTCCCAAAGGGACCGCCTTCAGAATTGGCGGGGTGTAGTTCGGGTCGCGGAGCTGCTCCGGCGTCCCTAAAGTTGCATCTGACATCGCGTTTTTCCTCCCAAAAAAACTACGTGGACCGGCCCCTCTTCCGGCAATGTCCCTTATTCAGTGATCGTGTAGGCGTTCTGGAACCAATATTCCTCAAGGTTGGGCCCGTTTCCTATTCGGTCGACCACGGCGAACAACCCGGGGGGATGAAGCGGTGTCAGTACCCCGTGCCAGGTGTTCCGATGATAATTCACGCCCTGTCCGGGCGCGGTCATGAATGCAACCGGCTCACCCGGTACACCCGCGTTGTCGGGCGCTACGACAACGACAAAGGGTTTATCTGAAAGCGGTAGAAAGGCCTGGCTGCCGTCGGGATGACGCTCGACCATTTCAAGTTTGATGGGCAGGTCGAAGGCCTGGGATTGGAAAACGCTGATCCCTGCGCGCCCCTCATGGAAATCCAGTTGGGCGCGATCATGGTATCGCGCGCATTTTCCCTGATTGATGTATTTGTCCACCGCGCCAGACACTTCGATGACATCGCCGAACGGTGCAAAGACCTCGGCGGTCAGTGGCCGGAGTTTCAGCGTGGATGTCATTGCGCGAATTTCTCGATCAGCCGCAACTCGGCAATCCGTTCGACCTGACGGCAGGCCTCGGCGAATTCGGTGTCTCGATCACTGTCTATCCGACGGCGAAAAGCCTCCAGAATGGTTGCTTTGGTGTTGTCCTTGACCGCAATGATAAAAGGAAAGCCGAACTTGGTCGTGTAGGTGTCGTTCAAGGCCGTGAAGGTCGCACGCTCTTCATCCGTCAGCATGTCGAGACCTGCTCCGGCCTGTTCTGCCGTGCTTTCCTTGGTCAGACGACCCGCAGCAGCAAGTTTGCCTGCCAGATCCGGGTGGGCTGTCAGGACGCCAAGCCGCTGCTCGGCTGTGGCAGATCGGAATACGCGCGCCAGAGCATTGTGAACCCCTGCGGCATTGTCATGCGTGGGACCCAGCTCCAGATCAAAGGCCGCTTGGGCAATCCACGGGCTGTGTTCGAACACGCCGCCAAATTCGGCGACAAAGGTTGGCTGGTCCATTTCCGACGGGGTCAGCCGTTGACTTGGCGGATGCATTTGCGCCCAATGATCAGCGATTTGTTCGCGGGTGGCAAACCAGACCCCGTCATGTTTCTTGAAGTGGTCGAGTGCGCGTTTCAGGGCCATGGCGCGACCAGGGCGGCCGATGAGGCGGCAATGCAGTCCGATCGAAAGCATCTTCGGCACGCCCGCTTGGCCTTCGGCATAAAGCATGTCGAAGCTGTCCTTGAGATAGCTTTCAAACTGTTCGCCGTTGGTATAGCCCGCCTGAATTGCAAACCGCATATCGTTGCAATCCATCGTGTAGGGCACGATCAACTGATCCTTGCCACCGGCCTTGACCCAATAGGGCAAGTCGTCGGCATAGCTGTCGGCAATATAGGCCAGCTCGCCTTCGGCGGCGGCCAGATCGACCGTGTTCATCGAACAGCGGCCCGTGTACCAGCCACGCGGGGGCTTGCCGACGACCTCGGTATGAAGCCGGATCGCCTCACGGATCTGGGCGCGTTCTTCTTCCGCGTCCATGTCCTTGTGCTCAACCCATTTCAGGCCATGGCTGGCAATCTCCCAGCCTGCGGCCTTCATCGCCGCAACCTGCTCCGGTGCACGGGCTAATGCTGTGGCAACGCCATAAACCGTGACAGGAAGGTCCTGCAAAAGCCGATGCACCCGCCAGAACCCTGTGCGGCTGCCGTATTCGTAAATGGATTCCATGTTCCAGTGCCTTTGCCCCGGCCAAGGGGCCGCACCGGTGATTTCGGAAAGAAACGCCTCGGATGCGGCATCCCCGTGCAAAACGTTGTTCTCGCCGCCTTCCTCATAGTTCAGGACAATCTGAACTGCGATTTTGGCCCCGTTTGGCCAGTTTGCGTTTGGCACTTGCCGGCCATAGCCGGTCATGTCTCGTGGATACCGCGTCACATCAATTTCCCTCTTGCTGAAAAGACGAATAACCCAAACAATCACCTATGTTTTTCAAAAAATACTGTAAGCAGTCTTTTGACAGACTGCCTTTGCCTGCCGCGAAGGTATTGCAATAGTAACAGCAATGCTTAGCGAGAGGTGCAAATGGCCGGTTACCTTACAACACATGTCCTGGATACGGCGCGGGGCTGCCCTGCCAGTGGGATGAAGATCGAGTTGTTCCGGATCAACGGAACAGACCGCACGTTGCTGAAAACTCTGCTCACCAACGAGGACGGCCGCACCAATGAACAAATTCTTCCCGAGGCCGAGTTCTCGACGGGCGAATACGAGTTGATGTTTCATGCGGGCGAATACCTCGACACCACTGGCGTGCCACCTGAAAGCCCGCGTTTTCTGGACTTGATCCCGATCCGGTTCGGGATGTCCGAACACGCCCACTATCATGTTCCGCTGCTACTTTCGCCTTTCAGCTACGCGACCTATCGCGGCAGCTGAGCGTTGCACCGCGTGATCCTGTAGACTGACATTGTATTGTTATTTTTGATACTGCTTGATCTTTCGTAGCAATACCCGATGAAACCTCTGTCGCCTAGAGTGCCAAAGAACTTGGATATGTAGGAGCAACGCCATGTATGACCTGGCTGTTTTGTGGGAGTGGATGGCCTTTTCCGTCCGCTGGCTGCATGTGATCACGGCGATGGCGTGGATCGGCGCGTCATTCTATTTTATCGCGCTCGACCTGATGCTTAAGCCGAACCCTGCCTTGCCAGAAGGGGCCTATGGCGAAGAGTGGGAGGTGCACGGGGGCGGGTTCTATCACACCGTCAAATATCTTGTCGCACCCGCGCGTATGCCCGAGCACTTGACCTGGCACAAATGGCAGAGCTATACGACGTGGCTTTCGGGTGCGGCCTTGCTCATGATCATATATTGGGTCGGGGGCGAGTTGTTCCTGCTTGATCCGACCAAAGCGGATCTGGCGTTGTGGCAGGGGATATTGATTTCAGGCGGGTCACTGACCATCGGCTGGCTGCTTTACGACCAGATGTGCAAGTCGCGCCTGAGTGAGCAACCCACCGCGCTGATGCTGTTGTTGTTCTTGATTCTGGTGGCCATGTCCTGGGGTTACAATCAGATTTTTACCGGTCGTGCCGCGCTTTTGCACCTGGGTGCGTTCACCGCAACCATCATGACGGCCAACGTGTTCTTCCAGATCATGCCCAACCAGCGGATCGTGGTGGAAGACCTCAAGGCCGGTCGGACGCCGGATGCCAAATATGGGAAAATCGCCAAGGTGCGTTCGACGCACAACAACTACCTGACCTTGCCTGTCGTGTTCCTGATGCTGTCGAACCACTATCCTCTGGCCTTTGGCACCCAGTATTCATGGATCATCGCCAGCCTGATCTTTCTGACCGGCGTGACCATCCGTCACTACTTCAACACGATGCACGCAACCGGGAAAGGGCCGCACTGGACCTGGGGTGTTACTGTCATCCTCATGATCGTGATCGCATGGCTGTCTTCTGTCAGAACCGGCGAGACATGGGAGGACGCCGAAGCAAGGGCATTGACACCTTACGAAGAAAAATTTGCGTCGGCTGCTGGGTTTGAAGAAGCCTATGACACCGTGCTGGGCAATTGTTCGATGTGTCATGCCCGCGAGCCGGTTTATGGCACCATGAAATGGGCCCCGAAGAAAGTTTATTTGGAAACGCCGGGCGATGTAGCCCGGCACGCCGACCAGATTTACCTGCAGGCCGGGATCAGCCATGCCATGCCACCGCCTTCAGCGGTTCAAATGGACGTGGAAGCGCGCCAAACCATCATCGCATGGGTGCGCGAGGTCAGAGGGCAGTAGGATTTTCGCAGGACGTCCTGTCCTTCGCTTCCTACCCCCTGCCGCGGGACAAATACCCAGTTTCTAACGCTCAAACAAAGCAGGTCGCGCAAGACCTGATGCCGCCCCGGGCCTAGCGCGATGGCGGGGTCAGCCATTGGGCCGACATGCCAAAATTCGAGTTCTTCAACTCTTGCTTGGCAATCGCCTGCAAATGCACCTCGTCCGGACCATCCGCATATCGCAGCGCGCGTGCCCAGGTATAGCTGTCGGCCAGCGGTGTATCCGGGGTCATGCCCATCGCCCCAAAGACCTGCATCGCACGATCCGTGACAGCAGCATGCACATTGGGTGCCACCACCTTGATCAATGAAATCTCTCGGAACGCTTCTTTGGCGCCCACCTGATCAATCTTCCAGGCTGCTTTCAGGGTCAGCAACCGCGCCTGTTCGATCTCTAACCGGGATTTGGCGATCCACTCGCGGATCACGCCCTGTTCTGCAAGCTGCTTGCCAAACGCTTTCCGTTCCTGCGCGCGTTCGACCATCAGGTTAAGCGCCATTTCCGCCGCACCGATCGAACGCATGCAATGGTGGATGCGACCGGGACCAAGCCGGGCCTGCGCCAGAGCGAACCCGCTGCCTTCCTCGCCCAAAAGATTGCTGACCGGAACGCGCACATCCTTGAAGACCAGCTCGGCATGGCCTTCGGGGTCGTGCATGTTCAGAATGGTGGGGTTGCGAACAATCTCAAAACCGGGCGTGTCCTTCGGGACAATGACCATGCTTTGTTGTTTGTGCCGATCCGCATTGGGATCCGTTTTACCCATGACGATAAACAATCTGGTGTTCGGGTGACAGGCGTTCGTGATGAACCACTTGCGGCCATTGATGACGTATTCGTCCCCCTCACGCCGTATCGAAGTGGTAATATTGGTCGCGTCCGAACTGGCCACATCCGGTTCAGTCATCGCAAAAGAGGATCGGATTTCACCGTTCAACAGCGGCACCAGCCATGTCTCGCGCTGTTCCGGGGTGGCGAACATGTGCAACAGTTCCATATTGCCGGTATCCGGCGCACTGCAATTGAACACTTCCGAAGACCAGGCCACCTGCCCCATAAGTTCGGCCAGCGGCGCGTATTCCAGATTGCTCAGCCGGGTGCCGGGTTCATCGTCGCGCAGGCTGGGCAGGAACAAGTTCCACAACCCTTCGGCCCGGGCCAACGCCTTGAGATCTTCCATAAACGAAACCGGGAAACCGCCTGCCGCCATTTCTTCTTTGTGATCGCGTATGCGCGGGTAGATATGCGCCTCCATAAACGCTTTCAGGTGGTCATACATTTCCGTGGCGCGCGGCGATGGGGCAAAATCCATGGCGGTTCCTTCCGGTGCGTTGTGGCGGTGATGTCCTCAAACTCTGCTCGCGCCAGAACGGCCGCCAAGGCACTATCTTCTGGTGAGTTTAATCCGGCGCTTGATTACGCTCAGTTTGCGCAATCACTCCGATATGAAAAGAGGAAAAAACCAATACCGCAACCTGCCGGCGTGAAACGTCAGGTCATTGTTCTCAGAACCTGGTGGACCAACAATACCTAAGGGGATGAACGGGCCGCATTCGGAGATTTGCACCGCCGGGCGAGTTTCACATCGCCCACGCCCGGAATTGCCTCTCAACCCGCCTTTGGCGTTCACACTGAACTAGACCGGTGGTTTCAGACCCAGCTGTTTCACGGCGGCACCTGCTGTCTGAACCCAACGCTCTTTCAGTGCGTTGTTGCCATTGTGGCGCAAGCCCAGCGATTTCAGAAGCTCAAACCGTTTCAGATCATCGCCACCAAAGGATACAGCGACACGGGGCCACCAATAGTTAACCGCGTCCTGCATCTGCTCTGTCTCTCCGTTCCTGGAAAGCTTTACAGCACCTTCCAACGCCAACGCGCCATGATGGGCTTCGACCGGGGCGATGCTGCGGAAAGCTTCAGCCAACGGTTGGTAGGAAACCATTGAAAACTCGGCCAATTGTTCCATGACCGCACGGCTCATCAGCAGGTTCATGATGACCGCGTCGGTCCAGCCCGAGATCGGATAATTGAATACGGCAAGGCGCATGTCATGTGCGCTGCGGGTCGCGCCGATATCTGCGTCACGATTCAAGCGAGCCGTCCACGGATGATGTGTGGCATATCTCTCGGTATCGGCCCCAAACTCACCCATTATCCTGAGAACCTGATCGGCGTGATCCGTTTTCTCAAGAACAATTCTGGCGGCTGCGATCCGTTCCTTGATGCCCGGCCCCTGATTAATGATGTCGGCGAATCCGGCAGCACCGGCAAGTTCGCTGTCCACGAACGTGGCCATCAGCTTCATGAGTTCGGCGCGGTAGCGAGGCGGAACATTGGTTGGGTTGGTCAGCACACCGCCTGCGGCCAGATAGCTGTCGAGTGTCATGGTGTCAGTCATCGGTCTTCTCCCTTTACTGGTCGTAGTCCACGACCACGCGGTCGGTAACCGGATAAGCCTGACAGCTCAGCACATAGCCTTTTTCAACCTCGTAATCCTCTAGCGCGTGATTGGCGAGCATCTCGACCTCGCCTTCCAGAACGCGGCAGCGGCAGGTTGAACAGACACCGGCCTTGCAGGCGTAAGGGGCGTCCATGGCATTTTCCAAGGCTGCGTCCAGAATGGATTGGTCCTTGGGCAGAGTTATCGTCTGAGTGGACCCATCAAGAGTGATTGATGCGCTGGTTTGGTTCGCCTGCGTACCCGCATCTGCCGCACCTTCCTTGCGTTTGGCCCGGCCCGGCTGAGCGCTGGCAAAGAGTTCAAACTTGATCTGCCTGTCGTCAAGACCATGCGCGCGCAGCGCGGCAGCAATCCCCAGCATCATCGGCTCGGGGCCGCAGATAAAGGCTGTGTCCACGTTCTGGATATCGACCCAATGTTCGAACAGGTCAGCGCATTTTTCCTGCGTCACCAGACCGGTGAACAGGTCTATCTCCTGCGCATCCGCCTCAAGAATATGGATTACGTTCAGGCGGCCCATATAGAGGTTCTTCAGGTCTTCCAGCTCCTCGCGGAACATGATCGTGTTGATGCCCTTGTTGGCGTAGATCAGCGTAAAGCGGGATTTGGGTTCGCGGGTCAGTGTCGTCTTCAGGATCGACAGAACCGGCGTGATGCCAGAGCCGCCAGCGAAACCGAGATACTGCTTTTCCGCATCAGCATCGATCGGAGTGTGAAAGCTGCCCATCGGTGGCATCGCCTGCACAACGTCCCCGACGTTAAGCTCGGAATTGGCCCAACTGGAGAACGCGCCGCCGTCGACACGTTTGATCCCGACTTGCAGTACCCCGTCATCCTTGCCCGCACAAATGGAGTAGGACCGGCGCAGCTCTTCTCCGTCAAAGTCGCGGCGAAACGTCAGGTATTGGCCTGCGGTGAAATCGAACTGATCCGCCGCGCCGTTGACAGGCTCAAGCGTCACGACAACCGCATCGCGGATGGTTTTGTGGATGTCGGTGACTTTCAGGTCATGAAAACGTGCCATCCGGTGCTCCTCCTCAGATGCACTTGAAATAGTCAAAGGGTTCCAGACAGTCGGTGCAGCGCCAATGGGCCTTGCACGGGGTCGAACCGAACTGGCTGACCTTTTCAACTGCTTTACTGCCGCAATGCGGGCAGCGCTCTGGCCCGCCCGCCGGTTGTGGCGGGGCGATGCCAAACTCTTCCAGCTTGGCGCGGCCTTTTTCGCTCAGCCAATCGGTTGTCCAGGCTGGAGAGATGCAGGTTTCGATCCGCACGTCTTTGACGCCGTGATCGTGCAAAGCGGTTTCGATATCCATGCTGATGACGGATGTTGCCGGACAGCCCGAATAGGTTGGTGTGACCGTCACGAGCAGCGTTTCGGCATCCCAACGCACATCGCGCACGATCCCGAGATCGACAACCGAGATTACCGGAATCTCGGGATCCGGTACGGCATCCAGCCAATCCCAGATCTGGTCGGTCGAGTGGCGTTGCATCACATGTTACCAGCTTGCACCGGGGTATGCGCGCTGCAACCACTGCATCTGGGTCAAAAGGTGCCCCAGGTGTTCTGTATGCATGCGCCCGTCCCGCCCGCCTTTGTGGGCAAATCGGCTTTCCGGAAGGGTCAATGTCGCCTTGGCCAGAACCCGTTTGACCAGCGCATCATATTCTTCGCGCAGATCGACCGGGTTCGGCGCAATCCCGGCCGCAGCCATCTGAGCGTCGATGTCATCGCTGACAAACATCTCGCCCACATAGGGCCAGAGGTAATCCAGTGCTGCCTGCATCCGGGTGTGGCTTTCTTCGGTTCCATCACCCAGACCTACGACCGTTTCTGCCGAACGCTCCAGATGATAGGCGACTTCCTTGCTGGCTTTGGCAGCAATCGCGGCGACACGATCGTCAGAGGATGTCAGAAGACGGCCGAGCATGATCGAATGCCAGGCATCGAACAGGAACTGGCGCATCAGGGTGCGGCCGAAATCACCATTCGGAACCTCGACCAGCAACACATTGCGGAAATCCCACGCGTCGCGCAGAAATGCCAGATCATCGGCGGTTTTGCCGCCACCTATCTCGCCGGCAAGGCCAAGCCACATCTGGGTCTGCCCAATCAGGTCCAGCGCTGTGTTGGCCAGTGCAATATCCTCCTCCAACACTGGCGCGTGGCCGCACCATTCACTGACGCGATGGCCCAGGATCAGGGTATTGTCCCCCATCCGCAGCAGGAACTGCTGAAACGCTTCGTCGCGGGTCATCACATCGCCCCCACTTCTTCGGGGATGTCGAAAAAGGTCGGGTGGCGGTACACTTTGCTTTCGCTGGGTTCATACAACGGGCCTTTGTCGCTGGGCGACGACGCCGAGATGTTGTTGGCTTCTACCACCCAAATCGACACGCCTTCGTTGCGGCGGGTGTAAACATCGCGTGCATTCTTGATCGCCATTTCCGCGTCCGGGGCATGCAGCGAGCCGACATGTCGGTGGCTCATCCCATGTTGACCGCGGATGAAGATTTCCCACAGGGGCCATTCGGTATTCATCGGGTTTCCTCCTCAGGGTAAGCTTATTCGGCGGCCAGATTGCCGGCCTGTTTCTTGCGCGCATGGGCCAACAGCCCGTCGCGCACCCATTTGCCGTCATCCCAGGCCTTGTTGCGCGCCGCCAGTCGGTCGACGTTGCAGGGGCCGTTGCCCTTGATCACATCGAAGAATTCCGACCAATCCGGCTCTGAGAAATCGTAGTGCCCGCGCTCTTCGTTCCACTTCAGGTTCGGGTCGGGGATTGTCAGTCCCAGATATTCGGCCTGTGGGACGGTCTGGTCGACGAATTTCTGGCGCAGCTCATCATTGGTGTTGATCTTGATCTTCCAGGCCATCGACTGCGCGGAGTGGACGGAATCCTTGTCGGACGGTCCAAACATCATCAACGACGGGTACCAGAAGCGATTCATCGCGTCCTGCGCCATCTTGCGCTGCTCGGGCGTGCCTTCGGCCATTTTGCGGATCGCGTCATAGCCTTGGCGCTGATGGAAGCTTTCTTCCTTGCAGATGCGGATCATGGCGCGTGAGTACGGCCCGTAGGATGTCCGCTGCAGCGGAACCTGATTCATGATCGCCGCCCCGTCAACCAGCCAACCAACCGCGCCGATATCGGCCCAGTTCAGGGTCGGATAGTTGAAGATCGACGAGTATTTCATGCGACCATCCAGCAGCATCTCGGTGATCTCATCGCGGCTGACACCCAGTGTTTCGGCCGCACAATACAGGTAGAGCCCATGGCCGGCTTCATCCTGCACCTTGGCCAGAAGGATCGCCTTGCGTTGCAGCGTCGGCGCACGTGTGATCCAGTTCCCTTCGGGCAATTGCCCGACGATCTCGGAATGCGCGTGCTGTCCGATCTGGCGGATCAGCGTCTTGCGATACCCCTGAGGCATCCAGTCCTTGGGTTCGATCTTGATATCCGCGTCGATCCGCGCCTGAAATTCAGCAAGCTTTTCAGGATCATCGTTTGACGCCTCGGATTCCACCATCTGGGCATACATGTCCCGTCTCCTCCGTTACACGCGTTCAAGAATAAGTGCAGCGCCTTGCCCGACGCCGACGCACATTGTGCAAAGCGCATAGCGCCCTTTGGTGCGTTTCAGTTGGTACGCTGCGGTCAACACAAGTCGGGCGCCGCTCATCCCCAATGGATGACCAAGGGCGATTGCACCGCCATTCGGGTTCACATGAGCTGCGTCATCGGGCAGGCCAAGCTCTCGCAGCGTTGCCAGACCTTGCGACGCAAACGCCTCGTTCAATTCGATCACATCCATCTGGTCGATGCTCAGCCCCGCGCGCGCCAAAACCTTTCGGCTGGCAGGAACCGGACCAATACCCATGACCCGAGGCTCGACGCCCGCGACAGACATACCAACCACACGGGCAATCGGGGTCAAACCATTCTTTGCCACTGCCACTTCATTCGCGATCAGGATCGCGGCGGCACCGTCATTCACGCCCGAGGCATTCCCAGCGGTCACTGTTTTCTCCGGCCCGTTCACACCCTTGAGGCCCGAGAGTTTTTCCGCTGTGGTTCCCGGGCGAGGATGTTCATCCGTATCGACAACAATCGGATCGCCCTTGCGCTGCGGAATTGAAACCGGTGTGATTTCCTCTTGGAACACGCCTGCCGCGTGCGCCGCAGCCCATCGTGCCTGACTGCGCGCGGCAAAGGCGTCCTGGTCTTCACGGCTGATCCCATAATCTTCAGCGACATTGTCAGCCGTTTGCGGCATGGAATCGACGCCATACTGCTGCTTTAGCCTTGGGTTCACAAAGCGCCAGCCAATCGTGGTGTCGTAAACCGCATTGCTGCGCGTAAACGCCGACGTCGCTTTGGGCATTACAAACGGTGCGCGCGACATGCTTTCCACGCCACCCGCAACAGCAAGATCATAATCGCCTGCCTTGATACCACGCGCCGCCATTCCGACAGCATCCATACCACTGGCGCACAAGCGGTTTATCGTTGTTCCCGGCACGTCCGTCGGCAATCCAGCAAGCAGTGCCGCCATCCGGGCAACGTTGCGATTGCTCTCTCCTGCCTGGTTGGCATCGCCATAAATGACGTCATCCACACTGGTCCAGTCGACTTGCGGGTTGCGCGCCATCAGGGCCGCCAGCGGGATAGCCGCCAGATCATCCGTGCGAACCGATGAAAGCGCACCACCATACCGCCCAATCGGGGTGCGGGTTGCGTCGCAGATGAAGGCGTCCATCAATTGGGTCTCCTGTTGGAACACAAGTCATTAACCGTCTGGTCGGTTAATAAATGCTCAATCGATTCGGCGCAAGCTTTATGTTACCACGTAATCGCTTCTGTCAGCTTTCTGTAACATTAAATGGCACTTCTTTCACATCCGTCTTCCAACCCCCAAGAGCGCCATCCCGAGCTCGGCAAAAAACGAGTCAACCACCCGCCGCAGATTCCAGCGTTGCAAGATCCGGTTTGGACAATTGTCCCAGCAGTCGGGACACCGCCGCGCGACACTCCGCGCCCTTCCAATCGGCGGGCAAAAAGGCCGGAGGCAGGGACGGATGGCGCAGGACCAAACGACGCCACCCATGCACAATCAATACGCGCAGCACCGCTATTTTAAGCGGATCGCCGACGCCATCGACAGGCAGCATTTGCTCGGTGATTTGAATGGAATGCAAAAACTGATCATAGGCAGACTTCAGCACTTCAGGGCCACAAAGGTCGCGCAGCCAGCCGGGGATCGAAGTAGCGCTGCTTTCAACACCCAGCAGTTCTTCAAGGTTCTCCGGGACGGGTCCTGCCGACATGGCTGTTGTGTGGTTAACTGAAATATAGTCTCCAGTAAGCATCAGATCTGCCAGCTCTTTTCGCGAACTTTCTGAACTGCTGGCAACAAGCACATGCCAGGTTTCTGGCGTATTCGTCTCGCTGGAATAGATGCGCGGGGCAGCGGCGGCGCTTTGACTGCGGCCATATTCGGTCAGTCTGTGCACGCTGTTTCGCCCGACCCGCGTGCTTTCGATCCAGCCTTCCTTGCGCAGCCTGTGCAGCGCAACACGCGTGGCTTCGGCCTTGATCCCCGCAAGGTTGGTCAGTGCTGTGATCAACGCGCCGCTAACCTGGTCAGACCCGCTCTGGGCCAGATCACCGAATATCGTGACCAGAACTGACCACACACGTTGCGTGCCAGTTGTGGTCAACTGGCTGACGCAGGTTTCGAACCATTCTGGAGCCGTATCTTTCATAAGCACAGTATAATCGGGCCGGAGGGAAATGCCATCCAGCCCCTGCGCACCTGCACTTGTGCCTAGTAGGCAACCATGGTCAGCAACTCGTATTCTGCGACCAGCTCATCATCCTGCTGTGTCAGGGTAACGTGCCAGCGAACCTCGCCGTAGTCATCATTGCGCTTGGTCTTGTGCTTGACCGTCAAACGCACCTTGATGGTGTCACCTGCCTCGACCGGTTTCATGAAACGCAGCCCGTCAAGACCGGTATTTGCCAAAACCGGCCCCTCGTTCGGTTCGACGAACAATCCGGCTGCGAAAGACAACAGCAAGTATCCATGTGCAACGCGACCCGGGAAGAACGGGTTACGTTCCGCCGCCGCCTGATCCATATGCGCATAGAAGGTATCACCGGTGAAGTTGGCGAAGTGTTCAATGTCCTCCATGGTGATGGTTCTTGGCGCCGTGTAAAGGGTCTCACCAATCGACAGATCGTGAAACCGGCGGGTAAAGGGATGAGCAGGACCTTCGATTTCGGTCGCGCCAGGCACCCATTTCCGGCCAATCGCTGTCAGCAGATCGGGCGAACCCTGAATGGCGGTGCGCTGCATATAGTGTTTCACACCCCGTACCCCGCCCATTTCTTCGCCGCCACCGGCGCGTCCCGGACCGCCATGAACCATGTGCGGCAGAGGTGAGCCATGACCGGTGGATTCCTTCATCGAGTCGCGGTTGTTGAAATACAGACGCCCGTGATAAGCCCCTGATCCCATGGCAACCTGTCGCGCAACCTCGGGATCATGGGTGATCACCGACGCCACCAGAGAGCCCTGCCCCCGGTTCGCCAGTTCGATGGCATGGTCAAGATCGCGATACCCCATCACTGTGCTGACCGGACCAAAGGCTTCAGTGTCGTGCACACGCTGCGCCGCGTCAGGATTAGCGCAATGGAAGAGCATGGGCGGCAGGAACGCACCCTTTTCGGCATCAGCGCCCTCAACCGCGAAATCATCGGGGTTGCCGAAGACACGCTCGGCCTCTTGGCCGAGAATGGCGGCCTTTTCCAGAACATCACGCTTCTGACCGTTCGAAACCAACGCACCCATGCGGGTGGTTTCCAGCTTTGGGTCGCCAATGGTCGTTTTCGCCAGACGTGCCGACAACGCGTCAATTACCACCTGTACCTGCGGTTCGGGCGCGATGATCCGACGGATTGCGGTGCATTTCTGCCCTGCCTTCGTGGTCATCTCGCGCTGGACTTCCTTCACGAAGAGGTCAAATTCCGGCGTGCCCGGCGCGGCATCGGGGCCAAGGATCGAACAGTTTAGGCTGTCCTGTTCCGCGACAAACCGTACCGAGTTCTCAAGGATCACCGGGTTGGAGCGCAGTTTCAGGGCTGTATCGGCGGATCCGGTAAAGCTGACCACGTCCTGCATGGTCAGACGGTCCAGCATGTCACCCAAACCACCCGAGACCAACTGCAATGCACCCGCTGGCAAGATGCCGGACTCAAGCATCAACCGAACACACAGCTCGGTCACATAACACGAGCTCGTGGCGGGTTTTACAATCGCCGGAACGCCCGCCAGAAGGGTTGGGGCAAGCTTTTCCAGCATCCCCCAAACCGGAAAATTGAACGCGTTGATGTGAATTGCCACGCCTTGTAGCGGGATGCAGATGTGCTGCCCCAGGAAAGTACCGTTGCGCGAAAGCTGCTCGACATCGCCATCCAGATAGACATGACCGTCCGGCATTTCACGACGGCCTTTTGCGGCAAAGACAAACATCGTTCCGATGCCGCCGTCGATATCAATCATATGATCCGATTGCGTGGCACCGGTGTTGAAAGACAAGTCATACATCGCCTGCTTGTGCTGACCCAAATGGACGGACAGCGCCTTGAGCATTTTGGCCCGTTCATGGAACGTCATATTGCGCAGTGCCGGCCCCCCGACATTGCGCGCATAGTCCAACATCCCCTGTACATCCAAAGCATTGTTACCCGCTGTGGCGATAACCTCGCCGGTCACAGCGCTAGCTATCGCGCGGGCACCCTCGCCGGGCAAAACCCACTCACCGGCTGCAAAGCTGGAAATCTGTTGGATAGTCATGAGTGTCTCCTCATCTAAGTCGCGATCCCCGCGCTGCCACAAGCCGGTCTCGTGAAATCATATTTTAAACCGTACGGTCGGTCAATAAATTACCGAGCAAATTTCCCTCGCCGGATTTCTCAGACCCGCGCGGGTAAACGTGCAAACCCCCGAAACCGGATGCGCCCGCCCCGTTCGGCGCCGTCGGTGATGCGATAGTCTGGAAAACGGGCCAGAAACCGGCCCACGGCCACCCGGCCCTCCAGACGCGCGAGAGTCAGACCAACGCAGGTATGAGGCCCTCCGGCAAAGGCGTGATGCTTGTTGGGGCGTCTGTCCAAGATCATCTCGTCGGGCTGGTCAAACTGCCGTGGATCACGGTTGGCCGCACCGATACACAGATGAACATCAGTACCAGCCGGAATGGACTGACCGTGGAACGTTACATCAACGGTGGTCAGGCGATTGCCGAACTGGTTCGGGCTTTCCAGCCGCAGAAACTCGTCCACGGCCGAACCGATCAGATCCGGGTCGGCCAGCAACTCCGCCCGCTTGTCGCGGTGCCGGTTCAACAGCTCCAATGCGTTGCCGATCAGGTTCGTTGTGGTCTCATGCCCAGCATTCAGGATGAAAATGCAGTTCTGATACAGCTCGACCTCGGTCAGGCCACCATCCGTGTCGTCCTGGATCAGCCGGGTCAGGACATCCGTTGCCGGATCTCCGGGGTTGGCGCGACGATCCTCGATGATATGCCGCAGGAAGTCCTTGAAGTCCGAGACCGAGCGATTACCCCACTCTTCCTGCTCCGGCGTCAATTGCGGCTCCAACGCACCAAGAATGGCCAGAGACCAATCGCGCAATGGCCCGCGTTCGGATCGTGGTATACCCAGCAGATTGCCGATGATCTCGATCGGGATTGCCCCGGCAAAATCCTCGATCAGTTCGACGTTGCCCTTGACCTGCATCTCGTCCAGCAGCCCATCGACAAGCTGGATCAGACCCGGTTCCATTTGCGCCAACGCGCGCGGATTCATCGCGCCGACCATTACCTTGCGAACACGGGTATGCAGCGGCGGGTCATTAAACACCAAACTGGTGGTGTGGTGTTCATACAAGGGGCTGTCGACCCCGTATTTGGGACCAAATACCGCTTTCTTGTCCGATATGAATCGCGAGGTGTCCCGGTAAACAAGGTCCAGATCCTCGTATCGGGACAGGATAACCGATCCGTCACGTTGCCAGCAGACGGGCGTATCTTCGCGCATAACGGCGTAGGCAGGATAGGGGTCTGTGTGAAACCCGTCCGGAAGCGCGGTCAGAGAGAACATCAGTGCCCCATCGCCCCCATTTGTTCAGGCAGAACCAACACTAACCATGGCACCAGAACGATCAGGGCCAGCCGTAAGATATCCGCTACCCAGAACGGAGTAACACCCTTGAAGATTGTTCCTGTTGACACATCTCCGACCACGCCTTTCAGAATGAAAACGTTCAAACCGACGGGTGGAGTGATCAGGCTGATTTCGGTCACGACAACCACAACAATGCCGAACCAGATCGGGTCATACCCCAACGACGTGACCAGCGGGAAAAAGATCGGCACTGTCAGCAGCAGCATCGAAAGGGATTCAAAGACGCAACCCAAAATGATGTAGATCCCAAGGATCATCAGGATCACCACAAAGGGTTCAACGTCGTACGCCGTAACCAATGCGATGAGCGCTTCAGGCAGACCGGCAAGGTTGATGAAATTCGAAAAGATCTGTGCGCCGATCAGAACCGAAAACAATGCTGCGGCGGTATAGGCGGTTTCCTTCAGCACCTCAAAAGTCGACCCCAAAGTAAGCCCACCTCGTGACAGAGCGATCAGGAAAGCGCCCATTGCACCCATGCCTGCCGCCTCGGTCGGGCTGAAGGTCAGGTTCAACGGATGAAAATCAAAAGCACCGTACAATCCACCAATCACCAGAAAGAACAGCAGCAAGACGGCCCAGACCGAGCGAACTGCGGACAGACGCTCGGCCCAGCCGTGGCGTTCGCCCGCCGGTCCTGACTCGGGCTTGCGCGCGACGGTCCAGCGCACGGCGAGCAGGTAGAACAGAATGCCAAGCAGGCCGGGAATGATACCCGCAACGAAAAGTTTCCCAATCGAGGTTTCGGTCAGCAGCCCGTAGATGACCAGGATCACCGACGGCGGAATAAGAATTCCAAGTGTGCCGCCCGCTGCAATCGATGCTGTCGACAGCTCGTCGGAATAGCCATAGCGGCGCATCTCCGGCATTGCGACCTTGGACATGGTGGCCGCCGTTGCCAGAGACGAGCCGCAAATGGCTGAAAAGCCTCCGCATGCCGCAACCGTCGCCATGGCGATACCACCCCGAAAATGGCCCAGAAAAGCGTTTGAAACTGCGTAAAGCTCACGCGCAAGCCCACCCTTGTTCACGAATAGGCCCATAAGGATGAACAGCGGGACCACCGACAGGCCGTAATCCTGCGCGGTGTCGGTGATCTGACGACCCACCATCGACATCGCGGCCTTTAACCCGCGCTCGGACAGAATGCTGCCGCCGCGTTCATAGGCAAAGCCAAGCGTTCCGACCAATCCCATTGCAAACACGATAGGCAAGCGCACCAGCACAAGAACAAGAACAAGAACAAAACCGATCAGCGCAGCGGTCATTGGGGGTGCTCCGACAAGGTATGGGGGGCAAAGAAGTGCAAGAAGCCGGTGATGATCATTGCAACAGCGGTGATCGCTATGAACCCCGAGATGAACCAGCCTACATAGAAGACTGGGATCGAAAGATATTCCGTGACGTCCCCGTAATCCCGCGCACGTTCAGCCAATACCCAGACACGCTGAATTGGCCAAAAAAGCATGATGCCAGAGAACAGATATACAATCGCATCACGTACCCGACTTAACCGCAGGCGTGAAAACAGCCCATCCGTCAGATCCACAGCGATTTGACCCTTGCCTGCTGAGATCATCGGCAAGACCGAGAACACGAGGACGGCCATCAGGATCCGGGTCAGTTCCGTGGCCGCCTCGATCGGGGCATTAAAAACAGAACGTAGGATGACATCAAAGAAGGTCATCACCATCAGGATGAACAGCGCGGCACAGGCCAGCAGCGTGGGCACGATACTGACGCGACGCGCAAAGGTCACGAGAGATTGCATAACGGGTCCCCAGCGGGTGAAATCGGCTGGCGGATCGCGTCCGCCAGCCCGACTGCGTTATTGCGCAGCCATTTCATTTACGATCATGTCGTAGGCGGCCTGGGCGTCGATGCCTGTGCCATTGACTTCGTCGATAACCTTGGCGCGTACATCCGCGGCAATCGCATTGAACTTTTCCAGATCTTCAGCGGATGCGGCATGGATTGCGTTACCTTCGGTGCCTTCGGTCTCTTCCCGGCCGATCGCATCGATCTCATCCCAGATCTTGCCAATTTCGCGGCTCAGCGGTTCCCCGAAAACGTTTTCTTCCAGCGCTGCCTGCAGATCGGCGGGCAGATCAGCAAAGGTGTCTTCGTTCATAATAAAGGCAAACGAACCGCGATACAGGCCGCCAGGGACCTCATAGACGTTCTGGGCCACTTCCGTCAGCTTGAAACCTTTGCGGGATTCAAAGGGCATGACGACGCCATCTGCGGCTTTGGAAGCCAAGGTTTCATACACTTTCGGTGCAGGAACCTGGATACCGGTTGCACCCAGCGCCGTGCCCACGTCACCACCAACACCGCCGGGGATGCGAACCTTGAGGCCCGAGACTTCGTCCAGTGTTGTTACCGGGTTGCTGGAATGCAGCTGAGCCGGACCATGTGTGTGCAAAGCGATCACTTTCACACCACGGTGTTCATCTGCCGCCTTCAAATGTGTGTCATATGCACGCCAATATGCGACCGACGCAGCCTCAGCCGAGCCTTCATATCCGGGCAGTTCGATCATCTTGGTGGTGACAAACCGGCCCGGCTGATAGCCGTGGAAAATGATCGAGGCATCAGCGGCGCCATCCATGATCAGGTCCATCTGCGCAGGGGGCGGGGCAAGGCCCAGCTTCAGTTCGGCGGTGACCTGACCATCGGTGGCCTCTTCGATCATCTCGACGAATTTCGGCCACATCTTGGCATTGATGCCATGGGTCGGCGGGGCCCAGCTGGAAATGGTCAGCGTATAGTCTGCCGCAAGCGCCACTGTACCTGAAACGGCCAGTGCAGCTGAGGCAAGAAGTGTGCTCAACCTTGTGAATTTCATAGTTCTGTCTCCTCCCTGTGAAACATGAGTCAAGAATGCGTTAATGGTCACTTTTGTAACCATCAACTTGTTAATTGTCCCCAAGACAACCCGCGACGCGCCATGAACCGGGGCTTTCCTTGGCTACGGTTTCCATCATTGCGTGCGACGTGTTGGCTCCGATTTCCTTGCAATAGTTCATCGGCCCGCCGCGCCAGCGCGGAAAGCCGTAGCCGTGAATTTGAACCATATCGACGGCTTCCGCGGACTCGGCGATCCCCTGCTGAATGATCAACGCGCCCTCGTTGGCCAGCACCGCCAGGATGCGCGACACGATTTCGTCCTGCGCATATGCCCGCCGCGTTATGCCCTGATCCGCCGAGTGGGACTCGATCAACGCCTCCACTTCGGGATCGCGGATCGGTTCGCGATGACCCTCTTCATAGCGATACCATCCTTTGCCCGTACGTTGGCCAAGACGACCCATCTCGCACAGCTGGTCAGCAATCGTCACATAACGTTCGTTCGGGTCGCGGGTTGCGGCATTGCGTTTTCGGTTGGCCCAGGCGATTTGGAGGCCGGTCAGATCCTGCAGCTCGTAAGGCCCCATGGGCATCCCGAAAGCTCGCATTGCCTGATCCACCTGATAAGGCAACGCCCCATCTGCCAGCAAATAATCGGCCTCGCGCCGATACGCAGCCAACATCCGGTTGCCGATAAATCCATCGCAGATGCCCGACAGGACAGAAACCTTGCGAAGCCTTTTTCCGAGCGCAAACCCTGTGGCGACAACTTCGGGCGAAGTTTGCGGCGTATGCACGACTTCCAACAGCTTCATGACATGGGCAGGGCTGAAGAAGTGCAGGCCAATGCACCGGGATTGATTTTCGATACCCGCGAAAATCTCGACCGGGCTCAGGTAAGACGTGTTCGTGGCCAGAATCGCGTCACGCTGCATATGGCGCGCCAATTCTGCAAAAACCTGTTGCTTGACTGACAAGTCTTCAAACACAGCCTCGATAGCCAACTGAATGTCGGCAGCTTCGGAGTAGCTGTCAACGGCGCGAAATGCAGAAAGGCGTTCCTGTAGCTGCGCTTCGGACATCTTGCCCCGCTTGACTGCCCCCTTTAACAGCCCCTCAACCCGATCATGGGCTGCGGCCGCTGCTTCCATATCCCTCTCGATCAGAGTGACCGAAAGACCGCCATTCAGGGCAGCGGTTGCGATCCCTGCCCCCATCAACCCGCCACCGACAACTGCGATCCGGCTGATATCGCGCGGGGCAACACCTGCGATCATCGAAGGTCTGGCCACCTTGCGCTCGGCAAAAAAGGCGTATCGCAGGGCGCGGCTTTCAGGGCTTTGACGCAGCGCCAGATGGCGCGCACGCTCTTTCGGCTGTGCGAAAGCAAAGGGTTCTGACGACCAGCTGAGCGCGGTCAGGTTTTCCAGCGGTGATTGCTGACCCCTGGCGGTTCTTTTCAAAGCCTGACGGCTCGTCTCCAGAAGGTCAGACGCGAATTCACCGACGGGCCGTTGACTGACAGGTGCCGGGCGCTTTGGCAGGTTGGCGACAAAGTCCAGAGCAGCCGCCGTTGGGTTATCGGCAATCAGGTCAATTCCCCCGAGATTGGCCATTTCCTCGGCTTTCAGGATTTTTCCCGAACAGGCGATGTCGATCGCCGCTTCCATTCCAACTAGGCGCGGCAATCGTTGCGTGCCCCCCGCCCCCGGGATCAGGCCCACATTGACTTCCGGCAGCCCAAAGCTGGTGCCCGGCGCTGCGATCCGCCACGCGCAGGCCATGGCAATTTCAAGCCCGCCACCCAACACATTGCCGTGCATACAGGCGATAAACGGCACATTGCTGTCTTCGATCTTCTGAACAACATCAGGCAAATGCGGCTCAGCCGGAGCCGCGTCAAACTCGGACATATCACCGCCTGCGATGAATGTCCGACCGGCGCAGCACAGGACGGCAACCCGAGCTTTCTGAACTGCATCGACCGCGTCGGCCAGACCCTGCCGAACCCCCGTCGAGGTTGCGTTCACCGGCGGGTTGTCGACCGTGACCCAGGCCACGTCGCCCTTAAAGTCAACACTCACCAGCGACGGTTGCGGCATTTGCAATCCCTTTGATCAGTCCAGATTCGGTTCGGGTTTATATATTGACCAACCGTTCGGTTAATGCAATGATTAAGTTGTCACGGGAACAGATGAGACTGCCATGAGCGATACGATCCTTGTACATGATCACGGAAACTGGGTTGAAATAACCCTGAACCGCCCCGACAAGCTGAACTCGTTCAATGAGGAGATGCATCTTGCCCTTCACGACGCGCTGAAGAGCGCGCGCGAAAATGGTGCCCGCGCGATTTTGCTGACCGGCGCAGGGCGCGGTTTTTGTGCGGGTCAGGACCTTGGAGACCGCGATCCCTCGAAAATGGATGGCCCGCCCGACCTGGGCAAAACTGTACGCACTTTCTATGCCCCTTTGGTTCGACTGATCCGGTCTTTGAATTTCCCGGTCGTTTGTGCCGTCAACGGCGTGGCCGCGGGCGCGGGTGCGAACCTTGCACTGGCCTGCGACATGGTTCTGGCCAGGGAAAGCGCGAAGTTCATCCAAAGTTTTTCTAAGGTCGGGTTGATTCCGGACACAGGCGGCAGCTGGCACTTGCCCCGATTGTTGGGCGAGGCGCGCGCAAAGGGGCTGGCCCTGACAGCAATGCCCCTAACCGCCAAACAGGCGGAAGACTGGGGGTTGATCTGGAAGGCGCTTCCCGATGATCAGTTGATGACCGAAGCACGCGCTCTTGCCACGCAACTCGCAAACGGCCCCACCCTTGGCTTGGGTCTGACCAAGCAGTGCATTCAAACAGCAGCCACTACATCCTTGTCCGATCAGCTTGAAATTGAAGCGGACGCGATGAAAACCTGCGGGGAAAGTGCTGATTATGCCGAAGGCGTGTCCAGTTTCCTCGAAAAACGCGCACCGCATTTTCAGGGAAGATGATGATGACACCAAAAGAACGCGCCCAAAAATCCGCGGCGGCGATGTGGGCCAATGACGAAGCCAGTAAATGGTTCGGGATGGAGCTTGTCCAGGTCGATGAAGGGCGCGCTGTCCTGTCGCTGACTGTTGCGCCGCATCACTGTAACGGACACGGTATTTGCCATGGCGGCGTCACGCACGCTCTTGCTGACAGTGCTTTTGCCTTTGCCTGCAACAGCCGGAATGTTGCAACTGTAGCGCAGCATACGATGGTCAGCTATCTCGCACCGGGACGGAAGGGTGACCGCCTGACTGCCACCGCGACAGAAGTGAACCTGTCCGGTCGCAGCGGCATCTACGACGTCCGCGTCATCAATCAAGACAATACTCTGATCGCTGAATTTCGCGGCATGTCCCGCACCATTGGCGGCCAGAATTTTCAAGAATAGTTTCGTGACTGGAGGAGTTACGCGATGAAAGACCTTTCCCCCAACAAAGCGGACCTGGACCCGATCGAAATCGCCTCGATCGACGAAATTCGCGCCACACAGCTTGAGCGGCTGAAGTGGTCCGTGCGCCACGCCTATGAAAACGTTCCGATGTACAAACAGCGCTTTGACGAGGCTGGCGTGCATCCTGACGATCTTCAGCAGCTTTCGGATCTGTCAAAGTTTCCGTTCACGTATAAAAACGACCTGCGCGACAACTATCCGTTTGGTCTTTTTGCGGTTCCGCGCAGCGAGATAATTCGCCTGCACGCGTCCTCCGGCACGACAGGCAAACCGACAGTGGTCGGCTACACAAAGAATGACATAGACAACTGGGCTGACCTTGGCGCGCGGTCTCTTCGCGCGTCTGGGCTGCGCAAGGGCGACATGGTGCACAACGCCTACGGCTATGGGCTGTTCACCGGTGGGCTAGGTGCCCATTACGGGATCGAACGCCTTGGCGCGACTGTCGTCCCGATGTCGGGCGGGCAGACCGAAAAACAGGTCAACCTGATCAACGATTTCCGTCCTGACGGGATCATGGTTACACCCTCCTACATGCTCAATATCCTTGAACAGTTCCACAAGGCGGGTCTCGACCCACGTGAGAGCTCGCTGAAGGTTGGCGTTTTTGGTGCCGAACCCTGGACTGACGCGATGCGGGCCGAGGTCGAGGCGGCCTTCGACATGCACGCCGTCGATATCTATGGCCTGTCCGAGATCATGGGCCCCGGTGTCGCCAATGAATGCGTTGAAACCAAAGACGGGCCTGTAATCTGGGAGGATCACTTCCTGCCGGAAATCATCGACCCGGCAACCGGAGAAGTCCTGCCCGATGGCGAAACCGGAGAATTGGTGTTCACGACACTAACCAAAGAAGGGTTGCCGATGATCCGCTATCGCACACGCGATCTGACATGCCTGCTGCCGGGGACGGCGCGGTCCATGCGCCGGATGGCAAAAATTACAGGTCGCAGTGACGACATGATGATCCTGCGCGGCGTCAACGTCTTCCCCAGCCAGATCGAGGAACAGGTCATGGCAACGGGCGGTCTTGCCCCCTATTACCAGATCGAGCTCTACAAATCCGGTCGCATGGATGCCATGCGGGTCTTTGTTGAATCCTCCCCCGATTCCACCGACGAGCTGTCAAAAACGGCCGCTGCTCGGATGCTGACCAAGCGGATCAAGGACGTCGTTGGCGTTTCAACCGAAATTGTAGTAGGGGACCCCGGCGACGTCGAACGCTCTCAGGGCAAGGCGAAGCGCGTTGTAGACAATCGCGATAAGGACTGAGCCGTGGCCCGGACAATTGCTAAAGACCACGACCAAAAGCGAGAGCAGATCCTGAAGATGGCGGCAAAAGTGTTTGCCGACCAGGGGTTTGACCGTGCTTCGATGACCCTTTTGGCCAAAGAATGTGGGATCTCGAAAGCAAACATATACCACTACTATGACAGCAAGGATGCCATCCTGTATGACATCCTTGAAACGTACTTGCGTGAGTTGCGGGACCGGATTTGCAATGTTGATCTGGACGGCCTTAGCCCCGAACAGAAACTGCGCAAAGCAGTGCGCGAGATCCTTTTTGCCTATCAGGGTGCAGATGACGAGCACCGGGTTCAGATCAGTGGCATGAGCGCACTGACCGAGGAACAGCAAAAAAGGCTACGGGGCTATCAGCTTGATCTGGTGAACTTTGTACGCGACATACTTCTGGAGTTGTCCCCCGGTTCTTTTGACGGAGCCAAGGACAAGCTTCGGGGAGCGACGATGTCAGTCTTTGGCATGTTAAACTGGTATTACATGTGGAACACCGGCGCAGGCCCCAAAGCCCGCGAGGATTATGCCGATCTGGTGAGCACCCTGACCATGCATGGTGTGCAAAAGCTATAGGCGTGCCCCCTTGGGGAAAACACGCTTGGGGCTGGTCACGTGTGTTATTCTGAAATCTCAGGTCAGACTGGTCGGCTATCCTGAGGCGCGCCAATAAGGACCGTGGCTGCAGCGAGCGCGTGGCCTTCTTTCTTACTTTTTGCGCATCTTCAAATCGTCTAAGAAATTGCGTTTCGCTGCCATGACCTCTTCGTCCGTCATGTTTGATCTGTTCAATTCCAGAAAATACTCTGCGGCTCCAACCGGTTGGACATTCAAGTTACTGACAGGCGTAAGATCATCGGACCTTACGTTCAGCATCGATAGCACCTTTGTGGCGGGAAATAGACGGTCACTCATGTTTGAGGTGTCTAGGGAAACGACGTCGGCTCGGGAGGATACGGCATCCTTAACTCGGGCAACCACACCAGCAAGATCTGCGCCTTGCTGAAGTAGGTCCGCGTATTCCGAAAGGCCTTCCTGAATTCGGTTCGAACGTATGTTTTGCCAATAAACACTCTTAATCCAATCAGAGGCGTTCCTGGTGGTAAAAAAGAAGGTTGCACGCGCGTTACCATCAGCGAACTTCTCGATCTCATCCAATAGCACTTCAGACAAAACCGTTACCATGGAATAAGAATACACATTTTTACGCCCTGGAATCAGGCCCGCAAACTCCTCGTTACTAATCAAAAGCGGTTTGTCTGTTTCGTTTTCAAAGCGCGCCAGAGCTTGTCTTAATTGTTTACGAAACTTATTTAGCACTCGTTCTTCTTGCACTACAGAAAAGCGCCGTGCTGAGAAGCCCGCCTCTTGCAGATCACTCGGAACCAGAATATTCACTCTGCCCTTTAATCGGGAACGATTTCTGAGCAACATTGTTTGCAGTGTTCGAGTGCCTGTTTTATGAAACCCCTGATGTATAACGACTTTCAACATTTTCTTATCTCTCGCTAAACTCTCGTCGAAGTTGCCGGAAAAGCGCTTTCCTCAATATCCTTTCATCCTTCAAAGACCTACAAGTGACCTTTGACCTACCCACCGATGGTCCCTCACTCATAACGAGAGTGAGCGTGTTAGATATTCATAGTCTTCGGTTTCGGCTTGGGCAAACTCACCTGCGGCAATGACTTCATACAGGCTGGAAAACTCAGGAAAATCACCGTTCAGGGCGATCGCACCATCATCGGTAATCACCCAAAAGAAGGTATCCCCTGCAGCACTGAACGTTGCGAATTTCATAACAGGCTCTCCCAGACATCGCGGATGACATCCGCCGCCATCAGCACGTCATCGCGGGTTGTGTCGAATTGCCCGACCTGAAAACGGATGATCTTGCGGCCATTAAACATGCCTTGCGTCAGGTAAATTCGGCCATCGTCATTCAGCGCGTCCACCAGTCGCTGCTGAGCGGCGTCATCCCCTGGACAGCGAAAGGAAAACAGGCTCAGGATCGGGCCGGTGGTGATCTCAAACCCCTCTATCGCGCCGATCTTTTCTGCAAGTTCATTGGCCCAGAGCACATGGTTGCGAATTCGGCTCCGCAACCCGTCGAGACCGTATGACCGCATCAAGAACCAGATCTTCAATGCCCGGAACCGTCGACCCAGAGGGATTGTCCATTCCGAATAATTCGTTACCTCTGCCCCTGTGGTCTTGAGGTATTCCGGTTCGATCTTAAGCGTGTTGAGCTGTGGCGTGGCGTCCCGCAGAAACTGGATCGCGCAATCGAACTGCGCCCCCATCCATTTATGTGGGTTGAAGACAATGCTGTCGTAACGATCCGCCCCGGGCCAAAGGGCCTCACGAAGCTCGGGGCAGATCATCGCCGACCCCGCCCAGGCCGCGTCGAGATGCGTATAGAGGTCGTATTTTTGCGCGATGTCAGCCACCGCCACCAGATCATCGCAGGCCCCAACCCCGGTGCCGCCCGTAATTGCAATGATACCAGCAGGTACATACCCGGCCGCGATGTCACCCTGAATTGCGACATCAAGAGCCTCTGCATCAATCGTATAGGTCGGACCACGTGTCGGCAGTTTCACCAGATTGTCCTGACCGATCCCTGCAACCCAGCAGGCCCGATCAATCGACGAATGAACCTGATCCGAGCAGTAGATGCGCAGTGCGCCCTTGGCGTTCAGGCCTTCGCGGTTGCCGGTAAACCCTGTGGCCCGTTCCCGCATGGTCAGCACAGCCGACAACGTGGCAGATGATGCGCTGTCCTGAATAACTCCGGTCGTTCCTTCCGGCAATCCAAGCGCCTGCCGCAGCCAATCGACCATGACACCTTCGACCTCGGTCGCAGCTGGTGAGGTCTGCCATAGCATGCATTGCGCCGCGATTGTGGTCACCAGCATTTCAGCCAGCATCGACGGCGGCGCTGCGTTGGCCGGGAAATAGGCAAAGAACCGGGGATGTTGCCAATGTGTGATACCCGGCATCACGATTCGTTCGAAATCGGCCATGATGGCTTCCATGGGCTCGCCACTATCGGGGGGCGATGCCTTTAGCTGGGCCGCGATTTCTCCTGGTGTGGTCTTGGCCCGAACAGGACGTTCAGCAAGTGTCTTGTGGTAATCGGCCGCCCATTTCGAAATGTGCTGACCCCAATGCGAAAACGCGTCCCAATCCATGCGCAAGCCTTCTCTTGTAACTGAACACCAATTTGTCCAGTCCCCGACCTTACCCGTTCGGCTCGCGGATTAAAGCCGAACAGGTGTGCTTTCTTCAAATGAAAAGGTCCCGAGTTCTGCCTTCAGACCGAAAAGCTGACATTCGCCTGACCTGTGCCAGAGCTGCCGAAGTAGGGGGTGTAGATGTCGATCTCACCCTTGTAGCTGCCCCAGCCCAGAGCTCCGAACAGCAAAGCCGTGTCATTCATGGCGCATTCGCCTGCGCATTTCTTCGCATAGTCCGGCAGCATTTCAAGGAACTCTTCGAACCGTCCCTGTTCCCACATCTCCAGCACGTGCATATCCATCTGGCGGTTGAACTCGCCGTTTACCGCATTCAATCCGTCGACCGAGCGCTCATTCGGCGTGAAATCATGGCTGAGTGAGCCAGAGGCCAGTATGGAAACGTTCCGGTCGGAACGCCGGATACCTTCGGCAATGGCCTCACCCCAGACGCGGTTTTCCTGGATCGACGAGAACTGGTTGACTGCAACGGGCAAAACGCGCGCATTCACCCCTTCGTTGATGAAATGCATAGGCAGAAGGGTGCCATATTCCATTCCCATATCAGGGTGCGAATGGCCAAGCGCTCGCTCGCCGCGCTCACGCAGAACATCAAGGATGGTTTCCCCCAACGCGTTATCTCCGCGATAATCAAACTCCATGTCTGCCAGCATGTGCGGCAGTTCATGACTGATGAAGCGGCCTTTGTGGTGCTCTTTGGTATTCAGGTGAAACCCCTGATTGGTGATCCAATGGGTGTCGAACACAAGAAAGGTCTCGACCTCGCGGTCTATCGCGTCCTGGCGCAGGCGCGCATAACCATCAATGGCAGACTGCCGGATGCCTTTGTATTTTGGCATCGTGTGGGACATCCAGATACTTGGCACATGCGTGATCTTCGCGGCTTGTACGATCTTTCCCATGGCAGTTCCTCCTCGTGTTTACCGACGTCTGTGTACCAGAGCCCTTGCCCGAGTTCACTTCCCCAGCTGCATGATGTTGTGATTTCCGGTTGCGAAGCCGACGTGTTTTTGTTCCATGTAGAACTCGAAGCTCCAGTTGCCGCC
>NZ_JBQFQV010000024.1:0-33062 GCF_056537065.1 Ruegeria sp. CH2
CGGCAAAACGCTCCGGCCACCCGTCCCATAATCGCCCTCAGCGAAGGCAACGACCCCCGCATCACAAAAGGGGCCATCAACGCGCAGAGGGAGGGTCGTGCTGTTTTGAAATACACGCTCAGCAGGAGGGTATGATGTCATGACATCTCAGGTTCTCAATCTCTTCGGTGCGCCCGCAACACGCAGCGAACGGCGTCTGGCCGATCTTCCGGGCCGCGTTGTCGAAGGCGATCCGCATCACCAGATCGGGATGCATTTTACCAGTCCGGATGGCAAGTTGTCGGCGGGCACATGGACCTCGACGCCCGGAAAATGGCATGCGTTCACGGACAAAGACGAATATTGCTATATTGTCAAAGGCCATTGCGCTTTGATCCACGAAGACGGCACCCGACAGGATTTTCGCGACGGGGCAAGTTTTCTGATCCCGAACGGGTTTCGCGGCTATTGGGAAGTCATTGAGGAAACGACGAAGCACTTTGTGATCCGGGATTGCACGTAAGACCCGCAAGGTGCTCCGAAGTGCAGATGCCGTTACGAGGGGTAGTTGTTCTTGCCATAAAGGCGCTGCATGATCATGGGCGTCAGGTACATCGGGATCTGATACGCGCCGATGAAGGCCATGATCGGGGCGGTGACATCGGGTGGCAGGGCGACAAAGAATATGGCGATGTTCCGGTTTCCCGCGATGATCGATATCGCGGTCGATTTGTCTGCGGGCAGCCGGTTTCGGCTCAGGTGAAATGCAACGGCTTGTGCCCCGAAATTGGCCAGACAGGCGAGCGCGATCCAGAAGGCTGCAATGGCTGGGTTGTTCAGGGCCGTGGCACTGACCGAAGGCATCAGCCCGATGACAAACACAGCCAAGGTAAGTGTTCCCAGCCCTTCCAAATTCAGCAGCGTCGCGGGTGAGGGTGCGCGCAGAACTGTGCGCCGGGTGATAATGGCAGCCCCGGTTGCAAGTACGATGGTCAGCAGCAATTGCAACCCGGCCTGCAAGACAGATTGAATATCCCCCAGTTCGGGCATGAGCAGAAATACGGGCAATGCGGTCAGCGGCAACAGCGCCGTACCCACAACCATCAGCCGCATCGCGTGTTCAGGCGGATGGCCCATCATCAGGCACATATTGGGACTGCCTGAAATGGACGGGGCCGCCGCCATGATCAGCAGGGACAAAAGGACAGGCGTTCCAGTCCACCCCCCCGCAAACCCGATGGCCAGCACGATCAGCGGCATCACGAATTGAAACCCGATGACTGTGAATGCAACCTTCTGCAGATCACTCAGCGACCCGAGAATGGTTTCCGGGTTCATCCTGAGGACCGTGACGAACAGCAACAACACGACCAGAGGCGGCAGCAGGTTTCGCATCGGCTCGGCCAGGGACGGCAGCAGAAGGCCAGCCGCCAGCCCGGTGATCAGAACATGAGGGCCATGGCGCGCCGCCAGATGAAGCGGGTTCAAGGCCGTTCTACCCGCCCGGGCTTTGGCGCAGATTTTCCGGCAGCCAGGTCGCCAGATCCGGGAACCAGATGAGGATGAAAACCATTAATACCATGATCAGGAACATCGGGATCGCGGCGCGTGCAATGTAGCTCATTTCGTGGTTTGTCATGCCCTGCATCACGAACAGGTTGAACCCGATTGGCGGTGTGATTTGCGCCATCTCGACAACAACCACGATGAAGATGCCGAACCAGATCAGGTCGATCCCGGCGTCACGGATCATCGGTTCAACCACGGCCATGGTCAGCACGACCGAAGAAATCCCGTCCAGAAAGCATCCCAGAATGATGTAGAATACCAGCAAGACCATCAGCAGCTCGAACCGTGTCAGATCCCATCCTGCGATCAGGTCGGCCAGTCCGCGTGGGAGGCCGGTAAACCCCATCGACAGCGACAAAAAGGCTGC
Organism: Ruegeria sp. CH2; assembly: GCF_056537065.1. Lineage (NCBI taxonomy): Bacteria > Pseudomonadati > Pseudomonadota > Alphaproteobacteria > Rhodobacterales > Roseobacteraceae > Ruegeria > Ruegeria sp. CH2. Next base: position 1,916 of record NZ_JBQFQV010000024.1, read on the forward strand.
CCCCGCAAGGATCAGGGCGATCATCGCACTGGTGCGCGTGGCCCCCATCAGGCTTTCGGTAAAGGTCTTCCAGGTCAGCGACCCCTGACCGGCGGCCAGCAAAAGCCCCCCGATCACGCCGAAAGCGGCGGCTTCGGTCGCGGTGGCATAGCCCAGATACATCGACCCGATGACAACGGTGATCAGCAGGATCACAGGCAGCAGAAAGCGTGAGTTTTTGACTTTCTCGGAAAAGCTCAGTTTGCTTTCGTCATTCGGGTTCCAGTCCTTTCCCAGCTTGGAATACAGCGCGACATAGCCCATGAACATCGCCGCAAGAACAAGGCCGGGGAGGATACCGGCGAAGAACAGCTTGGTGATCGATTCATTGATCGTCACCCCGTACACGATCAGGGTCAGCGAGGGCGGGATCATCAGCCCCAATGTCGCAGCCCCGGTCAATGTGCCGATGATCATCCGCTCGGGGTAATTGCGTTTGCGCAACTCGGGGATCGACATCTTTCCGACGGTCGTCAGGGTTGCCGCAGACGACCCCGAGACAGCTGCAAAGACAGTACATCCAACAATATTCGTATGCACCAGACCACCGGGCAGGGGGGCCATCCAGGGCGACAGCCCCTTGAACATGTCCTCGGACAGTCGCGTTCGGTACAGGATCTCGCCCATCCAGATGAACATCGGCAGGGCGGTCAGGGTCCACGAGGACGATGCCGACCAGATGGTCGTGATCATGACGTCGCCCACGGGGCGTGTCGTGAACAGCTCCATCCCGACCCAGGCAACACCCATCAGGGCCAGTCCGACCCACACACCGGTGCCCAACAGGGTAAAAAGCACAAAGAGGAAGAGGATGATAACAGACAGATTTTCCATGCGCTTACTCTCCGTGGCTCTGATCGGCCAGATCGCGGACGATCCGATGTTCACCGCGGAAAAGGACATGGATCAGGTGATCCGTCAGGGCGATGGCAAGGATCACGGCACCGATCAGCATCGCGGATTGAGGGATCCAAAGGGCGGTTCTATCCTGCCCCTGGCTGACATCGTTGAACTTCCAGCTCCAGTAGACAAAGCGATAGGCATACCAACAGAAATACCACATAACAGCCGTGCCAATGGCAAAGCACCAGACTTCAAGAATGCGCCGCACCCCGTCCGGCACTGCGTTCAGCAGGATCGATACACGGATGTGACTGCCCCGGTTCAGCGCGTTGGCAAAAGCCAGAAAAGAGGCGGCAGCCATCGCATAACCGGCATAATCCGGTGCGCCGGGAAACACTTCGCCGGTCCAGCGGGCCAGCATCTGCACTACGATCAGCAGCAATATGGCAATCAGGCTGAGTGCCGCCAGAACCCCTGCCGCCAGATAAATGAAATCCAATACGGACCGAAGCCCTCGCAAAACCGCCATGCCGTCCCCGCTGTGTTCTGATTGGATGTGAAACGGGCGGCAGGATATGCCACCGCCCGTTCCGAAAGGATTACTGCGACGAATTGAAGGCGTCGACGATGGCCTTGCCTTCGTCCCCAGCGGCCTCCAGCCATTCATTGGTCATGGTCACGCCAATCTCTTTCAACTCCTGCACCATCTGATCCGATGCCGGGCCAACGGTCATGCCGCCATCCCGCAGGCCTTGCAAGGTAAAGCCGGTGTATTCCTTAGCGCGCCAGTTCCCGGCATATTCCGCCAGTTCCGCACAGCCTTTGATGACGTTCTTGTTGGCATCGGACACACCAGACCAGACGTCGGAATTGACCATCACGTAGTTGCGCGGCAGCCAGGCGTCGACCTCGTAGAAATAGTTCAGGCTTTCCCAAACCTTGCGGTCATATCCGGTTGATCCCGACGATATCATTGAATCCGCGACCCCGGTTGCAAAAGCCTGGCTGATTTCAGCCGCTTCGATGGTGACCGGCAGCATCCCGGTCAACTCGGCCAGCCGCGAAGTGGCGTTGTTGTACGAGCGGAACTTGATACCCTTCATCTCGGCGACCGAGTTCACCTCGTTTTTGAAATAAAGACCCTGCGGCGGCCACGGCACTGCATAAAGCAGTGTCAGGTTTTGTTCGGCCAGCAGGCTTTCGATCGAAGGTTTGGCTGCTTCCCAAAGCTTGGCGCTGTCGTCGAATGAAGTTGCAAGAAACGGGATGGAATCAAACCCGAACAATGCGTTTTCGTTCTGATGTCCGGACAGCAACCGCTCACCGATCGGGGCTTGTCCGGTCTGGATCGCGCGTTTGATGTCGGCGCCCTTGAACAGCGATCCGGACGGGTGCGTGACGATTTCGATCTCACCACCGGTGCCGGTGGTGACGCATTTGGCAAATTCCGCACCCGTGGCCGAGTGGAAGTTTGACGCCGAATAGGCCATCGGCATGTCCCATTTTTCGGCCATGGCGGGTGCAGCAGCGGTGGCAGTCAGCGCAGTTGCCGCCAGAAGGTTCGTCAGTTTCTTCATCATTCTTCTCCCTGTTGAATTTGGAAACACCGGCGTTTTTCACCGGTTTGTTTGTTATTTTGCGTATCGTGACGGCGCGTAGACGCTCATGTCGACATTTGGCGTTCTGCCCGCAATCATCTGCGCCAGAAGGCGCCCGGTTTTTGGCCCGCCTGTCAGGCCGATATGGTGATGCCCAAAGCCCATATAGGCCCCTTTGATACCGGGCACATCGCCAATGACCGGGATCGAGTCAGCCGGGGCGGGCCTGTGCCCCATCCATTCCACTTCCTCCTTCCATGTCACGCCCGGGAACGCCACCCGGGCATTTTTGCGCATCAACTCGAATGGTGCGCGCGAGGGCGGCGCATCCAGCCCTCCGAACTCGACAACGCCCGCCAAGCGTATGCGCCCATCCATCGGTGTCGCAACGAACTTGCCCGAGACAACCATAACCGGGCTGCGCGGCATCGCGGAAGGCTCTACCAATTCAAGATGATAACCACGTTCGCTTTCAAGAGGAACAGAAACTCCCAAGCGCTTTGCCAATGGGCCCGACCAGATCCCGGCCGTCACGACGGCTGCGTCACAAGCAATGGTCTCTCCACCGGCCCGAACACCGGTGACATGTCCGTTTTCCCGAACCACATCTTCGACATTTGCGCGTATGAAGCGACCGCCGTTCGCCTCAACATGCGCGGCAAGGTCTTTCACGTACCGGCCGGGGTCGGTGATATGGCCATGATCCGAAAGCCGGGCGGCAAATCCGATGTCCTGACTGTAAACCGGGTCATATTCATGGAAGGCGTGACCTTCCAATTCGTCCCACCGAAACCCGTTCCTGCGCCGGATCTCCCAACCAAAGGCATCTTCCTCAAAATGTGCGCGATCCCTGTAAAGAAACAGGTAATCTGACGGAACCAGCCACTTTTCCGCCCCCGTTCCGGCCGCCAGCGCCTTGTGGTCATTCAGACTGTCGCCAACGATGGATGTCAGTGCTGCGGCGATCCTCTCGACGTCGGCGGCGTTTGCATGGCGGAGGTATTTCCAGAGCCACGGCAGAAGCTTTGGCAAATACCCCCATTTCAGAAACAACGGTTGCGAGGGGCTCAGCAGCATCTTCGGTGCTTTTCCCAATAATCCGGGGACTGTTACCGGTACGATAGAACACGAGGCCAAAACCCCGCCATTCCCGTGCGAGGTACCTTCGGCAGGGCCTGCCTTGTCGATCAGGATCACATTGTGACCATCCCGCTGCAACCAGACCGCAGTCGACACGCCGACAATTCCGGCCCCTATGATGGCTATGGTTTTCTTGTCCGTCATTCTGTCACCACCTTGGCAACCGCATAATGATCCAGTTTGGTCAGGTCGGGTCTGCCGCCAAGTCCGGGGCCTTGAGGCACGCAAACCTGACCGTCCTTGACCTGAAATGGCTGCTCCAGAATGTCCTCTTTCAGGAAATAGGACGCCTGATAAAACTCACAGCCCAGAGAGATTTCCGGTGTCGCGGCAATCATGTGCGTGCCCGCCAAATGGGCCAGGCCAGCCTCGAACATGTCACCTCCATAGGCCGTCAGGCCATGGGCCGCAGCGATGCGCGCAACCGTCTGCCCGCGGGTCGGGCCGCCTGACTTCATGATCTTCACCGAAACCCCGTCGCAGATCCCTTCGCGTGCCGCGCGCTCCATGTCTTCGGGGCCAAAGACGCTTTCGTCGGCCAGAAGGGGAACATCCGTCATCTGCCGCAGCTTTGCCATCATGCCAAACTGATGGGCGCGGACAGGTTGTTCAATGAAATCCGGTTTGAACTGAGCGACGTCCCGCACCTGCGATGGCGCATCATCAATGCTGAGCCCTTGATTATAGTCCACGCGGACCGAGAGCTCCGGGTAGTTCTGGGCAAGGTACTCCAGCCGCATGATGTCGAAGGCGTGATCCTTGAACCCGGTCTTGAGTTTGACAATCCGAACACCATCCTCACGCAGGCGTGCCAATAGTTCGATGTCCTGGGCAAAGTCGGGATTTGCGATGGAACAACTCAGCGGAATGCTGTCGCGGAAGCGACCACCCAACAAGGACCAGACCGGAACACCGCTGATCCGGCCTGCCAAATCCAACAGCGCGGTTTCCAGCGCGGCCTTGGCTTCGGTGCAATGTGCCACGGCGTAAGCCGCACGTGCCATGATGGCGGCCCGATCCCCAACGCATGCCCCAAGAACGTGAGGGCGCAGATAACGGTTCAGCGCCGCAAAACTCGCTTCGGGTGTTCCGGTGAATACCGACCAGGGCGACGCCTCGCCATACCCTTGGGTGCCATCCTCGGATGTCAGGCGCAGGATGACGACTTCGCAAACGCCTTCAACCGATCCGATGCCGTGATCCCGACGGGATGTGACCGGCAGTTCAAGGTGCCACAGGTCATAGCCGATGATTTTCTGTGCCAGATTGCTCATTTCGCCCCCTGTCGATGGGGAAAGCCTGCCTTGACCGGACTATCATTTCAAATACTATATTTTCGTAAGTTCATCAGAAAAAGTGATGAGATTATCGTTGTCCCTGCGCTTTCGCCAACTTCAGGCTTTTCATGCCATAATGGAAACCGGAACTGTGACCGGCGCGGCCTCGGTTCTTGGGATATCGCAACCCGGCATCAGCAACCTTCTGGCACAGCTTGAACGCGAAGCGCGTCTGCCTCTGTTCGAACGGACAAAAGGCCGATTGCTGCCAACACCTGAGGCCGAGATGCTATTTCGTGAGGTCGACACGGTCGTGCGTGGGCTGGACCACGTGGCGCAGGCCGTAACCGATCTGCAGAACAAACATCCCGGACAGTTGCAGGTTGCCGCGCCGCACCTGTTGTCCTTTGGTTTTATGCCCCGCGAGATCGCGCGGTTTGCCAAAACGCGCCCGAACCTGTCTGTCAGCTTTCAGTCGCAATATTCGTCCAAGATTCAGGAATGGGTCATCTCGCGCCTGTTTGAAATCGGTATCGTCGAGATGCCCATTCTGCATGACACACTGAACTATCAGGAGTTTCAGTTTGAAACGCTCGCGACTTTTCCTGAGGGCAGTCCCTTGGCCGAGCACGACGTACTGACGCCAGAGATTTTGGAAAACGAACCCTTCATCGTGATGGGGCCGGAACACCAGACCCATCGCCGGACTCGCGACATCTTTCAGGCATCCGGCCACACATGGCGTACCCAGATACACACCCATCTGTCCGAAAACCTGCTGAGCTTTGTAAAACAGGGTATGGGGGTCGCGATGATCGACCCCTTTACTGTGACCTTTGACGACGAGAGCGGGTATCAGACCCGCCCATTTGCGCCGCCAGTCATGCTGGATCTCGCGATCATCACGGCCAAGGGCCGCCCTTTGTCCACGATTGCCCAGGAATTTCTGGCCCAGTTGACCCCGTCAATTGCCGCTTACGCGACCCATTCCGAGACCGGCGCGGCCGCTTCGTGAAGCGGCTGTGAGTGAATGTCGACAAGTGTTGGGCCGTCATGCTCAATCGCCTGTTTCAGCACGCGCGGCAGATCCTCGGCGTCTTTGACGGTCCAGGATTTGACGCCAAAGGCGGCCGCAACAGCGGCGTGGTCTGTCCGGTTGAAATCAACATTGTAATAGCGCTGACCAAATCCCGCTTTCTGGCCAGCCTTGATCCATCCGAAGACTGAGTTCGAGAAGACGATCGAAGTGATTGGCATATTGTGCCGGACCATCGTTTCAAACTCGCCGCAGGTGAACCCGAACGAGCCATCGCCCATGACCGACAGGGTTTTAACCGATGGCCGCCCGACATGTGCCCCCATGGCCGCGCCCAGCGAATATCCCAGCGCCCCATGTGCCCGGTTGGTGATGAAATGGCGCCCCGGTTTCCGCCAGCGGTAATATGCGCTGAAATAGGGGCAGGGGGTGCCGGGGTCGGCGACGACAATCGCGTCGTCATCCAGAATGTCCATCAGGGACGCCATGACGGCCTCGGGCCGGATCGGTGTCTCGCGACTTGCGGCCAGGGGGGCGAACGCGGTCCTCTTGGCCTCCCATGCGGCGCGGGCCTTGGCTGTTCCGCCTTGGCTGGTCAGGCCCTGCCGGTCTTCCAGTGCTTGCGCCAAAGCCTCCAGCGCCAGCCGGGCATCGGCGCAGATAGCCACTTCGGTCTGGTAATTGGCGCCGATCACCATCGGATCGCTGTCGATATGGATGATCGTGGTGTTGCGTCCGGGGCTTCTCCACCGTTCCGTTGTGACCGAACCGGCGCGGCAGCCAATGAACAAAACGACATCGGCCTGATCCACGACGGCGCGGGTTGCCGGGATGCCCCCGTTCGACCCGACAACGCCCAGGGCAAGCGGGTCGGTCTCGGCAATGGACCCCTGACCCGATACGGTTGTGGCCACGGGCATGTCCAGCAGGCCTGCAACCCGGCGCAGCGCATCGGTCGCCCGGGACAAAACCGGCCCGCCACCACAGACCGCAACCGCGGATTTGGCCCCTGCAAGAATGGCAGCCGCTGCTTCAATGGCGTCCGGGTCAGGTGCGGCCCGTTCAGCGGGATAGCTGCGGTGCCTGTCATCCGCCCAGATTTCAGCCTCGTCTACCTGCCCCTTCTGCGTGTCAAACGGCAGCGCCAGATGCGTCGCACCGGGCGTGCCGGTCGTCATCGCCCTGAAGGCGGCCCGAACCATGGCCGGAAGCCGCGCTGCGTCGTCGAGGGATGTGTTCCATTTGGCCAGAGGCCGGAACAGCGCAGGCTGATCCAGTTCGGTCAACGGGTATTTACCGCGGCTGGTCGTCGCCACATCCGACGTGATTGCCAATATCGGAACCGAGCTTTCGTTGGCCTCGACCACTCCGGGCAAGATATAGGTCGCACCACCACCGGACGGGCCCTCGCACACGCCGGGCTTGCCGGTGACGCGGGCATAGCCATCCGCCATATAGGCCGCGTGCCGTTCATCCCGTGTCAGAATGTGCTGAATGCTGTGATCCATCCGGGCAAGGGCATCATAAAAGGGCAAAGTGGTATCGCCGCACAGGCCAAACATATGCGTCACACCATGCGCTTCGAGCATGCGCACCATGGCTTCGGCTCCGGTCAGAAAATTTGTCCCTGTCATGGTTGCGAGTCCCTTGTGTCAAATCTGTACGCAGACCTGTATACAGTTTTGTATATTGATTTCAAGCTCAGCGTGTGGCACCTGTGATTCAAACGAAGAAGGGCTGGGGTAATGGCGGGTCCGCGCGTCGATGATATCTATGATCAGGTCAAGGCGATGGCGGTTTCGTTTCGCCTGCGCCCCGGCGACCGCCTGAACGAAGTGGCGTTGTCCAGGGATCTGGGCGTCAGCCGCACCCCGCTGCGCGAGGCGTTGAACCGTCTGGTTGCCGAACGGCTTTTCGACTTCCGCCCCGGACAAGGCTTTTTCTGCCGCCCGCTGGACGCGCAAAGCGTGTTCGACCTGTTCGAACTGCGCCAGATCATCGAAACAGCGGCGGCGCGTGCGGCCTGTGCCAAGGCATCGGACGAAGACCTGCAGCTGTTGCGGGACGAGCTTTACGCAACGGGCATCGACATCACCGGTCTGACTGTCGAAGAAGCCGTCAACCGGGATGAGGCGTTTCATTTGGGTATCGCGAAGCTGTCGGGGAATATGGAACTGTTGCAAACCCTGACGCGGATCAACGACCGTATCCGCTATATCCGTTGGATTTCCATGAGCCTCGACCGCGTGCAACGCTCAAAGGACGAACACAAACGCGTCATGCAGGCTTTGATGGACCGGAACGCGGATGAGGCGGCACGGGTTCTGGCTGCACATATCTCCAAGCGTATGGATCAGGTGCAGGATGCCGTGCGTCACGGGATTTCGAACATCTACATGGAAGGGTCGGACGATATTTCGACCCGTATCATCGAGGAGGTTGAGGGATGATCGCGCAGGGCGGAAAATCCATCTACGGTGCGTCTGTCGGCATTCTGATGCTGGATGCCCGCTTTCCCCGCATTCCCGGCGATATGGGCAACGCGCAGACCTGGCCCTTTCCGGTTCACTACCGCATTGTGCGTGATGCCTCGCCGGATCGGGTGGTACGGCACAAAGCCGAAGGCATGCTCGACGTGTTCATCGACGCGGCGCAGGAGCTTGTCAAAGATGGTGTGGACGGGATTACCACCAATTGCGGGTTTCTGTCGCTGTTCCAAAAAGAGCTGGCCCAGGCGGTCCCGGTTCCGGTGGCCACATCGTCCCTGATGCAGGTTGAAATGGTCAACCGCATCCTGCCGGCGGGAAAACGCGCCGGGGTTCTGACCATATCAGCCTCCACTCTGACCCAAGATCACTTGCTGGCCGCCAATGTTCCATTGGACACGCCTATCGGCACAACCGAAGGCGGGGCGGAGTTCACCCGCGCAATCCTTGGAAATGAGCTTGGTCTTGATGTGGAAAAGGCCCGCAAAGACAATGTCGAAGCCGCAATGGCCCTGACATCGGAACACACCGATCTTGGCGCGATCGTGCTGGAATGCACGAATATGTGCCCCTACGCGCCCGATATTCAGCGCGCCACAGGGCTGCCCGTGTTTTCTATCGTGTCTTTCGTGAAGTGGTTTCAGGCCGGTCTTGTTCCGCCCACCTACTAGACAGGTGACACGGGCGCTCTGACTGACCTGCCCTAAGATGTCACAGGTTCAGGTCGCCTTGTACCGAGTTCCGGATCACCCGCTCGGCATTCGGAATGTCGTTTGAAAGCGCCCGCTCTCTTGCGGCCTGTTTGTCCAGCCCAAACCCAACCCAACGGTCGGTGAGCCGGGTTTCCAGTGTTGCAAGATCGACGCCCAGAAACACCTTGAGCGCCCATAGGGAGTGAAGGCCCGACCAGCCCGGTTCATCCAGCAAAAGGTAATTGCCTTCAACCAGAATGACCCGCTGATCAGGCGAGATCATTGATCGGGCAGCGATTGCCAGATCAAGCTTTCGGTCGAAGCCCGGAATTGCAACTTCATCTTCGGTGCGCAAACGCACAAGCAAGGCACGAAACCCGGCAAGATCGAAGGTTTCCGGCGCGCCCTTGCGCGGGAAAAGCCCACGTTCTTTCAGGATCGCGTTGTCAAAGTGAAAACCGTCCATTGGCACAAGCCCTGCTGACACACCGCGCCGGTTCAGCTTGGCTGTGGCAAGGCTGGCAACGGTGCTTTTCCCGGATCCGGGCGGGCCGGCAATCGCGACAAGTTGCCGGTGTCGGGCCGGCGGCAGCGCCTCAACGGCGTCGACGATGCTGTCGGCCAGAACGTCAGGGGCGGTGCTGCCACCGGTCATGCAGCCTGATCCTCGGGCGGTGCGTCCTTGGCCCCGGTCATGAATGCTACGGCGTCGGACATCGAATAGTCCTTGGGGTCAATCACACACAGGCGTTTTCCCAGCCTGTGCACGTGAATCCGGTCTGCGACTTCGAAAACATGAGGCATGTTGTGGCTGATCAGGATGATCGGAATGCCGCGTGATTTCACATCCTGGATCAGTTCAAGGACTCTGCGGCTTTCCTTTACGCCCAGTGCTGCTGTCGGTTCGTCCAGAATGATGACCTTGGATCCGAATGCCGCCGCGCGTGCCACGGCAACGCCCTGGCGCTGTCCACCCGACAGGGTTTCGACGGCCTGATTGATATTCTGGATGGTCATCAGACCCAGTTCGCTCAGCTTTTCGCGGGCGAACTTTTCCATTGCCGGACGGTCTAGCATTCGAAGCCATGATCCCAATGGCCCCTTTCGCCGAATTTCCCGCCCCATGAACATATTGTCCGCAATCGACAGGGCAGGGGACATGGCAAGCGTCTGGTAGACGGTTTCAATACCGGCTTCACGCGCGTCGATCGGGGAATGGAAATTCACCTTTTGACCTTCCAGCCAAACATCGCCTTCGTCTGGCGTCACTGCGCCGGACACTGCCTTGATCAGCGTCGACTTACCCGCGCCATTGTCGCCGATCACCGCCAGAATCTCACCCGGCATCAGGTCAAAATCGCAGTGATCCAGCGCAGTCACCTTGCCGTAGCGTTTCACAAGGTTCCGTCCTTTGAGAATGGGTTCCATCAGGCTGCTACCTTTCTGATCCACTGGTCGACCGCGACCGCTGCGATGATAAGGATGCCGATCAGCAGGAACGTCCATTGTGCATCCGCGCCCAGCAACCGCAGCCCAAGCGTAAAGACACCCACGATCAGGGCACCAAACAGGGACCCCAGAATAGACCCGCGTCCGCCAAACAGAGATATCCCCCCGATCACGACCGCGGTAATGCTTTCGATATTGGCCAGCTGGCCCGAGGTTGGCGAAACCGACCCGATCCGGCCAATCAGGGCCCAGCCCGCAAAGGCGCAGATCAGCCCGGACAGCATGTAGACGGATATCAGCGTACGGTGCACGTTGACACCAGACAGTTCTGCCGCTTCGGGGTCATCTCCGACGGCATAGACATGCCTGCCCCAGGCCGTGTGCCGCAACGCGTATGCAAGGACGAGGATCAGCGCCAGCATGAAGACAACACCAACGGTAAACACCGCCCCGCCCACGTTAAACTTGGCACCAAACAGTTGCAGGATGGCGGCGTGTTCCTCGATCTCCTGCGACCGGATCGTTTCGTTTTGTGAATAAAGGAAATTCGCCGCAAGAACGATCTGCCACATGCCAAGGGTGACGATGAATGGCGGCAGCTTGATGCGACTGACCAGAAACCCGTTCAAGGCCCCGATTGCCGAGCCAACAGCAAGGCCGCACACAATCGCAACCGAAGGCGGCATTCCATAGCGGAAAGTGAATTGCCCCATCACAACCGACGACATCACCATGATGGCCCCAACACTCAGGTCGATGCCTGCGGTCAGGATCACAAGGCTCTGCGCCGCGGCCACGATCCCGACGATCTGAACCTGTTGCAGGATCAATGTCAGCGCAAAGGGCGAAAAGAACTTGGGGCCCAGCAAGACACCAAAGATGACGATTGCAGCGACAAGGACGATCAGCGGGACCAGCGACGGGTTCACATGCAGAAAATGCTGAACCGTTCCGACAAATCCGCGTTGGTGATCGTCAAATTCGGCAACTTGCTCTGGGCTGCCCTTTGCGGCGGTTTCGAAATCGTCGGCTTGTCGTGAAGAATCGGACATGGAACTTCCCCCAAAGCGTCAGGTTTATGACGACTTTAGCAAGGTTTCGGGCGTGTGGGTGGTTTTGATAAGTGGAAGGCCGCGCAGCGGCCTTCCACACGTTCAGCTTAACCCCAGCAGAGGTCCATGCCTTCCTGAACCGAGATGGACTCGACGCCGTCGGCGGCCTTATCCGTCACAAGCGCCACGCCAGTGTCAAAAAAGTCCTTACCGGGTGTGTTCTCGGGTTTCGTCCCTTCGTCCGCCCATTTCTTGACAGCCTCAACGCCCAGCGATGCCATCAGCAGCGGGTATTGCTGGGATGTTGCGCCGATGACCCCGTCCGCCACGTTCTGCACGCCGGGGCAGCCGCCATCGACGGAAACGATCAGCACGTCATTTTCGCGCCCGATAGCCTTGAGCGCCTCGTAAGCACCCGCTGCCGCCGGTTCGTTGATGGTATGCACCACGTTGATCATCGGGTCTTTGGCCAGCAGGTTTTCCATCGCGCGGCGGCCGCCTTCTTCGTTGCCAGCGGTGACATCGCTGCCAACAAGACGCGGGTCGTCTTCATCGCCGATCACGTTCGGATCGGCCAGATCAACACCGAACCCCTGCAGGAACCCCTGATTGCGAAGCACGTCCACAGTGGGCTGGCTGACCGCAAGGTCCAACGTGGCGATTTTGGCGTCGTTTGCCGTATCTCCCAGAGTGGCTTTTGCCCATTGTCCGATCAGAAGCCCCGCAAGGAAATTGTCGGTGGCAAAGGTCGCGTCGGCCGAGTCGATAGGCTCAAGCGGGGTGTCCAGCGCAATCACCAGCAGCCCGGCATCGCGGGCCTGCTGCACCGCCGGAACGATGGACGACGTATCCGACGCGGTCAGCAGGATACCCTTTGCGCCATCCAGAATGCAGGTTTCAATGGCCTGAACCTGAGTTTCGTGGTCTCCGTCGACTTTGCCGGCAAAGGCCTTCAGCGTCATGCCAAGCTCTTCGGCTTTGGCGGTCGCACCCTCTCTCATTTTAACAAAGAAAGGGTTGGTATCCGTCTTGGTGATCAGGCAAACGGTTTCACCTTCGGCCATTGCACTGCTTGCCATGGCCGTAACCGCCAGCGCCGTGGCGCCTGCAAGTTTCGCAAGTTTCATCGGTAGTCCTCCCAGTTTTCCCAATGCCCGTCCGGGCATACGTTTGATCGGGCGAAAACCGGCCCGATCGAACGTGAAAACCATCACAAGATTCGAATTTCGAGTCAATAAATAAATCACTCTTAATTATTATTGACAGAAAGGAAGGGTTTCAACATTGTCGTCATGAAGGGGATGGCCGTGTCTGCAATGAACTCTTTGGACAATACCACTGGCGTACGCGAGCCAGATATGCGCGGCACCAACCAAAGTGGAATGCGGGCCCGAAATGAACGGCTTGTCCTGTCACTGGTCCGGCGCCATCAGGCCCTCGCAAAATCTGAAATCGCGCGGATGACCGGGCTGTCGGCGCAGACGGTCTCGGTCATCATGCGCCAGTTGGAAACCGATGGGCTGCTTCTGCGGGGCGAACCGATCCGGGGAAAAGTCGGACAGCCCTCGGTTCCCATGCGCCTGAACCCGGATGGCGCTTATTTCTTTGGGCTCAAAGTCGGGCGGCGCAGTACCGAATTGGTGCTGACGGATTTCCTTGGCAATGTCAGGCACCGTGAGCGGCGGACTTATGATTTTCCGACGCCCGAGGCGACATTGAGCTTTTCCAAAGAAAGCCTCGACAAAGTGATGGCGTCACTGTCGCCCGAGGCGCGCAGCCGGATCGCGGGTCTTGGGATTGCGATGCCGTTCTACCTTTGGGACTGGGCGCAGACATTGCAGGTTCCGCAGGAGAAAATGGATCCGTGGCGTGACGCGGACCTGAAAGGCGCGCTGGCCGCAAGCTATGACTTGCCGGTATTCCTGCAGAACGACGCAACGGCCGCCTGCGGTGCCGAGCTGGTCTTTGGCCCGGCGGAAGGCCCACGAGATTTCCTGTATTTTTATGTGGGCTTCTTCATCGGGGGCGGGGTGGTTCTGAACGGCTCGATCTTTTCGGGGCGGGGAAACGCCGGTGCGCTTGGCCCATTGCCCGTGCCGGACGACGCAGGCGGAGTGAAACCATTGATAGATGTCGCCAGTCTTTATGTGCTGGAGCGCGCAGTTGGTGGGAATGCCGAAACAGCCGGCTCAATCTGGGAAACGACACAGCATTGGGACCTACCGGAAACCCACCTTGAGAACTGGCTGAAACAAGCGGCGCACGGGATCGCACATGCCATCGTCTCGTCTTGCAGCCTGATCGACTTCGAATCTGTCAAGATTGATGGCTGGATGCCCGCAGGCATCAAGGCGCGGCTGGTGGAATTGGTCGAGGTCAAACTATCTGACATGAACCTGACCGGGCTTGAACGGCCCTTGGTGCAGGTGGGGACGGCAGGCCCGGATGCCCGCTCATTGGGGGCGGCCAGTTTGCCATTGTCGGAAAGATACCTGCTCGAAGGGTAGTTCATTCCCGAAAAACCCCGACCTTTATCCAAAGCGGATCCGCCGGAAAAAGGGCATTGCCCGCTAAACTTTTTGACAGCCAGCGCAATTGATCGTTGACGGATGCCGAAGAAGTCTGGCAAGCCGCTCGGCATGTCCGGTTCCGGGGCGTGCTCTGGAATCAATAGGGAATGCGGTGCGGGCTTTGGCCCAACTCCGCAACTGCACCCGCAACTGTAAGCGGCGAGCAGGGCTGAAGTGCCACTGGAGTTAATCCGGGAAGGCCAGCCCAACGCTTTGACCCGCAAGTCAGGATACCTGCCGGACATGTGCCTTTGACAAGGGCACTCCTAATCGGCGACGGGATGTGCGTCGGAGCAGGATGCTTGAAAAAGCAGCTTAGCTTGGACGTCCCCGCAGTCAAAACGCATCTCGTACCGGGGTTGGTGCGATGGGACAAGGACGACTATTGATGACCAAGCTGCTTTCCGCAGCCGCTGTGGCGATGGCGCTTCCAGCGATGGCAAATGCGCATTTCCTGCTGGAATACACCGCTGACACCATGATCGACGCACCGGGGAATGTTCCGGTCAAGCTGATCTTTTGGCATCCGTTCTCGAACGGGCATGTCATGGATCTGGACAAGCCGCAGGAATTCTACGTGATCCACAACGGTCAGAAAACCGATCTGCTGGATACCCTGGAACCCGTACGTTTCACCGGCGGCGAAAACGAAGGCGCGGCATTCAAGGGTTATGTTCCCGTCAAACGGTCGGGCGACTATGTGTTGGTGACTGTTCCCCAGCCCTATTATGAGGAATCCGAGGATATCTATATCCAGCAGATCGCCAAGGCATTCATGAACCGCAATGAACTGCCGACCGACTGGATGAACCCGGTGGGCCTGCCGGTTGAGATCATCCCGCTCAACAAACCAACCAACATCATCGCGGGTTCGACGTTTACAGGTCGGGTTATGGCCGAAGGCCAACCGGTTGCGGGTGCCGAGATCGAGATCGAGTACATGGCCGCAGAACCGAACATGGAAAGCGCGGCCGCTTCCGCCCCGTCGGTCTCGCCGATGCCGGGTGGTGCATTGGTCGCAACTTCGGATGATAACGGGTATTTCACGTTTGGCGTTCCAAAAGCCGGATATTGGGGATTTGCCGCACTCGGCGCCGGTCCCGTGACCGAACACAACGGCAAAGAACTCAGTCAGGACGCGGTCATCTGGATCCGCGCCTGGGATTTGGAGTAACCGTAGATGCACATCGTTGACGGAGCCTTGTCCAACCCGGTCGTGATCGGCGGAGCCGTCGCTGCGGCGGGTGGGATTGCCATGGGCCTCAGGTCGCTGGATCTTGATCGCATCCCCACTGCGGGGGTGCTGTCTGCCAGCTTTTTCGTGGCATCGCTGATCCATGTGCCGATTGGCCCTTCGTCAGTGCATCTGATCCTCAACGGTATGGCCGGGCTTTTGTTGGGCTGGGCCGCATTCCCGGCCTTGTTCGTCGGGCTTTTGCTGCAGGCCGTCTTCTTTGGCTTTGGCGGGTTGACGGTATTGGGGATCAACACCCTGAACATCGCGTTGCCCGCGGTTTTGGCCGGGCTGATCTTTGGCCGCCTGATCGCCCATGGCTCACCTCTGCAAGGTGCGATATGGGGCGGGGTCGGCGGTGCCTTTGCCATCGCCGCCACAACCGGCATGGTTGCGTTTTCACTGGCCCTGT
This sequence comes from Ruegeria sp. CH2, assembly GCF_056537065.1. NCBI lineage: Bacteria > Pseudomonadati > Pseudomonadota > Alphaproteobacteria > Rhodobacterales > Roseobacteraceae > Ruegeria > Ruegeria sp. CH2. Next base: position 17,744 of record NZ_JBQFQV010000024.1, read on the forward strand.
CCGGGGATGCATTCCTGCCAGCGGCCAAGCTTGTTTTCTTTGCACATATTCCTGTCATGGCGATCGAGGCGATCCTGACTGGGTTCGCGGTTTTGCTGGCGCGCAAGGTCAAGCCCGAGCTGTTTGTCAAACGAGCGGTCGCATGAGGTATCTGGCAATCATTCTGGCGCTGTGCTGCGCACCCCTACCTGCCTTGGCGCATAAGGTCATAGCCGGAGTGTTTAAATCCGGTGACGCCATCGAAGGCGAAATCGGCTTTTCCAACGGCGACATGGCAAGCGATACCGAGGTCATCGTCAACGGCCCGGACGGAGCCGAGCTGGGCCGTATCGTAACAGATGCAGACGGGTTTTTTATCTACACGCCAAACGCGCCGGTGGCCCATACATTCTTTGCAAACCTTGGTGCCGGACATGTGGCCGAGGTCACCATGCCCGCTGCGGATGTCGCCCGGATCATGGGCGTTGAAGCGGAACCCGACACCCCGCCAACAAACGCACCTGCCCAGACAGTGGCGGTGTTCAGCACAGAACAACAACAGGTCATTGCCAGGGCCGTTCGGGATGAGCTGCGCCCGCTGCGTCGGGAAATAGCGGCATACCGCGAACAAAATGACCTGCAAACTGTTCTGGGTGGGATCGGATATATCGTCGGTCTGTTTGGTCTGGGCTTTTACTTTGCGGCACGCCGCAAGCTGGCGGCTTGATGGCGCACGTTCTGGGGCAACAGGAAAACACGCTGGTCAAAGCGGGCGCGCAGCGGCGCGGCGCGATCAACCCGCTTGATCCTAGGATGCGGATCGTTATGGCGGTTGTCTTCGCGGTGGTGACAGTGGCGGTGTCCTCGCTGACAGCGCTGTGCGCGGCTCTGGCGGTGTCCCTTTCGCTTCTTGCCGCGTCGCGTCTGCCCTGGCGGAAGACATTGAAACGCATGGCCATGATGGACGGGTTCATCCTGTTCATGCTGGTGTTGTTGCCATTCTCCATGCCCGGCGACCCGATGTTTACGCTCTGGGGGTTTCCTGCAAGCTGGCAGGGTTTCTGGAAAGCGGTCGAGATCGCCTTGACGGCCAACGCGGTCATCCTGTCCCTTATGGTGCTGGTCGGCACGATGGAGCCGGTTACGCTTGGCCACGCCTTGCACCGCCTACGCTGCCCCGAAAAGCTGGTTCACCTTCTGATGTTCACCATCCGCTATATCGAGGTTCTGCGGGAAGAATACCTGCGCCTGCGCGCGGCTATGAAAGTGCGCGGCTTTCGCCCGGCAACAAACTGGCACACCTATCGCAGCTTTGGCTATCTCGTTGGCATGATGCTGGTGCGCGCGATCGAAAGATCCGAACGCATACTTGATGCGATGAAATGCCGGGGGTTTTCAGGCCGTATGCTGCTTCTTCAGGATTTTGCCCTGACCCGAAGGGACATTGTTTTTGCCGCAGGTCTTGGTGCTCTTTGCGCGGGTCTGATCATACTGGATTTTGCATGGCACTGATTGCGCTTGAAGATATCTGCTTTGCCTACCCCGGTCAGCCACCCGTTCTGGATGGTGCCAGCCTCAGCCTGTCCGCCGGTCAACGCCTGTCGCTGACGGGCCCGAACGGGGCGGGAAAATCGACCTTGCTGCGTATCACGCTTGGCTTGCAGCGCCCACGGTCCGGCACGGTCACGATCTTTGGTCAGCAAAGGGTGCAAGAGGCCGATTTTCACGACGTGCGCCGCCGGGTGGGACTTGTGTTTCAGGATGCGGATGATCAGTTGTTCTGCCCGACCGTCGCCGAGGATATCGCCTTTGGCCCGCTCAACCTGGGCAGAACACGCGACGAAGCACTTGCCATCGTTGAAAGCGTGTTGGGTGATCTGGACCTGATGCATCTGAAGAACCGCATCACCCACAAGTTGTCAGGGGGTGAAAAACGGCTGGTTACGCTGGCGACCGTTCTGGCGATGGAGCCCGAGGTTCTGCTGCTTGATGAGCCTACCAACGCGCTGGACCCACGGAACGAGGCCCGGCTGCTGGAAATCCTCCGGGCATTGCCGCAAGCGATCCTTCTTGTCAGCCATTCCCCGGCCTTCCGCGCCGAACTGGCACCGGATGCGCTCGATTTGCGAGACGGAAAACTGGTGGCTGTCTGACAGGACCAATCCGTGTTCAGCTGTGCCGCTTTCGGCTTATAAGCCCATATCTGACCGCCCATGCCCGAAACGACAGGCGTCCGCGCCGGTCCTGTTTCACCGGGTGTTTCGACTGCGCACCACCTTTTCGGTTGAATTCGAAAACGTCGATGATGCGCTCGGCGCAACCGCAGGCTTCGCCCATGCCAACTTTGGCAAAGAAGAATTTTTCGAAACGTTCCGGGTTTTGCATGGCGGCCCTCCTGTTCAAGCGTAACCCCAAAAGCCAAGTGCCGCCAAATCACATTGTTGCGGTCGCAGAGGGGGTCCTATGGCGCGGCGAATGCGCTTCCCGTCCAGACATTGTCCAGTTGGTTAAAAACCGGCGAGGTGATGAGCATCTCGGCAGGGTACAGCAATTGCAGCTCATCCGCGAACCGTGTGACGCCGGGTACAAGCCCGGTGATGTTCTGCCACGCGGCCCAGCTGCCGGGATCGGACAGGCTGTTGGGATTGCCGGGATCAGCCGCCTGGTGCCAACCGGCCGCATTCAGGATCGGTGAAAGGGCAAAGCGCGCATCGTTGCTGTCAACCTCGGAACAGGCAGCAGCATCGCATTCCCAGCTTGTCCAGTCTGCCGCCGCGATGGTCCCGGCAATCGGGGCGGCGGCGTCGATGACCCGTGCCAGAACCTCGAACCCGCCACCCGCAGTCGGACGGCTGAGCGACAGGGGGTCGGTGGCCACGGCATGCAGCGCCGCAGTTGGTGCCAGGCTGAGGGTCCGACCGATCAAAGCCAGCTGTGCAATACCGTCGGTCACCGGGCCTGATCCGGCGGCCGGCAGGACCCTGACAGGTGTCAGGATCGGCACCGCACCGCCACGTATCGCGATTTCCTGCAACGCATTGTCGAAGGCCGGAACGAAATCACTGCGGATCGTGAAGCTCAGCGGGAAACTGGCTTGTTGCGGACCTACGGGCCTTGCCCCGTCGCGGGTGATGAAAGACATCGGCGGAATGGCACCCGGCTGCGGCAGCGAAATCTGCGGTCCCGCGATACCCAAAGCGGCCGCGATCATGCGTGCGCGCTGTTCGGCCTCACCATACTCGCTCAGCAGATTGATATAGCCGCCGATCTCGGTGATGTTGCGCGGCGCAGGGATGCGCGATGGGGCAATATCGCCCGCAATGGCAAGCCTATGGGCAATCACCTCACGGGCACGCTGGATCGCCGGAGAGTTGGTCGTTTCAAGAATGTTGATGATCGCCTCGGCAAGGCTTTCATCAATTCCCGGTTTGTCCGTCACATTTGTGCTCGTGTCACTCATTGTCGTCCTCCGCAGGGGCGTTCAGGCCATTGAGGAAATCCAGCACCGACTGGCTGCCGGCCTTGGTCGCGCTGCCGTCATCGGCATCCGCGTTCGCCTTGGTGAAGGCCCCGAAAAGCTTGGCCAGAAGCAGCGTGTTGGATGGGTTGGCCAAAGCAGCAGCCCCGCCGGGGAAATCCTTGAACAGGTTTTGAACGAAACCGGCCCGGTTGCCATCCGGTTGCCCACCGATCAGCGCGGAAACACCCGAAGCGTTCTTGGCAATATCCTCAAACCCCTTGATCTTGGCGGCATTGCTGGCGTCGAATGCCTTCTTGTCAGCGGCGGCCTTCTTGGCTTCTTCCTCTTTGCGGGCGGCAGCGATTTCCTGACCTTTACCCGCAAGTTCCGTGGCCTTTCCAACCAGCTCCTTGGTCAGATCCGTCGCCGTGTCGATGGCCTTGTCCCGACCGGCGGCGACCGATTGCGTTTCAAGCGCCAGTTGCGCCTGCAACTCCTTCAGGCCCGTCAGATCAGTTCCCGCCCTTGCAAGATCAGGCGCAGCCTTGAGGATTTCGGCCAGTTGCGACGTGGGCACAGCCTGGCCGGTGCCAATGTCGCCCCCTGCAATGGTCAGCGTGTTCGAAGGCTGGTTGTTCGGCAGGTCTGACGGCGCACGTGTACCAAAGATGGCGTCACTGTCAGCAGGCAGGACCGGCGCGTCGCCAACCGGTGGCGGTGTCGGGCTGTCCTGCCAGTTCCAGAAGCGGCGATGGTCGATCATCTCGCAGGAATTGCAGCGGCCCAGTACAGCCTCGCCCAACAGGCCCCTGGTCGGCAGCGAGATCGTGCGGCGCGGTGGTCGGAAGTCTTCGCGATGGAAGGCCAGAAGACTGTCCTGAATGTCACCGGTCCGCATCTCCATCCGGTCGGCCAAATCGGGCGGGATCGAGAAGGGCATGATCATGGCATTGCCATAGAACCCCAACACCTTGTTCTGGACGGTGCTGAGCAGCGATATCTCGCTTGAGGCATCGTCCAGCCCGCCTTCCGGTACCCCTATGGTGAAACGCTCCAGCAGAATCGCACGTTCTTCGTCCGTCATGCTGGCCCAAATCACGCGGGAATAGCGAACGGTGTTGGCCACAATATGCTGGTACATTTCTTCGATGCGGCGCAGATCCCGGCGTGACAGAACGTCCGGCACTTCCTGCACCGAATAGGGCAGGGTGGCAGGCAGCGCCTGGAACGTATTGTCATCAACAACGGTCTGGGCGTTTTCGTTCATACGCGCCTCAAACTCGCTGACCATGGGCGGACCCACCAGATCGTCAAAGTCCGAGCCCGAGATCGTGGTGCGAAGGCTGCGGTTGATATTGCGGGTGGCCCGATCCAGATCGTCGGCATCTTCCAGATTGGCCAGATGCTCCCAGATGTTGAAAATGTTGATGGGATCAGGACCGGTGTAGAACGAGTAGGCAAACGAACCCGTCCGCCTGCGCAGCTCGACACGGGCGATATCCGACCGCTCGACCGAACGGGGCAAAGCCACAGAGCCGGTATAGGTCCGGCGCTTGGTCGGATCACGCCGGGCATCAGCCAGCCGGACAAGCAGGTTCTCGCGTGTTTCCGCTGGCAGGTCATGCAGGTTGTCGATGTCGATCGGCGATCCGGTCAGCGGCACAGGTCCGACCCGGTCGCCATCCTGCGTGAAGATCACGACAGAAATGTCATCATTGGGCATGAACGTGCCCTGCGCCTCGAAACTGACGATGTCCTGTGCGACGCCGGGCGCGTTCTGCGGTGTTGCATCCTTGTCCGCATAAAACTCTTCCAGCAGCTTCAGTGCGCTGCGGAATCTGCGGCGGTTTCGGAACACGCGCCGGAACACTTCGGCATGGCGCAGGATGACCTTGTACCGGCTCAGCAATCCGGACCGGGTGACATTGCCCGGCAACTGATCGCCTTGCCCCAGACGGCGGAAGCGGATGAGTTGCATGGGCACAAAGACCACCAGCTGCACGCCCTCGATACGCGTTTCCAGGGAAAAGTCCCGCAGGACTTCGAACCATTGCATGGTCATTGCGTGGCAATGATTGCGGTTGGCCACGAATTTCGTTGTTGCCGTCCGCCGATCCGTCGCAGTTGCAGTGCGCACACTGGTCCGTGCAGAATTGCGCTTGACCGAAGCCGCCCGTTCAAGCGCGGCAGAGAATGTCTCATGGGTGTCGGACAGAAAATCGCGCGATGTGTTCTGCGTGTTGGACGAATTGCCGGAAGAATTCGAACTGGACCGTGCGCCGCTGAAGCCCACGCCGCCGACGATGGCCCCGATGCCTCCGAACAGGCCGCCACCAACGCCACCTGCGCCTCCGAAGCTCTTTGAAAAAGCGCGGGTCGAAAACGAAGACGTGCCCTGAATTACCTCATCCAGCGCGCTTTCAAACGTACTGTCAAAGGACGTGTCGCGGGCTTCCTCGAATTCCTGTTGCTCTTCAAATGTCAGGCTCTCTCGTTCACGTACGCTCAGTGTTTCGCGCTGTTCCGACACGACAATCCGCTGCTCTTCTCCCGGGGCAAGCGGCAGGGAATAGACCAGCCGACCCAAAGACATGCCAGCGTGGACAGCCGTCGACCGCATCTTGGCAATATACCCAAGCGCAAGGCTCGACGCTTTGGGCACATCCTGAGGCCGCTCTTCAAGATCTTCAAAGAAGTCTTCAATATCAATAGGTTCATCAATCGGAATCCGGTCCCGAAAATCCCAATCACCCCCGTCATTGTTGAACGCGGCCAGAAGCGTTTCGGCGGACAGATTGGCCTGAGCAAAGGTTGTACCCGGAATAGTCGTCACAAAACGGCCACCGCCTATGGGGCGTGTTCGAACGATATTCTTGGGCCCGACGAGCGGATCAATCAGCCGGTAAAGAACCGAATAGCGCCGCCGTGAAACCGTGCCGCCTTCGGTTCGGTACTCCGACGCGCAATCGCCCTCGCCCAGCACGATAGGGGCCTGCGTACCGGTGAAATCGGATATGTTTTCTTCAGCATCCTCGGGATCCACCGGCAAGATATCGGCCAGCTCGCCGACGATCGAACGCTGCAAAGGGAGGAGCGTGCGATCCAGCACCACAAGGCCCATTTCGCCGTCCAGCGCGTCAACGCGCGGCACGGCTTCTGTCAGGGTGGTGTTTTGACCCCTGATCCGCAACCGCAGGCCGTTCTGTGGCAGGCGAAGATTGGGCAGATCAAGCGAGAAGAGCCCGCGCGCGTCCGTGACGGCGGCTTTGACAGCCCACGAGAAATCCGCGTTGTCGATCCCTTCATTGGCGGTAAAGGTGGGGCGCAGGACCTCGACGATCACACGTTCGGTAGGGGTCCCGTCAGGGTTGATCAGTTCCCCCCGCAGTTTCGGAGCGAGGGTGGGAACGACCGCCCCCAGAAAGCCTCCGGCCAGATCTTCGCGAATGGTTGCAAGCTGGCGAAAAACTGCGCCTGTCGACTGAACACGCCTGTCAACCAGATCGTTGATCACTTCCGCAGAAAGCTCAACTCCAACACCGCGGCGCAATGCCTTGAGCTTTTCCGCCTCAACCCGCTTCTGATCCTCAACGCTGTGCGCACCAGCCGCGACAGTGCCGGAAATTTCCGCTGATATCGATGGGTTTGGCCGAAGATTTGGTATGGACAGCGTTATGCGCGGGGGCTCACTGCTGGAGTCGGACATGAACGTCACCTCTCGAGAAAGAGCTGAAAAAAACGAGATGTCAGAAAAAGAAGTCAAATCATTAAAGGTGACCCAAGGTAACATGTTTGGGGGATTCGCGGAAGCAACGCAGGGTTGTGCCTACCGCCACGCGCGGCAAAGCGCTCAGGACAAGCACCGTGTCTCTTGCTGCTGACGGTATCCAGAATTGGTCAGAGCTGGACGAATAACCTGCCCGGAAACATCGGCATCCAAATCGCCTTTGGTCTAGTTTCGTGACTGCTGAGACGAATAGAAATACGCAATGGCCTGCGTTCGGTTTTTGACACTCAGCTTTTCGTAGATGTTGGACAGGTGAAACTTGACCGTGTTTGTCGAGATCTGAAGTTCCTTCGATAGATCCCGGTTTGACATTCCCTGCGCCAGCGCCTCCAGAATTGCGCGCTCCTTACGCGACAGGCTCTGGATCGGGTCCTGTTGCATTTTACGGATATCGATGAACGGGAACACCATCTTACCCGCTGCAACTTTGGCGCAGGTTTCCAGCAGACCCTCAACCTCGCCCGTGCGGGCGGCAAATCCAGCCGCACCCGCCTGCATCGCCAATCGCGGGACATCGCCGCCAGTGTCGCCATAAACGACAAAGCGCGGGGCGTTGGGCTGATCGCGCAGAACCTCAATCAGTTTGGCGGCCCCCAAAACCGGAAGTGTCCAGTCGACGACACCAACCTGAACGGGAACCCGCATCACCGTTCCCAGAAACCCTTCGGCCGTTGCTGACGTGGCCATCAGCGAGAATCGGGGGTCCCGCTCGAATATTTCGGACATGGCCGACAGAACCAGCGGGTTGCCGTCCGCCAGCATGATGTCGATGGGTTTGTTCGGTGTCTCAACCATATGATTTTGCCCCGATTCCGGAAAAACCTACCCATAAGGATAGGGCATTTCTTTGTATACCTTCGTATTTTTACCAAAACGGGTAGGTACTGACCCATCCCATTGGCCATCCAAAAGCAGTAGTAAGTTACGTTGCGTCATAAGGCAAGCTCGCGTTTCCTGCTCGGTAACTTGCCACAACGGGCCGCTATGCCCGGCCAACAGCCGAGGATGCCAGACCATGACTTTTCAGATTTTCCCTCCGCTCGAAATCCCTCAGACCCTCGCTGCGGGGCCGGGGCCGGGCAACACGGATGCGCGCGTCCTCAAGGCCTTTGCCGATGCAGGCGTTGCCGATCACATGCAGGGGGACGTCCTTAGGGGGATGGTCGAATGCAAGCACATGCTGCGGAAAATCTGGGGTACCCACAACGCCTATACCTTTGCTGTTGCCGGCACCGGTTGGAGCGCCCTGGACACCATGTTTTCGGCTGTCATGCCTAGCGATAAGGTCGTTGCTTTTGCCAACGGGACATTCTCGGGGATTGACGCGCTGACGCTGCGGATCAAGGCGGCGACGCCCGAAGAACATGCAGCCAACCCGATGGCACCTCAGGCCGCCAGCGTCACCGTGATCGAGGTTCCGCACGGCCAGCCGGTCACCGGTGATCTGGTCGAAGCGACGCTGGCGCAGCACAAACCGAAATGGGCTTTCATGGCGCATTGGGAAACCGGATCGGGCCGCATCAATGACCTGCGCGGATTTTCCGACGCGTGCGAACGTCATGGCGCGATGGGTCTGATCGATGCGGTGTCGTCTCTGGGCGTCGATGACTTCTCGATAGACGATTTTCCGGGTATCGCCGGATGGGCGTCCTGCCCGCAGAAAGGTCTGTGCTGCTTGCCGCTGACCTATGCCCCTGTCAGCTTTACCGACGGCTATATCACCTCACTGAAAACCACCGGTGCCTATACCTATGTGCACAATCCCATCTTTGAGGCCCGCCATTGGGGCATTGTCGATGGGCAGGATGTTGAAAAGGGCACCTATCACCGCACCCATTCGGGCTACGCCGTTGCGGCCTTCCATGAATCCCTGCGCCTGACCCTTCAGGAAGGTCTGGCCAAGCGGTCCGCGTCGTACAAGACGCACGAGAAGGTTCTGCGGGACGCCGTCACCGAAATGGGCTGCGAGGTCACCTCCGACATGCCCAGCCTGATCGTGCTGAACCTGCCCCCGGAACTGGCTGGCCGCGAGATGGAGCTGGTCCAGAACTGCCGCGCGCGCGGGTTTGGCATCTGGCCGACGCTCAGCGCACCCGTGCAGGTGCGCATCGGCATCCTCAACCAATTGAACCGCGACGCCGTCAGCCGGATTGTGCGCCTGTTCGCCGAAGCCATCCGAGAGCTGGGCGGAACGGTCGACCAAGACGCAATCGAAGACCTGCTGGAAAGCCGTTACGGCACCTCAATCGCTGCATAAACAGGAGCGGATCAGATGGATATTCACGAATACCAGGCAAAGGAAATTCTTTCGAATTTCGGTGTCGCCATACCATCCGGCGCACTGGCCTACAGTCCGGAACAAGCGGCCTATCGGGCGCGTGAGCTGGGCGGTGACAAATGGATCGTCAAGGCGCAGGTCCATGCAGGCGGTCGCGGCAAGGCCGGAGGGGTCAAGCTGTGCAACACCGAAAACGAAATCTATCAGGCCTGCGATGACCTGTTTGGCCGCAAGCTGGTCACGCATCAGACCGGCCCCGAAGGCAAAGGCATCTATCGCGTCTATGTCGAAGCCGCCGTGCCGATTGATCGCGAGATCTATCTGGGTTTTGTCCTCGACCGGTCCAGCCAAAGGGTGATGATCGTGGCCTCGTCCGAGGGCGGGATGGAGATCGAGGATATCTCGGCTGACCGCCCGGAAAGCATCGTCCGCTCCATCGTGGAACCGGCGGTTGGGCTTCAGGAATTTCAGGCGCGCGAGATCGCATTCAATCTGGGGCTTGAACCCAGGCTGATCCAGCAAATGGTGCGTACATTGCAAGGCTGCTACGCCGCCTTTAGCGAGCTGGACGCGACAATGGTCGAGATCAACCCGTTGGTCATCACGGGTGACGACCGGGTGCTGGCGCTTGACGCCAAGATGAGCTTTGACGACAACGCCCTGTTCCGCCATCCGCAAATCTCTGAACTGCGTGACAAAAGCCAGGAAGACCCGCGCGAAAGCCGCGCGGCCGACCGCGGATTGTCCTATGTCGGGCTGGACGGAAACATCGGCTGCATCGTCAACGGCGCTGGTCTGGCGATGGCCACGATGGACACGATCAAGCTGGCTGGTGGCGAACCTGCAAATTTCCTCGACATCGGCGGCGGGGCCTCGCCCGAACGTGTGGCCAAGGCGTTTCGTCTGGTCCTGTCGGACGACAATGTTCAGGCCATTCTGGTCAACATCTTCGCCGGTATCAACCGCTGCGACTGGGTGGCCGAAGGCGTTGTTCAGGCCCTGCGGGAACTTGACATCGACCTGCCCGTCGTTGTGCGGCTGGCTGGAACGAATGTCGAAGAGGGTCAGAAGATTCTGGCCAAGTCCGGCCTGCCGATCATTCGCGCCTCAACGCTGATGGAGGCGGCAGAACGCGCTGTTGGCGCATGGAAAAACGACCTTACTCAAGGCACCAAGATGAGGGCTGTGAAATGAGCATTCTTCTCGACCGTGACTCGCGCGTCATCGTGCAGGGCATCACCGGCCGCATGGCCCGGTTCCATACCAAGGACATGTTGAACTATGGCACCAATGTCGTGGGCGGTGTCGTACCCGGAAAAGGTGGCGAAACCGTCGAAGGTGTTCCGGTCTTTGACACCGTCAAACAGGCTGTCGAGGCGACCGGCGCGGATGCCAGCCTTGTTTTCGTACCCCCGCCATTTGCGGCGGATTCAATCATGGAAGCCGCAGATGCCGGTATCCGCTACTGCGTCTGTATCACCGACGGGATTCCGGCGCAGGACATGATCCGGGTGAAGCGGTACATGTACCGCTACCCGAAAGAGAAACGCATGGTGCTGACCGGGCCGAACTGTGCCGGTACGATCTCGCCCGGAAAGGCGCTGCTGGGCATCATGCCGGGCCACATCTATCTGCCCGGTCATGTCGGCATCATCGGCCGCTCGGGCACGCTGGGCTACGAGGCTGCGGCGCAGCTGAAAGAACGCGGCATCGGTGTCTCGACCAGTGTCGGCATTGGTGGCGACCCGATCAACGGGTCATCCTTCAAGGACATCCTACAGCGGTTCGAAGAGGACGAGGACACCCATGTCATCGCCATGATCGGCGAGATCGGCGGCCCGCAGGAAGCTGAAGCAGCCGAGTACATCCGCGACCACATCACCAAACCGGTGATTGCTTATGTCGCGGGTCTGACCGCCCCGAAAGGCCGCACCATGGGCCACGCGGGTGCGATCATCTCGGCCTTTGGCGAAAGCGCCAGCGAAAAGGTCGAGATCCTGTCCGCCGCCGGGGTGACCGTTGCCGAAAACCCCGCGGTGATCGGTGAAACAATTGCCCGTGTGATGGAGGCCGCGTGATGGTCAAACCCTCGGTTCTTGTGACCCGTCGCTGGCCTGCCGCCGTCGAGGCGCAGCTGGCCGAGACCTATAACGCCGTTCTGAACACCGGGGACAAACCCATGTCCCCGGCCGAAATCCGGCAAGCCTTGAAAACTTATGACGCGGTGCTGCCAACTGTAACGGACACACTGAGCGCCGAGGCAATGGACGTCCCTGGTGCGCAGACCAAGATCCTGGCCAATTACGGTGTCGGATACAGCCACATCTGCGAACCGTCGGCGCGTGAGCTGGGCATGACCGTGACCAACACGCCCGATGTTTTGTCCGAATGCACCGCTGATATCGCCATGACCCTGCTGCTGATGGTGGCCCGGCGCGCGGGCGAGGGTGAGCGCGAGCTTCGGTCCGGCAACTGGACCGGATGGCGGCCCACGCATCTGGTTGGAACCAAGGTCAGCGGCAAAACGCTGGGCATCATCGGCTATGGCCGCATCGGGCAAGAGATGGCCCGGCGTGCGCATCATGGCTTTGGCATGGACATCCTCGTCTACAACCGCAGTCAGATAGCGCCGGATGTGCTGGCCAGGTGCAATGCAACGCAGGTGGCCTCGATTGACGACTTGCTGCCGCAATGCGACTTCGTCTCGCTGCATTGCCCCGGCGGGGCTGAAAACCGCCATCTGATCAACGCGCGCAGACTGGGCCTGATGAAGCCCGACGCCTTTCTGATCAACACCGCGCGCGGTGAGGTGATCGACGAATGGGCGCTGATACAGGCCCTGATGTTCGAGATGATCGGCGGGGCCGCGCTGGACGTGTTCGATGGTGAACCCCGTATCAGCCCGGACCTGCTGCAATGCGACAACCTCGTGATGCTGCCACATCTGGGCAGCGCCACCCGTGAAGCGCGCGAGGCGATGGGGTTTCGGGTTCTCGATAACCTGAATGATTTCTTTGAAGGCCGCGAACCCCGGGACCGCGTGATCTGATGCAAGCGCTGGCCCCGAATATGCAGCCCACTCCCAACCCCTCGAGCTATGCCGAAGGGTTGCGCTCGGAATTGCGGGCGTTGTGGCGGAACATATTGCTGAAACGGGCGCCACATGTGGCGGCATGGGCCGAGGCCACGCCGCTGCAAGCCATTCCCACGGGACCCGAAGCAACGCCGTATTTGCAGGCCCTTTCGATCTGGTTCCAATTGTTGTGCATCATCGATGAAAACGCCGAGGTTCGGGACCGTCGATTGACCGAAACCCAAAACGGCGCAGAAGCGGTAGAAGGCGGTTTTGCCGAAGCCCTGACGGACTTGTCCCTGACCTATAACCAGGTTGAAAAGCTGACCGCTAACCTGTGTACCGGTCCCACGCTGACCGCGCATCCGACCGAAGCCAAGCGGGTTACGGTTCTGGAAATTCACCGGCGTATCTACCGCAACCTCGTCAGTCTTGAAACGCAACGCTGGACCCCGACAGAACACGCCGAATTGCTGAATGGTCTGGAAGGAGAGATTGATCTCCTATGGCTGACCGGCGAACTCCGCCTGTCGCGCCCAAGCCTGCACGACGAGATCGAATGGGGGTTGCAGTTCTTCCGCGATGCAATCTTTGACGCCGTCCCGCAGGTTATGGGCCGCTTCGATCAGGCCTGCCTGCAAGTGCTGGGCCGTACGCTGAGCGATACACCCGATATCCGCTTTCACAGCTGGATCGGCGGCGACCGGGATGGCAACCCAAATGTCACGACCGAGATGACCGCATTGGCGCTGAAACGCGGACACGAAACAGTTCTGGAGCTTTATCGCCAGGCACTCGAACGTGCTGCGGGCAGGTTGAGCATCAGCGCGCTGATATTGCCTTTACCTGAACCTGTCAGGACGCAAGTACAAGCGATAGTCGACCGGGCTCCGGTCGCCGGACGCAATCGGAATGAACCGTTCCGGCAAGCACTCAATGCCATTCGGTATCGGCTGACAAACAGCGGCTATGATCACATCTCGCAATTCGTGGGCGATCTCGACACGCTTGATACCGCTTTATGTGCGGTCAACGCGGATATTCTGGCGCGGCAGCACATCCGTCCGCTGCGCCGGGCCGCTTCGGTTTTCGGGTTCCGGACCACAACGCTGGACATCCGCCAGAATTCGACCGTCACAACCGACGTTCTGGCCGAAATCTGGTCGCATAGCGGAAAGGTGCCGGTTTACGGCACAGCCGAATGGTCTGCCCGCTTGCGAACCGAACTGGCCGATCAGAACCTGCCTTATCAAGACCGCGATGCGTTAAGCGATCAGGCGCGGGAACTGCTTGCTCTTCTGGCTCTGGTCCATGGTGTGCGATCGGGACCGGACCCCAAGGCAATAGGGCCCTTCATCCTGTCCATGACCCGTTCGGCCGACGACATTCTCGGCATCTACCTGTTGGCCCGCTATGCCGGGTTTGGATCTGAAACTCTGGATCTTTCGGTAGTCCCATTGTTCGAGACGATTGCCGATTTGCGAAATGCCCCATCGATCCTGCTGGACGTTCTGGCTGTTCCGCTTGCCCGTCGCAGCCTCAAAACCGACGGTCGGGTAATCGAGGTGATGCTGGGATATTCGGACAGCGGCAAGGACGGGGGCTATTTCTGCTCAACATGGGAGTTGGAGCGCGCCCAACGCCGGATCGTCTCGGCGCTGGCTTCGCAAGGTTTCAAGGCCACGTTTTTTCATGGTCGCGGCGGCTCGGTCAGCCGGGGCGGTGCACCGACCGGGCGCGCCATCGCCGCGCAACCCAGTGGAACAGTTGCCGGGCGGCTGCGCGTGACCGAACAGGGCGAGGTGGTTTCGGCCAAATATGCCAACCGGGGCACGGCTGCGGCGCATCTGGAGTTGTTGCTGTCAAGCACGATGCGCCATACGGCGACCCCTGACGAGGCGCCTTCACGGCCTGAATTCGATGACGCATTGGATGCTTTGTCAGAGTTGTCACAGACAGCCTATGTCTCGCTTTTGCAGATGCCGGGTTTTCTGGACTATTTCCAGCAGGCGAGCCCTGTCCAAGAACTTGCCCGCCTGAAAATGGGGTCCCGTCCGACCCGCCGGTTCGGCGCGGCCAGCCTGGATGACCTGCGGGCCATTCCATGGGTCTTTGCGTGGTCGCAGAACCGTCACCTGATTACTGGTTGGTACGGGTTCGGCACCGCCATGGCCAGTTTTCGCAAGTTTCGCGGCGAGCGCGGTGATGACGTGTTGCACGACATGTTTCGACACTCCCGCCTGTTCCGCCTCGCCGTCGATGAGATGGAAAAATCGCTCTATCAGACGGATATGGGAATCGCAGCGCAGTATGGCGAATTGGTCTCTGATATCGAGATCCGCCAACGTGTATCGCAGGTGATCAAGGCGGAATACGATAGTGCCTGCAAAGCGATCCGGTTTCTGACCGGTGGTCAGGTCATCGGCCATCGCTTTCCCCGCCTTTGCGAGAGGTTTGACCGCAAACAGGCCGAGTTGGCCCGCATTCATGCTCTTCAGGTCGAACTGCTGCAACACGCCCGCAACGAACCGCAGGCAGGGTCAGTTCCCGTGCCCCTGCTGCAATCCATGAATGCCATTTCCGCTGGCCTTGGCTGGACCGGCTAACCATTTTCAGGAGACCAAAACTGTGAACGCCCCGCATCGAACAGACGGATTTTTCACCCAGTCCTTGTCGGACCGCGATCCTGAGCTTTTTGGCTCGATCCGGTCTGAGCTGGGTCGTCAGCGCGACGAGATCGAG
>NZ_JBQFQV010000025.1:0-27320 GCF_056537065.1 Ruegeria sp. CH2
AACACCTAGGTATCGGACGGGTGGGGCGAACAAGATGAAACCGTCTGTTTGTTCGCATTGTGGTAATTGTCGTGGTCAATTGCGATCGTCAGATTTCTTCTAAAATAGTATATTTCTATTCAGTTCGCCGATGGCGCTAAGCAGAAAGAAAACGACAGCTGTCAAATCAAGACCCGCCAACCGCTGAAGCCGAGTTCCGCAATACATGGAAAGCAACGCGGCAACACCTCATTGCCCAAGGCCTAAATTGGATCACCAGATCCATTTGAGTGATGGATATTTGAAACTCTCATTCCTCGGACCCGGACAATCGGCCGGAAAATCATCAGACCTAAGCCCGATGTAGCGAAGCCGGGCCCGGGATAATCTGCCTCCAATACAGGATAACGCCTCGAACAGGATTGGAGACGAAAATGAATACCCGGAAAAGAACTGGTCAGCTTCTCAGCACGGTAGCGCTGGCGTCGCTGATTGTGATGACACCCTATGTGCCGGCTTTTGACGCAGACGGTCATCTGCGGATGGAACCTGTTTACGCGTTTGCAAAGAGCGGGAAAGGGAGTGATGGCAACGGCGGGGATGATGACCATGACAGCAACTCCGGGTCGGGCAGCGGCGGTGATCGTGACGACAATTCCGGATCGGGTAAAGGTGGTCACGACGATGATGACGACGACGACGATGACGATGATGACGATGGTTCGTCACGCTCGGGCCGGGGCGATAAGAAGGACCGGTCTCAATCTGAGGGGCAGTCATCGGGGTCGGCTGGAATAACAAAGGTCGAGACAAGCGCGAGCGGCATAGAAGTACGCTATGCTGACGGCACCAAGGAAGAGATTGAAAACGGCCGGTACGAAAGAAAGAACGCGCAGAACCGAACAGTCGAGGAACGACCGGCCACCGGTGCCGACGTTTCGCGCCTTCGGTCACTGGCAAACGGTATCTCAATCGACAGCGTGCGCTCGCCCGGGCAGAGTGGTGGCGCTGGAAGTAACCCGGCAAAAATCGAAATTCAGGGCAACAATATCGAAGTTAGTTACGCAAACGGCTGGAAAGAAGAGATCGAGGGCGGGCGTTACGAGTTGAAAGACCCGTTCAACCGGACCGTCGTAGAAAGAACCGCAACTGCGGCGGATCGCAGCAGACTTCAGGCGATTGCCAACTGAGTGACGAACTTTGGCGATTGTGCGGGGCGGTTTCTTTTCTTGAGAGACCGCCCTGGTCTTTGAGCGCCTGACCCCTAGTCTTTCTTGTTCCAGGCCTCATGCGCGATAAGAGCGGCCTCCACCCGGTTTCGCGCATGGAGCTTGGACAGGATCGCCGTCATGTAATGCTTGACGGTTTTCTCCTGTATTCCCAACTCATCGGCTATTTCCCGATTGCTCAGCCCTTTGGCGACGCGTCTTAGGATTTCTTCTTCGCGATGGGTAAGATCATCTATGGCGTCAGCTTCTTTCTGCGACCCGTTTCCGCGATTGATCTGAAGCAGCATGCGCGACGCTAGACCCGGCGAGACGAACCCTTCGCCCGAGGCGATACTGCGCAGCGAAGCTGTCAATTCGCGTGCTGTCACGCCCTTGACGATATAGCCAATGGCACCCGCCTCCAAAGCGTCTGCGACGTCACTGCTATTTTCAGAGACCGTCAATATCGCGATGAAAGGCGGGTTCGCCATTTCAGCAATTCTGCGGGTCGCGCTTATGCCGCCACCGGGCATCGACAGGTCGAGGATGGCGATGTCAGGTTGATGGGTTCGGACAAGGGAAACGGCCTCATCCGCGTTTGATCCGGCGGCAAGAACCTTGAAGCCGTCGGCCTCCTCCAATGTGCGGTGTAAACCGTCCCTGAAAATCGGGTGATCATCTGCGATAACGACTGAAGTTGTCATGATGCACTCATCTTTCTGGGAAGCAACGTCATAGCAACAGTGGTGCCCTTGCCTGGGGTTGACGTCACTTCGAACCGACCGCCAATGCTTTCGACCCGGTCACGCAAGCCGACAAGGCCCTGGCCCCCGTCCTCACGCAGAACCGCCTCGCCGGAGGGGGCGAACCCGGGGCCGTCGTCGCTGACCTGAACGGTAATGCGATCATCTTGTACGTCGCAGGTGACAGTGCACTGGGACGCGGGCGCATATCTTGCGGCATTGGAAAGCGTTTCTTGCAGGAACCGGAAAACGCACAACTTGCCCGAGATTGACAAATTTGGCGACGGATTGCCCTGAAAGGAAATACCGGGGCGAAAAGGGCTGTGTTCAGAATGGTCCTCGACAGCTCTTTTTACCACATCAACGAGCGCCAGATTTTCGATGTCTGGCGCGAACAACCCCCGTGACAAGGCGCGAATTTCTGCCAAAGACTTCTGCAAAGATTGCTGAATTTCTTCGGCCTCGGTGGGCATCTCCGGCTTGTCGCCGAATGCAGCCTCCAGTCGAAGGGCGGCGAGGGACAGGTATTGGGCAGGGCCGTCATGCAGTTCCGCGCCGAGTTTCCTGAGGAACCTGTCCGTTTGCGCAGCATATCTTTCCGATGCATCAATGACGCGCGACCGCAGCATGGCATTCTGTGCGGCCATCTTTTCACTTTCGGCAAGACGATCATTCAGAAGGCGCCCTTGCCGTCGAATGGTGTTGTCGCCGATTGCGACAATGGAAAACAGAACAATCGTGCTTGCCGCAAAGGCCGAGCCAACGATCAACCAGCTTGTTCTTCTGGCTCTGGCCATGTCCAGTTCCAGCTGATCGGCCTTTTCATAAAACTCGGCGACCGCGATGATTTTCCCCGACCAGATTTCGCGAATGGGGCTGTAGACTTCCAGCAATGGAATGCCAAGCGCAGCCTCTGCCGCGCTTTCTTCGTCGTCCAGCTCTTCAAATGAGCCCGAGATTTCTCCAGCCCATGCGCGTTTCAGGTCATCTGTCGGCTCGAAGCGGCGACCGATGATGGCGGAATCCGATGCGTATGCAATCTCGCCATCCTGTTTCCAGAACTTGTACGAGGCAATGCGTTCGCGCATCGGCTGGGTCATGAAAATCTCGTCCAGCGCCCGGCTGGCCTGTTCGGAAAGGCGGTCTCCATGCGCCAGCTCCTGGCTGAGTGGGGACAAAATGCTTTCCATGTACAATGCCGCAGAGTTGGCGGAATTTTGTACAACCGCATTTTCGATCCGGTTCGATACCCAGTGACCAACAAACACCGTTGCAGTCCCCATGACCACAACACTTGCCGCGAGAAAAACGCGCGACAAAGACCAGTTGCCAATTGTCAGGTCGGTAATTTTGGGTCTCATTTCGCAATCGACTATGAACGACAATTGTTTGACGCGCTACAGACCATGGTCTGATGCGCTTCTCCAATGTTCCAAACCTGATGCGCAGATCGGGACTTGGCCCTTTTGGGTGCACCCCGGCAGGTTTCCGCGTCCCGATCCCAGTCCCGGTTCAACGGGTTTTCAAACACTCCGACAGGGTTTGCGCCATGTTACGAATGACTTGCGGGTACAGAGACGGCCCGGGTTCCAGAGCCGAGCCCAGTGGATCGATCACACCGGATTGTGCCGATGTTCCATCCAACACGGTTTCGACGATGCCCGGATTGAACTGTGGTTCAGACAATACGCAGTTGATGCCTTCGGCGTGAATGCGACCTTGAATGGCGGCAACTCGCGCGGGGCTTGGGTCGGACGCGTCGCTCAGGGAAATCGCGCCCGATGCAGGGAAACCAAACGCAACCTCAAAATACTGGTAGGCATCATGAAACACGATGAAGCTGCCGCCGCGAACCGGTTCAAGCAACTCTTCCACTTCTGCGGAAAGCACGTTCATTTCTTCGCGCGCCGCTTCGGCATTTGCTAAATACGCAGCGGCGTTGTCGGGATCCGCTGACGACAGTTGATCCGCGATCAGGGTCAGCCAGGCTTTGGCATTCGTTGGCGAAAGCCAGGCATGTGGGTCATGAGAGTCATGATCATCATGGCCTTCGTGATCGCCATGGTCGTCATGGTCTTCGTGACCCGCATCGTCCGCGTGATCATGCGCCTCAAACAATGCGTCTTCCCGGAACTCAAGAAGCCCCGTACCCTTTGCGTCCAATAGGGCTGTGGCGGTCGCACCTTGGGCAAGAGTTTCTATCGCACTTTCCAGCCAGGGTGTCAGGTCTTCTCCTACCCAGAACACCAGATCGGCGTTTTGCAACGCGGCTGCCTCGGACGGGCGCAGATTGTATTCATGCGGCGAGGCACCCGGTGCGACGATCAGGGCAGGTGTTCCCACACCCGCCATGACACGGGCCACCAGCGAATGAACCGGGGCAATGTCCGCGGCAACGTTTGGCGCATCTGCGCGGGCCGGTCCACCCAGCAGTGCAACTGTGATAGATAATGGAAGAAGAAGCGTTCTGGACATCGGGCCCTCTGTGTGATTTTATAACATTTCAAGCGGCAATACATGATATGTAATAACATGACAAGTGATGTGCACCCAGTTATTGGCAAAGACGCGGCTCCGGTCGGGTTTCAGGAACATGACCACCAGAGCTGCGTCGCAACGGCTCTGACATCCGCCGAAGTCCGGTGCAAAGCGGAAGGGCTGCGGCTGACGCCGGTTCGGCGCAAGGTTCTTGAGATGTTATTGCACGAACATCGCGCCCAAGGTGCCTATGCAATCCTTGACCGGTTGCGCGACGAAGGGTTCGGGTCCCAGCCTCCGGTCGCTTATCGGGCGCTGGAGTTTCTTGTACAAAACGGATTTGTCCACAAGATCGAGCGGCTGAACGCGTTTGTCGCCTGCTCTCATCCCGGTGCGGCGCATTCACCTGCTTTCATGATCTGCCGAAAATGCGACGCCGTAGCCGAGGCGCAATCTGCCCCGTCCAAAGGTGTTCTTGGCGCTGCCGCGCGCGCGGCGGGTTTCGAGATCGAGCGAACGGTTGTAGAGGCTGAAGGTCTCTGCCCCGACTGCACCGAAAAGGCATAAAGATGGCGCTGATCACTGTCGAGAAACTCAGCGTCCGCTATGGCGCGCATACCGTACTGCATCATGTGGACATGGTCATTGAGCCGGGTGAAATCGTAACCATCGTTGGCCCGAACGGATCAGGAAAGACCAGCCTGCTGCGCGCCATTATCGGTGCGACACGGCCTTGTGCCGGTCAAGTGTCACTGAAGCCCGGATTGAAAATCGGCTATGTGCCGCAGAAACTGCATGTCGATCCGACACTACCGATTTCTGTCGAACGGTTCATGCGTCTGACCGATCCTGTGTCGCGCAGGCAATGTGTCGAGGCGCTTGAATCGGCGGGTGTGCCGGATCTGTTGAAACGCCAGATGTCGCAACTGTCCGGTGGACAGTTCCAGCGGGTGCTGCTGGCTCGGGCTTTGATCAACCGCCCGGATATTCTGTTGCTGGACGAAGCGACACAGGGGTTGGACCAACGGGGGTCGGCCAGCTTTTACCAGCAGATCGAGGCTGTCCGGCGCGAGACCGGATGCGCCATTCTGATGATCAGCCACGAACTGCACGTGGTCATGAGTGCGTCGGACCGGGTGATATGCCTCAATGGGCATGTCTGTTGCGAAGGATCGCCGGCTGTGGTCGCCTCGGCGCCCGAATATCGGGCCTTGTTCGGAACCGGAACAGGCGGTGCGCTTGCCCTTTATCGTCATGAACATGATCACCATCATGATCATGACCATGATGCGAGTACACAGGAAGCGGCGGAATAATGCTGGATGATTTCATGATGCGGGCAACGCTCGCAGGTATTGGCGTGGCGTTTGCTGCGGCCCCCCTTGGGTGTTTTGTCGTATGGCGTCGCATGGCGTATTTTGGCGATGCAACCGCACATGCCGCGATTTTGGGCGTGGCCCTGTCCCTGACGTTTCAGATGTCGATCTTCACGGGCGCGCTGGCCGTCGCTTTGGTCATGGCGCTGACCGTTTCGCTTTTGGCCGGTCGCGGTTATGCGATGGACACGCTGCTGGGGGTTCTGGCGCATTCTGCGCTGGCCTTCGGACTGGTTGCAGTTTCATTCCTGTCCGGTGTCCGGATTGACCTGATGGCATATCTGTTTGGGGATATTCTGGCGGTCTCCCGTTCGGATCTGGTCGTGATCTGGGGCGGTGCGGCGCTTGTCGTGGCGCTGATTGTCTGGCGTTGGTCGCAACTTCTGACCGCGACACTGAACGAAGAACTGGCCTATGCCAGCGGCTTCGATCCAAGGCGAGAACAACTGATCCTGACCCTGTCACTTGCCGTGACCGTAGCGGTGGCGATCAAGGTTGTGGGCGTATTGCTGATCGCCGCAATGCTGATCATTCCGGCGGCCGCTGCGCGAAACCTCGCGCGGTCACCAGAATCGATGGCCCTGATTGCTGCGGGAATAGGTGCGCTTTCGGCCATCACAGGGCTAAGGGCCGCGTATGTATTCGACACTCCGGCAGGGCCCTCGATCGTCTGCGTTGCCGCGATCGTTTTTGCGTGTCTCAGCCTGATCGGGTGGCGAACGCAGGACAGGGCCTAAAGGTTCCGTAGGTCGTCGCAGCCGTTACATCCCGGTCATCCGGTAATATGACCGAAGCGAATACGCCACGAAAAAAGGCCCGCAAACCTGCGGGCCTTGATGCATTTCTACCCGCGTCGTTTACTGCGGGATATCGCCTTCCAGCCCTTCAATATAGAAGTTCATGCCAGCCAGCGTACCGTCGTCGGCCACTTCGCCCTCGGCCAGCCAGTCGCTGCCGTCCTGCTTCTTCAGCGGTCCGGTAAAGGCATGATAGCTGCCATCGGCCAGCGCCGCCTTCAGGGCCAGTGCCTCTTCTTTGATGTCCGCAGGAACTGCATCCGAAATCTCACCGATTTCTACCATGCCCGGCCCGATACCGTCCCAGGTATTGGACGAGGTCCAGGTGCCGTCCATCACAGCTCGCGTGCGCGCAATGTAATAGGGTCCCCAGTTGTCGATGATCGAGGAAACACGCGGTTTGGGGGCGTATTCGCTCATATCCGAAGCCTGACCGAAGGTGATCACGTTACCCGCCTCTTGTGCGGCGGCCTGCGGAGCGGTCGAGTCAGTGTGCTGCAGGATCACGTCGGCGCCCTGTTCGATCAGAACCGAAGCGGCGTCAGCCTCTTTTGCCGGGTCGAACCAGGTATAGGCCCAGACGATCTTGAACTGGACATCCGGGTTTGCCTTCTTGGCGTGGATATAGGCCGAGTTGATACCGCGGATCACCTCGGGGATCGGATAAGACCCGATATAGCCGATGATGTTCGATTCGGTCATTCTACCCGCGATATGCCCCTGAACCGCACGACCTTCGTAGAAACGCGCCGAATAGACCGAGACGTTGTCGGCCATCTTGTAGCCTGTCGCGTGCTCGAACTTCACGTTCGGGAATTTCTTGGCCACATTGATGGTTGGATCCATATAGCCAAATGAGGTGGTAAAGATCAGATCCGCGCCTTCCAGCGCCATCTGGGTCATCACGCGTTCGGCGTCCGGGCCTTCCGGCACCGATTCAACGAATACAGTCTCGACCTTGTCGCCGAACTCTTCTTCGATCGCCAGACGGCCCTTGTTGTGTTCATAGGTCCAGCCACCGTCGCCGACAGGGCCGACATAGACAAAACCGACCTTGGTCTTGTCTTGCGCCACTGCGCCGGTCGCAAGACCAAGCGCTATCGCGGCAGTTGTCAGAAGTGATTTGAATTTCATGTAGTTACTCCCCAAGTTGGTTCAGTTGGCCCCTAGTGTGAGGCATGGAAGGTCCGGCCCAGTGAGGCAGGTGCGCTGCTCTTGTCGGCCGAAAGGATCACAAGCACAAGGATCGTGATGAGATAGGGTGACATTGCCAGATACTCGACGGGAATGGCAACGCCCGCTGCCTGCAAATTAAGCTGCAAGACGGTAATGCCGCCGAACAAATATGCACCCAGCAGGACCCGCCATGGTTTCCAGCTGGCAAACACCACCAGCGCCAGCGCGATCCAGCCGACACCTGCGGTCATGCCCTCGGTCCATTGCGGCACACGGATCAGGCTGATGTAAGCCCCACCCAGGCCCGCGCAGGCCCCGCCGAACAGGATCGCCATGATACGGATTTTGATGACCTTGTAGCCAAGCGCATGGGCGGCATCGTGGTTTTCACCAACCGCCCGCAGGATCAACCCGACGCGGGTGTACTTCAGGACGGCCCAGACCACAGCGGTCAGCGCAATGCCCAGATACAGGATGGGGTCGTGCCGAAACAGGATCGGGCCGATGACCGGAATATCGCTAATCAAAGGGATGTGGATATCGCCCATGCTGGGGGGTTTGACGCCCACATAGCTTTGCCCCATCAAGGCGCTGAACCCCAGTCCAAACAGGGTCAGCGCAAGGCCGCTGGCAACCTGGTTGGCCAATGCAAACTGTGTCAGCAGGACGAACAGCAGCGACAGCACGGCCCCGCCAATGGCGGCAGCAACAAAGCCCAGCCAGGGCGAGCCGGTTTCGACCGAGATCGCAAAACCGCTGATCGCGCCGACGATCATCATGCCCTCGACACCAAGGTTCAGAACGCCTGCCTTTTCCACGACAAGCTCTCCGATCGCGGCCAGCAGAAGGGGGGTTGCGGCCACCATAAGCGAGGCAACCAGAAGAACGGGATTGATTTGACCAAGGTCCATGATCACGCCACCTCGCTACGCGCCGCACGGATGCGGAAGTTTGTCAGAAGATCGAAGGCCAGCAGGAAAAACAGCAGCATTCCCTGAAACACCTGAATGGCAGCGGCAGGCAGACCCAGCTGCGATTGTGCAATTTCGCCGCCAATATAGGTCAGCGCCATCAGGCCCCCGGCCAACAGGATACCCACCGGATGCAGGCGGCCCAGAAACGCGACGATGATCGCGGTAAAGCCATAACCCACGTTGAAGTCGATGCTGATCTGACCGGACGGGCCGGACACCTCGAACATACCGGCCAGCCCGGCCAAAGCGCCCGAAATTCCAAGGCAGAACAGGATCAGGCGCGCCGGATTCACACCTGCAAACTTTGCGGCGCGGGGGGCCTCACCCGTCAGGCGGATATGGAAGCCCAGCATGTGACGGTTCAGCAATACATAGGCAAAGATCACCGCGATGAAGGCCGCGACAACACCCCAATGCATCCCGGAACCGGCAATCAGCTCGGCATTATGCGCGCTTTCATAGGATTGCAGGTTGCGCGATCCGGGAAAGCCGAACCCTTCGGGGTTCTTGAGAAGACCCAGCGAGACCGAGGCCAGCATCTGCTCGGCCACGTAGACCAGCATCAGCGACACAAGGATTTCGTTGGTGCCGAAACGCACCTTCAGCAAAGCCGGGATCGTTGCCCACAGCCACCCGCCAAATGCGCCTGCGACCACCATGATCGGGAAGATGTACCAGGCGTCGAGCGGATAGAAGGCCAGACCTGCGCCCGCGCCGAATATGGCGCCCATGATGTATTGTCCTTCGGCCCCGATATTCCAGATACCGGCCCGAAAACCCAGCGACAATCCGATTGCGATCAGCACTAGGGGCGCGCCTTTGACCAGCAATTGAGGGCGGTAATAGAATGCGAACTCTCCAAACAGCGGCTCCCAGAAGATGGTACCGATGGCTTCGACCGGATTTTTCCCCAAAATGGCAAACAGCAACCCGCCAAACACCATTGTTGCCAGCACCGCCACAAGGGGGGTCGCGTAAGACCAGGCCCTGGACGGCTGTGGCCGTTTCTCCAACACAATCATCTGCTCATCCCCCCAGATGTTTCATCTTTTCGCAAATACTCTAGCCGAAGGCGGCCCAGCAGATCACACATGTGCCACCTCCATGCCATGGGCGCCGCCCATCATCAGGCCAATCTCATCCACCGTCAGGCCGGTGGTCGGGCGCGGTGCGCTCAGCCGACCTTCGTTCAAGGCCGCAAAACTGTCCGAGATCTCCATCAGCTCATCCAGATCCTGCGAGATGCAGATCACCGCTGTGCCTTTCGCCGCAAGATCGAGTATGGCTTGCCGGATCGACGCGGCCGCCGCGGCATCCACCCCCCAGGTTGGCTGGTTTACCACCAACACATCAGGGTTTTGCAGCACTTCGCGTCCAATCACGAATTTCTGCAGGTTACCGCCGGACAAGGACCGCGCTGCGTTTTCGGGCCCGGGCGTGCGAACGTCGAAGGCTTCGATGATCTTTTCGGCAAAACTCCGGGTTTCGGACCATTTCAAGAAGCCATTTTTCTCAAGCCCTTCCCGCACAGATCCGGTCAGCAAAGCGTTTTCGGTCAGGCTCATGTCGGGTGCCGCTGCGTGGCCTAACCGTTCCTCGGGCGCGGTCAGAACGCCCAGCTTACGGCGCGCTGTCGGGCCGAGCTTGCCGATCGCCTGACCGTTGAACTTGATTGCATCCGCCGATGTCAGGATTTCCCCGGACAACACGCCCAGCAACTCATCCTGCCCGTTTCCGGCAACGCCGCCGATGCCCAGAACCTCGCCCTTGCGGACCGTCATGTGCACATTGCGCAATGCGGTGCCGAATTCCGAAGGCGAGGGGACTGACAGCCCGCTGACATCCAGCGCGACCTCGCCCAGTTCCCGGCCCGAGCGTTCGGGCGTCTGCAAGGTTGACCCGACCATCATCTCGGCCATGTCACGCGCCGAGGTTTCAGCGGGGACACATTCGCCCACGTTCTTGCCCAGACGCAGGATCGTAGCATGGTCGCATAGCGTTCGGATTTCCTCCAGTTTATGCGAGATATACAGGATCGAGGTTCCCTCGGAGCGTAGCTTGTTCAGCGTCTCAAACAGGATATCAACCTCCTGCGGGGTCAGAACCGAGGTCGGTTCGTCCATGATCAGCAGTTTGGGGTCCTGCAACAGGC
The DNA here is from genome assembly GCF_056537065.1 of Ruegeria sp. CH2. Lineage (NCBI taxonomy): Bacteria > Pseudomonadati > Pseudomonadota > Alphaproteobacteria > Rhodobacterales > Roseobacteraceae > Ruegeria > Ruegeria sp. CH2. The sequence goes on from NZ_JBQFQV010000025.1 coordinate 10,884, forward strand.
AGCGGATGATCTCGACCCGCTGGCGTTCGCCTGCGGACAGGTCGCCAACCGTGCGAAACGGGTCCAGCGGAAGGCCATAAGTTTCCGAAACTTCGCGAATGCGCGATGCCAGATCCCCCATCGGGGGCGGGTTCTCCATCCCCAGCGCGATATTCTCGGCCACGTTCAGCGCGTCAAACAGCGAAAAATGCTGGAACACCATCGCGATCCCATCCGCACGGGCCGCGCGGGGTTCGGGCGGCGCAAACGGATTGCCGCGCAGTTTCATGGTGCCGCTGTCCGGCTTCACAAGCCCATAGATCATTTTTACCAGTGTGGATTTCCCCGCGCCGTTTTCACCCAGCAGCGCGTGCACTTCGCCTTCACCGATGTCAAAGGACACCTGATCATTGGCCACAACACCGGGGTAGGCTTTGGTCAGCCCTTGCAAGCTCAAAAGTGGAATGGTCACGCGCTCAGGTCCTTCTTCAACTTGTTTTGCAGGGCCGGGCGCAGCAATTGTGCAGCGACGCCCACGGCGATCATATGTGGATGCTTCCCCATCGACGGGTCACCGATCGGGCAGGTGATCCGGCTTATCCGTTCAGGCGGATGTCCAAGGGCGGCCAACCGCGACCGGAATCGCGCCCATTTCGTAGCCGAGCCGATCAGCCCCGCAAAGCCAAAATCGTGCAAAAGCAGTCTGTTGCACAGTTCAAAGTCAAGGCTATGCGAGTATGTCAGCACAAGATGTTCGGCGGCACATGGGGCGTGGCGGACCAGCTCGGCCGGTTTTGCCGCCGGAACAATTGTCACGCCCACTGGCACAGCTGCCGGAAAGCGCTGACGGCTGGTGTCCACCCAGGTGATCGCAAGATCAGGAAGCGGGGACAGCACATCCACCAGCGCCCGGCCGACATGGCCCGCGCCCCAGATCCACAGATTGCGCGTGGGCTTGTGAACGGGTTCAACCATCCAGCCGTCAACCAGCTGCGGTTCAGGCGCAATCCCCTGTCCGCGCGCCGTCGCCAGCATTCGCTTGACCGACAGGGGCATCGCGCCATCCTTGGTCGGGCGCGCGATGACGGCATCGTCCAGATCATTGACGGTTTTTGCGTCGTAAACCTCGCTCAGCAGCGACACGGCACCGCCGCAGCATTGCCCCAACTCGGGTCCAAGCGCATGATGCGTCAGGCGGGTTGGCGTGGTTTGCAACCGCGCGGCATGTGCCGCCTGGTATTCCAGTGTTCCGCCGCCGATTGTGCCGCTTTGCCCGCCGTCCCAGACCAGCATGGCGGCACCAACTTCACGTGGAGACGACCCTTTGATCCCGGCGATGACCACCCGGACCACTTTGCCGTGGGTTTTGACCGCCTCCCTCAAAGCCTCAAGGTCAAATCCCATCAGATGCCTCCCTTCATCCTCTGGACGCCGCGCCAGACTTCTTCGGCGGTGGCGGGCGCATTGAGTGCCGGATAAGTATCCCCGCAGGCCGCCACCGCATTCGAAAGCGCCAGCCAGGCTGATATTCCCAGCATGAACGGGGGTTCCCCCACGGCTTTCGAGCGATAGATGGTGTCCTCTCGGTTCTCGCCATCCCAAAGTGCGACGTTGAATATGTCGGGCCGGTCGGAACAGGCCGGGATCTTGTAGGTTGAGGGCGCATGCGTGCGCAGGTTGCCGTTTCCGTCCCAGACCAGTTCCTCGGTCGTCAGCCAGCCCGCACCTTGCACGTAACCGCCTTCGACCTGTCCGACATCCAGCGCCGGGTTCAGCGAAGCGCCCGCGTCATGCAGGATATCTGTGCGCAGAATGCGGTTCTCGCCCGTCAATGTGTCCACAGCCACCTCGGTGACCGAAGCACCATAGGCGAAATAGTAAAACGGGCGACCGCGCCCCGCGATCCGGTCCCATTCGATCTTGGGCGTTTTATAAAAGCCGGTGGCCGACAGGCTTATGCGACCCTGATAGGCCAGTGCGGCAGCTTCGGCGAACGTGTACCGTTCTTCACCAACCGAAACGTGGCCATCCGTGAACGTGACGGCAGAGGGGTCGGCCTGATGCCGTTCAGCCAGATAATCGGCCATCCGGTCGCGGATCGTATCGCAGGCCGCTTTCACCGCCATACCGTTCAGATCGCTGCCTGAAGACGCCGCCGTGGCCGAGGTATTGGGCACTTTTGCCGTATCCGTGGCGGTGATCTTGACCATCTCAAGCGGGATGCCGAAACGCGCCGCGGCCACTTGTGCGACCTTCTGGAACAGGCCCTGACCCATCTCGGTGCCACCATGATTCAGGTGCACCGAACCATCCTGATACACATGCACCAGCGCACCGGCCTGGTTCAGATGGGTCAGCGTAAAGGAAATTCCGAACTTGACCGGAGAAAAGGCGATGCCCTTCTTGATCACGCTGTTTTCGGCATTCCATTTCTCGATGGCCGCTTTGCGCGCGGCATAGTCGCTGGACTTCATCAGCGCTTCGGTCATGCCATGCAGTTCGAAATCGCTGACCTCCATGCCGTAGGGCGTCGTGTTGCCACCAGCGGGCAGGGGGCGGACCGGGGCGGTCCCTGTTTCCACTGCGCCACGGCTGGTCAGGTCTTCGTGCGGGTCGGGATGACCCAGCGGTTTCTCGTGGGGTTGGACTTCGGCAACCTTATGCGCGGGCTCGTAATAGTTGCGGCGGCGCAATTCCACCGGGTCCAGCCCAAGTTCATGCGCGGCGTGGTCCATCACCCGTTCGATGGCAACCATCCCCTGCGGGCCACCAAAACCGCGATAGGCGGTGGCTGACTGCGTGTTGGTCTTCAACCGATGGCTTTCAATCCGGGCATTGGGCAGCAGGTAGGCATTGTCAGAATGCAGCATCGCACGGTCGGCGACGGGCAGGGACAGGTCCTGTGCCCAGCCGCAAATCGCGTATTGCAGAAAGGACACGCCCTGAATGTGACCCTGTTCGTCAAATCCCGCGCGATAGGAAATCCGGAAGGCGTGGCGTTTGCCGGTGATGATCATGTCATCATCGCGGTCATAGCGCATCTTGCAGGCTTTGCCGGTCGCCCGCGCCGCCACTGCGCAGGCAACGGCCAGCGCGTTCCCCTGGCTTTCCTTGCCGCCGAACCCGCCACCCATGCGCCGGGTTTCGACGCGGATCGCATGCATGGGCAGGCCCAGAGCGTCCGCCACCTTGTGCTGTATCTCGGTCGGGTGCTGGGTCGAGCTGTGGACAAGCATGTCGCCGCCTTCATTCGGCACGGCAAGCGCAGCCTGACCTTCCAGATAGAAATGCTCCTGACCGCCGATCTCGAACGTTCCGTCGATGACGTGGGCGGCGCTTTCAATCGCGGCGTCCGCATCGCCCTTGGCATAGATGCGGGGCCCGTCTTCAAATCGGCTGTCTGCGGCCAAAGCCTCTTCCACCGTCAGGATCGGTGCTTCCTCGGCATAGTCGATCTTGCCCAGCCGAACCGCCTTGCGGGCGGCCAGATGGCTGGTGGCAACCACAAGGAAAACAGGCTGGCCGATATAGTGAACCGTCCCGTCGGACAGCAAAGGCTCGTCATGGATCGAGGGCGAAACATCGTTGGCAAAGGGCAGGTCCTGTGCCGTCATGACCCTGACGACCCCGGGTGCCGCTTTCACGGCAGACAGGTCCATCGCGGTAATCGTGCCCTTGGCGATCGGGCTCAGGCCAAAGGCCAGATGCAATGTGCCCTTTGGCGTCGGGATGTCGTCCACATACCGGGCGGAACCGGATACGTGCAGCGGTGCCGCGTCATGGGGAAGGGGTTTGGTTACGCTCATGCCGATACCTCCAGCACGTTGGTCACTTGGCCCTGATCCTCAAGGAAGTACCGTTCCAGCATCGCTTTGGCGGTCTCAAGCCTGTACGTGGCCGAGGCGCGCATATCCGTAAGCGGTGAATAATCGTCGGCAAAAGCGGGCAGAGCGGCGTCAATCGCCTCGCGCGCCCACGGTTTGCCGATCAGCGCGGCCTCGACATGGGTTGCCCGTTTCGGAATGCCAGCCATACCGCCAAACGCGATGCGCGCATCTGTCACCTGTCCGTCCGAAATGGTAACGTTGAAACATCCGCACACCGCCGAGATATCCTGATCGAACCGTTTGCTCAGCTTGTAGCATTTCAGCCGGTCCGCCTGACGCAGGAAGCTGACGGCTTCGACAAACTCACCCGGTGCGCGGTCCTGTTTCCCGTAATCGATGAAGAAGTCTTCCAGCAGGACTGACCGGCGCTCATCACCTTTGCGCAGGTGCAGCGTCGCACCCAATGCGATCAGCGCGGGCGGGTTGTCTCCGATTGGCGAGCCATTGGCGATGTTGCCGCCCACAGTGGCCGCGTGACGGACCTGAACACTGGCATAGCGCCGGATCATTTCTGCATAGGATGGGTGAATGTCCGCCAAGGCTTCGCCCATACGGTTCATATCGACCATGGCACCGAAACGAATTTCTTCGTCGGTGATCGTGATCTCTTTGAGATCGTCACAGCGGTTCAGGAAGATCACCGGATCAAGATCGCGTAGTTGCTTGGTCACCCAAAGCCCAACGTCTGTTGCGCCCGCAACCAAAGTGGCATTCGGGTTCTCGGCATATACGGCAGCCAGCGCGTCGGACGAGCCCGGCAGCATGGGTGAGGTGGCGGGCGTTGCGACAGGCTTGTCTTTAACCCAGACAGGCACGGGCTGTTTCTCGGCCGCTTCGGCTGCGCGAATAATGGGAGCGTAACCCGTGCAACGGCACAGATTACCGGCAAGCTGTGTATCGTGATCCGTCGCGCCATTGGTGTGACCGGCCACCATCGACATGACAAAACCGGGCGTGCAAAAGCCGCATTGCGAACCGTGCAGGTCAACCATGGCCTGCTGAACCGGATGGACCTCGCCATCGGGGCTGCTGGCGCCTTCGACGGTTCGAACCGCCTTGCCATGCAGTTGCGGCAAGAAAAGGATGCACGAGTTCAGGGCCTTTGCACCACCCGCATCCGTCACCATGACAGTGCAGGCACCGCAATCGCCTTCGTTGCAGCCTTCCTTGGTGCCGGTCAGGCCACGATCTTCACGCAGCCAATCCAGCAGAGTGGCTGTCGGATCGATGTCCGTCAGCTCCACTGTCTCTCCGTTCAGAAGAAACGTGATGTCCATTCGAGAAACCCGTCGCCTTACCCGGTTGCGCCCTGGTGGTGCCCTCCTTCGATGCGACGTAGAAAGAGTGGCGGGCGGATAGCTTGCCAATGGATGTTAGAAACAGCATGCGTGATCTGGCAAGAAAAACTGCCTGTATGATGCATCATTACAGCCAATCGGCGTGGAATTGCGCACCCTGTGTAAATATCAGTTGTTTGAAACTAAAGCGTTTTTTTGTCAGTGAAGATGTCGCTTTCCGAAGCACCTTCTGGAAAATCCGAATAATCGAAAATGATTATTTTGCCAAACAACGGCGCAGGTTCCGGCTTTTGCATGCCTCGCGGCTAGGGTAGCCTGCCGTTCATGAGCAGTACCCCCCGATTCATTCACCTACGTGTTCACACCGAATATTCCCTTCTGGAAGGCGCTGTGCGGCTGAAAAAACTGCCCGCCCTGTGCGAGAAGATGGAGATGCCTGCCGTTGCAGTGACTGACACGAATTCCATGTTTTCGGCGCTGGAATTTTCGGTGACAGCCAGTCAGGCTGGTGTCCAGCCGATCATGGGATGTCAGGTTGATCTGACTTATGTGCAGTCGCAACCGGGGGAAAAACAAAAATCGCCCGCGCCGCTTGTTCTGCTGGCACAGTCCGAGGCGGGGTACGAGAACCTGATGAAGCTGAGCACGTGCCTTTACGTGGACAAGGGCGGGCAGTTGCCGCAGGTCACGCTGGACGAGCTTGCGGACCGCGCCGACGGGCTGATCTGCCTGTCCGGAGGGCCTGACGGGCCGGTGGGCCGCCTGTTGCAACAGGGGCAACGTCCGGCGGCCGAGGCGCTGGTGGATCGGTTGGCCGCGATTTTCCCGGATCGTCTGTATATCGAACTCCAGCGTCACCCAGGTGAAGACGGCCAACCCGAGGCCGAACGCCAGACCGAGCGCGGCCATATCGAGATGGCCTATGCCAAGAACCTGCCGCTAGTTGCCACCAATGACGTCTATTTCCCGACCTCGGATATGTACGAGGCCCATGATGCGCTGATCTGTATCGCCGAAGGGGCTTATGTCGACCAGCAGGAAGGTCGCCGCCGCCTGACCGCGCAGCATTATTTCAAGTCGCAGCAGGAAATGGTGACGCTGTTCGCTGATCTGCCCGAGGCCATTGAGAACACGGTCGAGATCGCGCGGCGTTGCGCCTTTATGGCTTATCGCCGCGATCCCATCCTGCCGAAATTCGCCGATGACGAGGTCGCTGAACTGCGCCGCATCGCGAATGAAGGCTTGCAGAAACGTTTGGCGGTAATCCCCCATGCGGTGACGCCCGAGGAGTATCAGGAGCGGTTGGATTTCGAACTTGGCATCATCGAAGGCATGGGCTTTCCTGGTTACTTCCTGATCGTTGCCGACTTTATCCAATGGGCCAAGGATCACGATATTCCGGTTGGACCGGGGCGGGGATCGGGTGCGGGCTCGCTGGTGGCTTATGCGCTGACAATTACCGACCTCGACCCGCTGCGTTATAGCCTGCTGTTTGAACGGTTCCTGAATCCCGAACGGGTTTCGATGCCCGACTTCGATATCGACTTCTGCATGGATCGCCGAGAAGAGGTGATCCGTTACGTGCAGCAGAAATACGGGCGCGACAAGGTGGGGCAGATCATCACTTTTGGTGCCTTGCTGTCAAAGGCCGCCGTGCGCGACATCGGGCGGGTGCTGCAAATGCCGTACGGGCAGGTGGACCGTCTGTCTAAGATGATCCCCGTGGAAGGTGTCAAACCGGTTTCCATCGAAAAAGCCCTGAAGGACGAGCCGCGCCTGCGGGAAGAAGCGCGCAACGAAGAGGTGGTGGATCGTCTGCTGACATACGGCCAGCAGGTCGAAGGGCTGCTGCGCAACGCCTCGACCCACGCGGCTGGGGTTGTGATTGGCGACCGGCCACTGGACGCGCTGGTGCCGATCTATCAGGACCCGCGATCCGACATGCCTGCGACCCAATTCAACATGAAATGGGTGGAACAGGCCGGGCTGGTAAAGTTCGACTTTCTGGGTCTGAAAACCCTGACCGTGATCCAGAACGCGATGGACCTGATCTTCAAGTCCGGACGGAAGCTGCATATCGCCGCCGATGGCACCGAGCTTTACGAACCTGCCGAGGGGGCCGAGAACCAGATCAACGCCATCCCGCTGGATGACGAGGCGACGTATAAGCTCTATTCAGCGGCCAAGACGGTCGCGGTGTTCCAGGTGGAAAGCTCGGGCATGATGGACGCGCTCAAGCGCATGAAACCCACCTGTATCGAGGATATCGTGGCCCTCGTCGCGCTCTATCGTCCCGGCCCGATGGAGAACATCCCGACCTATTGCGAGGTCAAGAACGGGCTGCGCGAGATCACATCCGTTCATCCGCTGATCGACCACATTCTTGAGGAAACCCAGGGCATCATCGTCTATCAGGAACAGGTGATGCAGATCGCACAGGTGATGGCCGGGTATTCCCTTGGCGGCGCGGACCTGCTGCGCCGCGCGATGGGTAAAAAGATCAAAGAGGCGATGGATGCCGAACGCCCCAAATTCGAAAAAGGCGCGGCAGAAAACGGGGTGGATGCCAAGAAAGCCAGCGAAGTCTTCGACCTGCTGGAAAAATTTGCCAATTACGGCTTCAACAAATCCCACGCCGCCGCCTATGCGGTGGTCAGCTATCAAACCGGCTGGTTGAAGGCGAACCATCCGGTCGAATTCATGGCGGGTGTCATGAATTGCGATATTCATCTGACCGACAAGCTGGCGATCTATTTCGAAGAGGTCCGAAAAGGGCTGGAACTGCCGTATATTCCACCTTGTGTGAACCGCTCTCAGGCCACGTTCGATGTTGATAACGGACATCTGGTCTATGCGCTGGGCGCGCTCAAGAATGTGGGTGTCGAGGCGATGAATCTGATCGTTGCGGGTCGCGCGGACAAGCCATTTGCCAACCTGTTCGATTTCGCCCGCCGCGTGGATTTGAAGAAAGTGGGCAAACGCCCGCTTGAGATGCTGGCCCGCGCCGGAGCCTTTGATGAGCTGGACCGGAACCGCCGCCGCGTTTTCGAAAGCCTTGATGCACTGGTGCAGTATTCGGCAGCGATCCATGAACAGAAGAATTCGAACCAGGTGTCGCTGTTTGGCGAGGCCGGAGATGACCTGCCCGAACCACGCCTGTCGCTGACCCCCGACTGGCTGCCGGCTGAACGTCTGAGCGAAGAGTTCAAGGCCATCGGCTTCTACCTCTCTGGTCATCCGCTGGATGACTATATGCCGGCCTTGAAGCGTAAACAGGTTCTGACGCTGGACGAGGTGACCGAGAAAGCCCGTTCTGGCCCGCTGATTGCCAAGATGGCCGGAGTGGTTGCCGGGCGGCAGGAACGGAAATCGGCCAAGGGCAACCGGTTCGCCTTTGCCCAGCTTTCGGACCCGACCGGCGCTTATGAGGTCACGCTGTTTTCCGACACGCTGGAGAAATGCCGCGAGTTTCTGGAAACCGGCGCTCAGGTGGTTCTGACCGTCGAGGCGACGGTGGAGTCCGATCAGCTCAAGCTGCTGGGTCGTTCGGTTGGACCAGCGGATTCTGTAGTGGCCGAAGCCGGGGCGACGGGACTGCGCATCTTTGTCGACGAAGCGCGGGCGGTGCCAACTATTGCAACGGTTCTTGAAGAAGCCGCAACCGCCGCCAAGGGTGCGGCCCGCGGACCGATCCAACTGCTGTTGCTGGACCCCGGCCTGCCCGGCGACGTCGAAATCGACTTGGGGCGTGTGTTCCCGATCAATCCCCAGATCAAGGGCGCGATCAAATCGCTGGAAGGCGTGATGACCGTCGAAGAGATCTGACACCGCTTTGTTGCCAGACAGTTAGCGCACCGCTAGGCTGACCTTGCAAATATGTCTTCTGATCATGCCACGGGAGGGCGTTGATATGACGATTGCAGGTCTCAATTTCAGAACGATTGCATTGGGGGCGGCGGCATCGCTGGCTTTGGTTTCGGCGACAGCCACGCTTGCGGACGACAAGAAGAAAGAGAACACGATCAAAGGTGCTGTGATCGGGGCCGGGGTCGGGGCCTTGATCGGCGACGGCAAGGGCGCCGCCGCAGGGGCAATTGCTGGTGCGCTGATCGGCGCGAACTCGAAATAAGCGGGGGCGGGATGATGCGTTTGAACGCGATGAAAGTGATCACAACCGCCGCGCTGCTTACAGGGCCCGGCTATGCCCTTGCGGACGAGGAAGCCGAACAGATGGTGCAAGCGGCGCTGCCGCTCATGTATCACACATGCGCGTCGGTCATCGAAGAGGCTGACGGGAATGAAGAATACATTGTGGACGTGGTCGGCAAGATGACGGCGTTGTCCCTTTATAACCGTCAGGTCGACCTCGAAGCTCATGCCAGTTCGGACGAGGAAAAGGCCACGCTGCGCGAAACATTTGTGGCGGCTCTGAAAGACGGCTGCGCCGGGGATGAAAACGCCCTGCTGGGTGGCGTCGTCGACGACGCGGTGAAATCAACGCTGGGGCTGTAAGCTTTCAGTAATGTGGCGGACGTTCGTCACCAAGGACAACGCCGCCTGACCCTTCCTGTGCGCGCTCGGCCTCACGGTGCAGCAGCATCTCGACACGGCGGGTCAGCCGGTCAATCTCGGCCTGTTGCCGGGTGACAACCGCGTTCAGATCGTCAACCGTGCGGGTCAGATGGGCAATCTGTTCTTCCAGTTGCTGCATGGGATGCTCCTGTCTTTCAGGCTGCACATAGCGACCCCGTGACGCCTTGGCCAGAGAAAGCGCGCCTTGCCCAGATGCGGGCCATGGGATAGACCGCGCGCGGAACAGGTACACTCCCAAGGACGCCCCACATGGCCAAGCCCAAGAAACAGCCCCGCCCCAAGGCCGAAACGCCGAAAGGGTTCCGTGACTATTTCGGCGAGGAAGTCACGCAGCGCACCGAGATGCTGCGGACGATTGCGGGCGTCTATCATCGGTACGGGTTTGACGCGCTTGAGAGCAGTGCGGTCGAAACCGTCGAGGCGCTGGGCAAGTTCCTGCCCGACGTGGACCGCCCGAACGAAGGCGTCTTTGCGTGGCAGGAGTTTGACGAGGGCGGAAATGGCGACTGGATGGCCCTGCGCTATGACCTGACCGCGCCTCTGGCCCGGGTTTACGCCCAGCACCGCAACGACCTGCCGACGCCTTATCGCCGCTATGCGATGGGTCCGGTCTGGCGCAACGAAAAGCCGGGGCCGGGGCGGTATCGGCAGTTCTATCAATGCGATGCAGATACGGTTGGAACCGCCTCGATGGCTGCTGATGCCGAGATCTGTGCAATGCTGGCCGACACGCTGGAAGAGGTTGGCATCCCGCGCGGCGACTACATCATCCGGGTGAATAACCGGAAGGTTTTGAACGGTGTGCTGGAGGCGATGGGTCTTGGCGATGATCAAGCCGCACGAGACAACGTCCTTCGCACTATCGACAAATTCGACAAGGTGGGTGAGCAGGGTGTGCGCGAGTTGCTGACCAAGGGCCGTCTGGACGCGTCGGGCGCGTTTATCGACGGCGTTGGTCTCAGCGATGATCAGGCAGACCCGGTTATCGCCTTCCTGACTTCCAAGGCCGTCGATACCGCTGGTACATTGGCCAACCTCCGCATTGCCGTGGGTGACAGCAAGATTGGGGCGGATGGGATTGCTGAGCTGGAACAGATCGCTGAACTTCTCTCCGCTGGCGGCTACGGCCCCGACCGCATTGTCATTGACCCCTCCGTCGTCCGTGGCCTGGGCTATTACACCGGTCCGGTCTACGAGGCCGAACTGACGTTCGAAATCTTCGACGAGAAAGGCCGCAAGCGGCAATTCGGCTCGGTTGCGGGCGGCGGGCGCTATGACGATCTGGTCAAGCGGTTCACCGGGCAGGAAGTGCCCGCGACCGGGGTGTCCATCGGCGTCGATCGGTTACTGGCGGCGCTGCGCGAAAAGGGCCGGATCAGCGCCCAGGCCAAAGGCCCCGTGGTCGTCACCGTCATGGATCGCGACAGGATGGCCGATTATCAGGCGATGGTGGCCGAGCTGCGCAATGCGGGCATCCGGGCCGAGGTGTATCTGGGCAATCCCAAGAACTTTGGCAATCAGTTGAAATACGCGGACAAGCGCAACTCTCCGGTTGCGGTGATCGAAGGCGGGGACGAAAAGGCAAAAGGCATCGTGCAGATCAAGGACCTGATCCTTGGGGCTAAGATCGCCGAAAGCGCCACGCTGGAGGAATGGAAAGAACGCCCCAGCCAGTTCGAAGTATCGCGCGCTGATCTGGTCGCGAAAGTGCGTGAAATTCTGAACAGTCAGGACTGACCCATGCCCAACCGTTCCCAGATACAGGCCCGTGCCGCGATGATGCGTGTCCGGTTCGAGGCTGCGGGCGCGCAGGTGGTGGATACCCCGCTGCTGCAACCCGCTGAAATGTTGCTGGACCTCTATGGCGAGGATATCCGCGCCCGTGCCTACGTCACCTCGGACGCGCTGCGGGGCGAGCAGATGCTGCGCCCGGATTTCACCCTGCCTGTTGTTCAGATGCACATGCGGGACGGGGCCGAGCCAGCGCGCTATACCTATTCAGGTGAGGTGTTCCGCCGTCAGGAACACGACCCGGACCGTTCGAACGAATATATTCAGGTGGGGTACGAGGTTTTTGACCGCGATGATCCCGCTGGTGCCGATGCCGAAGTGTTTTCGCTGATGGCAATGCAACTGCGCGGGCTGCCTCTGCGCGCAGCGACCGGGGATATCGGTATCCTAACCGCGGCTGTCGAAGGGCTTCGGACCACAGACCGCCGCAAGGCCGCGCTGATGCGGCACCTGTGGCGGCCGCGCCGGTTTCGTGCGCTGCTGGACCGGTTTGCAGGGCGTAAACCGGGGCCCGAAGGCCGTGACGCGCTTTTGGACGCGGACGACCCGATGGCGGTTGATGTTCCGATGATCGGCAAGCGCCGCGGGCCCGAGATTGCCGACCGGATCAAAGCCCTGCGTGAAGATCGCGCTGCGCCGCCGATCTCTGACAATGAACTGGCCGGGTTGGAAACGCTGCTGAATGTGCGTGAAACCATGCCCTTCGCGTTGGAACAGCTGAGGGATGTGGCAGTGGATCTGCCGCAGATCACCCCGGCACTGGACCGGTTGGAGGCGCGGATCGCAGCCCTGCAAGCGCGTGGCGTCGACGTCGCGCGGCTGGATTTCGAAGCGTCTTATGGCCGGACATCAATGGAATATTATGACGGGTTTGTCTTTGGGTTCTACGCCGAAGGCCGTCCCGACCTGCCGCCTGTCGCCACCGGTGGGCGCTATGATGCGCTGACGCGCCGCTTGGGCGATGGGGCCGAAATCCCCGCAATCGGTGGCGTGATCCGCCCGGACCTGATGCTTGAAATCGAGGAGGCCGCGCAATGAGTGTGAAACTGGGCGTGCCCTCGAAGGGCCGGTTGATGGAAAAGACCGTCTCATGGTTCGAAAAACATGGCATCATGCTGTCCCGCAACGGCTCGGACAGGGAATATGCGGGTAGGGTTGACGGGATTGACGGCGTCTCGCTGGTTCTGTTGTCGGCGGGTGAGATTCCGCGCGAACTTGCGTCGGGCCGTATTCATCTGGGCGTCACCGGCATCGATCTGGTGCATGAGAAGCTGCCACGCTGGGAACAGCAGGTCGAAGAGATTGCGCAGCTGGGCTTTGGCAAAGCCGATCTGATCATTGCCACACCCGCCTGCTGGGTCGATGTGGACACGCTGGACGATCTCGATGCGGCGGCAGCGGCATTTCGCAACACCCACGGCCACCGGCTGCGGATCGCCACCAAATATCACCGACTGGTGCGGGAGTTCCTGACCGACGCGGGCGTGGCCGACTACACTCTGGTCGACAGCCAGGGAGCGACCGAAGGTACGGTCATGAACGAAACAGCCGAAGCAATTGCCGATATCACCTCCTCAGGTGAAACCCTGCGGGCAAACCACCTCAAGATCCTGTCGGACGGTCTGATCCTGCAATCGCAGGCCACGTTGTGGCGCAGCCGGGTTGCAAAGGTCGACGCGGCGGATAAGGCGGTTCTGACGGAATTGCTGGATCGGCTGCGGTAACTACAGCACACCGATATCCGCAAGGGCGCGGTTCAGATCATCGGGCAGGGTGTCATCCTGCGCGCGCCCTTTCGGAAGGTCGGCTGGTGTATCTTCGGGCTTCAGGTATCGCCAACCCTGAAACGGGCGTTTCAAGGCGTTCTGGGTCCGATGTACGTTAGGGTCGAGAACGATGGCGCAGCGGCGGATACCGTCCTCGCCGATCACCTCGTCCAGGCGCAGAATGCGCTGACGGCACTGTACGACACCTTTGATGACCCAATAGATTGATCCGCCATTCAGAATCTCGGCATCACGTTTGGGCCACATGCGGGTTACGTGGCGCGGATATCCGTCCTCATAAAGCGGTTTGCGGCTGTCTTGCCACGCGATCAGAGAGTCCACGCTTTCCGAACCAACCGAAAGTTTGATGAGGTTCACGTACTTATCCACAGCTTTCCCACAGAGTCGTCCCTTTGCTATCTATCCATTGTAGCTCAGGATTGGCTTTCATCAAGGTGTAGTGGGTGTTAGTCTGGATACCTCTTTCAGCACAGGGAATCACCAATGAGCCGCTTTGCCGCCCCCATCGCCGAGCAGATCTGGGACATGAAATACCGCTTCAAACAGGCGGATGGCACGCCCATCGATCAGACGGTTGAAGACAGCTGGCGACGCATCGCCCGTGACCTCGCGCGGGTCGAGGACGACCCGGATCATTGGGAAGACAGGTTCTACGAGGCACTGGAAGATTTCAAATATCTGCCCGCCGGGCGCATCACTGCTGGCGCAGGCACCGCGCGGCAGGTGACACTGTTCAACTGCTTCGTTATGGGCACCATCCCCGACAGCATGGGCGGCATCTTTGACATGCTGAAAGAGGCCGCGCTGACCATGCAGCAGGGGGGCGGGATCGGCTATGATTTCTCGACCATCCGGCCGCGCGGCGCGGATGTAAAAGGCGTGGCGGCGGATGCCTCGGGCCCGCTCAGCTTTATGGATGTGTGGGACGCAATGTGCCGCACGATCATGTCCGCGGGTTCGCGCCGGGGGGCGATGATGGCCACCATGCGCTGCGATCACCCCGATATCGAACAGTTCATCACCGCCAAATCCGACCCGGCCCGCCTGCGCATGTTCAACATGTCGGTGCTGGTGACCGATCCCTTCATGGAGGCGGTCAAGGCCGACGGCCCGTGGGAGTTGCAGTTTGATGGCAAGATCTATCACACCGTGCAGGCGCGCGATCTGTGGAACAAGATCATGCAGGCCACGTATGATTATGCCGAACCGGGCGTGATCTTCATAGATCGCATCAATCAGGCCAACAACCTGAGCTACGTTGAAACCATCGCCGCGACGAACCCCTGTGGCGAGCAACCTCTGCCACCTTACGGGGCGTGCCTGCTGGGCTCGATCAATTTGGCGCGGCTGGTGGCCGAACCGTTTGGGGATGCCGCGCATCTGAATGAACCGGCGTTGCAGGAACTGGTCGCGACAGCCGTGCGCATGATGGATAACGTCGTGGACGCCTCAAAATTCCCGTTGGCCGAGCAAGAGGCGGAAGCGCAGGACAAGCGCCGCATCGGGCTGGGCGTGACGGGTCTTGCGGATGCGCTGCTGATGCTGGGCTTGCGCTATGGGTCCGACGAGGCGGCGCGTCAGACGGAACGCTGGTTGCACGCAATCGCCCGCGCCGCATATCTGGCCTCGGTCGATCTGGCTAAGGAAAAAGGCGCGTTCCCCCTGTTCGACGCCGAGAAATACCTGGCCAGCGGCACAATGCAGCAAATGGATGACGACGTCCGCGATGCGATCCGCGAACATGGTATCCGCAACGCTCTGCTGACCTCGATCGCACCCACGGGCACGATTTCGCTTTATGCCGGGAACGTGTCGTCGGGGATTGAACCGGTCTTTGCCTATGCCTACACCCGCAAGGTTCTGCAAAAAGACGGCTCGCGCACCGAAGAAGAGGTCGTGGATTACGCCGTTCAGATGTGGCGCGACAAGTTTGGCGACGCAGCGCTGCCGGACTATTTCGTCAATGCCCAGACCCTGACGCCGTCGGATCACGTCAAGATGCAGGCGGCAGCGCAGAAATGGATCGACAGCTCGATCTCCAAGACCATCAACTGCCCGGAAGATATCAGCTTTGACGCCTTCAAGGACGTCTACATGCAGGCCTGGGATCAGGGCTGCAAAGGGTGCACGACCTATCGCCCCAACGATGTGACCGGCTCGGTTCTGACCGTTTCTGAAAGCGATGACAAGGTGCCGGGGGAAAGCGCGAGTGCGCCTCATGAAATTGAAGGCGGCGACGTCATCTACATGTCCGAACCGCTGGATCGCCCGCAATCGCTGGAGGGGTCGACTTACAAGCTGAAATGGCCCGATAGCGAGCACGCGATTTATCTGACCATCAACGACATCATCATCTCGGGCCGCCGCCGCCCGTTCGAAGTGTTCATCAACTCCAAGAACATGGAGCATTACGCCTGGACACTGGCGCTGACGCGGATGATTTCGGCCGTGTTCCGCCGGGGCGGAGACGTGTCCTTTGTGGTCGAAGAGCTGAAAGCCGTTTTCGACCCGCGCGGCGGGGCGTGGGTCAAAGGCAAGTATATCCCATCGATCCTGGCCGCGATCGGGGGCGTGATCGAACAGCACATGGTCGCCATCGGCTTTCTGGAAGGCGAAGGGATGGGGTTGAAATCCGATCCCCAGGCGCAAGTGGTGAACCTGGACGCGCCACGTGGCAAAGCCTGCCCGTCCTGCGGTCAGTACGACATGGTCATGATCGAAGGCTGCATGACCTGCCGCAGCTGCGGTCATTCCAAATGCGGATAGGTATGAAGCGCTGAACGAAATATATGTGGCGTGTCACGCGACATGACCTAAACGTTTCAATAGGTCATTTTGGCTGGAGATATGAGAAAACGGCCACGGAATTCTTCCGGGGCCTTTCTCCTGTCTAGCGGAGTTGATGAATGGCGATAGCGCTGCTGGTACATCGTGGCCACCAAGAAGTGGAGATGAGACAAAAACCCGGAACCAAGCAGAGCCACGGCGAGAAAGTCGTAAAGACATTCGTCGCGCGACGCGCAAACTTTACTCTGCGGAACAGAAGGTCAGGATCGTGCTGGACGGCCTCAATGGTGAAGACAGCAAATCAGATTTTCCTTC
>NZ_JBQFQV010000026.1:0-24340 GCF_056537065.1 Ruegeria sp. CH2
CTCAGCATTGGGCTGGAAAAGCCCTGTCGCATTCGAAAGGAAAGTGGCTTAAACGAGCACTTGGGGCGGCACAAAAACGGGACAGGTCCAATGCAAAAGGCGTACCGATGGGTGCCGACCTTAGGGCCCCCTCCGAAGGTGCACAGGCACCAAGGTTCATGGTGGCAGCCCTTCGTGATCCAATTGGCGCTAACCTCGACCGCGTGCAAATCGTGAAAGGTTGGCTCAATGAGGACGGGACGACCGATGAGAAAGTCTTTGACGTCGCCTGGTCAGACGAACGCGAAACTGGCAGCGACGGAAAGGTTCCGCCCGTTGGTGATACTGTGGATGTTGCTTCCGCAACCTGGACCAACACCATTGGTGCCGCGGAACTTGCGACAATCTGGATTGATCCTGAATTCGACCCGGCGCGCCCGGCTTTCTATTACGCGCGTGTGCTCGAGATTCCGACACCACCCTGGTACGTCTACGACGCATACCGCTACGGTATCGACATCCCTGAAGGCGCTCCTACTTCGCAGCAGGAGCGTGCCTACACGTCTCCAATCTGGTACACGCCGCAAGGCTGACTGATTGCCAAGTTTGGGTTGAAAATAACGCGATCGACTGTTCGATGGTGCGGTTGAGAGTGGTACCGCCTCTCGTGCGAAAACAGGTCTCGGTGGAAAGACACGACACAACCTGAACAATATGCTGGCGGCGGCGTTCGGAAAGAGCCATTTGGAAAGCGTCGGACCTGTCTCACTTTTGGTGATCAACCCGAACTAATCCTTAGCAAAGTTGACGCCACTCGGACATTGATGTGCCAAAACGCGCAGCGGTGTCAGAGCGAATGGCGGCTAAGCGCAAAGTCTGCGACTGCGGTTCGATAGACAGAACCTCCGAGCTTCTGAACAGCGAATGTTGCCCCTTTTACAGGCGGCTTGCGCGCCCGATTAATTAAAAATCAGAAGAAAACAAGCGCCTTGGTTGCTTGGCACAACACTGAGTTGCCCACCAATTGCTTCCATGGTCGCTTTGACAATATTCAGGCCCATACCTGTGCCACCGGCCTCTCTTTTTGTCGTAAAGAAGGGCTGCAAAACCTTGTCCTTGTTCCCTTCACTGATACCGGCGCCATTATCTGCGATTTTTAGGCAGATGACACCGTCGACCTGATAGGCTGTCAGCACGGCATTCTGCGCGCCGTGTTGCTGAGCGTTCTCAAGCATATGTGTCAGCATGATGTGCAGGGTGGGCGCCGCGACGGGTAAGGGCAGGTGATTGTTCTCAGCCTTGATCGCAAGCGCCGGGAAAGTCTGGACGAGCTGATCAGTGATGTCGTTCAGACAGCATGTACCGTTAATGGCGCTCTGATCGGCAAGGCTGAAGGCGCGCATGTTGGCCAGCAGATCCTCCATCCGCTTTCCACCTTTGTCTACAGTGTCCAGCAGGCGGTGTTTCTGCGCGGGTGGCAAATCATCGTCGCGCAGCAGCTCTGCGGCGCCTTTCAGGGCAGTGAGGGGTGACTTCAGCTCGTGGGTGACATGGGCGGTGTACGTTTTCAATCCATCCTGCTTGTCCTGCAAGCGTTCCGTCAGCGATTGAAAGCTCTGGCTCAGATCCGCGATTTCCCGCGTGCCAAGTTGGTCTGGTGGTTCCCATGCCTGACCACCGTGGCCCGCCACGTGGCTGCGCTGGATTAACAGGTGGATCGGCCGGGTGATGAACCGCCAGAACACGTACCCGATAAGCGCCGTGGACAAAGCGACAAATGCCGCGGCTTTGGCAAGGTTGAAACGTTCGCCGTACAGAAAACGGAAAATATGGTTCGGGGTGCGGCTCAGGTAAACCGCCCCGATCAAGGTCTGATCCACGTACACTGGCATCGCCACGAAAACGCGCACGCGGGCACCGCGGCTGAGGGTATAAAGCGCAGGCGTTGCATCCTCGCGCACGCGGGTGCGCGCGACCGAGACAGTATTACCCGAAAGGGCCTCGCGAACCTCGTCAACATGGCCCAGTTTCTGCCCGATTTCCGCGGTTCCGGCAAACACGTTCCCATCGACATCCAGCATCCGGTAACCCGCAAGGGTTTGCGCCTGGGCGGCGTTGGCGATGCGGCTTAGCGGGATGGCAATGGCCTGATGAACCGAACCGGGTCGGACGGTTGCGGGTCGCGCGTCCGGGCGCGGCGGCAGAACCGTTTCGCGATTGACCGACAGTGAAGGGAACACCGCGTGCTCAGTTGAGATTGCACTCGGGCGGGGCGGCTTGATCCCGGCTGCATCTGCATAAAGCTCGGCATACGCCGCTGACATAACCGCAGCCTGTGTCAGCAGGCTTTCTTCGGTCTGTTGCACCAGTTGGCTGTCGTAAAAACGGAACAGGATCAGCCCGGCAAAGGGCAGGCACAAGACAATACCCAGCACCAGCAGAACGATGGTCCACAATCTGGGGCGCCATTTGCGGTTCAGCCGGGCGTGCATGCGCCCATCCTGAGGCCGACACCGTGAATGGTCACGATCCCTTCGGCACAGCCGGCCTGGGCCAGTTTGGCACGGACATTGCGTATATGGCTGTCAATGGTGCGGTCCGAGACGTGGATGTTGTAGCCGTAAAGCGCATCGATCAGCTGCGCCCTTGACAGAACGCGGTCGGGACGGGCCATCAGAGTTGCCAGCAGCCGAAATTCCGATCCGGTCAGCGTCACAGGGGTTGACGCGAACCTGCACAGGTGACGCTCTGCATCCAGGTGCAGGCTGCCTTGCGACAACACCGGATCGGGCTGGGCAGGTGTCGGAGCGCTGCGTTTCAGAATGGCCTTGATCCGGGCCACCAATTCGCGTGGGGAAAAGGGTTTCGTCAGATAATCATCGGCGCCCAGCTCCAGCCCGACGATACGGTCGACCTCGTCATCACGGGCGGTCAGGAACAGGATCGGCACGTCCGAGGATTTGCGGATGTCCCTGCATACTTCCAGACCATCCTTTTCGGGCAGCCCGATATCCAGCACGATCAAGTCGGGGCTTTCCTGACGGTTTGTATCAAGCGCGGTCAGGCCGTCGCTGGCCAGAAGTGGCGCATAGCCTGCCTTTTCAATCGCGAACCTTGTTACCTCAAGGATATCCGGATCATCGTCGACAACAAGAATGCGTGCAGGCATCAAATGGGGTCCTTCAACTCTGCTGCCGATAATAGGCTTGTATCCGCCATCTCCGAAAGCCCCATTCGCGCCAGTTGGTGATTGCATCCTTTTTCAGATCATATCGCATCCACGCGTCACAGACTTGCTGTCCGGTTCTGGTTTCATGATCACGGATTGCTGGGTAAGCATCAGCACCAAGGCTGCATATGTAACCAGTGTCCTGTTGCATCAGAGCGCTGCCGTGGCTCAGATTATAGCTGGCAATGACTGATGCGAAATTCACAAAGTTGCAGGTATACAAGACTACCAGAAGCGCTGCAAAACAACGCCGCAGAAGCCAGATTGTATCGAAGCCGCGATGGATTTGCACCACGGTCAGCAGCAATCCGGTGAGAACCAGTGCCATCCAGATAAAGGCGGCCACCCGCAAATAGGTAAGCGCATAGGCGTCGACGTAATGATGCAGCCTGATAGCAGCTGTCATCACCAGGAACACGTTCTGCGCCAACCACGTGTAGATCAGAATGCGCAACGTCCGGTCCGCACCGATCATGCTGTGAGTGACCAGAGTGAATACGCCCGCCAACAGGGCCGTAACCACCAGCGGATAAGCACCCCGATGGGCATAAGCGGCATAGCTCATCCCTTGAGGCAGGGATACACCCCCGGTCAGGATACCAAGGTCCATCACGGTTTGTACAAGGAACAACAGGTTGAACAGTAACAGCGAATTGCGCACCGAGATTGGATTGATCAGAAATGCGGCCCGGCTTGGGCCTGTCTTTGGCATGGTGGCGGGGCGGGCAATGCCGCCCAGCCATGGATCGCTGAGGTTTAGGAACGGCCACAGCAGCGAGGCCATCACGCTCCAGAACAGAAGTCGCAGCCAGAAGTACCCTTCGAACAGAAGACTTGGGTCCAGCTCTGCCAGAAGGTCTTCCAGCACCGGATTGGCGGCGGCCAGCAACGCAAGGAAGACCGCACCCAATAGCAGGGGCAAGGCCAGCGATGCTGCGTGGCGGCGGCTGTCGGACCCAAGATCGGCGGCCACCGCGGTGCGACATGTGTCGCGCAGCAAAAACGTCGCACCGATGGAAGGCAGTCGCAGGGCGGTTCGCAGCAGCAGACGTTCGTTTACAGCCTGACCGAATAGCGCCCAGGTGGCCAGACTGACTAAACCAGCGAGGCTGAACAATAATGATAGAAGCTGCAAATCGATGGCCACCGGCAGGTTGGTGATCAAGGCAAATGCGGCGGCTATTGACCACTCCTTTGCAGTCGCACGCCGGGGTTTCATCGCCATGATCGCGGCGGACAAGACCAGCGCGAAGACTGAGACAGAAATGCCTAGCGGCTGTTCCCAAAACAACCAATCAGCAAGCGCCACCAGCGATGCAAGAAGCGGGATTGCATGGCGCATTTTCAGCGTGGACATCAGAGAACCACTCTGCTGTCGTCTGTTGCCTCTCCATCGGGGGACTTCGTCCATCTTTCCCAGCCACCACGCGTCCAGCACGATGCTGTCCGGCACGCCGCGAATTGTCAGTTCCTGCCTCATGTCCCGTCTCCTGCTTGCAGGTTTGTGTTCCCGGCAGAATGCCTGCGGCGATTGCATCTTTGGCGCGACGTATCCGCAGCCTTCATGGGGCTTTCGTGCAGAAAATGTGCAGAGGCGGTGAAAGGCATTACCAACCACGATTTCCGAGCTGCAACTCGCGCCGCGCAATAAATGCGACGTGTCCAGACATTGAACTGCAAGCAAAAGCGCAGTGTGACACAGTTGAACCTTCCCCTGAGAAGCGGTTCGCCGTTATGGCTGGGGAAACGGAGGATCGAACATGGCTAACCCTCTCTATGATGATCTGTTTGGCATTCACGCCGACAAAGATACGGCTTTCCTGCACCTGACAGACGGGACGACCGTCACCTATCAAAACTTTCTGAGCACAGCCGCCCGGATCGCCCATGTGGCCACGCAACTGGGCCTAAAACCCGGGGACCGGGTTGCGGCTCAGGTCGATAAATCGCCTGAGGCGCTGGCGCTATACGCAGCATGCGCGCAGGCCGGTCTGGTTTTCCTGCCGCTGAACACCGCCTATACCGTGGACGAGCTGACGTATTTCATCGAAAACAGCGGCGCGTCACTTGTTGTCTGCGATGGCCGAAGCAAAGACCAACTGACCCCGATTGCCGAGCGTTTTGGGGGCAGGGTGGAAACGCTGAATGCGGATGGCTCGGGCTCGCTGATGGATCTGGCGGCAGCAATGCCAGACAGCTTTGCGACTGTGGATCGGGATGGTGAGGATCTGGCAGCGTTTCTTTATACGTCGGGCACCACCGGACGTTCAAAGGGCGCGATGCTGACCCAGAACAACCTGTTGTCCAATGCACGGACACTGGTCAAAGAGTGGCGGTTCACGTCGGAAGACGTTCTGTTGCACGCGCTGCCGATCTTTCACACGCATGGGCTGTTTGTGGCCACCAATATCATTCTGGCTGTCGGCGGAAGCATGATCTGGCTGCCAAAATTCGACCCTGATCAGATCATTAACAGGATGCCCGACACTACGTCGATGATGGGCGTTCCGACCTTCTATACGCGCCTGCTGGCAGACGCGCGTTTTACCAGCGAGCTGACCAAACATATGCGCTTGTTCGTATCGGGATCGGCCCCATTGCTGGCGGATACCCATGCACAATTCCAGGAGCGTACCGGGCATCGTATCCTAGAACGCTATGGCATGACTGAAACCAATATGAACACCTCAAACCCCTATGACGGCGAACGTCGCGCGGGCACGGTCGGGTTTCCCTTGCCGGGGGTCGAACTGAAGATATGCGATGCAGTCGGCGACCCCTTGCCGAAGGGTGAAATCGGTGAGATCGAAGTGCGTGGCCCAAACGTGTTCAAGGGATATTGGCAGATGCCGGAAAAGACGGCTGCCGAGCTGCGCGAAAACGGGTTTTTCATCACCGGTGATCTGGGACGGGTCGACGAAGATGGGTATGTCCATATCGTCGGGCGCAACAAGGACCTGATCATCTCGGGTGGCTACAATATCTACCCCAAGGAAATTGAGCTGGTTCTGGACAGCCACCCCGGTGTTCTGGAGAGCGCAGTGATCGGCGTGCCGCATCCCGACTTCGGTGAAACCGTGCTGGGCCTGATTGTAGCGGAACCCGGGCAGTCTCCGGATCTCGACGCGGTCATGGTTGCAGTGCGCGACAGCCTGGCGCGGTTCAAACATCCCCGCACGCTTATTCAACTGGGTGAATTGCCCCGCAATACAATGGGAAAAGTCCAAAAGAACATCTTGCGTGACCAGTTTAGGGGCATGTTCAAAGCCGGGTCACAAGGCACATAATGGCAGAGCCTAGATAAGCGTCGGAAACTTGATATAGTCCTCAAAACCAATGGGGACAGAAGAATATGAACAATCGTTTGCGCAAAATCACCATCGTAGGTGGCGGCACGGCAGGCTGGATGACCGCGTTGATCCTGGACATGGTGTTTTCACGCACTTCAGCAACAAAAGACCGACCACATATCTGCCTGATCGAAAGCCCCAATATCTCGACCGTGGGTGTTGGTGAGGCTACGGTGCCGCGCATGCCGGTCACGCTGCGTCAGGCGGGCATTTCCGAACGGGATTTTTTCCGCGAGACAAACGCGTCCTTCAAGCTGGGTGTGAAGTTCTGCAACTGGAACAAAGACCCCAAAGGAAAACGCATCGATTACGTGAACCCCTTTGCCCATGGCCAGATGCTGGAAGGGTTGGACGCCGCCGAGTATTTCCTGCGCTTTGGCAACGGAGAGCGGGACTTTACACAGTCCATCTCGCCTCACGATCATCTGGGACGTCTGTGCAAAGGCGCGCGGCAGCTGGGTCAGCCCGAGTTTGAACAGCGTTTTGGCTATGCCTATCATCTGGATGCGGTGAAGTTTGCGGGTATGCTTACCACGGTCTGCACAAAGCGCGGCGTCGAGCATATCCAGGACGAGGTACAGAAGGTCGAGCTGGATGAACAAGGCAACGTCAGCCATCTGATGCTGGAGCGGGCAGGACGTCATGACATCGAAATGGTCATCGATTGCACCGGGTTCCGCGGCCTGATCATCAATCAGGCACTGGGCGAGCCGTTTTTGGATTATTCGGACTATCTGCCCAATGACCGCGCCATGGCGTTGCAGGTTGAACACCGCAATCCCAATAAAATCGAAAGCCTCACGCGGTCGACCGCGCTGGGCGCGGGGTGGACGTGGCGGGTGCCGCTCTACAATCGTGTGGGTACAGGCTATGTGTTCTCCTCGGCGCATCGAACGGATGATCAGGCGGCCGACGAATATCTTGAATGGCTGGGTGACAGCGGCAAGGGTTTGACACCGCGGATCATCCCGATGCGCGTCGGGCGCGTGCGCAATGCCTGGGTCAAGAATTGTGTGGCAATTGGTCTGTCCGGCGGGTTTATCGAGCCGTTGGAAAGTACCGCGATCCACATGATTGACCACGCAGTGCGCTGGTTTGCAGAACACTTGCCGACGCGCGACGTCGCACCGTCACTGCGGGCAAGATACAACCGGCAGATGGACAAGCTTTATAACGAGGTTCTGGAATTCATCTGCCTGCACTACCGATTGGGCAACCGAAAGGATGATCCCTATTGGATCGACGCGCGGACAGAGATGAAGATACCGGATCGGCTGGCCGAGAATCTGGAGCTGTGGCAGCACCGTCTGCCGATGGATCACGATGTGGAATTTGCCACGCTGTTTGACCATCGTGTTTATCAAACGGTTCTGTTGGGTAAACAGGTCTATGATACGGGTTACGGTACCGGCATCCGAGATCGTTTGCGACCGTTGAAGAAAGTGATCTGGTTCCAGGGCATGCAGCGTGCGAAAGAGGATCTTGCGCAGATAGTCAAAGTGATGCCGGATCATAAAACGCTGCTGCGCGATATCCGGGGTGAGCTGGAAAAACCGGTCTTTGGGATGGCGAACGTGGCGAAACCGACGGTTGCGATGCCGGGCACGAAACCCGCACCTGTTACGATCCAGAACATGCCGAACTTTGCTGAAATCCAAAGCGGCGCGAAGGATTTGCAACTGTTCTAGCGGTTCTCTGCCCTTACGAAGGAAATTTAAGAAACTGAAGGACGAGGCATTCAGCCCCGGCCTTCAGGGCGGTTTAGCGCCAGTTTTTACCCCGGTCAGACAAGTGCCTTTGAACCCGACCCGGATAATCAGAAACAATGGCATCCACACGCAGGTCGATCATCCTGGCAATATCTTCAGGGTCATTGACCGTCCAGACCGCAACGCAAAGGCCCAAATCTTTGGCCAGTTCGACGTTTTCAGCAGTTACATCCGCATAGTACGGGCACCACAGTGAGCCGCCCGCTTGCTTGACCAATAGCGGAATATCGCCTTTGCGGCCTCGAAAATCCGGGCAGACTGCTTTTGAAGAATCCTCCCCTACATCCTCGGCGTTTTCGGGAAGTTGGGTCAGATAAGAAGATGGCATATCAGGCGCTTGCCGCTGACATTCTTCCAACAGATTCCAGTCGAAACTGTGCAGAACGGCGCGCGACGACAGGGCCCTGGAACGGACCTCTTGCAGGACAAGACGGACAAACTTCTCTCTGTAGCGCGCGTCATGGGCCAAATCGGGGTCCGACTTCAGCTCGAGCATCAGACAGGCATCGCTATGTTGGGGGTCACTCACCAGATCCAGCAGGTCAAGCAGCCTTGGAACGCGAACGCCATCCATTTGTGCCTGATCAGGAAAACGCTGACCATAGGCAGAATTCCCATCCAACCGCCCGACATCGAACTTCTGAATCTGCTCGAATGTCAGGGTTGAAACCTTCGGCTCTTCCCCGGTCAAAAACTGACCGTCAGCATCGCGAAAACTGGGGGCGTGCAGCCGGTGATTATGGGTTATGACAGGGATGTCGTCAGCCGTGAGAACAACGTCAAACTCCAGAAGCGGCACGCCAATGGACAGCGAAAAGTCGAAGCCAATCATGCTGTTTTCAGGCAACACACCTCGCGCACCCCGGTGGCCTACGATGCGGATCAGGTTGTCGCCCCCCCGGAAAGCCTCGACCTGAGGGAATGCCATCAGCCTTCCAGCCTTTCACCGGTGGATCGGTCAAACATATGCATATGGTCTGAGGACACAGAAAACCGCATGTTCGGATGTCGGCCTTCGATCGGGTGCACACCCGGAAGGCTGATCGTGATCGGATCGCCCAAGCCGGTCAGTTGACCGTGCAACAGCGTGTTTGCCCCCAGTGGCTCTGCCATCTGAATCGTAGCCTCAATTGTGCCATTGTCATCCAGCAATAGATGCTCGGGTCGTACCCCCAGCTTGAATGCAGTATCAGGGCCCTGCGACGAACCAACCGCGACCCCACCAATCATGACGGTTCCGTTTTCGCGTTGGGCCTCAAAGACATTCATCGCGGGGCTGCCGATGAACTGTGCCGCAAACAGGGTTCTTGGCGTTTCGTATACCTCTAGCGGTGTGCCAACCTGTTCGGCGATACCGCCGTTCATGACGATCATCCTGTCGGCCATTGTCATGGCTTCAACCTGATCGTGGGTTACATAAAGCGACGTGATCCCCAGTTTTTCCTGTAGTTCACGAATCTCAAGCCGCATCTGCACGCGAAGCTTTGCGTCCAGGTTCGAAAGAGGCTCGTCAAACAGGAACACCGCAGGTTCACGGACAATCGCGCGACCCATAGCCACTCTCTGACGTTGGCCGCCTGACAATTGTCTGGGTTTGCGATCCAGCAATGGTTCAAGCTGCAATAGCCTGGCCGCCTCGGTCACTTTTTGATCGATCTGGGCCTTGGGCAACCCTGCGATCTTCAGGCCATAGCCCATGTTCTGCCGGACCGACATATGCGGGTAGAGCGCATAGTTCTGGAACACCATGGCAATGTCGCGATCCATCGGCTCTTTTTCGTTGGCCCGTTCCGCACCAATCCGGATTTCACCCGCGGTCACGGTCTCAAGCCCTGCCACCATCCGCAACAGCGTGGATTTTCCGCAGCCCGAAGGGCCGACGATGACAATAAACTCGCCATCTTCGATGTGGATGTCGATGCCATGTATGACATCTGTCGGGCCAAAGCTCTTCTTGACATTCTCCAGGGTTACTGTTGCCATTTTCTATTTCTCGCTATCAACAAGGCCGCGGACAAAAAGCTTTTGCATCGACACCACCACGATGACCGGCGGGATCATCGCCAGAATGGAGGTTGCCATGATGACCGGCCAATCAGCTACATCATCGCCAGACGGGAACATCTGCTTGATGCCCATCACAATGGTGTTCATTTCAGGGTCGGTGGTGATAAGCAGCGGCCACAGATACTGGTTCCACCCATAGATAAACAGGATGACGAACAGTGCCGCGATGTTTGTCCGGCTCATCGGTACGACGATATCGATGAAAAACCGCATAGGCCGGGCACCATCCACACGCGCAGCTTCGGCCAGCTCGTCCGGGATTGTCAGAAAGAACTGACGGAACAGGAAGGTCGCCGTGGCCGAGGCGATCAGCGGAAAGATCAGCCCGTAATAGCTGTTGAGCATGCCGAACCCGGCCACGACCTCAAATGTCGGAACGATGCGCACTTCGACCGGCAACATAAGGGTCAGGAAGATCAGCCAAAAGAATGTTGTTCGACCGGGAAAGCGGAAATAGACGATTGCAAATGCCGACAGCAGTGAAATGACGATCTTGCCCACTGCGATCCCGATGGCCATCACAAGGCTGTTGAACAGCATCGTTGCGACGGGGACATTCACGCCGGAAAACAGGGCTGCCTTGTAGTTCTCCCAGAACTGATCACCCGGCAAAAGCGGCATGGGTGGTGATACAACTTCCGGCTGGGTAACGGTTGAGGCGACAAATGCCAGCCAAATCGGAAAGAAGATGACCAGAACGCCAAGGATCATCAGGGCATGTGTCAGCCAGATACCCGCTCCGCGCTTTTCGACCATTCCGTGCTGTTGGGCTGCCATCAGTAATGCACCCTCTTTTCCACGTACTTGAACTGAATGACGGTCAGAAGGCCGACGACAATCAGCAAAATGACCGATTGCGCCGAAGACGAGCCCAGATCCTGACCGACGAACCCGTCTGAAAAGACTTTGTAGACCAGAATGGTCGTGGCCTGCTGCGGACCGCCACCGGTGATTGTGTGGATTACGCCGAAAGTTTCAAAGAACGCATAGACCACATTCACTACAAGCAGGAAAAACGCTGTCGGTGACAGCAACGGCAGGACAATCGTGAAAAACCTGCGCCAGAACCGTGCGCCATCGATCGCTGCGGCCTCGATGACCGACCGCGGAACCGACTGGAGTGCGGCGAAGAAGAACAAAAAGTTATAACTGATGCGCCCCCAGGCCGAAGCGACAACCACAAGCCCCATCGCCTCGGTGCCATTCAAGACGTGGTTCCAGTCATAGCCCAGCTGTCCAAGATACCACGACACGACACCGACGCGCGTGTTGAACATGAACAGCCAGAGCACACCTGCAACCGCGGGAGCGACTGCATAAGGCCAAATCAGCAGCGTCCGATAAGCTCCGGATCCTTTGATCAGCCGATCTGCAATGACAGCCAGAAACAGGGCCGGGATCATGGAGCAGAGCGTAACAAGCGTCGAAAACACCGCCGTGGTTACGAAGGATGCGCGATAAAACTTGTCGCTTAGCAGAAATTCAAAATTGCCCAGACCGACGAACTTGGACGACAACCCGAACGGATCTGGGATGAACAGCGACTGCCACACAGCTTGTGCAGCGGGATAAAAGAAGAATACGGCAGAAATGACGACCTGTGGGGCGATCAGCGCCAATGGCAACAGCCAGCCGCGGAATGTGACGCGTTTTTCCATCCTGATGACCCGCCGGGAAAAGTGGATGCGGGCTCTGCCGAGCCCGCACCGGATTTCAGAGGTTTATTGATTCGCCGATTCGAACCTGCGCAGAAGCGCGTCACCGCGTTCTTTTGCGCTGTCCATGGCTTCCTGGGCAGTTTTCTCACCGGCCCAGATGGCCTCAAGTTCCTCATCGATTATACCGCGAATTTGATCGAACGATCCCAGACGCAGACCTTTCGAATTTGCTGTCGGCTCTTTCGCGGTCATCTGGATCACAGCGATATCGGTGCCCGGGTTTTCATCATAGAAACCGGCCGCACGAGTCGCTTCACCGGCTTCTGCGGTAATCGGAAGATAGCCGGTATTCTGGTGCCATGCCGCCTGAACGTCGGACGAGGACAAGAAGCTAAGGAACTCGCCAACGCCTTTGTATTCTTCGGGATCATGACCTTCCATCACCCATAGGGATGCACCGCCGATGATGGTGTTTTGAGGCTCGCTTGTGACCGCTTCCCAATACGGCAGCGGGCGCACATCAAAGTCGAACTCGGCCTCGGCTTTGATCCCGGCATACCCGGCCGAGCTTTCGGTGAACAAGGCACATTCTCCGGCCCTGAAGTTTGCGCCGCCTTCATTTCTGCGACCGGTATAGATGAATTTCCCATCCTTGGCCCAGTCACCCATGGCGCTCAGGTGCGCGACCTGTACCGGGCCGTTCAGCATCAGTTCTGTGTCCAGACCGGCAAAACCATTGTCCTGCGATGCAAACGGAACGTTGTGATAGGCTGACAGGTTTTCCAGGTGAATCCAGCTTTGCCATGCCGTCACCAGCGGGCAGTCCTCGCCTCCGGCTTTGAGTTGCTCCAGCACATCGCCGACTTTTTCCCAAGTTGACAGGTCAGTATCAGGATCAACACCTGCCGCCTGCATGGCGTCGCGGTTGACCCACAAGACCGGCGTGGACGAGTTGAACGGCAGCGACAACATATCACCGTCGGTGGTGGTGTAGTAACCCTTCACCGCGCCGATATAGGCATCGGGATCAAAAGACGCGCCACTTTCAGCCATGACTTCGTAGACCGGCTTGATCGCGCCTTTTGCTGACATCATCGTTGCGGTGCCAACCTCGAAAACCATCAGGATGTGTGGCTGTTCGCCAGCACGGAAAGCGGCAATGCCAGCGTTCAGGGTTTCTGAATAGTTGCCCTTGTGGCTTTCGACCACGACAAACTCATCCTGACCGGCGTTGAATTCTTCAACCTGCGCTTTGACAAGTTCGCCAAGGCGGCCGGTAAAGGCATGCCAGAATTGAACTTCGGTTTGTGCCATTGCCGCCAAGGGGGACAAGGCAGTTGTAACGGCAAGAGCGCCAAGCAAATTCTTTTTCATGATTCCTCCCATGCATCAGGTTTGATGCTTCGTTGAGTACCGACTGCAACGCGTATTCGACACACATGACGATTTCACGACGTTACCGTTACAGAAATATAATTCAAGCCCTACTTATTGGCAAAAAACATAATACAATGTTATACAGTGTGAATAAAAAAGCGGAACTGGGTCTGCAATGAGACAAACTTTGAGAATTCGGCAATTGGAAGCACTCATGGCGGTGACCACCAATGGTTCGGTCACAGCAGCGGCCGCCGATTTGGGGGTGAGCCAACCAGCTGTCAGCAGGTTGCTGTCGGATCTTGAAAAATCGTTTGGTTTTCAACTTTTTGATCGCCGCAAAGGGCGATTGGTGCCAACCCAGGAAGTTCGCTATCTGCAACCCAGCGTGGACCGTGTCCTGGAATTGATGAAGCAGATATCGGACGCGAGTCAGAATATCACACAGCGTAAAGCCGGGCATATCCGCGTCGCCTGCCTGCCCGGTTTCGCCACCAGCCATCTGCCGGATGTTGTGGCAAGTTTTCTGAAAGACCGGCCAGGTGTCACCATGACGATCGAACCGGACAGGCCGGAACGGATATTGGAATGGATGGTTGGCGAACAATATGACTTTGGAATCACCGATGGCTTTAACGGTCATCCGGGGGTCGAAAGCAGAAATGTAGATGTGCGCACGGTTTGCGTATTCCCGAAAAATCACGCGCTTGAGAACCTCTCGGAGGTGACGCCATCCGATCTTGCAGATGAGAACATCATACATACGCGGCGCGACAGCGACTTTTTCGGACGGCTTTCGAAGGCATTTCAGCAGGCCAATGTTACACTCAACTCTCATATCGAAGTCCGGCAATTCACGGCGGCATGTGAATTGGCCATAAAAGGCGTTGGTGTCTCAATCGTCAGCGAACTGGACGCTGTCCATTACACAGACCGGGGGCTAAGCTACAGGCCATTCAAGCCGTTTTTGCCGCATACACTTTCGCTGGTACGCCCGGTTCTGAAGCAGCCGTCTTTGATAACACTGGAGTTCATCGAGCATTTCAGCGAAAGTCTGAATGCGTTCAGAACACTTGCGTGAGGCTGCGGTCACCGGGACGAAGGATACCTGCCCGCGTTTCCAGCCAACACTCTCCAGAAAAAGCAGGAGCCAAGGGATCGAATACGCCCAAAGTCGTCGTTATTGTGAGGCTCCGCGTATCTGTTCAATGGCTCGGGCGGCAAATCTACCCGACAAAGACCCGTCTGCGGCTGCTTCCAATGCAGGCAAAGCGGGGGATGCTTTCCCGCCGATTTCACCCAATGCGTTGGCGGCTTCTTTTCTGACAAAAACCGAAGGGCTGCCCAACAGCATGATCAGTTCCGGAACGGCTGGGGCTGCGTCAGCTCCAAAGAGCGCCAAAGACTGAGCCGCGTCACGTTGTTCCTTGGCATCTCCGCGCATCAGATCAGCTTTGAGGCTCGCAACTGTCGTGCTCGGCGGAAGCGCGGCCAATTGAAGGCCGATTTTCAAGCGATTGTTCAAATGCTGATGCTCGCCGATCCATCGCACGATAAAGAAATAATCGCGCACCGCTTCGCCCAGAACCTTCTCGTTTTTTCCATTCTGCCATTGTTCGATCATTGCACGCGCGCTGCTTCGATCGCCATTCAAGGCCAGAACCGACGCTGCAAATGGCATCAACTCAACTGCCTGCGGGTTTCGGTCCAGCTCAGACCTAATAACGGCCTCTGCACCTTTCAGATCATTCATCGCAAACAGCGCAGCACCTTGAAATAGCGCGTAGTGGCTGGGGTATTCCGGGTCGAGGCGCATTGCAGCCTGTACAAATGCCAGCCCTTCTTCTGGCTCGCCACCCGCGATCAAGGCCCATCCCATTGTCACATGCGCTTCAGGGTCGCTTGGTTGCAGGGCAATGGCTTTCGCGGCTTCTTGTCTCGCTTCTTCTGTTCCCCGACTTACACCCTCGGCGCTGTCCCAGTCCGGAAGGTTGAGAGCGACAATTGCCCTGATGACGTGGATAAGCGAGGTGTCCTGATGCGTCAGTTCACGGTAGTATTTATAGAACAGCCCGATATGCATCTGCTCTTCAGCATTCGCAAAGCCTGACCAGTGGTGGAAGATGTGCGGTCGCAAGTGTACCATAGCTAACATCGCCCAGGCGCGCGCATAATTCGGGTCCAGCTCGACAGCCCGCTCAAAATGCGGAATTGCGGCCAGATTGTCCTGTTCATTGAAGCGTGAATAAAGCGCCCACCCGCGCTGGAACGCTTCGCGCGCCTCGATCTTTTCAGTCTCTATGTTTTCGATAGCAATCCGGCTTTGCGTGTCGAGCGGGACATCCAACTCGCGCGCAATCGCCAGTACAATGTTGTTTTGCAGGTCGAAGATCTCATCGATTTCACCGTCGAAACGTTCCGCCCAAATCAATCTGCCGTTCAACGTGTCCGTCAGGCGGATGTTGACCCGAAAACCCTCTCCGCTACGTCTAAGGCTTCCATCAACGACATAGCGAACGCCCAGTTTCTCGGCAAAACCTGCCGCATCAATGTCGCGGTCCTGAAATGCAAAGGATGTGTTTCCGGCGATGACAAATAACCCTGATATGCGGGACAAGTCCGTTATCAGATCCTCGGAAACGCCATCTATCAACATCTTGTTGGACGCGTCGCTGGTGAAATTCGTCAAGGGAAGCACGGCGATCGAGGGCAGGTCCGGCAGAGGGTAAGCCATCTGTGCTTCAGAAGCGCGCAGCTGACCCTTTTCCCATGTCTTTGTCCCGATATACCCGGTCGCGCCCAACACGATCAGGATTGCAGCCAGCTTCATTAAACGCGGCGCTTTCTTCGTTTTTTGCTTTACCGCCGGGGTCAACGCATCTGTTTCGACGCGGAACGCCTCAATGGGGTCCGCGATATTTTTGACGGATTGCGGGCCAATTGGCGTAAAGGCGAAGGGCACCTTGTTGCGCGCGTATCCGACAATCGCCTGCGAGGCGATAATCCCCCCAGGTTCTGCCAGCGCCTCAAGCCGTGCGGCCACGTTGACACCATCACCCAAGATGTCGTCGGCGTTTGAAACGACATCGCCAACATTCAAACCGATCCGAAAAACGATTGCGCGATCAGGTTCGGTATCCGAGTTTCTTTTCGACAGTTCGGCCTGTATCTCGACTGCAGCGCGAACCGCATCGACTGCGCTGGGGAATTCGATCAGAAAACTATCACCGGCTGTGTTCGCAATGCGCCCTGAATACCCGGCGATCAAGGGCTCGATAACTTCAGCGCGGATCCGGCGCAGCTTGTCGATGGTGCCTTCTTCATCCAAGCCAACCAATCTTGAATAGCCTGCGATATCGGCGGCTAAGATGGCTGCTAATCGACGATTTGGCCGGCTTTCCATAGTCTCGCAGCCTACCATTTAGCCATTTTTCTGGGAACCGGTTTTCAAGGTGCCGGTTTTGCTCCGGTTTTTGAAATCCCCCGACCTGTTATCTGGATGGCAATGGAAGCCCGGACTGCTGGGTTTTCAGACAAAAGCGGTCTGGGCAATCTGTCGGCTCTGCGTGTTGTCGGATTTGCATGGCGTCGCGCGTCCTTGCACAATGCGACCAACGCATGGAGGCGAAAATGATCTACGCAATCACAATTTATGGGGAACCGGGCGTGTTCGAGGCATTGCCGAAAGATCGCCAGGACGAAGTGATGTCAGGCCATCGCGCCCTGCAAGCGGTTTTGTCGGAACGCGGAGAGTTTGTGTCGATAAAACTGATGCCGCCAACGTCAGCGGTAATGGTCGAACCGGCGGCGTCCGAAGGTGCTGCCCCCCTGATCACCGATGGCCCGTTTTCCGAGACCAAGGAAAACTTCCTTGGGTTTTACGCCGCTGATTTCAAAGATCTTGAGGAGGCGTTGGAACATGCAAAACTGATCTCTTCACCGGTCGCGCGGCTGGAAGTTCGGCCTGTGGCCTGGGCCGGGGGAGCCATATCGTCGGAATAGATCATGTCAGTCTGGCTGGAGGCCACATTTGCTGAACAACGCCCGCGCGCCATTGCTGCCCTGACGCGGGCATTTCGGGATCTGGACACCGCAGAGGAGGCCTTTGCCGACGCCTGCCTGAAAGCCTTGGCGGTTTGGCCCCAGGACGGGGCGCCTCGTGATCCATTGGCATGGCTTCTGGCCACGGCCCGGAATTCGGGTCTGGACGATATACGCAAATCCCGGCGGCGCGCGGCAATCCTGTCGCGCCACGCAGAGGAGTTTCAACCGATGCCGGCGGAAACACCCGACCCTGATGAGATGCGGGATGATGTCCTGCGCTTGCTGTTCATCTGTTGTCACCCGGAACTGGATCGGCGGGATCAGATCGCCATCGCCTTGCGGGTGGTCGCGGGGCTGAGCGTCGATGAGATCGCCAGCGGATTTCTGGTCAAGTCCAAGACCATGGAACAGCGCATTACCCGCGCCAAAAAGAAAATAGCAAATAACCCGGTCGCCTTTGAAACGCCGAGCCCGGCTGAAAGGCAAGCCCGGTTGGGTGAAGTCTCGACAATGGTTTATCTGATGTTCAGCGAAGGGTGGTCGACCTCGGCCGGGCCGCAGCAAATCAAGCTCACGCTATGCAAAGAAGCGATCCGGCTTGCCCGCCTTCTTGTCGCATTGTTCCCTGCAATGGGCGAGCAGGCCGCATTGCTGGCGCTATTGTTGTTTCAACACGCCCGGCGCCAGGCCCGGATTGACACCGAAGGCAAGCTCGTCGCACTCGACGATCAGAACCGCGATCTTTGGGATCGCTCGAATATCGCTGAGGCTACATCGCTGTTGCAAAAAGCCCAGCGGATTGGCCACCGCGGGGTCTATATCATCCAGGCTGCAATCGCTCAGGCACATGCCTGTTCAACCTCGTCCGAAGAAACCAACTGGGCGTTAATCGAAAGCCACTACGCCGCCCTTTACGCATTGCAGCCGACACCTGTGATCCGGCTCAACCAGATTGCCGCACAGGCCAAGCTACACGGTCCACAATATGCTTTGAAGGCAATGAATCCGCTGTCACAGGAGCTGTCCAACTATCGTTGGTTTCACGCGATGCGAGGTGGCCTTTTGCAAGAAGCGGGGGATCATAAAGACGCCATTTCCGCCTTTGAAACCGTGTTGGCGCTTTCTCCCACCGCGTTGGAGTGCGACGTGATCAACGAAAAAATCAAAATTAGCAAAAAAGAATTGGAGGGCCTGTAGGAAAACACACTCCTCATACGTCCTAGGGTCAGACCCGTATGTGGCGGGCGTAACCAACGGAGGTACCCATGAGTATACTTGAGATGACGGCTGTCGGAAATTCAGGATGGATCGGGCATTCTGGGCCGGATCAGAGCAAGGCCAAATCCTTTTATCAGGATGTGCTGGGCTGGAAGATCAGCGATATGCCGATGCAGGATGGGTCAAGTTATTCGGCCGCAGTTGTGGGCGAGACCGCTATCGGAGGCTTTTCACCAATGCCGGAGGCGCATGGAAGCTGGACGATCTTCTTCACGGTGGCCGACGTGGATGCGAGTGTTGCAAAGGCCGAAGCCAAAGGCGCCACAGTTCTTCAACCCGCGATGGATATGCCGGGTGTCGGTCGCATGGCCACGCTGAACGACCCGCAAGGTGCCCGCTTTGCATTGATCACTTATGAAAGCATGAAACCCTGAGAACTGCCTGAAAGGAGGGCGCAGATGGAACAATATTCGCACATCGTGCAGGTTATTGCGGCGGTATTGGTCTGGGTAACCGTTCCACTGGCGACTGCTTTTGGCCTGCGTCGATCTAAGGCGGGTATCCATCCGTTATGGGATGGGGGCAACAGGCTCTTGCGCGTAATGCGGTCAAATGGAAACTTCGTCGAATATGTTTCGTTCGCGCCGTCGATCCACCGGCAGCCTGAGGCATCCAGCTGATGCCGGTGGATGAAACCCTCAACGCACGCATTCGTGACACTTTGGCCGCGCATGTGGGCATTTCAGAAAAGCGTATGATGGGTGGCAATTGCTTTTTCTTGAACGGCAACATGCTGTGCGGGGCGCGGCGGCATAACGACGGGCTGGGCCGTTTCATGTTCCGGGTGGGCAAGAACAACGAAAGCATTGCGCTGGCGGACCCTGCGGCTCAGGAAGTGATTCACGGTGCACGCAAACTGGGTGGTTTTATCCGCGTGGATGAGAGTGATTGCGATGACGCCGCTTTGCTGCGCTGGTTACACCTTTGTCTCGAACACGCCGCAGCCCTTCCCGCGAAAGACTGAACGGAGAAATCAATGGCCAAATTTGAAAGTTTCTCACCCGCAGCGCTTGGTTTTCTCAGGCACTTGCGGGCCAATAACACGAAGGAATGGTTTGCAGCCAACAAAGCAATTTACGAGACCCATTTGAAGGAGGCCAGCAGGCACTTCGCGGATAACATGGCGGATGCATTGCTTGATCTGACTGGCCAGACCCACAGCAGCAAGATTTTTCGTATTCATCGGGATGTCCGATTTTCCAAGGACAAAACACCTTACAACGCACACCTGCATATTGCGTTTATCCCTGACGGGAATGCGGATCAGCCACCGATGTGGTTCTTTGGGCTCTCACCCGATGATCTGGCGCTTGGCTGCGGGGTGTTTCAGTACGAAAAGGAAGCGTTGGATGCCTTTCGAACAGAGATGGCAGGCCCCAAAGGGGCAGAGGTGATACAGCTTGCCGCTGAGATGCGAAAGCGTGGATTCCGGGTCGGGGATCCTGAATTGAAACGTGTTCCCTCCGGTTTTGACAAAGATCATCCAAATGATGAAGCATTGCGCCGCAAAGGCTTTACCGTCTGGACGGATCTGGGAAATCCCGCCTTTGCAATCGAACCAAACCTCATTGAAAGAACTATAGAATTGTTCGACGACCTCTTACCTGTTTTTCTGCTGCTTTCTCGGGTCGAGTAACCCCATCTTTCCATATGCGGGGAACATAGGCTCGATGGATATCGCCAAGGTGCCGACCTCAATCGTTCAACGCTGTGTCTGAAAAGTGAGAGATAAGTATGCAGCTTCATTTTGGGTCGCACCTGTGTGCCACGCCGCTCCAGTGTTTGCCCTCTGTTTTTTCTGTTTGGATATGGTGGAGCCTGCGGGAAACGCCGCCGAACGCCTGATACACTGATCGTAAATACTATTGTAGATTTCTTGTTTGCACTGTGGCTTCTCTTGAAGTCACACTTGAAGTTGCACAACCTGCTACAGTGTACTGTGTACGTCCAAACCTTTACGAGGCCAGCTGTCTTTTACTGGTGGGGAAGGTTGCGGCTGGCCTGCATTTGCTGAACATCGTCGGGCCATGTGGAGCGTATGTAACCCAGCACGTCCAAAATATCTTCGTTAGTCAGCGTGCCCTCGAAACCCGGCATACCACTGTTGAAGTCTTTAATGCCGCGTGCTGCCAATGTGTCTGCCCCACCTAGTCTGGTGTACTCGAACAGTAGCTGGTTGTCGTGGTGCCAAGTGTGCCCTGTCACGTCATGTGGTGGCGCGGGCAACACCCCGTCATCGTTGGGTGTTTGCCAGTCAGGTTGTCCTTCCAGATTCACTCCATGGCATGAGGCACAGTGCACTGCGTAGAGTTCCTGCCCATTCGCTAGGTCTCTATCTATCAACTCATGATCTGCAGCAAGGCTCGTACCAATGCTGCATATAGCCAGTGCGCAAAGGTGATTGTTCATCTCTACCTACCTTAACTCGGAAGCGTTAGTACGCTCGTGAGTGTCGCCGTTGTCGCCAGCACCACTAATACGATTATTGCCTCAACCTCGATGGATCGGGCGAGGCGTTGC
This sequence comes from Ruegeria sp. CH2, assembly GCF_056537065.1. NCBI lineage: Bacteria > Pseudomonadati > Pseudomonadota > Alphaproteobacteria > Rhodobacterales > Roseobacteraceae > Ruegeria > Ruegeria sp. CH2. The sequence continues at coordinate 21,272 of NZ_JBQFQV010000026.1, forward strand.
GCTGCTATTGCCTCTCCACTTTGCATGGCCGGAACAAATCGGAGCTTGTTGGCAGCGGCGAGGATCAACAGCAGTGCCACAAGAAACACCTTGATCAAAAGCGTCTGCCCGTAGCCGGTGAACAAGAGCCCTTGGAGATTGCCGACAAGCAACCAAGCCATCCACAGACCCGCCGCGACTAGCGTTGGCACAATAAGTGCAGCAGCCTGTCCAAACCTGTGCCCTAACACTGCTGCATCTGTCAGGTGTTCAGGCATGAGAGCCATACTCCGCAGCGGGCCAAATATACCCACCCAAAAGGCCACACACAGCAGGTGCAACAGCAGCAACAATTGGACGCCAACACTCTCCAGTTCCGGTACATGTCCGATCTGTGCAAAGGACCACATGGCCAATGTGCCACCCAACAGCGCGATCCATAGACCAAAGCGAGGAACAGACAGTCCCACAAGGATCAAAACTGCGCCTGAAAGGCGATAAGCAAGTACGTCGCCTACGGAGGTCTGCCAAAGCAAGCCAAGCATCTCTGGATCGACCATGCCGTCAACTCCGCCTGTTAAGGCGGCTCCTCGGAGCATGAAACCAAATACCGTTGCTGCGAGGGAAAGCCACGCCAAGACCAAGGCTTGGCGCTTCATCGCAATGCTTACCGGCGCGACTAGTTCGGAATAAAGGCACTTAACGGCGACAAGCCCGGTGGACCCAGCAAAGCCGATGTAGAGCACCAGCTTTGCGAGGATTGCGACAACTCCCCAAATGTCTGGCATGCTCATTCCACGGAAAAGGAAAACTCGCCCTGCATCGCATGGCCGTCTTTACCTAAACCACGCCACTCGATGACATAGGTGCCGGTTCCATTGCCCGGCAGTGGGATCGTGAACTCCTGACTAAAACTTGTCTGGTCCCCCAAATCTAGGCTTACTGCCGAGTGTTCTTCATGGGCCATCTCTATCCGCGTCAGCCGGATGTCCTTGGTGAAGCTGAGGCCAATTTCAGCGGGCACAGAGGTTACAGTCGCCCCATTGGCAGGTGTCGTTTCTTCGGCCTTGGAATGCGCCAGTACCCCGCTGGGAATAGCAGCCATGATTACGAGAGTTACGATCTTTTTCATGGTCCTGTCCTCAATTTATTCCGTTGGCACGTTGAATTTCACGAATGTACGCGATCACCATGGCAACGTCACCTCGCGTCAATCCCTCGACCGGCGGCATGTCACCAAACTGCCAATGATGGCTTCTTACACCTTGTGAAACCGCCCTCTGAAAGGCTTCGTCAGCGTGGTGGCTGGGCTCGTATATCTTGTGGATCAGAGGCGGTCCCGCGCCTTCTACACCGACCGCATTGACGCCGTGGCAAGCAGCGCAAGAGACATCAAAGACACGCTGACCGATTACTGCGTTGCCCTCGATTGGCGGCATCTGAATTGCGACTATGGCGCCGCCTGTGCCTGTCTCTGGCGATGTGGCCTCTTCGATTGGGCCGGGCCGAAGGGTTATGAAAGCGGCGACGGCTGCGACGGTGCCTGCGCCGATGAATAAGAGACTTTTTCTCATGAGTTGATCCTGACTTTTGGAAGCTGGTAGTGCTGCGATTCACTGCGAACAGCGGCACGCGCAGGTCGCAGATGTTCGCAAGGATTTACGCTGCTTCAAAGGTCAGGGGGCTTGTATGGGTTATCCGGTTCAATCGGCTTGGCTTGAGTTCCAATCTGAAACTCTGGATCAATTTCACGTTGATCCTGCGCGGCTTCTCCGTTCTGGGCGAGCAAAACAATGGCTTGGCAGATAGAGGGATTACACTCGCCGGTTCCTGAACTGTCCGGGTCATGGTGGCTGTTTGGGGACGACTTATCGATGCTATTTTTAGCCACGGAAGCGTGTTCTGTTGATTGCATGTGGCTTTCACAGTGAAGGCCGATGCAGCCATCTGATAGCGCATGAACAACGGTGCCAAAACCGGTCAGGGTGACCAGAACGCTGACTAGTAGCACAATTGAGTATCGTCGGATGACCATGGTTCAGGACGCTACTGCAGCAGACCAAGCATGACAACGCCAGCCCTTTGGTTTTTCGGATCACGACCAGTTTTTTGTTCGGACAATTGATTGAAGCTTCCCCTTTTCCTAGACAGCAACACGAGAAGGTCCTTCGTACTAAACCCCTAACTGCAGTGATTTGGGCGACGCTGTGGTTGAGTGTTGACATGTGTCAAAGCGTAGTTTGCCAAGTTGTTGGCAAAGTGCTTCGCAAATGGGTCAGAGCTTCAGCATAAAAGCAACCCGGGGAACGGTGGCGTTTTTGGCTATACTCATAGCTATGGCCGCATGCACGGACAGGCATCACCACGGTGACTGGCATGGCCATGGTGCAGAGGGTTGCTATGGACCTCACCATGACGCTATCGGCGAAGCTCGTTGTGGGGCGTTTGAGTAAGCTACTTAGCAAAGGCGCACTCGCAAACAACCAGTTTAGCCAGTTTATGTTTGGTGATCACGAGGCCGCTGTTGATAGTGAACAGCCTCATCTGACTGGTCCAGTTTGATTGTTAGTGCATCGTCGGCCTCTGATCCGTTGGAATGATGTTTTCCGGGGCTGGTGGGCGATAGACCAATGCACTGCCCGACGTTTGGTGCTTGGTCTTGTGCCGGGCAGTGGCCAACGGAAGTAGTAGATGCCGTGTCGGACAGAGAGAGATACGCATACAGCTTCATTTTGTGTCACACCTGTGTGTCACACCGCTCTAATGCTTGCTATCTGGTTGTATTGTTTGGCTCGACCCTCAAAGGTTTTCCTTTTTCGCCCGAAAAAGCACAATGAAATCAATGCGCGGTAACTCGTTTGCTGCACCCAACATTCCTTTTTTGCAGCAAAGTTTTTCCTTTCAATGGCAAAGAAAAAGCCAGCGATACGCTGGCTTGCAAGAACATGTATGATCTCAGTGTAGATCGCGTCGGCGAAATACTATGCGGTTTCTTCCGTTTTGGACCTGTCCCGTTTTTGTGCCGCCCCAAGTGCTCGTTTAAGCCACTTTCCTTTCGAATGCGACAGGGCTTTTCCAGCCCAATGCTGA
>NZ_JBQFQV010000027.1:0-22783 GCF_056537065.1 Ruegeria sp. CH2
CTTGCCGCCCGGCGGCGGCACCCAGACCATCTCCGGATCAAACCAAAGCTCAAGCGATCCGCGTCGCTTCAGCGCTTCATTGTAAGCCGACCAGTTCGTGGTCTTGTACCTCGTCGGGCCCAACTGCTCATACCCTCCAGCTATCATGCTGGATTCACACAGGGAATCCTTCACCCCATTTGTGCAACAAAACCCATCACGATGATACGATGGGCGAGATGCCCAGGTCAAAAAAACCGTTGACTCGATATGGAACGTTCCAGTAGTTGTTTGGAACGTTCCACTAAACTTTATGGAGCAGGGGGAGGATGACGTGAATTGGGCATTAATCGGCGCAAGCACCATAGCCGGCCAATACATGATCGGTGCCATCCGCGCGCAATCCGAGAGCGAAATTGAATGGGTGATCAGCGGCAATGCAGAGCACGCTGCTGCCTTCGCCACGACTCACGGCATTCCCAACGCGTCGACCGATCTCGATGCGGCATTGACCGACAACGGGGTCACTGCGGTCTACATTTCCTCGACCAACGAAAAACACTTCGCTCAAGCCAAGGCCGCGATTTCCGCCGGTAAGCATGTGCTCTGCGAAAAGCCTTTATCAACATTAATTGCTGAGGCGGCCCAGATGATCCAAGCGGCAGAAACCGCGGGCGTCGTTTTAGGAGTCAATCACCATCTGAGATGCGCGGGCAGCCACCGCACCATTCATGACTTGATCTCGTCAGGCCGGATTGGCCGGGTGCTGTCAGTTCGGGTGTTCCATGCAGTTCACCTGCCCGAGCATTTGCGGGGCTGGCGGCTGGACAGCCCAAGCGCCGGAGGTGGCGTTATTCCGGACCTGACCGTACATAATGCCGACACCGTGCGTTTTTTGTTGGGCGAAGACCCGCACAGCGTTACCGCGGAGATGGCTGCGACCGGCATGGGCAAGGGCGTCGAAGATTCGGCGATGTCGATCTGGACGATGCCATCCGGGGCAATGGTTTTCAGCCACGACAGCTTCAACCATCCACACGCCGTATCGGGCGTCGAGGTTCACGGCACCGAAGGTTCGATTCTCGCCCAGGGTATCATGGCGCAAGAACCAGTAGGCAGGATTGAATTGGTCACTGCCGAAGGCAGCGCGAATGTGCCGTTCGACAAGGCGGGCATATACGAAACCGCCGTGCGTGAGTTCGAAGGCGCCGTGGCACATGGTGCTGCGCCGGCCGCGACCGGGGAAGACGGACTCAAGTCCCTGCAGGTCGCGGAGGCTGTGCGAAGGGCGGCCGAAACCGGCACACGGCAAATGGTCAATTATGGAGTTGCAGAATGAACAAGGTCGTAGAAGCCGCCCAAGCTGCCGCGAGAATTCAGGATGACGCCATTGTAACGGTGTCTTCGTCATCGTCTCTGGGCTGCCCAGACTTTATGCTGAAGGCAATTGGTGAGCGGTTTGATACAGAGGGCCACCCGAAAAACTTGACCACGATCCACCCGATCGCTGCGGGTGATATGTACGGGGTCAAGGGCGTGGACCATATCGCCAAGGACGGTCTTCTGACACGCATTCTGGGCGGGTCTTACCCCTCCGGGCCATCGTCCAAGCCGATGCCCGAAATCTGGAAGATGGTCGTCGAAAACCGCGTTGCTGCCTATAACGTGCCATCCGGTGTCCTGTTCGACATGAACCGCGAAACGGCCGCGAACCGGCCCGGTGTACTTACCAAGGTCGGGCTTGGTACCTTCGTTGACCCACTCCGCCAAGGTTGCGCAATGAACGACATGGGTGCCGCGGCACCCATCGTCAAGCGGGTGGAGTTCGAAGGCGATACCTGGCTTCATTTCCCAAACATCGTTCCGAACGTTGCGATCCTGCGCGCGACGACCGCGGATGAGTTTGGCAATCTCACCTATGAGCACGAGGGCGCCTATCTCGGTGGGCTTGAACAGGCAATATGTGTAAAGAACCACGGCGGCCTTGTGATCGCGCAGGTCAGCCGCGTGACCAAGCGCGGTTCGCTTCGGCCGCACGACGTGCGGGTGCCAGGGCACCTTGTGGACTTGGTGGTCGTCGACCCGGATCAGAAGCAGACCTGTGAAACGCCATATGACCCGGCGATTTCCGGCCAAATTATGCGCCCTTGGGACAGTTTCTCGCTGCCTGAGCACGGGGTCGAAAAGGTCATCGCACGACGCGCCGCAATGGAGCTGGCACCCGGCATGACAGCCAACCTTGGCTTTGGAATCAGCGCGATGGTGCCGCGGATTCTGCTGGAGGAAGGCCGTCCGGAAGCAGTGACCTGGGCCATTGAACAGGGTGCCGTCGGGGGCGTCCCTCTGACCGGCTTTGCCTTCGGATGTGCGTCGAATGCCGATGCATTCGTACCTTCGCCGCAGCAGTTCATATACTTTCAAGGCGGTGGTTTCGACGTGTCCTTCCTGTCATTCCTTGAGGTTGATGAAGAAGGCAACGTCAATGTCTCGAAACTGGGCAAGAAGCCCTATTTGACAGCCGGCTGCGGCGGGTTTGTCGACATTGTATCCGGCGCGAAGAAGATCGTGTTCTCCGGCTGGTTTGAAGCTGGCGCACAGGTCGAACTCGCCGAGGATGGCATTCACATCGTTGCGCCGGGCAAATTCACGAAGCTGGTTCCGGAGGTCGAACACGTGACCTTTTCCGGCAAGCGCGCTCAAGAGCTAGGGCAAGAAGTGCTCTATATCACCGAGCGTTGCGTGATCCGGTTGACCGAGAACGGCCTGGAGGCAACTGAGATTATGCCGGGAATCGATCCGGGGCGCGACATCGTCGAGGCCTCGGGCGGCCGGGTCAAAATCGCTTCGGACGCGATCACATTGCCGCTCTCGCTTTTGGCCGATGCACCGATGGGTTGGGGACAATGAGCGCCGTCCACCTCATTCGTCACAAGCAGATTGCCGAGCTGCGGCTCGATAACCCGGGCAAGATGAATGCTCTGACGGTCGAGATGCTGGGTCACCTGGCCGGCCATCTTGACGCTATCGAGCGGGATTCCAAATTGCGGGCCCTAATGCTGACGGCGGAGGGCGACAAGGCGTTTTGCACTGGTGCAGACATCAATGGTTGGGGCGACCTGACCCCGGCAGAGTTCGCCCGACATTGGGTGCGCGATGGGCATCGTATTTTTGATCGTTTGGCGCGGATTTCGAAGCCCACAGTGGCCGTTCTGAATGGGCACGCCTTCGGGGGCGGCCTGGAACTGGCTGCGGCCTGCGACATTCGCGTAATGGCGCCGAAGGCAGCGCTTGCATTGCCAGAGGCCGGTGTCGGCATCGTGCCGGGCTGGTCGGGAACGCAGCGATTGATGCGACTGCTGCCTGAGCCAATGGTCAAGGAAATGGCGCTCTTCGGCCATCGCATCAAGGCCGACCGGGCATTGGCCTGCGGCTTCGTAGCCGCCGTCGAGGACGCCCCGCGACAAGCAGCCGAGGCCCTTCTGGACCGCGCGATCACTCTGTCTCCAAGGGCCGTCGAAATCTCCAAGTCGATGATCCATGCGGCCCAGTGCGAAGATCGCGGAGCCATGGTCGAGGCATTGGGCAGCGCGGCGATTTCCGCCACCGACGACCGCGATAAAGGCGTTGCTGCCTTCCGTGAGAAACGCAAACCGAACTTTTCCGGGGACTGACACGTGAAAGACCTAAACATCATTTCCGATCAAACCGCGACCATGCCAGATGCGCCTTATCAAGCGCGGCATTTCATCGATGGCAAGATGGTTGACAGCGCGGATGGCCACAAATCCGACCGGATTTCACCATCGCACGGAGTGCTTGTGAGCCAAGCCGCGCTCGGCACCGAGCATGACACCAATGCAGCAATTTCGGCCGCGCGTCGCGCTTTCGACGACGGGCGCTGGAGTGGGCTGTCTGGCAAGGATCGGGCAGCTGTGCTGAACAAGGTTGCCGACCTGATCGAGGCCAACGAAGAACGTCTTGCTGTCATCGAGACCCTTGAAAGCGGCAAGCCGATCAGTCAATCGCGCGGTGAATGTGGCGGTGCTGCCGACTTGTGGCGCTACGCGGCGTCGCTGGCGCGTACTAGCCACGGCGAGAGTCATAACGCCCTAGGCGATGACATTTTGGGCGTGGTCGTCAAGGAACCAATTGGCGTTGTGTCCATCATCACCCCTTGGAACTTTCCTTTTTGGATCCTCAGCCAAAAGTTGCCGTTCGCGTTGGCTGCGGGCTGTACCTGCGTGGTGAAGCCGTCCGAGGTGACACCTTCGACGACTGCTATGCTTGCCGAAATGCTCATCGAGGCGGGAATGCCAGCGGGTGTCTGCAATATCGTCCTTGGTTTCGGCGATCCGGTGGGTAGTCTGATGACCTCACATCCCGAAGTTGACATGGTGTCCTTCACTGGCTCGACCGCTGTTGGCAAAGCCATCACGAAGACATCGGGAGACACGCTGAAGAAGGTGGCGCTGGAGCTTGGCGGCAAGAACCCCCAAGTGATCTTCCCAGACGCAAACCTTGAAGACGCCGCCGATGCGGTCACGTTCGGCGTCTACTTCAATGTCGGCCAGTGTTGCAATTCATCGAGTCGCATCATCGTGCACGAAGATATTGCGCACGACTTCGTGGCCCGTGTGGTGGAGATGTCGCGCAAGGTGGCATTTGGCAACCCGATGAACCCGGATACTCAGGTCGGTGCCATCGTAACGGCTGACCATCGTGAGAAAATCGACAACTACGTGGCTGCCGCCAAGGAAGCCGGTGCCGAGGTTTGCCTCGGCGGCGGACCCTTGGTTGTGCCCGGTCTTGGCGATCAGTTCTACCAACCAACGGTGGTGCGCGGTGTGACGCCTGACATGGCGATTGCGCGCGAAGAAGTGTTCGGCCCGGTGCTTTCGGTCTTGACCTTCAGCACTTTGGACGAAGCAATCTCGCTCGCCAATGATGCGGAATACGGCCTCTCGGCCGGTATCTGGAGCGAAAACGTCCATACCTGTCTTGAGTTCAGCCGCCGCGTTCAGGCGGGCACAGTTTGGACAAACACCTGGATGGATGGCTTCCCGGAGATGACCTTCGGCGGCGTGAAACAATCCGGACAGGGCCGTGAAATCGGACGCTACGGATACGACGAATTTCTCGAGGTCAAATCTCTCGTCATGCGCATCGGGCGCACCCGGGAACATTGGGTCAAAAGTTCCTAACCAAAGGTTGGGGAGAAGAATGGCAACGCAACAGGAGGATATCAAATGCGTGGTTATAAACTGAAGACACTGGCGGCTACTGCCGCTCTACTTACGACGACCAGCTTGGCACATGCCGAAGACGTCGAGGTGCTCCACTGGTGGACATCAGGCGGCGAAGCTGCGGCACTCAACGTTCTGAAGGATGATCTGTCAGGACAAGGCATCGGCTGGCAGGACATGCCGGTTGCTGGCGGTGGCGGTACCGAAGCTATGACTGTACTGCGCGCACGCGTCACCTCCGGTAATCCGCCGACAGCTGTGCAAATGCTCGGGTTCGATATTCTCGACTGGGCCGAAGAAGGCGCGCTTGCCAACCTCAACGACGTGGCTGCAGCCGAGGGCTGGGACGACGTGGTTCCGGAAGCTTTGCAGGCCTTCGCCAAGCACGACGGCAACTGGATCTCGGCGCCCGTCAACGTGCACTCGACCAACTGGGTTTGGGCCAACAAGGCTATCCTGGATGAGCTTGGAATTGCGCAGCCGACCACCTGGGACGAATTCGTCGCCGCGCTCGAAGCCGTTGAAGCCTCCGGCAAGATTGCCCTGGCCCACGGTGGTCAGGCTTGGCAGGACGCCACGATCTTTGACGGCGTCGTGCTGTCCACCGGCGGCATCGATTTCTACCGGCAGGCTTTCGTCGACCTCGACCCAGAAGCTTTGGGTTCGGACACGATGGTCGAGGTATTCGACCGCATGGCAACCCTGCGTGGCCACGTAGACGAGAACTTCTCCGGTCGTGACTGGAACCTCGCATCTGCAATGGTCATCAACGGCGAAGCCGCATTCCAGATCATGGGTGACTGGGCGAAGGGTGAGTTCATCAACGCCGGGCAGGTGCCGGGTGAAGACTTCCTTTGCTTCCGTGTGCCTGGCTCCGAAGGAACTGTCAGCTTCAATGCCGACCAGTTCGCAATGTTTGGCGTGTCAGGTGACGATGCTGTGGCCGCGCAGAACGCGATGGCCGCGTCGATCATGTCTCCCGAGTTCCAATCCGCGTTCAACGTGGTGAAGGGGTCTGCACCTGCTCGTACGGACGTCCCGAATGATGCGTTCGATGCATGTGGTCAGCAAGCTATGGCTGATCTCGCGGCAGCAGCGGACTCTGGGACGTTGATTGGTTCCATCGCGCACGGTCACGCTAACCGCGCTGCGGTCAAGAACGCGATCTATGACGTCGTGACCGCTCATTTCAACGGCGAATTCGACTCGGCCGCAGCGGTCGAGGAACTCGTAACCGCCATCGAGATCAATCAGTGATCCTGAACTAAGCAGGGAGGCGCGCGGTTGCGCGCCTCCTTCTCCAGAAAGGAATCCGAAACATGACGATGACTGTTCCAAAGACGTCGGCACGCCCCACCAGACATGGTGGTGATTGGCTGCGCGACGCAATCCCGAAACTGGTTTTAAGCCCGAGCCTCTTTATCGTCCTGGTATTCGTCTACGGGTTCATCCTCTTCACTTTCTATCTTTCATTCACAGATAGCCGCATTCTGCCGTCCTACGAGATGGTTGGCTGGTTGAACTACGAGCGGTTGTTCAGGATCCGCGCCTGGGACATCGCGGTGGTGAATCTGCTGATCTTCGGGTCGCTCTATATCGTGATCTGCTGCTTGCTTGGTCTCTTATTAGCGATCCTTCTTGATCAGAAGATCCGCGCAGAGGGCTTTATCCGCACCGTCTACCTCTATCCGATGGCGCTGAGCTTCATCGTGACTGGCATCGCCTGGAAATGGTTCCTCGACCCCGGAATCGGTCTACAGGCCGTAGTGCGGTCCTGGGGGTGGGAGAGCTTCACCTTCACCTGGATCAAGGACAGCGACATGGCGATCTACACCATTGTCATCGCCGCCGTCTGGCAAACCAGTGGGTTTGTCATGGCAATGTTCCTGGCCGGCCTGCGCGGCATCGACAACGAGGTGATGAAGGCTGCACAGATCGATGGTGCTTCAACTGTCGCGCTCTACCGCCGGATCATTATCCCTCAATTGCGACCCGCTTTCATGTCTGCTTTCGTGGTGTTGGCGCATATGGCGATCAAGTCCTACGACCTGATTATCGCACTGACCGGTGGTGGGCCAGGTACGGCAACCGAGATGCCCGCGACGTTCATGTATTCCTATACCTTCACCCGCAACCAGATGGGGATCGGTGCCGCCTCGGCCACGATCATGCTGATGTCAATCGCCGCCATCATGGTGCCTTACATCTACTCTGAGCTAAGGGAGAAAAAGTGATGGCTGGTTCTTCTGCTACTCAACAGGTGATCCGCACAGGTGGAGGTGCACGCTTCGCAATCTACACCGTCCTGCTCATCTTCTGCCTATACTACCTTCTGCCGCTCTACGTGATGGTAGTGAATTCTCTGAAACCGCTGTCCGAAATCACCGCTGGCGGAATGATGTCACTTCCTAAGGATTGGACCACCGCACCGTGGTCGAGCGCGTGGTCAACCGCACAGGTCGGCGTCGAGGCGACAGGCCTGCGGCCCTACTTCATCAATTCGATCCTGATGGTCGTTCCTGCCGTGGCGCTGTCAACAATTCTCGGGGCTCTAAATGGTTTTGTCCTGACCAAGTGGCGTTTCCGTGGCGACACGATCATCTTCGGGCTTCTGCTCTTTGGCTGCTTCATTCCATTCCAAATGGTGCTAATCCCGATGGCGCGGATGCTGGGCCTCATGGGATTGGCCGGAACGGTGCCCGGCTTGGTTTTCGTGCACCTGGTCTACGGCATCGGGTTCTCGACGCTGTACTTCAAGAACTACTACCAGCAGTTCCCGAGCGAACTGGTGCGCGCTGCGATGATCGACGGGGCAGGGTTCTTCACGATCTTCCGCCGCATCATGCTCCCGGCCTCAGGTCCAATTGCGGTGGTCTGCATCATCTGGCAATTCACTAATATCTGGAACGACTTCCTGTTTGGAGCCTCGTTCTCAGACTTCGACAGCCAGCCTATGACAGTCGCACTCAATAACCTCGTTCAGTCGTCTACGGGCGTCAAAGAATACAACGTGCACTTTGCCGGGGCGATCCTGGCCGCACTTCCCACACTCTTCGTCTACATCGTCGCGGGCCGGTACTTCGTCCGCGGGTTGATGGCAGGCTCCGTGAAAGGATAATCAGATGGGTTTTCTCGATATCAAAAACGCAACAAAATCCTACGGCGCCGTAAAGGTTCTGCACGAGACCGACATCTCGGTTGACGAGGGCGAATTCCTCGTACTGGTGGGTCCATCGGGATGTGGAAAGTCGACCCTGCTGAACATGATTGCTGGACTTGAGGAAGTCACGAGCGGTGACATCGCAATCAAGGGTCGATCCATGACCGGGGTCAAGCCCGCTGATCGAAACATTGCGATGGTGTTTCAGTCCTACGCGCTCTATCCGACAATGAACGTTGGCCAGAACATCGCGTTCGGACTGGAAATGCACGGCGTGGCGAAGGACGAACGTGACAGCGCGGTGGAGAAGGTCTCGGAACTTCTACAAATTGGCCACCTGCTGGATCGAAAGCCTGGCCAGCTCTCAGGGGGACAGCGCCAACGCGTCGCCATGGGCCGCGCACTGGTGCGTGACCCTGATGTGTTCCTGTTCGACGAACCGCTTTCGAATCTCGATGCCAAATTGCGCGTCGATATGCGCACCGAGATTAAGAAGCTGCACCAGAAACTTGGAACGACGATTGTTTATGTCACCCACGACCAGATCGAAGCGCTGACGCTATCGACTCGGATCGCGGTGATGTTTGGCGGCCACGTTCAGCAATTGGGCACGCCGAAGGAAATCTATGACCGTCCCGCCAATATGTTTGTTGCAGGTTTCATGGGTTCGCCTTCGATGAACCTCTTTCCTGCAAACGTCGCCGAAAACAATGGTCAAGCCATTGCCAAAGTGGCGCTCGGGGATGGGTCGGTCGTCAGCCTACCGTTCCCAGAGCGCAGCAATATGGCCGGCCATATTGGACGCGAGATCGTTTTGGGCATTCGCCCAGAAGCGATCACCGATCCCGACGGTGCCGATCGCAACAGTCAATCTGTGCATCAGATCGAAGCGCTGGTCGAGGTGACTGAACCCGCCGGATCCGACACTTTCGTGGTCACGCATCTGGGCGGCAGAGAAGTCACTGGACGGTTTCGGGCGGATGTGGACGTTGAGACAGGGAAGGTCTTTCCTTTCGCAATTAACATGGAAAAGGCCGTCGCCTTCGATCCCAAGTCCGAAGAGCGGATATCCGCATGAACGACGATGCCGATATCATCATCATCGGCTCTGGTATGGGCGGCGCTACCACTGCCGCCGCGCTGGCCCCGACGGGCCAGCGAATATTGATCCTTGAGCGTGGTGAACACCTGCGGCCGTCGGCCCACGATCGGGACGACAGAGCGATCTTTGTCGAAGGTCGGTACCGTCCGGACGAGCACTGGCTCGACGGCGCGGGCAAGCCATTCAACCCGGGCAACTACTACAATGTCGGTGGAAACTCTAAGTTCTATGGCGCGGTCCTCATACGCTATCGCGCAGAGGACTTTGCACCGATCACGCATATTGGTGGTACAACCCCTGGCTGGCCGATCAGCTATGATGATCTCGAGCCCGAATATTGCCGCGCTGAGGAGCTATATGCCGTCAGGGGCCAGTTGGGTGATGACCCGACCGAGCCGCACCATTCAAAACCTTACCTTCACGGACCCGTTCCAGATGAACCTGCTATTGCAGAACTCCGAACGCGGCTGTCATCGGTGGGATTGCTTCCCGGGACCCTCCCTCTCGGTGTCGATCTCGACCGATGGCTATCGCGTGCCAAGACACCGTGGGACGCCTTTCCCGACACCAACGGCGGAAAGATGGATGCCGAAAGCGGTGGGCTGAAGACGGCGCTAGCGCATGACAATGTAAAACTGAGAACCAATGCTCGGGTAGTGCGCCTCAAGACCGGCAAAAAGAACTGCATCGCTGGCGTCGAGTTGGCCACCGGCGAAGTGCTTTCCGCAAGGATTGTAGTACTGGCTGCTGGTGCCGTGCAAAGTGCCGCACTTCTCTTAGCCTCTATGAATGAGGATCAGCCAAAGGGTCTGGCGAACCGGTCCGATCAAGTCGGCCGAAATTTCATGAACCACAATTGCTCTGCTGTCTTGGCCATGCATCCACTGCGCAAAAACAGCTCGGTCTATCAGAAGACACTGATGGTCAATGACTTCTACCTAACCGGCGGTCCCGGCGGCAAACCCCTCGGCAACGTCCAACTTCTGGGCAAGATTTCCGGGACGATCCTAGCATCCGCTTCACCACTCCCACGACCAGTCGCCAACTGGATCGCCGCGCGTTCGATCGACGTTTACGCCATGTCAGAGGATTTGCCGAATCCCAAGAGCCGGGTAACGTTGCAAAACGGCCAGATCAAGCTGAATTGGCAGCGTTCAAATTGGGAAACTCACAAGGCGCTGGTGATGACGCTCAAGCAGGCGCTTAGACGCGCAGGCTATCCCGTCGTCGTCTCTCGGCCATTCGACCGGCGAACACCCTCGCATCAATGTGGCACGGCGCGGATGGGACACGATCCGAACAATAGCGTCGTCGATACATTCTGCCGCAGTCACGACCACCCGAACCTGTTCATCACGGACGCTTCAGTGCTGCCGACTTCTGCAGCCGTGAACCCGGCATTGACCATCGCTGCGCTGTCGATCCGAGCCGCCGATCACATCCACAAAACTGACCTCGCGGCCTGACGGGGCGCTGCGATTTAAGGAGTTCCCAATGTCCAAGGGATACGATTTTATCATTATCGGCGGCGGGTCCGCGGGATCGGTTCTCGCCGGGCGGTTGTCCGAGGACTCGACAGCAGAGGTTTTGCTGCTTGAAGCAGGGGGCAGCGACCGCCACCCGTTCTATCACTTGCCGGCCGGATTCGCGAAGATGACCAAGGGCATCGGGTCTTGGGGGTGGGACACCGTTCCGCAAAGGCACATGCAGAACAAGGTGTTCCGCTACACCCAGGCGAAGGTGATCGGAGGCGGCTCGGCGATCAATGCGCAGATCTACACCCGCGGGAATGCACAGGATTATGATGACTGGCGTCAAATGGGGTGCGATGGCTGGGGTTATGATGACGTCCTTCCCTACTTCCGGAAGGCCGAAGACAATGAAACCTACAACAACCGCTTTCACGGCAAGGGCGGCCCGCTTGGCGTCAGTGAACCACGCGCACCTTTGCCTATCTGTGAAGCCTATTTCGAGGCCGCGGGCGAAGTGGGCATCCCGCGCAACATGGACATAAACGGGGAAAAGCAGGACGGCGTTTGTTACTACCAGTTGACACAGCGAAACGTCCGCCGATCGTCGGCGGCGATGGCCTATGTTGCCCCAAACCGCCACCGCAAGAACCTGACTGTCAAGCTCGGTGCGCAGGTCCGTCGGCTGATCGTCAAGAAAGGGCGCGCGACCGGCGTGGAGCTTGTCGACGGCACCCGGTTGACCGCGAATTCTGAAGTTCTGCTCTGCTCTGGAGCGATCGGTTCGCCCCGCCTGCTTCAGCTGTCTGGCATCGGTCCCGCCGGTCACTTGTCTTCGCTCGACATCGATGTGGTTTATGATCAACCTGAGGTCGGGTCCAACCTCCAGGATCACCTCGATCTTTATTGCATCAGCGAACTTTCCGGGCCCCACAGCTATGATCGTTATGCAAAGCCGCATTGGGCCGCGATCGCCGGTCTGCAGTACATTTTCGGGCGTAAGGGGCCGGTAGCGTCGTCGCTCTTTGAGACCGGCGGGTTCTGGTACGCCGATCCGGATGCCCGATCACCCGACATCCAGTTCCACCTCGGCCTTGGCACCGGGATCGAGCACGGCGTGGCGGCGATGCCCCAAGGCGGCGTGACGTTGAATTCATGCTACTTGCGCCCGCGCTCGCGCGGCAGTGTGCGTCTGCAACGTGACGATCCGGTCAAAGCGCCGCTGATCGATCCCAACTACCTGCAGGACCCGCTTGATCGCGAGATGTCGATCCGAGGCCTGAAGTTGACCCAAGACATCCTCGCGCAGTCGGCACTGAAAAAATACATCCTTGCCGAACGTTTACCGGGGCCAGACGTGAAGACAGATCAGGACTATTTCGACTTCATCTGCGAGCATTCAAAGACCTCGCACCATTGTGCAGGAACCTGCCGGATGGGCGCAGATGACGGAGCGGTGGTCGATATTCAGCTTCGGTTCAATGGGATCGAAGGGCTACGCGTGGTCGATAACTCGATCATGCCGACGGTGATTTCGTCGAACACAAACGCTGCTGCCATCATGATCGGAGAGAAGGCGGCAGATATGATCAAGCAACAGAATGGGATGGCGGATACATGATCAGGCATATCGTATTGATCCGGTTTCGGGGCGACGTTGGCGAAGAGAAGATCTCCGAGCTGTTCGATGAATTGCACGAGATCGAAGGGAAGCTGCCCGGACTGATCGCAATGACCTCTGGCCGAAGTGAAAGCCCTGAAAAAATGGAGCGGGGCTACATGCACGGTTTCGTCGCGGATTTCGCGGATTGGAATGGGTTGCAGGCCTATCAGGACCATCCCGATCACCAGGCTGTCGGAGCAAAACTGACGGAGCACGCGGAAGGCGGTAAGGACGGCATTTTGTGCTTCGACTTGCCGGTAGTCGATGACAAATCCTGAGAATTACGCCAAATGACTATTATGAAGCATAGACCAACGATCATAGATGTGGCGCGAACGGCCGGTGTCTCCAAGTCAACGGTCAGTCTGGTTCTGCAAAACAGCCCGACCGTGCGTGAAGAGACCCGCGCCGAGGTTCGAAAGGCTATGGCCGAGATCGGTTATGTTTATAATCGGGCGGCGGCCAACATGCGCCAGTCGAACGCGGGGTTGGTTGGTCTCGTCATCAATGATCTGCGCAACCCCTTTTTTACTGAATTCGCCACTTCGCTTCAAATGGCGTTGGCAGAGAAAGGCTACTCCGCTGTCATCGCCAACACCGACGAAAACCCTGATTTGCAGGAGCAGATGGTGGGGTCAATGATAGAGCATGGTGTTTCGGCCCTGCTTCTATGTCCAGCTTATGGTGACACAAAAGCAACCTTTGACGCGATCGCGCGGGCAGGCATTCCGGCCATGCAAATGCTGCGAAAAGTGGATGATCGGCTTCTAAAATTCCCGTTCATGGCACCGGATTACGACGCGGGCAGTCGACTGGCGACCCGACACTTGCTGGAGCAGGGCGCGCGCCGCGTGGCCTTCGTAGGCGGGCTAGACGGGCGGGCCGTCACCGAAGAGCGCAAGGCCGGATATCTTGAGATCCTGCAACAGGCCGGATTGGAGCCGCTGGTGATGACCGGGGCTGCCAGTCGGGAATTCGGGAGATCTGCCGCGAAAGTACTGACTGAAGAACACCCTGACGTCGATGCAGCCATTTGCTTCAACGATTTGGTTGCACTCGGGCTGGTGTCAGGCTGTCATGAAATCAGACGCGAAGTCGGACAAGACCTCCGAATTGTTGGGTTTGATGACATCGCAGAAGCTTCGCAGACTTATCCGACCTTGTCGTCGGTCAGCTGTGACATCGAAGCTCTTGGGTCCGAAGCCGCATCCGTCGTCGTGTCCTGGTTAGAGGGCGGCACGACCCCGCCGCCGGAGATCCGGTCAGATGTGAGCTTGTCGGCGCGCGCGTCCAGCACCTCGTAGCCTGGCGCTTCGCCAATCTGCCAGTTCAGCGACTGTGTCGGCATTCGCAAACACCGTGAAGGATTCATCGAATGAGTGTATTTGTCGAGGTTGCGAACCTGGGCGTCGTGCCCGTTATCGCTATAGAAGACGCTGCATCCGCCCTGCCGCTGGCTGACGCCCTACTGGAAGCAGGGTTGCCGATCGCAGAGATCACACTTCGCACACCTGCGGCCTTGAATGTCATCGAGGCCATCGCACGACATAGACCCGAGATGTTGGTCGGGGCGGGCACCGTTCTGACAGAACAGCAAGTGGATGCTGTGGCCGATGCCGGTGCACGGTTTGCACTGTCGCCGGGGATCGACGCGGCCACCCTCGAACGCGCCTCGGCACGCAATTTGCCATTTGCCCCGGGTATTGCGTCCGCGTCGGAGCTTCAGGTTGCGCTTCGGGCGAACTGCGAACTGGTCAAATTTTTTCCCGCGATGGCGGTCGGCGGTGTGGAGATGTTGAAGGCAATCGCTGGTCCGTACTTGCATACAGGGATCGGGTTCAATCCCACAGGTGGCGTGAGCCTGTCCAACATGGTGGATTGGCTTTCCTACAGCCCGGTTCGCGCCGTCGGCGGGTCTTGGATCGCTGGCACCAAAGACATTGCCGAAGGGAACTGGTCGAAAATCTCGAACAACGCGGCAG
Organism: Ruegeria sp. CH2; assembly: GCF_056537065.1. Taxonomy (NCBI): domain Bacteria; kingdom Pseudomonadati; phylum Pseudomonadota; class Alphaproteobacteria; order Rhodobacterales; family Roseobacteraceae; genus Ruegeria; species Ruegeria sp. CH2. The sequence goes on from NZ_JBQFQV010000027.1 coordinate 14,599, forward strand.
AGGCGGTCGCGAAGGCACAGGAATTTCGCGGGCAATCGAAGTCCGAAAACAAATCGTGAAGAAAATGAAAAGAATGGATCTGAACCAACCAATGATGTCTCGCGTGGAAACTGGCTTAGGGTTCATCGTGGCCCTTGACCAGAGCGGTGGATCAACACCCAAGGCCTTGTCGGCTTACGGCGTCGATGCCTCCGAATGGGACGGCGACAACGAGATGTACGAGCTGATCCACGCAATGCGTAGCCGGATTGTCCAATCGAAAGAATTCAACTGTGATCGGGTTATCGGAGCCATCCTGTTCGAAGACACCATGAACCGGGCGATTGACGGTGTTCCGACTGCAAAGCTCCTGTGGGAGCGCAAGGGCGTCGTGCCTTTCCTCAAAATCGACAAGGGGCTGAACTCGCCGCCGACGACGTGCAGCTTCTCAAGCCGATCCCCGATCTGACTGACTTGCTGCAGCGTGCGGTCCCGCACGGGATCTTTGGGACATAGCAGCGTTCGGTCGTTCATGGGGCCAATCGAGACGGCATCAGAAAGGTCGTTGAACAGCAAATGGACCTCGCCCACGACGTTCTGAGCCACGGTTTGATGCCGATCATTGAGCCTGAAATCGACATCCACATCCCCGACAAGAAAGAGGCCGAAAGCATTCTCCTGGACGAATTGCTCAGCGGGCTTGGTCGGCTGCGCGAAGATGGCAGTCGAGTGATGTTGAAAGTGTCACTTCCCACCGAGCCAAATCTGTACAAACCGCTCCTCACCTATCCGAGGGTCCTGCGCGTCGTCGCCTTGTCGGGTGGATATTCGCGCGATCAGGCAAACGCAAAGCTCGCCCGAAACAGTGGCGTAATTGCGAGCTTCAGCCGTGCCCTGGCGGAAGGGCTCTCAAGTCAGCAGACGGAGGCCGAGTTCGACACGCAACTTGGCGCGTCGATCGGATGCATCTATGAAGCTTCGACGTCCAGCTAGGATCGAACAATGACCCGCGTTTTTGAACGCGGGTCACGCTGGCACAGGTAGCCCAGTGGTATGGTCGGTTTAATCTCTTACGCGGTATCAAATTCGCTGTGGTAATCAATCAGTCTCTGAATCTCGCTGCGTGCGCCGAGCATGACTGGCACGCGCTCATGTGGCGAGTTTGATTTGATATCCAGAATGCGCTGGCGACCTGTCGTCGCCATTCCTCCTGCCTGTTCAATTAGAAAAGCCATCGGGTTCGCCTCGTAGAACAGACGAAGCTTTCCGCCGAGTTCGGCGTTCTTGCTGTCCTTTGGGTAGATGAAAACGCCACCTCGCAAGAGGACACGGTGAACCTCTGCAACCATCGATGCGATCCAGCGCATGTTGAAATCCCGGCCACGCGGGCCGGACTCGCCCGCGATGCACTCATCGATGTAGCGTTTTACGGGCGGCTCCCACCACCGCGCCCGTGACGCATTGATGGCGAACTCGGAGCCATCTTCCCGGATGCGGAGGTTTCGCTGCGTCAGGCGGAACTCGCCAATGTTGCCGTCCAACGTGAATGCGTTCACGCCTTCACCAGTCGAAAGGACCAACATCGTCGACGGCCCATAGAGCGCGTATCCCGCCGCGACCTGTTCATATCCTGGCCGCAGGACCGCATCGTACGACTCTTCTTCCGGCGTCTCGTCCAAGCGAATGATCGAGAAAATTGAACCCATCGAAACATTTACGTCGATGTTCGACGACCCGTCCAGCGGATCGAATAGCAGCACATATCGGCCTTTCGGGAACTGTGTCGGAATGGGATAAACCTCGTCCATCTCTTCCGAAACCATAGCCGCAAGGACACCGCTGAATTCACACCTGCGAAGAAAAATGTCGTTGGCGATGACGTCCAGCTTCTTCTGGGTTTCTCCTTGGACGTTTTCGGTGTCCAGATTGCCCAGGACATCGGCCAGTGCGCCGCTCTTCAGCGAGCTCGACACCGCCTTGCAGGCTGTTGCGACACTGTGGAGCAATGTCGTCAGGTCTCTGTCTGTGTCAAGGCGGCGCCGTTCTTCGAGAAGAAACTGAATGAGGGTCAGGGATTGGTCGGGCACGAGGCACTCCTGTTTGCACGCGTATTCAGCCTGCTTTGATCGACGGGACCGAGTTCTTGGGAATGCGGGCGCCAAAATGGCAAATTGTGGCCGCCGCCATGTGCTGGCCATGGGCAACGGCCGTGGGTGGGTCGATGTTCAAAAGTCGTGCGGCCAGATAGCCGGCGTTAAACGCATCACCCGCGCCAGTGGTGTCGCGGATGTCCGCCACTTCCGGCGTTGGGATCGCATATTTCTGACCATGAGCGAAAAGGGAAACGGGGCCATGGCCGTTTTTAACTGCCACTTCGGCCACGCCATATGACGTGAACCGGTCAAGCGTTCCGTCGGGATTGGCATCGCCCCAGTGGGTGTGCTCGTCATCGAAACTCGGAAGCGCAATGTCTGTCACGCTGAGAAACGCACGGATTGACGATTGGATGTCCTGATCCGACTCCCAGAGCGCGGGGCGGATGTTGGGATCAAACGAAACACGTGCTCCTCCTGCACGTGCGTCAGTCAAAACATCAACTAAGTTGGACCGAGCCGTTGAGGACAGGATGGCAACGGTGATCCCTGAAAGGTGGATCAAGTCCGCATCCTTGATTGCCGCGGACAGTGCGGCTGGATCATCTGCGAGGCTCCGGGCGGCGGCTTCGTTGCGCCAGTAGCTGAAGCTACGCTCCACGCCATCCAGCTCGATCATATACAAGCCCATTGTGCGTTCGTCGTCGCGCCCGATGCCTGAAGTGTCCAACCCATCAGCATTCAGTTCCGAAACAAAAGCCTCGGACAGCTTGTCTTTCCCAACACGCGTCACGAAACCGACGTGTGCCGCATTCCCGAGCGCCATTCCCAAGTGCCACAATGTATTGAACGTGTCGCCGGCAAAGCCGCGCCGGTAGAGTCCATCCCCGACGGGCGCCATCTCGACCATTACTTCGCCGATCGCAACTGCTGTCTTTATCTGCGTCACGCGTCCCCCAGTTCGTAGATCGCGCCCGTCAACCACGCAGGCCAATCACGCTCGAAGAACGATTTTTCGGATTCGTCGAACTGTCGGTTTTGCCGTCTAGAGATCCGGATTTTATCCTCCTCCAGACGGACAAGGATCTGCTCCGACATGTCCTCTTCAGTTTCGCTGCGAAAACGATAGTCGGGCAGGGGGCCTGTTCGCGCTTCGGGGATTGCGTCACCCGCTGGTTCACAGATCGCGCGGGCGCCGCGGCTGCCACCGCCGCCTTCAATGTAGTGATGAAGCGCAGCCAAGACCGCCTCGGATGACAGCGCCATCTGCTGCCATTGCAATGCACGTCCAGCCTCGCTTGTACGGCCGAATGCAATGCCGCGCTCCCGGATCGTTTTATTCAGCTCCATCGCGTCGGCGAGCGCCTGAGACACCTCGGAGGGCGTGCACAGGATACCCGCCTTGTCGCTCATCCGTGCCTGAACTTCATCGCGCACCGATTTCAGATCGACGCCTTCTTGAGGGCGCAGCATGGCTTCGATCTTGGCGACAGCAGATCCGATTTCATCGTCGGCGGTACCGTGCATCGCGTCGCGCGCCCTACCACTTGCCCCGAGATGTTCGGCGACCCGCGTTCCAAAGACCTGACCTGCGTTCAGGGCAGAGCCACCGGGCCGCGTCACACCGTGCGTGCCGGCCGCTTCACCGACGGCATAGATTCCGGGCACATTGGTGCGGCCCCAAATATCGACCGAAACCCCACCATTCATGTGCTGGTTATTAACCGCGAACTCCAAGGGTTCGGCGGCGATATCGACTTTGTAGCGACGATAGAGCTCGATCGCGAGCGGGTTCATGTGCCGTAACCGGTCAATCGGCAAGTCATGCGTCGCACCGGCATTGCGCAAATACTGGCTGACGTCGTCATCCAACCGATCAAGGCTGAATTCTTGATCTCCCGGTACTGGCAGTGGGTTGCGGTTGAAATCCATGAACACGCGGCGACCTTTCTGGCCCTCGCGGAAGATCGCCAAGTCGGCAAGGCTTGATCCGAATTCGAGCATTCGGCTGGCATGGAACGGCCATTGGTAGCCTTTGCGGAAGATGTTCGAGGCCATCTCTTGCGTTGTGCGATAGTAGTCGGCGAGGAATTGGTGCTCGGCACCGTCTGCATCGACGGAGTAGATGTGCGGGATGACCTGCACGTAAGTCCCAGACAGGTTCCAGGGGAACCCCTCGCGACGCGTCCCGATGCCAAACTGGCTTTCCGTAATGTTCACCAGTTCCAGCCCTGCCTCCAAGGCCATGCCGAGTGATCCAAAGCAACCGTTCGGAAAGACACTGTCGCGGTAAAGCTCGCCTGGGCCACCGGCGGCCAGAACCACCGAATTTGTCAGGAATGCCACCAGGCCAAACGGATTCTCATCCGACCGCATCTTTGGGCGCATGCTTAGAACGCCTATGACGCGCTGTTCTGCGCCGTCGCCTTTTGTCAGTAAGCGCACAGCTGTCGTCTGGTTGAACAGCGGGATATCCAATCGAAGCGCCTCGCGCGCCAGGACCAGTACCATAAGGCGCGAGGTCCTGGGGCCGCAGCTCGTGGCACGGCCAACTTCGTCATGATCGGTCTGGTAGCGCAGCGTTCCACCCAAGGGATCCTGCGGCAGAGGCAGGCCAAGATACTGCAGTGAGGCCATCGCGCGTACTGAACCGACCGCCTCGATATAAGCGGTGTCCTCGTCCATCGCGCCGCCAGCGCGGATTGCCCGGGCCATCGCCTTGAAGTCGTCGCCCTGGTCGGCTGTGTTTGCGGTGTGCAGCGTCTGCTTGTCGGACCCCGAACAGGCAGAGGTACCACCCCACGCGCTTTGACTGATGATCGCAACATCGCCGCCGCGTCGCTTCAACTCGACCGCAGCACGCAGTCCGGCGGCACCGCTGCCGACCACAATACATCCTGAACGATGCACAGGGATCTGGTGCGTGCCCGCCTGAACGATCTGGTCAAATGGGGCTCCCGCGGGCAGCCGCGGCATCTCAACATCTGTCAGTGCATCGAGTATTTGCTGAGAGACTTTTATCGTCACGTTGCTCGCTCCTTCACGTCGATCTTAGGAGATTTCGACCCAGCGCTGCGCCTTCGACGAATCCATACAGGCGTCGACAATCTGACAGATGTGGTGACCGTCGTCGAAAGTTGGCCAAATTGGTGTGTTTGTCGAAATGGACCGAATGACCTCAGCGACTTCGATGATCTTGCTTTCATTATAACCCAGAGCAAAGTTCGGCAGAGGCAAGAAGGCGCGAAAGGTATCGTGCTCCGGGCCAACGTCGATCTCTCGGAAGCCGCGCCGTCCGTTCGGGTCATCATGGGAATAGAACCGCAGGCGGTTCACTTCGTCATAGTCATACGCGAGGCTGCCCTTAGTGCCATAAACCTCATAGGTCTGGCGAAATTTGCGCCCTGTTGCGATGCGACTGAAATCGACGATACCACGCGCACCGTTTTCAAACCGGCATAGCAGGTTGGTGCCGTCGGGATTCGTGATATCGCGCCATTCTTCGTCACCTGACAATTGCGTCTCTTCGCCGTATCCAACTCCATCAACAACTGGCCGTTTATCAGTCGCTATGAAATTGTCGGCGATCACTGCGCTCGTTCGACCCAAAAGGAAGTGCATGATGCTGAAGACATGAGAGCCGGTGTCCCCCACAATGCCCGTCGGTGCCAGTGACCCGTCGGCTCGCCACATATAGGGCGCAAGCGGATCGCCATAGACGTCAACGTGCTGGCAGCCCTTGAAGAGTTTTATGTCGCCGATGTCGCCGGAAGTGATGATGTCGCGAGCTACATCGTGGACAGGGTTACGTGGGAAAGCGTGACCGACGCGGGTGATGACGCCTTTCTCGCGAGCAATATCCGCAAGCTCGCGGGCCTCGCTTGCTGTATCTGCTAGCGGTTTTTCGCAATAGACATGCTTCCCAGCAAGGAGCGCTGCCTTGGCGACCTCGTAGTGCAAGCTGTCGGGCAGGCAGATGTCGATCAGGTCGATCTCTGGATCGTTTACAGCTTCTTTCCAGGACTGCAGGATCTTGGCGCCGGGCGCCCTAAAACTCAGCTCACCAGCTGCTTGCGGATTTGCCTCCACCAACGCGGCAACATGTGCCGTTCCGTTTCCTTCCCCGAAGAAATGCGGAAACGTTTGGTAGGCCATGGTATGGACTTTCCCCATCCACCCAGACGCACCAAGTACCGCGACATTGACCTTGACCACGACAATCCCCCTTTGTTTTGCTGTTTAGGCTTCTGGAACGTTCCAAAACTAGTTAGTGGAACGTTCCAAGTAAGTCAAAATTTTTTTCCGGTTTCTTGGCCAGCTACCTAGCCTTCCCTAAAAGCGGTTCTCCAGGATGGGAGACAAAGTTGATGTATCGGGGCTTTGTTGCACAAATGGGGTGAAGGATTCCCTGTGTGAATCCAGCATGATAGCTGGAGGGTATGAGCAGTTGGGCCCCGACGAAGTACAAGACCACGAACTGGTCGGCTTACAATGAAGCGCTGAAGCGACGCGGATCGCTTGAGCTTTGGTTTGATCCGGAGATGGTCTGGGTACCCTTGCAGTTACCCATAAATAACTGGCCGCGACGTTGCGATTTGGGCTCCTTCTAGGAGATCGGCGAGACGGGAGAAGCCTCGCCATATGACGGTGGTTCCCGGTGGCGGATCGGAAGCGCGGTCGAGATAGCCTCCGAGCCGCGCAACCGCCCTGACATAGAACTCAAGGTCGTGCGGTGGCTGGCGCTTTCTGACCGGCGTTGCGTGTTCAAGCAGGTGGCGCTCGTCGTTTGTGAATACCGTAGCAGGGTCCGATGCCGGTGTCTCGCGACTGAGCATTGTCAGCCATGACACCCGCCAGGCTACCACGCAACAGAGCGCAATGCAGTTGGCCAGGCGATCGGCCGTGGCGAGGCGCAGCTCCTCGATCCGGCAGCCGGTTTTCAAGGTCCGGAAGAAGGTCTCGATCTTCCAGCGCATGGCGTACCATTCAAGTTTGTGCACGGCGTCCGCGTGGTTCGTCACTGGCAGGTTTGTGATCAGCTTCCAGAAGACGGGCGCTCGGCCCTCCGGCGGGTCGAATTCCTCGGCGTGGATGATCTGGAGCTCCTGATGTCGCTATTTCCACTGTTTTCCGATCGGTGGTCGGACGGTCATCGTGGCGTGCCGGACCGACAGTACGGCGCGGTGATCCTTGCCCTGCGCATCGTGGAAGCGGACCTCGTGGGTGCCGCTGGACTGCACCTGCGCCATCACCCTGGCAATGGTCGTACCGCCATCCCCAGCCAAGCGGTCGACACAGCTCCGAACGAGGAAGTTCGTTCCGAGCTCTTCGGCCAGGCAATTAAGTTCGTAGATGTCGCTCTCCCGGTCGCCGATATGCACACAACGCTCCGGCGCGTCCGTCAGTTCGGTGGACAGGCGCAGATTGTCAAGCCAGCGCATGCTTTCCTTCTGGTCGATCGGCACCCGGGTTGGGTTGATCTTGCGATTGAGCGCGTCGCACCCCTTGAATTGGGCGCGCGACCAGAACTTTGCTGCCGTCAGGCCAAGCGGAAGCCCGTCTGGCGTGATCGCCAGACTGGTATGCATCAATAGCCCGCAGACCCTGTATTTCTGATGGTGCCGGTCCCTGCCTTTTGGGCCGGTTGCTATCTTGGTGAACCCGATCTTCTCAGACGCGGCGCGCTTGAAGGAGAACTCCGTGGTATCCTGCAAGATCAGGATCGGACCCTCAATCGCATGAATACGCAAGGCAGAGGCGGCGAAATGCCCCTCCAGAATCTTGTCTTCGCTGACATTACCGTTGGAGAAGAACCGGTAAGCGGCTTTGGTATTCGACCAGTCCTGGAACGCCGTGGGTAGTGATTTCCCTGGCCGTTCCCCGAGAGCCTCCAGCATTGCTCCCAGTCGCCGGTTCAGCCGGGCGTCACCCAGGTCACACCCGGACGTTTCCGTTTCCACCCAACTCCGCCCCATGCACGCACCTCAATCGTTTGGTGCCACATGACGAATCATGACCAGCTCAAATCGGGCAAGACCAAGGTTTGTGTCTGATTCAATTCGCCACACCACTTATGGGTAACTGCAAGCTGGGTGCCGCCGCCGGGCGGCAAA
>NZ_JBQFQV010000028.1:0-22056 GCF_056537065.1 Ruegeria sp. CH2
GGAAAATCACGCCGTTGACCTTCCGTTCGTCCCCGATTTTCTTCATGTGGACGATCATGTGAATGGTGGCTCTGATGTCATCGACCACTTCGGCTTTCTGGACGGTCGGAGATCCGCGCCGCACCATTTTGCTCATGCGACCAATGGCATCTACGGGCGAGTTGGCGTGCATGGTGCAGACAGATCCGTCATGCCCGGTGTTCACCAGCTCCAGGAACATATTCGCGTCGTCGCCCCGGATTTCACCGCAAACGAGCCGGTCAGGCCGGAGGCGCAACGCCGATTCAAGCAGCTTTGTCGGGGATCGAGGCCCATTTTCTTCTGAACGATCCGCAAGCAAGCCCACGAAGTTTGGTTGCTCGATGTCCAGCTCTGCCACTTCCTCTATCGTCACGATCCGCTCGCCCGGATCGACACGCTTCAGCATGGCATTGAGAACGGTGGTTTTGCCGGAAGATGTACCGCCCGCAATAATCACATTCCATTTGCTCTGCATCGCGAGGTCAGCCAACTCGTCAAAGCTCATCGTGCCCGCTGCAAGCGCCGCTCGCGCAGTCTCAAGCGCGCTGTGGTCGTTGCTTTCGGCTAGTGCGGCCTCTTTTCTGGCAAAGCTGAACGCGCCCAGATCGACGGTTTTCACGCGGAGCAGGCGGATCGCCACGGACCCGACGCCGGTTGTCGCGGGCGGGATGACAACCTGCACCCGAGCTTTGCCCTGCTGTGTCGGCACGTTCGCCGTCGCAATGGGTTTCTTTTCTCCGAAAGTCACGTCACTGAACCCAGCAACGCATCGTCCGATATTCTCAACATCGTCTCTGGTCAGAGCGATGTCTGTTCTGGTCATGTTTGTTGTGCCCATTTCCTCAACCCAGACCGCTCCGTCAGGGTTTACAGAAATCTCGCTCAGGCTTTCATCGTGCAACAGATGCTCGATCTTGCCTGTATAGTATTCCAGAAGGCCGTTGCCATTTCGCCCGCTCATATTTTTGTCCTTGTTATTCCGTCAAAAAAGGCCGCTACCGCATTCAATTGTGCGGGGAGCGGCCGGAAGGGCCGACGATACGGCCGCCTCAAGGGGTCTGTCTCAGAAGTTGTCGAACACCACGTCGCGCTGCAGGATGGCGTTGATACGACTACCCTGATCGACATAGATGGTTGGCGTGATCCGCAAATAGTCCTCCAACGCCGCCGCTGTGGCATTCTGCAAATTCGAACCGACCTGCGTTGCCAGATCTGTTTGCACCGAATTGCTGCTATCGTTGTCGGCCACCAGTGCGACCGGCGCGATCCCGATGATCGAGAGTAGCGCGGCCGTCCCAAACCGTTCACCGAAATGCGTATCGACACGTCCGGTTGCGCCAGACCGGCCCTGACCATCCGTCCCGGCGGACCCGATTTGCGCGGATAAGCCATCCGGAGTGATTACCCGGCTCCAAACAACAGCGATCCGCGTTTGCGCAAGCTTTGTATCGGCGCGGTATTCGCCATAGAGCTTTGAGCCGCGTGGAAGAAGCAAACGAGTGCCGTCCATCGAATAGACGCCACGTGTGATCGTCGCCACAACACTCCCCGGCAGCTCCGAGCTTACGGCCCCGCCAAACACGGCTGTCAAAACCGTGCCCTGAGTCAGTGTGCGCGACGGATCGTCAATGATCGAGGCCCCCACGATGGGCGGATATTCTTCGACCAGGTTGTTTTGCCAAGTCGTGTTCGGGTTTTCCTGATAGCCGCGCTGTTCTTCAGGCAGGCGTGTGTTTTCCGGCTGAACCTGGATTGGTTGAGGCGCGGCAGGGTAGGGCTGGAAAATCACTGGTTGCGAGCCGCCGTTGATAGGCTGGTAGTTTTGCCCGGTGCCATCCTGTGCAATCGCGCTTGAGGCTAACGTGACCAGTGCGAGGGTAAGTGCTGTTCTGTTCATGTGAGGTATCCCTTTACGAACATTAGAATGTGTTGAATTACGCTCGACCTTTGAACCAGAGGTAGCCGACGCCGAACGGGGCGATGACCAAGGCGAGCCACCAAAGCGTAAAATTGACGACGAACTTGCCAACGATGAGAAACAAGAAGTTCGACAGCAGAATGGTGTCGCCCAGGACGAAACCTTTCAGATTGTTCCACACGAGCTTTGCGAACGGGAACAGCAACGTATTCAGTATGGAAAGCACCAGAATTACTGCGGTTGATGTCCCACGTTCACCCTGATCAATTGACGGGTTTGCTACGAGGCCAAGCGTCATTAACGAGCAAAGACACAAGAACAAAAAACCTATGAAGTAGGCTCGAAACAACCATCGTCTGTCAAACTGCCCAAGCAAGTGTGCAATGAAATCACCCATGGTTTTTGCTCCTTTAATTTCTACGAAGTGGGTTTTCATCGAACACGATGCCGTCCGACTGGTTCTGGCGTTCACGCATCCGCTTGAGTTCTTCGAGCCTGCGCCGTTCGTCCTCGGTCAGACCTTGGGTTTGCAGATGGCTCATACTGGCGAGCGCCCGCGCCTCAGCATCGGCAACCGCCTGCGCAAGCTCCGTCTGAAACTTTTTCTCGCGCTCATCATATCTGACCTGAAGGCGCTCGTTGGTCAGGGTCAGCGTTGCAATTTCACCGTCTTTTTCGGACAGCGAAACTTTGGCATCCGTCAGCTCGTCTTGCAGATCGGAAATCCGGCCATTCTGTTGCTCGATTGTTTTCAGGGCTTGTTTCAGCCCTTCGGAATCGACCTGCGGCACTGATGCCGGTGTTGCCACCGCTATTTCCTCGGGCAAAGCCTCTGGTTCTGGCTCATCGACCTCTGGCCCCCGTGCGGTCAAAAGCCCGTATCGTTCGCCACCGCTTTGTTGCAGGGCATCGACGCGGACACCCGTGCGGCTGTTCTTGGTGTCGTCGCCCAGCACAAACCAAGCGAAACCAACGAACACGGCACCCGCGAGGGCAACGCCGATGAGCTTCTTGGGTTCTAGCCTTTTCCGGGAACGCAGGGGAGGCTGTTCAGCCGCCTCCCGTGCCGCAATTGTCTGATTGCGATCCATTACTTGCTGCCCCCCGGTTTAACTGTCTGTGAAGTGACTGGCCTGCCCGTTGCGCTGGCCTGCTGAAACTCGTCGCCATCGTTGCGGACACAGATCGAAGTGTCCTCGATGCGCAGTGTCCAAAGATCTGAAAGGCCCTGCACCTGGACAATGCCGCGCTCTTTGACTGTGGTGTTCACCATCAACTCACGCCCGTCAGGCAGGACGCGGAAGATACCCGGCAGCTCCGCATCCTGCGGGATCTGCATATAGGTGTGAACGCCATCATCCCACACGGCAGTAGGCGCGAAGTCGGCTTTGCCCGAGCGCGAGTAGTTTTGGTTCACGAACCGCCCGGTTGGCTTGGGTTCGCTTAGCGCTACTTTGCCACGGGTCGTCGTGGTCCCACCCTTGTTGTTGCTATAGAAGGTGACTCGGAACGGCACCCTTTTGCGTTCAGCGGCAGTTTCAGCAGGAACCAGATAGAAGTTGTACGAGCCGCGATTGGTCAGAACGGTCAGGTTCGAATCCGAGTTCAGGATTTCCGGCTTGAATGCGATCACGCGGCCTTCCTGCAGGCGGGTGATCTGAAAACTTTCAGTGTCGCCCGCACCAATGCTGCGGACGGTTTCGCCCTGCGGAAAGTGAACATAGGTAATCAGACGTTCACCCACAGGGATGCGGTACACCTGGTTCTCGACGTAATGGAAATGCGTGATGCGGTGATCCGCGTTCTTTCCGTCCGGTGTCGGTGTGATTTCAGCGAGCAGAGGCGCAGAGAATGCCAAAACTGCTGCTGCGGTGGCGGTGAGTGTTTTGAAAGAACGCTGCATCAGATGTCTCCCATTGCGTCTACGCGGTAGTTGGTGACGACGAAGCCGAACGGATTTTCCAGAAGCTCATCCATCGACGTCACGATTTTTTCCTCAAACCCGTAGGTCACAGTGACCACGTAGCGGGCGGAGGCCGTTGCTTGGTTTGGCACGATCAGGGACTTGCGGATCTCGACCTGCACCGTCTCATTGTTGACCGGCGAGACGCCCAGAATTTCGGTCTGCACCTTTGTCTTGGGCGTATAGATTTCGTCCGGATGGTTGTCGTTCGACCCATCCCACAGTTCGCGGTAGGACGTTTCGGCCAGCTCATCAGAACGACGCAGCACCGATTTCAAACGCTCGTTGTTGTCCTGGACATCATAAGTTTCGCGGTCGCGCACATAATTTGCGACTTCACGGAAGGCCATCGCCTCAGAAGGTTCGAGTTTTTCGACCTTTTCAGTCAGCAGCACCGGCAGCTTCGTGTCCGGATCAATGGAGAATGGCACCGCGCGGATTTCCTTCAAGGGAAGGAGCATTGCCCACCCGACAATGGAAGCCACGCCCATTGCCATGCCGACCATGCCGAATACCTGCCATTTGAAGGCATCGCGGCGTGCGCCCAGAAAGAGTTCTTTTTCGTGATCTGTCACGTGTGACATTTGCTCTGTACCTCGGATTAAGATGATGTTGGTTGCGGTTTTTCACGAGCAGCCCGAATGCTCTGACGATAGCGATCAGCGGCGTAGCTCTGGCGAGCCGCCCCATCCTGATTGCGGGCTCTGTGTGCTATGTCCCGACGCGCTTGCATTGCACGGGCGGCGCTGTCACGAACCCCTGTCCCGTCACGGGCTGCGGAGGCCATTGCGGCGGCAGTCTTGCCTCCTGCAATTGTGTTGCGTCCGGCACCAGCAGTCGTGCCCATCACGTTTCTGGCTGCTGCGGCTGCACCCGAAGCCACTGCAAGTCCCGATGATGCTGAAACGATTGCACCGGACATTCCCCCAGCGAGCGACGGGATCTGCGTAAGCATTACAATTGAGATAATGCACACGGCCAGAAAACGGCCACTCGCCGTCATGTTGTTCACATCTTCAACGGTGTTCAGCTCAGCGGCAAACAGTGTTTGAATGAGCGAAACGATCCCTGTCAGTACGACGATGACCATGACGAGGCCCACAGTCGTTTTGGCCCATGCCGCGAAGATATTGGCCGTTGCTGAGCTGAGCAGTGTGGCAATGAATACCGGCGCTAAGCCGAGCAGCACCGCCATTCCGCCTTTGGCGATCAGCGCAATCCCTGTCCCGAATGCGACAATAATTGCTCCGACCACCCAGAGAACAGCGCCGGTGATGCTTAGGCCCCATGTGGCATTTTCAATGGCGGTTTGCCCCATGGTAAAGCACTGGTCCGCAATATCATCGAGCGCCTGCCAGACATTCGTTGTGCCGGTAAGAGCCCCGGCAATGCTGTCAGGCAGTGTTTGGATGCCTTGATAGATCGGCTGAAAGAAACTCCAGCTTGAGGCCATGCCGATGATGATCGTCGCCCGAATGATCCAGCCGACATAACCACCGAACCCAATCTCTCGGATCTGCAAAACACCGTTGATCAACATTGCCACGAAGATTAGAGCGGCGATGGCCCATAGACCGGCTGCGAGATCCGCAGCCAGGCTATTGAAGGCGTTCTGTGAGAAGTTGTTGATTGCTGTTTCAATCGAGCTGACGAAATCTTGAATCACGGCCCACATGCCTCCGCTAACACTGGGCCGAGATTATTCAGCCGAGCTTTCTGCTCTTTCTGGAGTTCAGCATGTTGCGATGAAGGTTGGTTCCAAAATTCAGGCTTATCCGCACCAACAGCTTTCACCGCAGCACTACGGCTCATGTTTCCGAGTGGACAATCCGTATCGAACCCTTCACCGGCCTTTCGCAATTCGCACTGTTTTGCTGTATGCTCGTGAGCAGCAATGATCTGTTCATTGAGAATTACGACTGACCAATTGTTCACCAGGTATTGCTTATCTGCTGGCTGACCAGCATCGGCCATACGCGCCTGATCTTCTTCAACAAACTGTTTAGCGACGTTGTTGACACCCGTATTTCCAAAGCACACTCGGTACTCGCCAAAAGGCCAATCGACGTTTGGTGTGGGTCGCAGCTTCACCTGGGCTGATGCAGCCCCCGCGAAAACGGCGGCGGCTGCAATGGTCAGGATGAGAGTTGAGCGGAGTTTCATTGTGAGGTTCCTCGTACATAGTTGCTGAGTGTCGAAAGATCGGCAGCGGTTGCAGCCAGATCCGTGCCCGACGCCAGAGCATTAGCCGAGGTTGCGCGCAAGATTTCAATTTCAACTTGCAGGAGTTTCAGGAGAACCGCCGTATTATAGTCGATTGCATCCTTCAGATCTTCTTGCTGACCGATTTCACCGCGCAGTTTTTCAGCATCTTCGGAGAGCTGACCGGCCATGTCATAGCCATTCTCACCCAACGCCGACGCCATCAGGCCCGCACCACCACGCTCAGACAGGATGCGGCGAGCCTGCACATCCGATCCGCTGAACTCGGACAAAATGCCATCGTTCAGGCCGAGGTTGATGGATCGACGTTCCATTGCCTGAGCCGCGACATCGGGCAGGCCGGAGATACCGCCCTCCGCTGCGTCCAGCGCGTAGCCGAGCGTGTCAGCAGCAGTCGCCAGTTTCAAAAAGCTGCGGCTGTTGAACTCATCCAGATCCGTCAAACCGCTGATGGTTTTGAAGGAGTTTTCCAACAGGGCGCGCTGTTCTTCGAGCTTTTCATATTGCTCAACCAGCTGTTCATACTGACGGACCATTTCCGCGACCTCCTTGGCGGAATTGGCGGCGTTCTGTGTCAGGTTTTTGAAATCTTCCACCGGGACACCCTGAGCGGACACTGACAGGGGCAGGGCGGCGAATACGGAAACGGCAATCGTCGTGCGTAGGGTCTTAAATACAGTCATCAGACAAGCTCCAGGTTTTCAGGGGGGGTCATGCGCTCAAAGTCGCAGGCGCATTTGCTGCGATAGCCCGAATAGGTGCTGGTGCAGGCCGAGACAGCGGCCAGAACTACAAGGGCGATGACAAGGCGGGTTTTCATGTGATTTCCTTCCAAAAGTTGGGGTTTTGTCGCCAGTCAGGATCAGGGAACGATTTCCCGTCTGATCCACTCAGAACACGAAGAAGCGGGCCGAGAGCGCCGACATCGACATCGAGCCAAACACTCTCATCACCTTTCTTCATGAGCATTACGCGGTCGCCAAAATGCGCCCTCAGCGCACCAAGCTCTGAATCGTTCAAGCCGATTGCCCGGTAATCCGCTTCATTGCCGGATCGAGAGGGGAACAAGAGCTGCGTGCTGGTGTTTTCCAGGATCGACTTACTTGCCGCTGACGACAGGATGTGATCGGGGATCTGCGTCATCATCATCATCATGACGTTCAGCTTCCGATACGTGGTGTAAGCGTTTTTGAGGATTTTCGCGCCGTAGGGATTGCCAGCAATCACCCAGGCTTCATCAATCACAAAGACAGTGGGCACTCTCGCGGCACAACGGCGTTCGATCTGGCGCATGACGTAGCTGATCCACGCCAACCGGACCAACTCGTCATCCAGAACCTCAGAAATGTCGAACACAAGATGCCGATCGTCAGAGGCAAACGGATCTGTGCCACCCTCGCCAAACATCCACGACAAACGCCCGTCGCCCGCCCATTCACTCGCGCGCTTGAAGAGGTCTTTGCCATCATCAAAGGCTCTGAACCGCTCGACCAGTGAATCGAAGTTCTGCAGTTGTGGCGGCAACGTCGCGTTTGCCTGACACGCCTGTTTAATCTCGTCTTTCTGTTCGGCTGTCAGTTTATCGTCGTAACTCATCAGAGCTGTGGCCCAATTCGCCAACCAGCTTTGACCGGCCTCATCCGTTTCCGTTTGAAACGGGTTCATGCCTGTTGGTTCACCAACTCGGACGC
The DNA here is from genome assembly GCF_056537065.1 of Ruegeria sp. CH2. Taxonomy (NCBI): domain Bacteria; kingdom Pseudomonadati; phylum Pseudomonadota; class Alphaproteobacteria; order Rhodobacterales; family Roseobacteraceae; genus Ruegeria; species Ruegeria sp. CH2. Next base: position 7,817 of record NZ_JBQFQV010000028.1, read on the forward strand.
GGGTGTACTGCGCACCGAGCGCCCGCATCGGAGCTTCCATTGCCCGGTCTTTGTCAAAAGCGATGATCCGCGCGCCCTGTGCCACCGCCATAGTCGCCAGCAGCATCGCGATCACAGTTTTACCCGAGCCGTTCGGTCCAAGAACGATTGTGTGGCCGGAGGGCAGGTTTTCAGGGTCTTTACTGGTCTTGGGAAGGTGCAGCGAAACATCGTAGCTGTCCCCGTGCGTTGTCGGGAACGTCGCCAACGGCCCCGGCCAGGGCAGCTTTTCCGCGTCCAGCCCTTTGGGCCGCATGTGGAACGCAACCATGTCCGCAAAGTTCTGGTCCGTAATCAGTTCTTCACGGGGACGGAATGCGAAATTTCCGGGGTGCTGCGCGAAGTACACCGCTCGCGCCGACATCGCTTCGCGCTTCACCGTGCCACCCGAAATCTGGATTTCACCAATGATGTGTTTTTCGGCGGTTTTCAGATCTTCCTCGTTCCCAAACACGCAGATCGACAGGTGGTGCTTACCGAGTGACATGGTGCCAGAGGCAATACCGTCCGCCAGAATGGACAAATCCTCTTCGAGAGACTTTGCCTTGTCACCAGCCGAGCGCATTTGTCCCGACTTGCGGCGTTCCATTTCCTGCGCCTGGGCGCGGCTGATCGGCAGGAAGGATTGCGAAATGACGACATCAACCGGCAGGTCCAGTCCGTCGAAAATGCCGGGGAAGGAAGCCATCGGGTAATTCTTCAGGGAATACACACGGATGGAGCGTTCCTGATCGTCGCCCGTGACTAGTTTGCCGGTCTTGCCCTGAAACAGCACATCCTCTTGCGGCATGTTGAAGGCGATGGGTTCTGCAATGTTCGTGTGAATGATCGGCTGATACCGACCGTTCAACAGCATTCCATAATAGCCGAGCCAACGCCCCTCGCTGAGCTTCAGCCGGCGCACACGGGCCTCGCCCAGCGTGCCCGCCAGTGTTGTGAAAACACCGTCGAGCTGTTCGATCATTTCGCGGCGTTCCTCGTCTATCGTTCCAGACGACATGCCGAACATCTGTTTTGCCCGCTCATCCTGCCGCTTTTGGAGAATGGCGCTGATGATGATCTTGCGTTCCTTCAGCTCCGCATCGACGGACGCTGAGCGCATGGCCTGCGCCACTGCACCGGCAAAGCCGGTTGGATCTGTGATAACATGACCCGTCTCAGCCGGGACGGTCAGTCGATGAACATAAAATGCCACCTCGTTGGGTGTTGTGCGCAATACACGCTCAAACCGTTCGGCCAGGAACTCGAACTCGTTTTCGTCCAGCGTGTTTGCGTTGATTCCGGTGATTTCTGCAGCGGCGATAAGGCCACCGTTGCGTGTGGAAATGACCTCATCGTCCACGACATAGCCATACGGCAACATCTGAAAGAGGCTCATTTCATCCTTGCGCCAGCTCGGCTCGATCAACGAGCGGGCAAGGGTCCACAAATCCTGTGCAGCAGGCTTAGGCACTATAGTAATCTCCCCCATGATGCTGGCGGTTTTTGGTGCGCGGAGTTTTGGAAAGGGTTACGGACAGGACGCGGAAGAAAGCCGGTTCCCATTCGTAAAAAAGGCGAAGCCCGGTGTAGAAAACAAAACCCGCAATGATTGCTGGCGCTATCCCGAACATGAAGAACGAAAGCATGGTCATCCCGAGGATCACCAGCAGATAGATCACGGGTAGGCCGCCCCATTCTGCGGGGCGGCTCAGGCCGCGAAAGACCGTATTGCGGCGCGGCATCAATCAGGCTCCGATGAATGTATCAGCGAGGCCGATAACAGCGCCGACGACGATAGCGATTACCGGGCCTTTCAGCGAACCCCAGCCGAACACGTAGGCGAGACAGCCCCAGATGAAGCCGACAGCGGCAAGGCTGACGCCAACAACCTTCGAGTCGGCCAGTGTCTCGTTGATGAAATCGCCTATGGCATCCTGCAGCCAGCCAGCGGAGGCCGGTGCTGCGCTAACGATGGTCATTGTCAGCGCAAAGAATGCCACTTGTTGGATGAAGTGGTGCCGTTTCATGGGGGGTCTTTTCATAGGTCTTTACTCACTTTGCTGAGGATGATCCGCACGTAGTCGCGGGTTTCGGTGAACGGGGGGATGCCGCCATACTGGACGACGCGATGGGGACCGGCGTTGTAGGCGGCGAGCGCCAGTTTCCAGTCTCCGAACTCGCGGTACTGCGCCGCCAAATAGCGGGCACCACCGTCGAGATTTTCTGCAGGGTTCTTTGGGTTCACGCCAAGGTCTTTTGCCGTTCCCGGCATGAGCTGTGCAAATCCATAGGCACCTTTGGGTGACAGAGCATCAGCCCGATACCGGCTTTCCTGCCAGACCAGTGCCATGAACAACTCAGCCGGAATGTCGTGCCGTTTTGCCGCTGCATGGATTTCTTTGACGATCCGCTCCTGCGACCAGCCGCCAGAGGCTTTGCGAGGCCGCGGTGCCTTGCCCGCAATCTCGATCTTTTCCTGTGTATTGGCCTTCGGCGCTTTAGGTTTTTCGTCAAGCGTGTATTCACGCATCCGGATCGGACGAACGACGCCATTGACGATTTCTGCCCGTGCACCATTCAGAAACACGCTGCCATCCGGTTCGTATTCTATGACCTGGGCGCTTGCGCTGGTCGCCACAAAGGCAGTGGAGACGACAAGGAAGGGCCGCATTGCTGCAATCATTCGGATTTCTCCTTTGCTTGCGTTGTCGGGAAAGGGGAGGCGTTCTGGTCGTCACCGGTCGCGGCCACGTACTCATCGGTCCAGGACGGCGGAATGCTGACAGCATCCACCAACCAGCCTGCGAGACTTGCGTATTCTTCGCCACCCAGGGCCGAAGTCTTGCGAGCGATAGAGCGCGACAGAAACGAAGCCGCTACGCCGTGCTGCAGCAACAGCGAAATCAGAACGCACAGGTCATGCAGATGATATTCGAGGTCACTGCCAGACCGAAAACCACCGCTGTAGAACACTTCACGGGGTTTGATTGGCGACGCTGGATCATAACCGATGGTGACAAAGGCAGTGTGCCCTTGCGGAGTTTCAACGCGGCGTGTTTCAGCCAGCCGACGATCAGGAAGAACTTTCCGCGCAGGCTTGTTCATGACAAAGCTCCCTGCGCATCAAGTTCCGCTTGTCGGATTTCCATTGCGAAATCCACGTCAAGGCGCAGCTCATCGACCACTTCAAGCGGCATAACGATGTCCAGCCAGATACCTTCGCGGATCAGGTGAACGTGATAGGTGGCATTTGGGTAGACGAACCAAAGGGCTTCATGCCGGTTCAGAACGTCGCGCGCAGTGTCGGCGTCGATTGTGCCTGACAGGTCGCAACCGAATTTCAGGGTTGCGTATGAGCTGGCATAGTCCGCTCGGCTGCTGCTTTGGATGAGCGCAGCGGCCTTTTCCGGTGAAGCAAAGCGGAACAGCTCTTTCGGACCCAATACCTTGTTAACGTCTGCGTGCAGCTTCAAGGCTTTGTAGAGCCGATTTGCACGGTCATACCCAAGATCATTGAGGACATGGAACATTTCGAGCGCGATCCCGAAAGCTGTGGCGCGGGCATCGCTTTCCAGCCAGTATTCGCGCATCGCGCGCTTGATGCTTGACCGTTCTCCGGCAAGGTGGCGGATTACGGTGAGAATGTCCTTACGGGCTTGCTCGAAGCTCTGGGCGGCAGGCACCCAGCGCCGATCAATCTTGCTTTCGATAGTGTCGAAGGCCACTGTGATCACCTTTCCGCCTTTCAATAAAATAGGTCAGTAGTTTTTACATAATTACTATTACGGGTGCTTCGAGCCGGGCGCTTGAGAGGGAGGAAATCAAACGCCCGGTCACCGGCATGAAGCCGTCACCGGCTCCACAGGAGGCCCATGCTCAGACCGATTTTCTCAGCCCTGAAGCCGTACCCCACTGTTCCAAAGACTTGCCAATTGGTGTCCTCGATCCGGGCTGTCCCGCCGATGGAAAACGCTGAAGAACCCGAATAGTAGCCGTACCCCAAAGTGACGGCTTGAACGGTTCCTTCTGAAAGTGTTGGCACTTGCGCCGCCAACGCGATTGCGACCCCATCGTTTGCAATGTCCGCGTTGCGGTCGACCTTTGATTCCAACTGGTTCACGCGACGATCTGTGTAGTTGTTCGCTTGGTTCAGGACGTTGGAATTGCCGTTGTCGATGTACTGACGAACTTCGGTGTTCAGATCTTCCAAGAGAACCGAGCCATTCTCGATTGTCTGACTGTTCACGGACCCCTCGGCCAAATCCTCGTTTTGGATTGTGCCGTTGGCGATGTCGTCGGTCGTTACGCTGTTGTCGATGATCTGAGCTGACCCAACCGAGTTGTCAGCAAGGTCCGCCTGCGTCACGCTGTTGTCGATGATCTGGGCTGATCCGACCGAATTGTTGGCAAGGTCCGCCTGAGTCACCGACTGGTCGATGATCTGGGCTGATCCGACCGAATTATTGGCAAGGTCCGCCTGAGTCACCGACTGGTCGATGATCTGGGCCGATCCGACCGAGTTGTTGGCAAGGTCCGCTTGCGTCACCGACTGATCAATGATCTGATCCGAACCCACTGAGTTATCAGAAAGATCATTCTGCGTTACCGAACCGTCCTGAATGTCCGTGCCGGTGACAGATCCGTCAGCAATATCGGTCCCGGTGACAGACCCATCAGCAATATCAGTCCCGGTCACGGACCCGTTCTGGATGTCCGCGCCTGTTACACTGTTGTCGATGATCTGCGATGATCCGACTGTGTTAGCGCCGGGTGTTGCGGCCCCTGCTGCTTGAATGCGGTCGTCAATGGCTTGGTTTATTGACGTGTTCGAAATACATGGCAGAAATCCGCCACCTGGATCGTTATCGCCGCATTGTCTTATAGCGCCGGTTCCAGTACCGGTTCCGGTAATGACGCTGTTACCACCTTGCTGCGCAGAAGCGGTATTTGCTTGGCTGACAAGTATCGTCAGGCCGATTGCTGCGCCAAAGGTCAGGGTTTTAACAACTCCAAATACCCTTTTGGCATTCACGAAGAACACGCCGCGTCGGTTGACTCCCCCCTTGCTGACATGATTCTTGGGGGCAGCATTGAGTGATGCTGTTTTTACCATAGTACAGTTACTCTCTTGATGTGTGAGGAATGCCCCAGATGGACTTGGGGGCGTTTCAGGTCCTGCCGGTTGTTGGCGCAACCGACAGGACCGCTCTTTGCTCGATTAGTTTCCTTCCTCTTGCTGCATTCCTGTTTCCAGTTCTTCAGCTCAGATACACCAGGGCTGACGTTTGCCGCCCCTGTAGGGGCGTGCGAGCCCTTCTGAAATCAGGATGGCCCCCACCTCCTGACCGCCCGCACGCCCGACCGCCAAGAAACGGTCATGCTCGTCCAGTTCTTCTTGAACCTCCAGTTCCACTTGTCCCGCTGTTTGAATGATTTCTGTGAGCCGTTCCTTGGCCTTTAGGCCCATTGCTTTTTCGGCTTCACATTGCGCTCGATAAGTCTCTGGCGTGTCGAAACCGACAAGCCTATAGCGGTCATCCCCGTGGTCGATGGTGTCACCGTCCACGGCATAAACTGCTGACGCAGGCAGATTTATTGTTGTTTTACGCTGCCCAAACCGATGATCGGCCAGCATCACACCAACCAGCGCCGCCGAGAATAGAAGAACCTTCTTCATGCGCCCTGCCCTCCGCGACGGATTGCAAAGCAGAAACCTTCGGCAACGGGGTAGAGCGCGCTCGCAATGAGGCACCCTACCCCGCGCCGTGCCGGGTGAGTGGCGGCAACTGTTCTCGCTATTTCAGGGGTTTTTTGTGGCCGCGAATCAAGCTGTGGTTGATTCGACCAAAAGCCGTCAACTTGTGTCGTTTTCGAAGACTGCGTTGGGATCGACTTTGCAAACACCGGTTTCACCCTCCACAAAGGGCACGGCCACGACCGTTGCCCCCAATGAAGCCGCCAAGCTCATCGCGCCTAACGCTGTCTTGACCACTCGATGTTCGATGTTTCTCTGAACGACAAGGACTTGCCTGATCTCGTCGTTGCCTTCTTTTGATCTTACGAAGAATTTCCATTCGCCGCTGATGGAGTTCCGGGCGTGTACGACTGGTGCCGTACAGTCTATTTCCAGAATACCCCCATCCTGCAACGCTTCCCGGAACCCATTTTCCAAAAGCACAGGTGTTAGTTCTCTCATAGGTTGCGGACTCCCATCGTTTAATGGAGTCTCTACTAGGGCATTGCGCCAATATGAAGTGCATAGCTGTCATCTCACCTACCTAGCTATCACAGGCATGTTACTAAATCAATGCCATTGCATTGATACAGTGCAAATAAATTGCGTCAGAATTATGTTTTCAAATCACCGCAATGGAATGTTTTGATTCCGAAAAATTCAGCTTTGTCAAATCACAAGTTGCCAGACCCAACCAAAGTACAAGTGACCTAACCAAAGTATAGGTCTGGCAACGCGACACTTTACCGACCCGTTTTTTCTCTCTTAAACCGTCTCTCAACCGTGGCGCGAACTATGCCCAAGGAAGCAAAGTACGGAGTTGGAAGTGCAATCAGGAATTGAAGTGAAGGTAATACCCTTCAACTGCAGTGATGAAGATGATGTGTACCGGCGGCAGTTCCACAGAATGCGCAGCAACGTGTTCTGTGAGCGTATGGGCTGGGAGCTGGACAGCATCATGGGCTGCGAATACGACGAGTACGATTGTCACCTCACCAAGTATGTCCTGGCCATCGACAAGGAGAAGAAACAAGTTCTCGGCGGTGCACGCCTACTCCGGACCGACAGGGAAGAATACGTAAACGCGCTCAGCCCTGACCCAAATTCGTACATGATCCGTGACGCATACCTGCAGCGCATCGAGGGCATCCCGTCGAACCTCTGCTTTTTGCCGCCCCCTGTATCCACCGACACATGGGAGCTGACGCGCATTATCTCGAATGGGAAACTCCGCATCGCACCGCACGTTTTGCTGAAAGCCAACGAGTACCTTCTGTCTGTCGGGGCGAAGCATTGCCTGTTCCTGGGCGCACCGAGCTTCATGCGAATGGCTAAGATGATGGGTTTCTCACCCCGCCCAATGGGCAACTTGGTTTCTGATCAGCATTCGACGTTCCTTGCGTTCTCAACAAACGTCTGCGAAACGCCCAAAATGCCCAAGACAATTCGGCCAAAGCCTAACCGGAGCCGAGCCAGCGGAGACCCTGTTGCAGAGCTGTTCAATGACCAGCGTGACCGGGTTGGCATCGTTTTCAAATGGAATACTGGCGAAGAACAGGTTCGTTGGTCGATCCCTTGGGACGGTCAGGAACCCGACGCCTCGTCATTCTTGAGGGTCAACTTGCCCACGCAAATGGCATCATAAACAATGCAATGATTGATTTTCATTGCAATTGATGTCAATGACAAGGAAGTTGACCGGTTGTCGTGTGCGTGACATCTTCAACCATGTCGTGTTTCCAAGTCAGAGAGGATTGTCATGACTCAATTGTCTAAATCAATCAAACTGGCGCTTTTGGTTTCGTCGTCTGCGATTGTCGCACCAACAGCGTCCTCAGCCTACCCAATCGACTGCGCGATCTTCCTGTGCCTCGCGGGCGGCTGGCCGAGTTCACCAGATTGCAATGCCGCTCGTGCAGAGTTCATTCGGCGCATAACCCCCTTGCCCGTTGAGCCACCGCTTCAGCTTTGGCGTTGTCCGATGGGCGCGGCGGCAGGATCTACCACCCTGTCACCGATGCAACGCCTCGAAGCCATCAAAGAGGTCAGCGCCAATCCGCTGCCCGAATTGCCGACTGACGATCAAGACACCCCTCAAGTTGTAGAGGCGTCTTTCTCGTCCGAGTCCTGGAACGCCCTGGGCGACACACACGCCGCCGTTTGGAAGCCGCTCGATACATCGGATATGCCTTGGGCTAACCTCGGGGACGGAACCCCTACCCTTCCAGCGCCCACGCTTGCCGCCGTGGATCTGTCGTCATCAGACTTCGATGTTGTCCGCTCGATCCGTGTCATCGACGTGCGCCACTACAGCTACAAGGTGCGCGAACGCGATGGACCATGCGAAGTTCGGTTGGATGTGGCAGTCGGAACCTACGATGCAAACGCCAACTTCAATTGGTCGGATCGAGCGTCAGGCGGACTGCCAAACTGGCTTCCCCTGCGCAAGCAATGCCCCAGCTATTTCCGAGGTGTTGGCGTTGAATGGTCGGACACTTTTGGTCGATACGACTACGAGCTGGTCCGATATTAACTGACACAAAGTATAGCCGATGACCCAGACCATGCCCACCACGTCTAGCGAGCCAAGCCCGATGCTGGTAGGGTCACAGGCATATGACAGAGAGAATCGGAAGGAGTTTCCAAGAGCCTTAAAATAAGAACCCCCGCAAGGCGGGGCCTCTACGGGGGGGATCTCTATGAATAAGTTTGGTCACTTCATTCATAGCTTACCTCCCACAAGACAGGCAAGAAAAAAACGCATTTGTGCGAACAGAAAAGTTTTGCCAGCTTTTGAGGCCCGTTTCGCCTTGCTTCACGAACGAGGAAGCAGAGCATGAAAACGAAAAAACAGGCGAAGTGCGCCCCCAAAAATGACGCGCAAAATTGCTGCGCAACTCAGCGTGTGAGGTCTCAGGCATGAGTTTCCGTCACGTTGCAACGGCTCAGGCGCAGCCCACAACGCGCTATCACAATGGTTTGCCCGAAGCCTGGAACCGTGACCGGTTTCGTCAACTGTGCGTTGTCTACGCTCAGATCATGGGGCTATCAGCGCAGTGCATTCGAACACTCGAAATCATCATCGACCTGATTTCTCCGACTGCCTTTCGGGACGTTTCACAAGAACCGTTCTGCTATGCCAAACAGGAAACGCTCATCGCCATGCGCGGCCTGACAGACAAAACCATCTACAACCACGAGCGCGAGCTGGAACGCATCGGCCTGCTGGCTCGCAGGCTTGGCGCGAATGGTGCCAGATGCAAGCGTAAGGGCCTTGGCCTTTACCTGACCCCTGCCCTGAACCTCATTCCTGACATGCTGGACGCAGAGAAACGGGATCGAGCAGAGAAGAAGCAGCACGACGAGCTGCGTGGAGACCGCTCACGGCTGTATCGCTACGTCAAGGTCACTCTGACCACTCTGGCGGCGCTCCCCTGCCCTCCTGAAGCCTCTGACGAGCTTATGGACGAGTTTCGGTCATGGCCGCGCGCTGACAAGCTGAAGTACATGACGCTGGAACGCCTCGCTGCGCATGTCCAGGCAGCACATGATCTGTGGAAAAGAGCAGAATCCTTTGTGAAGAAACCCACCAATATTTCGGGCGAACCCGAAGCTGGTTTCGGGTGCCATATACAAGACCAAATAGAAGATAACATTTTGTCCTGTAACGCCGATGGCGAGATAACAAGGCCCTCGGCTAACGCCTCGGAACCAATTTGTTCAGGCTCCGGGCCTGACGGCCCTCCGCATTGCTTAGAAAGCAAGTATGAAGCGGATTCCGAAGCGCACAATCCCGAAAAGCTGCCCAAGATCAGCAACAGGCTGTTTTATGAGCTTGCTTCACCGGAACTGCGAATGCACATCGACATCGCTGGTGGCGGGATGGAAAACCCCAACCCGACTTGGTATGACATCGAGACAGGCACCTGGACACGATTGTCCGAAGTAGGCACCAACATTTCCGCATGGCAAGACGCTATCGCCCGGCTCAAGCCTTTGGGAGCTATGGTTGCTGGTTTGATCGCTGACGCACGGTTGTCAGACCCGAAGCAACCCCCCGTTGTCAGTCCAGGCGGATACTTCCGGGGGATGGTGAAGGCCGACGAAAAAGGCGACCTGAACCTGATTTCAAGTTTCATGGGTCTGTTGGCCCGCCGAGCCAAAGAGGACGAACAAAACCTAAGAATGTGATCGAGGTTCAATCACGCTGTTGTGAGCGGTTCTTGGCCGACGTTCGGCGCAATCGTCTTAAAGGATTGTAAATCTTGCGAAAAGGCACTGAAAACTTAGCCATGCCCCCTGCCCTATGGACGTTTGGGCGGAGAAATAGCCAGCAGACTTCCCCTTTTATTGTTCTCGGGGAAGTTGTACTTGGCATAAATTTTCATGGAGCATGGCGGAGTGTATAATCCAAGCGACCTAAACGGCTCTATTGTCACCGTGGATCAGCCTACCAACGTGGGCAACTACATCGAGGACCGTAAGTGGATCTCTGAGATTGCGAACTCGGGTTTCACGCTGATCATCAACTATACGCCACTTGGCTTTAAGTATTACGACAGCACTTTCGACAAGGAATGGCAGACCGAATACATCGAAAAGAGCTATGTGTCCAAAGACCCGATCGTTCTTTCCGCCCTATCCTCTATTTCGATGACAAAGCGTTGGTCCGAAATTCGCTTGCCTGATCCCTGGAAGGTCTTTCAGGCCAGTGCCAAGTATGGGTTGATCTATGGTGTCTCGCTGAGCCGAACAAAGGGTTTCAAGAAGTCTCTGCTGACTGCGGCGCGGTACGACCGAGAGTTTGAAGATAGCGAATTGCAGAGCATTTCTGATTGGTTCGATGGTTTCGTTGACCTCGCCTCTGAATCTGTAGAGCTGACCGAAAAAGAAGTTGAGGTTGTGCGTCTGTTGGCAATGGACATGGGCGTTAACGAGATTGCAGGTGAACTAGACTTGACCCCTGCTGCTGTGAAAGCCCGCCTGAAAACGGCAAGAAAAAGAGTGGGTTGCCGCACCAACTTCAGTCTCATTCACAAAGCCAGCCGCGCCAGCTTGCTTTGATCGGTGGCCGTGTATGCGGCTCTGCTACCTAATATTAATATCAATATTGCTGTTAATATGATATTGAAATCAATATTGAGTGTAATATTGATATTGACTTGCGCAGCCTGCCTTAATATCAATATCAAAACTAATATCAATTTTACTATCGCCAGAGGCAGGCGAAGCAACGAAGGATAGAGCAGTGATCAGCATCAGTTTCGTGAACCCCAAAGGGGGCACAGGCAAGACGACATCGTGTTTCCTCTTGGCCGAACAGCTTGCGAAAATGGATTACAAAGTCGCAGTGTTTGACTGTGACCCGAACAACAACCTGGTCAATTGGCGCGACCGGCGCAAAGAGAAGGACGCAGAGCTGCCTTTCGAGGTTGTCGATGGACCTGCTGAGGACGAACTACTCGACCTCGTTGCGGCCTATGAGGACAAGTGCGAGGTGCTGTTGATGGACATGGAAGGTACGGCGTCACAGATCGTCACCTTTGCTATGTCCCAAAGCGACCTTTGCATTATCCCGTTTGAACCCACTCCGATGGAAACACGACAGGCATCACGTGCTGTTAAGCTGGTCCAGCGCACATCCAAGATGATCAACCGCGAAATCAAGTATTCATTGCTGATGGTCCGGACCAATGCCGCGTTTCAAACGAATGACGAGAAAGACGTTCGTGCCGCGCTGAATGGTGTGCCTGTTCTGGATACGGCGCTAGTGCGCCGAGCAGCATACACCCGCATTTTCCGCGACGCTGATTTGCTGGCTGAGCTGGACTCAGCAAAAGTATCGAATGTTGGCAAAGCGACCGTAAATGCCAAGGCGTTCGCAATGAACACCTTGGAACTGCTGAAAGGGTAGGGGACATGGGCAATTATGGTTTTGGTGACGACGACGACACCGATAGCGGCAGCGAGCCGACTAAAATCCCTCTCAAGAGCAACAGAAAGACCGTTGCCCCCGAAAAGCTGCAGGAAGCGGCAGAGGGCGGCGCTGATCTGGGTTTCGTCAGCCGTGAGCCTAAGAGACCGTCCGCTGCCAAAAAGTCCCCCAGACGCGCTGGACGCCGCCAGACAGAGCCGCAAGACAAGTTCCTTGTGACTGGCCCAAAAAGGGTGCTGGACGCCTTCAAGGCGCGCTGTGACGAGCAGAATGTGCCGTATTGGCGGATGCTAGAGGAACTTATGGGGCCGGATGGCGACGAACAGACCTAGCAAATGGCTACGTGCGCAGCTCCGTCCAGGCTGGACTTGATGGAGAAATCTGCTACTCAATTTCTAAACCTTTTTCGTGGCGAAAAAGGAATAACTGGCCCGCTTCGGCGGGCCTTCTTTTCTTCTAAACCGGGAGTGCGGCCTTGAGTACGCTCAACGCAAAACAACAGACTTATCAACGCCGTATTGAAACCCTGCAAAAAATGCTTGCTGCAACTGAAGATCCCAACGAGCAAACAAGACTGCAATTGGAAATCGAGCTTGAACAGCGCCTCTTGGAGCGGTTGAGCTAAGGTTGGATCTTCGATGAGTAAAGACATTCACGACATCGCCGCCGCCTTGAGGCTTCGCCTGGAACGGTCAGAGGCCAATCTGTTTCAATTTCTCCGATCATGCGAGATTGAAGAAACTGACAATGGCGGCAACTTTTTCTGCAGTACACAGCTCGATGGTGCGTCAGTCCATTTGCTCACAGCGAACCAGTCTATTCGTGTGACCAAAGGAGATCGCCGTGCTGTCCAGCACATCGACGTGGATTCCGCGCTGCTGTTCCAAGCCTGTCAGCACGCATTCCAAGCAGCGAAGGAAGGGTAGGGCGTCAGGATCTCGGCCGCCATGCGACCGCCCAAATCTTTCCCGGCTTATGAGCTAACCCCAATGCGACCCTACGCGGCCCCTTGTCATCACTGGACCGTATCGCGTCTCTCGGTTTCGATGCGTCAATAACGCGAAGCAAACCGGTCACGCTTATGCAGTCGATTATCCCAGCTTCAGGCAAGGTGTCTAAGGCCCTCCAACCTGGGCCGTAGTAATAGGCCGCGCGCTCGTCTGTATCCGCGTCGATCAGACAAACCCGTTCTTCTTCTTCAGGCATGATGCCGCCTTTCATTTTGAGCATCCGCAAAGACATTTGGGTTCGTGAAGCTGCGGACCTCGATGCCCTTGCCCCACGACAGTTTAATTCTAGCTTCCCATTCGGTCAGCTTTGCTATGCTGTTCATACGCCTTCGAACACCCTGCAGGCTTTCCCAACGTCTCAGACGAAACCACTCCGTTCCCAGCTCTGGTGCTGATCCGCGCAGGCGACGACGATAGAACTTATGAAGCCTTTGTTCCGTCGCGTATGCCCAGGGCAGCGACACTGAGTAGGCAATGGTTAGCTGTTCGCCAGAGGCACGTTCTAACTCTCGCCGCCTTTCTTTTGTCAGCCGCTCCGTGAAACCGATCTTAAACAGATCCGGCTTGTCGCGGCTTACCAATAGATAGACCGTTCCGATTTTTACCCGCTTCGCAAGCCATCGGACCTCAGCGGAACGTCGTTTTTTGTTCATCCTCAAATCGCGAAGCACCTCCGCTTAGCTCTTAAAGTATGGGCGCGTCTCGCACCCATCTTCTTTGTCGGACAGATCATACTTCCGGCAGATCCCGGCGAAGACTGATCCAATTTGAGCGAGGTCTTCCGGTGACAATTCAATACGTGGTTCGCGTGTGGTGTCGGATTGGATCTGTAGCAAAGGTTCATCATCAGAAATTTGCGACACTTCCAAAAGAACACCGCCATAGGTGCCTTCGAAAAGAGTTCGTACCGTAAGGCTGACGCCCTCACAATCTGCTTCTTCAAAGTGAAGTTCTGTTCCGAAGCATCCCTTTGGGTCGTCCAGTTTTACAAAGCCAATCTTCCCGTCTTTTTCAGTCCCATTCATGGTTTTTTAGTTAACCCCCGACTTGATTAGGTTCCGAAACGTATTGGCAGCGGTCGCATCATCGAACTTAAAATACTGCCGTTCAATGTTTGTTTCGTCGTCGTCACTAGCCACATCCACGACCAACCCAAATCCATTAGGCAGGGGCACAACCTCTAAAATGGGCGCGCTCAAAAATACTGCGGTTTCTTCGGGCGTCATGCACTTTTTGGAGACTGGTTCACTCATGCTTCTGATTTAGCACGCAGTTATTTAGTTGGATACTGGCAAATCCCGCGCCTATGGGCGCGTGACCGCGTGCTAGTCGGACGCCGGCAGACCGGCCTCCGACCCGAACCAATCACGACCTTTCTCCCTTCGGCCCGGGTAGCGGTGAATCTGTCTCGTCCCGAGCCAGCTTAACCGCGGCCAAATGGTCGCCAGGACATGCTTGTTTCGGCCCAAAGGGTAACGCCCGCTTTTGCAATAGGTCTGGGAGATCCGCGCGAGGCGCGCGGCTCGCATTGATTATTGGA
>NZ_JBQFQV010000029.1:0-21320 GCF_056537065.1 Ruegeria sp. CH2
AACTCATGTGTTTGGACGGCTGTTCGTATGCTACGCTCAAATGCAGCTGGAATATCGCCGCCATGTGCATCTCGCACACCGATGCCAGTTTGACGTATTGATGCCTTCAACTCTTTATAAGCATCGCTGAAATAGGCTTGGTAATGAAGGATCAATTCAGAACCGCTGAGGTCTTGGGCGCAAAATGGGCACGCATCTGTTCCGGTGCTTTCGGAAAAAGCAGAGGTGTGCCCCATGCCTTCGGCAACCCAAGTTTCACCATTGTTCGCCAACGCACCAAGATGCTCACGAACGCGCTCTGCTGCATCCAATTGTAAATCTTCGAGTGTAAGGCCTAGCACCGCATTGATTGCATCAATGTCGAAGTCCGGCAGGCTAAACGGCATAAAACCTGATCGCTGCCGAATAGCATCGCTTGCCTTTGCTGCAGCAAGCCGCCGCCCCGCATCATCAATCTTCGTTTCTATGTCTGGGTCTTCCTCCAGATCACAAAAGTCGGCGACATTGAACGGACCTCGCGCATCACCAGGTATCGCGTCACCCTTCTCACGAAGGCTAGAGTTGTGCGCGTCAATCTTGGCGACAAGTTCCCGTAATTGAGAATTCAGAGCGACGCCCTGTGCCCCGAGGATAAGTTCATGCAGGTTTTGCCGATGCGAAGTTCCTAAATCGATCCCGGAACACACATTTGCCGCAACGAATGCGTCGTCAAATATAGCAATCTCAGGTAGCGGCTGTGACCACGCAGAGTTTTGAAAAATGACCTGCTGACCGCTGTTCCGAACAACTATGTGCGGTGGGTGAGTAGAGCCGAGCCTTTGCCGCTCCAAGACGAGCGAAGGCTCGTCAAGTGCAAGAGAACGGAGAATAGCAGCAATAGTTGTCTTGCCTCGACCGTTCTCAGCGTAAATCAACGATAGCGGTGTCAAGTTGACGTGCCCGCCTGGCGTGACAGAGTCGAACTGGCCGACATTCCTGAGAATATTAAATCCTTCAATCATGTTGCTGTCCTCGTAGACTTAAATCTCGATCCATTTTCTGCCGCCAAAGACCTTGGAAAAATGAATGCTGAGAATGGTATCTATGGCAGAAACGTACAACCCCCGCGAGCGAGCTACGCACGTCGTACTGTCCGCTCGCTGACCTTAAACAGCCGCGCAATCTCAGCGACGGCGCGCTGTTCGTCATCCCGCATCCGGCGCACTTCGTCCTTCTGCGCTGTTGTTAGGGCAGGGGGCCTGCCACCGATCCGGCCGCGTCTACGAGCCGATGCAAGCCCCTCTCTGGTTCGTTCGGAAATCCGCTCCCGCTCGAACTGGGCGATGGATGCGAAGACATGGAACACCAGACGGCCGGCCGACGTCGTCGTGTCGATGTCTTCGGCCAGGGACCGAAAGCCGGCACCGCGTTCCCGGATCGCCTCTACGATCTCCAAGAGGTCCTTCAGAGACCGCGCCAGGCGGTCATACTTCGCGACAGTCACAACATCACCGTCCCGGAGCTGCTCCAGCATTCTGTCCAGTTCCGGACGGGCGCGCCTCGATCCGCTGATCTTGTCTGCGAAGACCTTCTCGGCACCGGCTGCCGAAAGGGCATCCGTCTGTGAATCCAGGCTTTGGTCGTCAGTGCTGACGCGGGCATATCCTATGATCATGCCTCACTGTGACAAAAACCTGTCAAAACCGCAAAGGTTTTGCCGGGGGTTTTTGGCCTAGCTAAGGGCCTGATCCTTGGACGGGTAGGGCACTTGGACAAAAACGACCGTTTTTGGCCCGAATTTGCTAGAACCTACTGCGCCGCCGATAACCACGCCGAATGGGTTTTGCGAACTGGACCACTGGCAACGGACTCCCCTCACTGATCAACTTAGCGAACGCCACCTTTGGAAAATCGAAGAGATAGCGACTTCTGCCTTGTGCGGCTGTAAGCAAACACAGATTGTCACCGCCAAAGTCAAATCCGACAATCTTGCCCAATGACCCCCATTCTTTGAGAAGCCGGGTTTCTTCGCAATAAACGGTGTAGATGTTTACGCCGTCGAACCGTTCCGGGTAATTTTCTGAGAGCATCCGTTCATATTGGATCAAATCGGTTGGGCGGCGGGTTCCATCGACTATCCAGATCACTTGGCCGTAGAAATTAGTACGCTTTTTCACTTCGTCTGGCTTGATCGCAGAGTGCTGGAATTCGATCACAAGGCCATAGGGTGTTTTGATATCCGCTATATGAAGCTCGCCCGTTTCATCACGAGCTGGTACCTCTTGCCAGTCGGTCACAAACCGGTTCTTCCAGTCGCGGTGCCATTCGGTCTCGTTTTCCCACCAATGGTCACAATGACGGCGTCCTTTATGCGCCCAATGCCAAACCTTCTTGGTGCCGCATCGGGCTAACATTTCGGCATTGCAACCCGGACAGACACCTAAGGCACCAGGCGTCGCCTCAACTCTTTGGCCATTCAAAAGTGCAAAACGCATTCTGATTAAGTGGTTGTTCTATTAAGTGATTCCAAGGGCAAGGGTGGTCATAATGTTTCCAACATCTTTAGGCATTGCTTCAAAAGAGGAGTTTGAGGTGACAATGGATGTACTAGGCCCGGACAACGCATTTTGGATCGATGGCGAATGGCTTGCATGGGATAGCATCATTGATCCAGATGAGACCAAATACAGCCGATTGGCGGAACTGGAACGAGAGGCTGAACTGCGCCTCAAATACCCAAATGCCGATCCAACATTGGTTCCATATTTTCAAGACCTGCTGACGCTTGCAGAGGCCTACTTCTATGACACAGGGCAGCACCTCAACGTCTACGGCGACATTGGTGAACTTTTTGGGGCGATAATGTATGGAATCAAGCTTCACAAAAACCATGCCCAAGGTTCAGACGGCAGATTAGGAAATGACTTTGTTGAGATCAAAACGATCTCGCCAACTAACAGCAAAGAAAAGACCAGTGTGCGTCTAGACAGGCACTTCAGCAAACTGCTCATAGTGAAGATAGACGACAACTTTGAAGTTTCTGGACGTCTTGTGAAGCGGGCCAACCTTCCAAAAAGAGGGGGCAAAAATCTGCGGCTATCATGGGCCAACATGCCATAGTCCCAGCCAAGGAAATTGATCTAAGGACCTGCCGCATCGACGAAAACGACCGTTTTTGGCCGCTGCGAGTTCTAGCCGAATGTTTTACCAAACTGGTATACGAAGCGATGCAGTGCTACCACTAGCAGTGACGCAGGCAGTCTATTTTGGTCAATGGGGGTGTAATGAGAAAAAACAGCATGAGCCTTATAAAGGCTGTAATCCACCCACTATCTGAGGCAAAAAACCAGAACCCATAATGCTTGAATTTACAACAATCGCCGCAGCGCTGAAGTCGATAATAACTTCCTATAAGGAAATAGACTCACTTGTACCAAGGAAGGGTAAGGATCGGGAGAGGGCAATATTGGAATTTGCTCTCGCAATTTACTCTGACGTGAAAATTATTTCCGATAACTATATTGAAATAATTGGGAAATTTTCAGATGTGGCGACCGATGAAAATGTGAGCGTGGCGATTGATGGCCTAATAGAGGCGCGGCGTGAGTTTGCTGCGCTGAGGATAGAAGTAGTAGCGTCGGTGCGTTCATTAATGAGAAGAACTGATGCATACTTCAAAGACGACGAGCAAGAGGTCGTGTTTCGCGATTTTCTGGGCGCCGTAGAAGAGCTCATCTCCTCAGAGAAGCGGTGCGAATATCGCGAGGCTAAACCGTTCGAAGGGGTACGTAGCAATGTGTCCACACTAATATCTCTTTACAAAGACATCTTGGAAAGCGAAAGCCAGTCTCCGCTCTCGATAGCTTTAAGACCGGAGGCAACTGCACGGGCGATGCAGTCAGAAATTGAGAAAGCGTGGGGCCGTGTCGTATCCCTATATACTGAACTTCGTGGCTTTGACTTCAAGTATCGATAATTCGCTTCTTCCCGTTCCATAGGGAAAAACTCAGCTTCGCGGTTTTGCATGGCCTTTTTGGCAACGACAAAAACGACCGTTTTTGGCCTATTGGTTCTGTCAAGAAGGTTATGTCCGGTTTGCGGAACTGTGTTGCTGTTAGCTTTGACGCCTGACACATCCCCTATCGAGCCGCTTTTTTAGTGATTCCATCGCTCCAATCGGTTTATCCTCACTACGAGATCACGTTGCGGACTTGAGCCGGTCGTCTGGCAACCGACAACGGTGAAAATAGTCACAACACAATCTGGTAGCGGGCATCGGATCAGACAAAACACCGGAGATTGGAATGAAAAAAGCATTTGCGGTGGCCGCAACAATACTGGCTTCTCTGTTTTCTTTGGCGTCACATGCTCAATCTCCGCTGTCTAGCTGCTCTTTTGAGAAAGCGGAATGCGAACCGATTGTTGAATGCAGAACGGTCTGTGATCCACCTAGAGTTCCCGGAGAGCCTCCCATGTGTCGAGAGGAATGTACCAAGACACCGGGTTGCGTTGCGATTTATTCATGCAGCGGACAAGCCGTCGCGGTGAGTGGGTCTACAGCAATCGATTTATCTCGATTTGATTGTTCGGTGGGTGGAGGAGTACTGTTTTGCGGCGATCAAGACGGTGCTAGAAGCGCATTATTTCCCAGTAGTGCAGTCGACAAGATTAATTATTCTCAAAATTCGTCCACTACAATCGCACCAGAACTACAAAGGTTGCTCTTTGGGGAAACGTGCTCTGTGGTTGATCCTCAAATCGTTGGAGAGCGACCTTGCAAGGACAGCGGTTTTGGGCTCGAGCTCCCATTTTCGGATGGACCGATGATTGAAAGCTTTGTCGCCCCAATTACTGAAGATGAAATAAGCACTTCGATTGGTGAGCTTTGCGACCGCGATGCCGGTGGCGATTGGCACCAATGCATCTACAATGGATACGGAGCAACAGCGTTCAAACTTCGATGGAAGGCTCAATAGTTCGGATAGTAAACGCTAGTCGGCAGCTGTACATGAGGCAACATTCGGAGGAGAGGCACTTCATCCGTCCATTTCCACCACGCAGCCTGTGCCAAAACCCGTACGTTTCTGCCACAGGCAATAACGCCCGTTTTTGATCGCGCAAGGGTGTTGAGCGTTGAGGCCTCGGGCAGCACGCCGGAGACACTGTTCAGGGTCAAGATTCAGAAGCAGAACCGTTCCATCTCCGCCTGCCGCGCTTCGCGGTCACGCCCGATTTCAACCCTTTTTGGCATCAGCACAGTTCAGATGGCAGCTGCAATAAGCTGCATGTGCCGAAGGATTTCCTCAATACGAGGATTCCCAATTGGTTGCTGGTGTTTAGACTTCAGATAAACGCCTGGAGTGTGAATAGCGTTCTGGGCCCGGTGTAACCCGGTGCCGTGCAACGCACCATGCGAGACAGCTCCTTGGAGCGCCACTTTAGATCGCTCGCTATCGTGAGCAATGTGGTTTCGAAGCGCGATCCAGAGATTGATAATCGCCACTTGCTGCCCTGAAAGCGCGTTTATACCCGCAAGGTTGGCGGCACTGATCCACCGCTTCGCGCCCTTCTTTAGTGCCTGTGCATTGCTAAACGTGATGTTGTTTCCGTCATTGTCGAGGAGGGAAATGATCGTAGTACGATCAATGTTGGTTGGGGCCTTGTATTGGGCATAACGGTTCAAGATTTGCTTCTGTTTGTCGCTCAAGTCTTCGTTGAGAGCATGCTCTAGATGAACAGCAAATTGGCTGGGATCACGATTGATGTAGGCCACGACCAAATCGCTCAAGAAGCTCTCCCAAAGAGTTGCAGCGGAAATCATTGTCGAAGCGCTCAATCGCGTGACATCGGCGGCAGAAGAAAGTGAAACTTTGACTGTGTGGTAAAAATTCGTTGCCTCTGTGAGTTGTGCATCAAATGAAGCGCGTACCCGGCCTGGGTCCATGGTTCTCAAGCTAGCTCTCCTTGAATCTTATCAGTAGGCTTTCAGCTTAAAGCTAGCATGTCCAGGTGAGTTCAAAAGGCGTCCTGCGAGCCAGTTTGAGGTTCAGTGCGGTCTTTCACGAAGGCCAGTCTGCTGATACGGACTTCTCGTACAAAAGCTTGAAAGGGACAGGATGACCATTCGATCCAAAGGGGCCTGTGAAGCCTGCAAAGCAAATATTTGGCACGACCAGCTTTCACCTATCGGTTCTGACGTAACAACCGATGAAGGCATGGCAGGGTCAACGCACTATGGCTTCCTTCAGTGCAACGGCTGTGGATCTGTCCTGGCACGATATGAAGACAAGGGCCTTGGGAAAGGCGGCCCCTTCTTCAAACGAATAACCGGAGGTTTTTTCTAGTTGAGTTCTGAGAAATCTATAAAGCAAAGGATGATTGGCGCTCTGGTTTTCGGCTTGCTCGGCTTCTTTGCTGGCGCTGGCACTGGAATAGTTGGTGGTATTTTTGGCGCTATCGCCGGAGTCAGCCTCTTCACGGTCATTGGAGCCCTCTACGGCTGGAGCGCCGGACCTGACATTGCCGCCCTGTTGGGCCGAATCCGACGCAAATAGCTTGAACCTACGCTATGGCATCGCCGCCTGTATTTCCGCTGTCACGTTCTCAACGCCTGTTTCGTTCCATACATCATCCCGAAGCATGAATTTGCTGCTGTTCGTATGCGCCACATAGGTGGCCCGCAACTTAACTACATCTAGGGGGATCAGCGCTGCGCGTATAACCTGATAATCGTCATCGAAGAGCACCCCAGCAAGCACATCAAAGTGCCCCCCAGACAAATCGCGGATCGCCGAAAGCTGCCGGGACTTGTTTCGACGATGAACGCGACGACCCTTGATCTGATATCGGATTCCATCGGCGCTGGTGGCATCGAAACCACGCTCAGAGTTGGGAGCCTGTTCCCATCCAAACGCTTCACAGAACAAAAACTCGGCCAGATCGCCAGTTGGATTGTTCGCGCTCCGGACAATGCCCCGTTCTCGCAAGGTCTCGCCGATACCCGCGTGTAGGGACAACAAGTCTGACACTGACAACGCTGATAGGTCGAAATCCGGAGGATCGAAGTTTGAAGCCATTATGTCTTTCCCTTCTGGGCAAATTGACAGGTGGCCATCATCCCTTCTTCAAAAATTGGCCTCAGGACTCTCCGAACGCCCTCCTTGTTCCAATTTCTCCAGCCATTCAGCTCTCCGAAGGACATGAACCATCCAAAAAGAAAGGCCTCACATTCCAGGCGAAGTGATTGTTCGGCCAAGTTTTCGCAATCGCCTCAGGGTTTTGTCCTTGGCGAACACCACCGTTTTGAGCCAAAAACCCATAGTCAGATCAAACGCTTTTGAAGCTCCGCTTCAAATGTCTGCCAGTGCCTGCTGAATGTCGCACCAAACTTCAACTTTGCAAAGGTTGGAGCGGAACCCATGAGCGCCTCTGAGAACAAATCCATGATATTGTCTCGATCTAAGACCTCGTCGAACGGTAGCCAGTCCGGCAAAGGTCTATCTTCAAAAATTGAGCGATATATTACTTCGATACCTTCTTCACGATTCAAATTTTCCAGCTGGAATCCATCAAAACCAGCCTCAAATTCGGGAAGTAAAATTGCACCTAGCTGCGCGGTCGTTGCATGAACTCTCCTACCGAACAGTTCATCCAAAGCGGCAGCATACAGTTCGTACTTTGAATCAAAAAATACTGGTCCCTTAAGGTATTCTCCTGGTCCACAATCCCTTGTTTCAAGAGAGCGGAGAGTCTTGCTTGCGCTTGCTGTTCCGGGAGCAATTCTGCACATGTGCGGTACAGCTGTAGCACCCCAACCGGTGTCGAGAGACACAAAGTCACTCCCAACGAAGTCCGCGCCATTCTCCAGGAAGTTCATGGCCAAGGTTGTCTTTCCAGCCTTCCTTGGTCCCACAAACGCGATCCCATGACCTCTAAATATGCATGTTGCTGAGTGCAGTTCGACGCGCGGCCCGGATGCCCACAACAATGTTCTTAGTCTGTACTTTGTTAGATGCTCGAAGTGCGGTATGTTTATTGCATCGGCTGCTGAGCGAACATACACAAGAAGCTTTCCCAGTTTATCAAAAACCGTGAACCCTCTAAATGGGAACTCGTGCTTGATTAGGGCCCAGTCGTTCATTCCAGTCCTTAACCGCTCAGCTTCGTTGTCCCCTCCCCATCTCTTGACACGATCCACGATCGTTTCGGATTTCAGGGAGGTGAACGCCTGTTCCAATGCGTTGGTCAATCCATCCGAAGCAACAGGAACGACTGTCCAGATATCCGGATTTTCAACGTTGCTTCCGATTTCAGACTGATTTCCAAAGACACTTTCTAGAATCTCTTTCTCAAGTTGTCCTGCTACCACATTGACGGTGGCATCGCCGACACGAAGGCTTGATGTCGCTGCAAGTTCGTAAATGCCAGCAGCCTCCAACAAGTCACGCACCAGAAGACTCCTTCTCGACCACAAAGGTAGAGGCATACTCCCTCAGCACATCAGTTATGAGCATACTTTTTCGATCCCAAACAAACACTTCACTGTCGCAATCTGAAATCTGCTTGCCAAGATCACCGTGAAAACTTCTAATGCCTTTAAGTAGCGCAGGATTTTCTTTTGACGAAATTCGCTCAGCACTACTTGGAGCAACAAGTGATAAGAAGAACCCGGCAATGCAAGAGAGGTGGAATCCCGCATTAGGGTAGAGATCATCGCTACTGTCGAGGTCGCCGGCAAGGCCGAGAATCTCTCTAAAAAGAAGTTCTAGTGTCTCCAACGCGGATGGGTCCATTGAAGAGATATGGTTCACGATCCTCCTATGCATGAGCAGGGACCAGTACTCCAAGGGATCGGAAACCAATTTCATCTTCCCGTCTACGATTGGTCCTGAAACATGCTTCGTAGCAGCTCTCTCCCAAGTCAAAATCCTGTCAGAAGGAGCGAACTCGGACATCAATTTGGCATACTCGGGCGCGCAATCGACAGTCGGCGGAGGAAACCATCGCATCATGGTGCCATGAAGATAATCATGATTACACTGGCTCATTAAGATCGATAAGCACCCAAACAGCTCATGCACAGAACGGCTTCTTCTTCCCAAAAAGAATGACCTATCAACTGACAAAATGGGGCGCAGCAGTTGCCAGAGGCGTCCTTTTTCATCCCTTCGATGCTGAATCGACAAGCAATAATGGATCGTCCTATCCCCTATCCGGAAGCTTGATATAGCCTCAAAACGAATGGAGTGAGCGGGCTGATCCGGCACTTCTACCAGGAAAACTCTATTGTTTGTTCCGAATCTGGGAAAATGCGTTTTGTCGAAAAGGGATGGTATGACGGCAGGAAAAGAAAGGTAGAGCGCTCTCTTCTCACGGGTCGTCTTTTGCCATATTTCTTCTGTGGGAATTCCGCAAAGAGAACTTAGCGCGTCCTGCAGGCCAGTAATCGACTTAGACTCTTTTAAGAGCAAAGAACCCACGTCGGCATCTATCCGCACCCTTTCCGCTGCGTATCGGTCATTGATGGCGGCTGAATTCGTATCTAATTCAGCGCAACAAGGGATATCATGGACGATAGGAGCGTAGTTGTAGAAAGCCTTAAGGTGGGATTCAGCGAATAATTTATTCTCAAATTTTTCGGCACGCATGGCTCACCTCGGAACTGGATAAGGTTCAATAAACCCTAGGAGCGGACCCAGTTGCCAACCGAAATCCCTACCGTCCCTGGTGGACCGCGGAGCAAGCTTGTCGAGAACTCCCGGCGGAATATCGACTCCGGAAATAATTTCTAAGAACCTCAGCGGGTAATAAAGGCTGGAACTTAGCTCAAGGTCATGTGCTGCGGAAAGAGCCACGTCCCAGTCTATGTCACCGGAAATCAAAGGGGCTGTATACGCGTATGTTCGCAAGGAATTTTTGTTATGGAGCGCTTGCTCATTGTAAAATCGTGAGCAATTTATCCAGATATGATCCTCGTCAGAGAGAGTTAGCGCATCGAAACTGGTACTCGGCACGGCTCTAGAGAGTATTGGTTCGATATCTACGTCTGTTGCCACGTTGTGGTGAATGTCTATTTCCAGAACTATAGATATCTCACCGTTCTTCGCATAAGCAGGGTGCGCTTGTCTTTTTTCTAGGATCTCACATGCCAAACTTGGCATTTCTGTGGAGGTTAGCTTGCAGAACGGTGCTAGTTCGTAGTGCGTTGCTTCGATCTCACCAATTAGCCGAGTATTTCGTGGAGAAAGACTGTGAGCATCAGTGTCAAAGTATGACTGGGTGAAGCCTTGCGCGTAAAGAACTCGCTTTACATCCTGCACCTGCGTGATCGGAATCAAAACATCGACATCGACAAAGAAGCCCAGGGGCGTTTCCGGATAGAAGCGCTGTGTCAACTCAGCGCCTTTAAATATCAAAGATTGTATCCCTGCGATTCTAAAGTCCGCGAGCAGTTCTCGAAGAGCGGACAGTTGCGCACTCCAAACCGCAGAGTAAATCTCTGACCAAGGGTCGTTGTTTATGTTCAGAACTGGGAGCAGCCCATCTATATCGCGAGAAGCCAGAAACTCCCGAAAATCGGAACTTGTCCAATAGTCATCATAGCCACCGGACTTTCGTAGTACTGAGTTCCTTAAGAACTGAACAACCGAATTTGGATGCTCGTGTTCTCCTATCATTAGCTCTTTCGAATGCTCAGTAGAGCGGAGACCTCGCCTGCCTTCTCCCCTAGATTAAGCAGTGCGGAAACAACCCCTTGCGCGCTTCCGCGAAGTGCAACCTGAACAGAGTGTGCTTCACCTGTGGCTAACGCTGCTGACATGATTTTTGAAATAGATTCTTTCTCATTTACGGAAACTGCCACGGATACATCTTTGCTTTCAGACATTCTATCTTCCTCCTACGCATGTATTCTACGCTAACAGGGGCGCTGAAGAAATCAACGATCAGCAGCCCGACCTAGACCTTTGCTGTACTTTGGGCGGAGATTTCCTTTAACCGACGCACGTCAAAGCCCGTACGTGGGACCCCGGTCGATGTCGCGATCTTTCTCTAGCCCTTGGTCTGTCTCATGATCGCACTCTTTCTCGATCTCCAGCTTTTCGCGCGTTTTTTTTAGTACCCCTTCTAACCGATCCCGGATCGAAGGCTGGCCTGCGCTGTCAGCATCCTGGCCCGCCCCGGATTCTTCCGACCGACCCAAGGTTTCGCGTAGCCGTTCATTAACGTGTCGCAGGTCAGAGGGTTCTTCGACACTCTGCCCACCGACCTCCGGCTCTTCCCTCCCGACAATCCGTGCCAGTCGACCCCGGATGTCGCCGTCACCGTGCTCCGTACTCCGGTCTTTGCTAGCCGCTGCTCGAAGCGCCGCCAGACCGGCCGACACACGCCCCTGCCCGGCCTCGCGCTCGGCCCCATATGTGTCCCGCGCCAGCTCCAGACGTTCCCGCATCTCGGCAAAAAGTGCCCGCGCCTGGCGGGCTGCATGAACCGCCTTGCCCCGCTCGGTGACAGGTTTATAGTCGCGGCCCTCACGCTCGGCCGCGCGCATCTCGCGGCGTTCCATCGCATTGGCCGCCGGTCCCAGTTTGACCTCCGGATCACGATCCAATTCCTCAGCCTTCAGGGTGTCGCCCTGACTCAGAGCCTCCTCGCGCTGAGCTTCCAGAGACCGGTGATCGACGCGCTCCACCTCCCCCACCCGTTCAAGCGCGTGGTTCTGCAGTTCAGCCCAGACACCGCGCATCTGCTCAATCTCGACACTCCCGGTCTTTGCGGAATCAAGCACGCGCGTCTTGGTCGTGAACCCCTCCGGTTCCAACTTCCGGGTGGTGGTTAGAACATGAGCATGATGGTTGCGCTGATCCCCTTCCCGATGCGGGGCATGGATCGCAACATCAACCGCCACGCCGTAGCGGCTGACCAGTTCTTCAGCAAACTGCCGGGTGATCTGCGACCGGTCCTCGGCGCTGATCTCGGACGGCAAGGCCAACTCCCACTCGCGGGCGGTGACGGAGTTGCGGCGGGTCTCTCTCTCTTCGGCAGCGTTCCAGAGCGCCGCCCGATCCTGCGCCCAGGACGGCGCATGTTCGGGCGTCAGAATGAAGGTCTCTTCGATGCCACGCTTGGCGGTGTAATCATGCATCCGTCCCTCGCGCTGGCACTCGATGCGCTCGCCCGCACGGTACGCCGCCGCTGCGGTCGAAGACCGTCCCGCGCTGCGTTTGATCGTCTTTACGGAGAGGTGGTAGCTGGCCATGCGCCCTACCCCGCTCCGTGATGCGAAGAATGCTGACGCGCGCCGCTACAGAGTCCGCCCCATGCTCCGGCATGGTCCACCGGGTCAACGGTCTTTTTCCCGCTGGCCCGCCCCCCATAAGGCTGGGGCCGAAGGGAAAAATACAGCCCGAACGAAGCGGTGCAATGCACCTCTGAGGCGCGGGCTTGCCGATGCGTTCCACCAATCTCCCCAGCCTTATGGGGGGCGGGAGATTGGTGGCACACATCGGCGGTTTGCCTCGGGCAAACCCGGCGGAGATCAGGGGTAGCAGTCCCACAGATCGACGCCAAACGGAACGGCAGTCCCGAAAACAGACCAGCCCCCACCGAGGGGCATCGGTCGCGATTTTGGGACTGCCGTTCCGGCCGCGGTCCAACCGCGCAGGTTGGCATGGGATGGTTTGGAAGGGGCAGCGCGCCCTTCCATGTCGATGCGTTTCGCATCGAAGGGGTTGGCCATCGGCCGGGGCTTTGCCCCAGAGAGATCGCACGCAAATCTTGGAGCCATAGGCGGAGAGTTTGCATAAGTGCGCCCTTGTCCTTTACAGGCCTACGGGTACGCGCTAAGGACGAGTTTATCAATACATGATTCAACTCTAGATTATTTTCCCAGCAAGAGCAGTGATATGGCAGAGACAGAACTCGAACGCGCCGAGAAACGGTTTGCCCAGGCCAAGGCCCGCCTTCAGGCCGTGCGCAACCGTGAAGCCACCAGACAACGCAAGCTGGATACACGGCGCAAGGTGATCCTGGGCGGGGCGCTCATGGATCTGGCCGAACGTGATGCAAGTGCTGCGGCAATGATGGAACGGTTGATCCGGAACCTCTCGCGGGACCAGGACCGCAAAGTCTTTGCAGATCCCGATACCCCCTCCCCGGTTCCAGCATCCGATTCAGAACAGCCAAATGGTGATCGATGAGCTGGGCGTTCACGGCGTTTCGCCTTCTGGCCGGTATCGGATTGATCGTATGGACGGCTCCGTTCGTACTGTTTCTCGCCGCCGTCTATCTGCTTATTGCCACGTTGATCGGGACAGTCGTTCTGGCTCTCATCCGGCATTATGGTCTGCACGTGCCGATCTCGGGTGGCCCCACCACTTTCCTCGATTGGGTTGCCACCATCGTGGTCTACGGCTCGGCCTGGTGCACGGCAGTAACACTTCTGATCGTGAACACCGGCATCGGCCTCTGGTCCCCCCGCAAGGCCGACGACAGCCATGGTTCGGCCCGGTTCGCCGACCGCAAAGACCTAGCCGATCTGGAAGCCTCTGACGGGCTTCTGATCGGTCGCAACCCCCATACCGGCCGACTGTTGCGCTACGATGGCCCGGCGCATCTTCTGACCCTTGCGCCCACCCGTGCAGGCAAGGGCGTGGGCACGGTCATCCCGAACCTGCTTATGGCGGAGCGCCCGGTCCTGGTCATTGACCCCAAGGGCGAGAACGCTCGGATCGCGGGCGACGCCCGGCGACGGTTCGGACCCGTTCATGTCCTCGACCCGTTTGAGGTTACCGGGATGACATCGGCGGCGTATAATCCATTGGACCGGTTGTCTCCGGACAGTCTTGATCTTGGAGAAGATGCCACCTCACTTGCCGACGCGCTGGTCATGGACCCACCGGACCAGGTATCGGAGGCGCACTGGAACGAAGAGGCCAAAGCCATCCTCGGCGGGCTGATCATGTTTTGCGTCTGCCATGAGGAGCCGGGCCGCCGGTCCCTCGCCACCGTACGGGAATATCTCACCCTGCCCCCGGATCGGTTGCGCGCGCTGCTGGAGCTGATGCAGGAGACCGAGGCGGCGCATGGTCTGATCGCCCGTGCCGCCAACAGGTTCCTGGGCAAGGCAGACCGGGAAGCGGCCTCTGTCCTGTCCAACGCACAGCGCCACACCCATTTCCTCGACAGCCCACGGATTGCAAAATGCATGGCGCGCTCGGATTTCCATTTCTCCGAGCTGCGTCACGGGATTACATCGGTGTTTCTGGTGCTGCCGCCCAATCGTCTCGATGCCTACAGTCGCTGGCTGCGCCTCCTCGTCTCCCAGGCGCTTCAGGACATCGCTCGCGACGCAGAGGCGGCACAGACACCCGGAATGGCCCTGAGCGCCGCTCAGGGCGTCTCTGAGGCTCCGCGACCGGGCAAACGGGCCTTGCCCCCTGCCCTCTTCCTGCTGGACGAGTTTGCGGCGCTTGGCCGTCTGGAAGCTGTGGAACGCGCTATGGGGCTGATGGCAGGCTACGGGCTGCAGCTCTGGCCGATCCTGCAGGACATGAGCCAGCTTAACGCGCTCTATGGAAAACGCGCGGGCACTTTCGTCGCCAATGCCGGAGTGCAGCAGGTGTTCGGGGTGAACGATCTGGAAACGGCCCAATGGCTGAGCAAGATGATTGGTCAGGAAACCACGGGCTACCAGACACAAAGCTACAAACCGGGGGACGCGCTCTCGATGACGCAGAACGTCACCGGCCGCGATCTGCTCACCCCGGATGAAATCATGCAGGTCCACCCGGACAACCAGCTCCTGCGTGTCCAGGGAAGGCCCACGGCTATTGCCCGCAAACTACGCTATTACGCCGATCCCGAGTTCAAAGGGCTGTTCCAGCCGCAAGACCAATAACGAGAAAGACAATCGAGCATGTCAGATCAAATCTCCTCCCCTGCCCTCTCCGACGAAGAGCTGCGCGAAACCCTCGATATGGTTGGCACCGTGCTGGCCAGTGTGTCGGATCGCGTGGATGATCAGACACGGGTGCTAGACCGGGTGCACAAGACGGCAACAGAGGCGCGGCAGGCGGCCTTCGCGGCCCAGAACCAGACCGATCCGGAGCACTATGGGGATCTGGTCGGGCAAGCGATCAATGCCCGTGTTCGTGGGCCGCTGGAGGCGATGTCTCAGGTTGCCGATGCTCTTGGAGCGCAAAGCAGACACACGGACGCAGTTCTTAAAAAGGCTGAACAGGACAAATGGGAAATCTTCAAAGACATTCGGGAACAGGAAAGAGAGATCGAGCGCTTCAAAACCCGCCTGCCTAGGTTTGGTCTGGGCGCTGTCGTTTTGGCTCTTGCGTTGGCGGTGGTGCTTCCTCGTTTCTCAGCACTCAACAGCACCACATGCGCTGTCTTTGGTGGGGTGTGGACCACGACAACCACGGGTATCGATGCCTGCGTGTTTTACCAAGGGTGAGCGATGAGTTGCTGATGGTTGTCAGGCTTATTTGAAAAGCTGGGTGTTATATTTGTGTTAGAATCTGTGTTACGTATCCTCAGAACCGACGTAGAGATTTGAAAAGTAATACCTTTCTTTGAATGTCGGTAACTGATAACACGAATCTTGGTAACTGAAATCCTGTCTTTGGTAACTGATAACACGAATCTTGACTGCGGTAACTAAAACCACGAATGTCGACTCATGGTAACTGATAACACGAATGCTCTTGCCCCGCTCTTGCCGGATCGTCATCCGCAGCACGATCTGTTCATCTGTGATGTGGCTGACGCTGTCCTGAAGGACGTGATGCAACACATGGAGCATCCGTTCTATTCACTCTCAAAGAAGCCGGAGACGACGGTCAAGCGCTATGAGAACGGCGACAAATGGCTTCAGATCACGCCGAGCGTGAAGGGTCTAGCGACGATCTACGACAAGGATATTCTGATCTACTGTATCAGTCAGATCATGGCCAAACTGAAGGAAGGCGAAGCCGTGTCGCCCCGTGTCCGCATCAACTCAAGAGAGCTGCTTATCTTCACTAACCGGGGCACAAGTGGCCGGGAATATCAGTCCCTGCTCGATGCACTTGATCGCCTTGAAGGGACCCGGATCAGGACAAACATTGTCACCGGAGACGAAGAGCAAGTTGACGGCTTTGGCCTGATCGACGCGTCGTCGATCCGCCGGAAACGTGGCCTTGATGGCCGTCTTCTCTGGTGTGAAGTGAAGCTGTCAGACTGGGTTTTCAACGCAATCCGCAATGAAGAGGTTCTGACCCTCCACAGGGACTACTTCCGTCTGAGAAAACCTATTGAAAGACGCGTGTACGAGATCGCCCGCAAGCATTGTGGGCAGCAGAAAACCTGGCGTATCACGCTGGCAAAGCTACTGCTCAAGACCGGCTCTCAAAGCCCTCAGAAGCGCTTCCGGCAGATGATCCGGCAACTCGCGAAACACGATCACCTTCCGGACTATCACGTTGAATTTGATGATGAATCTGATATGGTGATCTTCAAAAATCGGGGTACGATGTCTCCTTCCCAGCTTGTTGAGGGCAGCATTCCACCTCTGCAATCGGACATTTACGAGGAAGCGCGTCATGCCGCGCCCGGTTGGGACGTGCGTTTCTTAGAGCGTGAGTGGCGCGACTGGTGTGTTGAGCCACCCCGAAACGCTGACCGCGCTTTTATTGGGTTTTGCCGAAAGTGGTTTGAGAAGCGAGGCAGACCTTGAGATTAAAAACCGGTAATAGAAATAAATCCGGTAACAAATTTAATTCCGGTATTGGAATTAATTCCGGTATGAGATACAAATCCGGTAACAACAAAGTGGCAGGATCGAGCAATGCCCGTAATCGTTATGGCAAGCCCCAAGGGTGGGGTTGGAAAATCGACATGCGCCGTTCTTCTGGCGTCTGAGTTCGCCCGTATGGGCGCGGATGTCACGGTGCTCGACTGTGACCCGAACAAGTCTCTTACCCGGTGGGCATCTCATGGCGCGCCTTCTGGTGTGACTCTGAAAAGCGATGTTGGCCGCTCAGAGATCGTTCCGACAATACGGAGCGCGGATGGTGACGGAAAAATCGTCATTGTGGACCTGGAAGGCGTTGCGTCCCAGCTCGTCAGTCGCGCTATCTCCCAGGCGGACCTGGTAATCGTCCCGATGCAGCCGACAGCGCTTGACGCTGAGATCGGTTCAGAAGCACTGGCGCTGGTTCGTGAAGAGGAAGAAGCGCTTGGGCGGTCAATCCGGCATGCTGTGGTGCTGACCAAGACTAGCGCAGCCGTCAAAAGCCGCGTCCAGAAGGAGCTAGAGTCACAACTCAGTGGGGCAGGGATCGACGTAATCGAACCGTCCCTGGTCGCCCGCGCGGCATTCTCGGAACTGTTTGCCTATGGCAGCGATCTGACCGCGATGATGAATGACGCTGAGATGGTCACGGGTGGGAAGGTAGATAAGGCGTTGGCAAACGCACAGGCATTCATGGAGGCTGTATATGAGCGGCTCAAATAGACTTGCTGGCCTCAAGGCGCGTCCGAAAGATACGACCGTTGAAGAAGTCCGTCGTGTCGATGAAGTTGGAGAAGCGCGGGGGTTTCTTGACAGGACACCTCGCAAGAAGCCTGGTCGTAAGCCCAGCCCGAGGACTTACCAGCTCCATCCAAAGGTCTTCCCAAAGGTTGGTGAAGCCATAGCCGCCGAAGCCGAAAGGCTCGGCGTCACACAGGGTCAACTGATCGAGATGTTGTGGGAAAAATATGAAGGATCGCATTAACCAAAGGGTGTGATGTTAGGCCGATGTTAAGAAAGAAGAGCGAAATGCGACCAATCGGAATTGACCTTTTTGCAGGGGCAGGGGGGCTAAGCCTTGGCTTTGAGCAAGCAGGCTTCGATGTAAAAGCTGCGATCGAGATCGACCCCGTACATTGTGCCGTTCACGAGTTCAACTTCCCTGAAGGAACTGTAATTCCGGCCTCGGTTGCAGAGCTTACTGGTGATGAGATCAGGCAACGCGCAGGCCTTGTGGGGAAGAAGATCGATTGCGTGTTCGGCGGCGCGCCATGCCAGGGCTTTTCTCTGATCGGTCACAGGGCGCTCGACGATCCCCGTAATCAGCTCGTTCTTGATTTCGTGCGCCTCGTGCATCAGCTCGATGCAGAGAGCTTTGTTTTCGAAAACGTCAAAGGCCTAACAGTCGGCAAGCACAAAGCATTCCTGAAGGAGCTAGTAGGGGCATTCGATCAGGTAGGCTACGAATGTCGTTTGCCTTGGAAGGTTCTCAATGCCGGTCACTATGGGACACCGCAATCGCGCGAGCGCTTCATCCTCATGGGTGTGAAGAAGGGCAGGGCGCTTCCCGACTATCCAGCACCGACGACCAACATAGCTGGTCGGCCAAAACTCTACCCCGAGCTCGGTTTTGGGCCGTCCTGTGCGGAGGCGATCAGAGATCTTCCTGATGCCGATACGTTTGAAACCCTAAACGCAAGCGATGCTGTCAAGACGAGCCGCTTTGGTGACCCCTCTGATTATGCGGCGGAGCTTCGATGTCTCAAAAACGACGCCTGGCATTTCGGTTATGTGCGCGAGTGGAATCCTAATGTTCTCACGTCGAGCGCCCGTACCGGTCACACCGAGATTTCGCGTCGGCGGTTTCGCCATACGGAAGAGGGGGCGGTCGAGCCGATCAGCCGTTTTTTCAAACTTCCACAAGGCGGTGTTTCCAACACACTCCGTGCCGGAACGGACGGCGCAAGAGGCGCATTCACTAGCCCGCGCCCAATCCATTACCGTCATGCACGTTGCATCACCGTGAGAGAAATGGCGCGTTTGCACGGCTTCCCTGACTGGTTTCGACTTAACGTAACCAAGTGGCATGGCGCGCGGCAGATCGGCAATGCGGTGCCGCCGCCTTTAGCCAGGGCGATCGCCTCGAAGATGATTGAAGCCCTGGGCATCGAACCAATCAGGCCCGAAGAAACCCTTTCGCTTGGTGACCCAAGGCTTTTGACGCTCGATCTTTCGCAGGCATCAAGACGCTTTGGCATCACACCTCCGCCTAGCAAGCGCGACCGAAAGAGCGGTGCGAAAAAGCGCAAGCAGGAAGAGATCGAGGAAGAGATCAATGCGGGGAGGGTAGCCTATGGCTAAGTCGCCTAACCGCTATCAAGCAACAATCCAGAAAATCTTCTTCGACCACTTTGAAACGGGCGCGACGGAATTCGAGTTTGACAGAGCGGAGCTTGAAGAAAGCTATATCGCGCTTGGATTTCCGCGCATTAAGAACATCGGAGATATCCCGTATTCGTTTCGGTACAGAAATGCCTTGCCTGACAGTATTCTCGAAACCCAGCCAGAGGGATTAGAGTGGATCATCGAAGGCGCAGGGAAGGGACGCTATCGCTTCAAACTGGTCAAACATACAAGGATTGCACCCAGGGATGATCTCGTCTGCACCGACATTCCAGACGCCACACCAGAGCTCATTCGAGCCTACGCACTAGACGATGAACAAGCCCTTTTGGCGATCGTGCGTTACAATCGGCTTATCGACACGTTCTTGGGGCTCACAACATACAGTCTGCAGAACCACCTACGAACGACCGTGCAGGATATCGGGCAGATCGAGATCGATGAGCTTTACATAGGTTTGGACAAACGAGGGTGTCACTTTGTGATTCCGGTCCAAGCGAAAGGCGGAAAAGATCAAATAGGAATTGTTCAAACGAGTCAGGACATCAGGTTCGTAGAAGATAGATTCCCCGGCATGCGGTGCCGTGCGATCGCCGCCCAGTTTATGCAAGACGAGGTTGTCGCTCTCTTCGAGCTGACCTTGCAGAATGATGAGATTAAGGTTGTTGAGGAGCGACATTATCGGCTTGTTCCAGCTAAGAAGCTCGATCAGACGGCCATTAGAAATTACCGCGACTGATTCCGATCAGTCTGGAGGCGGTCCTAAGGTTGCGAACCTGTTGCGCTCAGCGTCTAGAAACAAACAAGACAACCCTCTCAGCGAAGTCAGTCAATTCTGTATCGTTGATAGCTTCCGTCTCCCAGGCGGCGTTCGTGTCATGGTGAAACTTGTTGGCATAGTCGAGCAGACTACGCAGCTCTGTAACATCAGCTTGCGACATAATTGCGCCAGGACGTTGGTTGCAAAGGCCAATAAACGGGCCAAGCAGTTGCCCTGGTGGAAACTCGATTGGGTATGCAACCCGCATGAACGCTTCGAGAGTTGGTCGCAACGCTTCAGCAACCTTCCGCTCGATCTGTGGGCCACCTGACTGGATATAGCCAGCAATCATCTCATATCGTTTATCGTGCTCTGTGATGCTGTCATTCCGAACATCCCATTCGGCAATTTCAGACCCGCTTGCCGCGCGGGCGAGCCGGTAAGCAGAACGGTCGTTCGTACTGGCGTCTTCCCATAAGGCACATAGAAAAGGCTTCGAGTGAGAAAGCACAATCATCTGAGCAACCTTGGCCTTTAGCCCGCGCATCTCCTGGCGGGTCCGCAGCGTTCGGTGCTCATCTAGGCTAGTCATCGGGTCGTCAATCACGACGATCTTTTGAGCTAGGTTGGAGTCCTGATCCAGTGACGCGAAAAAGAAAGCCAACGCCAGCGTGTTCCGATCACCTGCACTTAGAGTGTTTCGGAAAGACGGCCCTTCTGATGCAGTGACATTGACTTCCTGCTGGTTGATCACAACGCAGTAGGATGCAGACGATCCCGCTCGATTGTTGACCGACTTCATCCTACCCAATCTGAAAGAAGCATTGAACCTAGCAAGAAAATCGTTGATCGCCGTCTCATAGGTCGGGAATATTTGGTGACGATAGTTGTCGAGTGCGGTTCGTGCGGCATCCCGTTGCCCTTCGGTATTTGCTTTTGCGGTCTTCTCGTCTGTGTACTCCTCACAAAGAACCGCGACCGCTGGTTCAAACCTTGCCTTGCGGGCATTCAGCTTTGCGAGATCGCTTTGAAGTGCGGAAACATCGTCGGCGGCGGCTTGTTCCTTCACCACATCAATCGCGTCGTTGCAGCCGATCAGTCGTTCAGACAGCTGTGCAATCTCTTCGATACGCCGACGATATGTCTGAATGGCACCCACTGCATCTGGTGAGAGGATCGTCACCTCTAACGGTGATGCAGCCTTGTCTCTCAGAGACTGCAATGCTGCCTCCCGTGCAGCCGTCCATTCGCGGGAAATAGCAGCAGTATCGACAACAATCTCAGGTAATTCAGCAAAGTCCTTCCAGAACTCATGTGTTTGGACGGCTGTTCGTATGCTACGCTCAAATGCAGCTGGAATATCGCCGCCATGTGCATCTCGCACACCGATGCCAGTTT
>NZ_JBQFQV010000030.1:0-14691 GCF_056537065.1 Ruegeria sp. CH2
ACTCAGCATTGGGCTGGAAAAGCCCTGTCGCATTCGAAAGGAAAGTGGCTTAAACGAGCACTTGGGGCGGCACAAAAACGGGACAGGTCCAGAAAACCCTAAATCTGTCCGGTAGGCGCTGACTTCAGACACCTTAACATAAGTGTGGACCTGTTCCGTTGGGGAGGCTCATTGGGAGGCGCATTTTCCGATCTATACATCCGGTTCTCCTCGCAGTATGGACTGCGCTTCTACTATGACCCGTGTGTCGGAAACTCTGAGGGTGACCGTATCACTCCGGAGAGCTGAGCCATGAACCCGACACTCGCAATCGCATTGAAGCGTAAAGGATATGACACGCTGACCCCTGTTCAGGAGGCCGTGTCCGCACCGGATTTGCAGGGACGAGACTTGTTAGTTTCGGCGCAGACCGGATCAGGAAAAACCATCGCGTTCGGCTTGGCCATCGCACCAACAATTTTGAGCGATGCGCAGGTTTTCGATGTGGCAGGCGCGCCTTTGGCGTTGGTTGTTGCGCCGACGCGAGAGTTGGCGCTGCAGGTCAAACGAGAACTGGGGTGGCTCTATGCGGATGCGGGGGCCTTCATTGCCTCATGCGTTGGCGGCATGGATATGCGCGACGAACGCCGGGCGCTGTCCCGAGGGGCACATATTGTGGTCGCGACACCAGGGCGGTTGCGGGATCATATCATGCGCGGCTCGATTAATTTGGCATCCGTACGCGCCGTCGTGTTGGATGAGGCTGACGAAATGCTCGACCTTGGATTCCGTGAAGATCTGGAATTCATCCTCGAACAAACGCAATCAGACCGCCAGACACTATTGTTCTCGGCAACGGTACCGCGCGCCATTGCCACCTTGGCTGCCCGGTACCAAAGGGATGCCGAGCGTGTAAGTACTGTCAGTGAGCGGACGCAACACGCCGATATCGAGTACCGTGCGATGAATGTGGCTCCACGTGACGGTGAAAATGCTATCATTAACGTGCTACGCTACTACGAGGCTCCTAACGCCATCGTTTTCTGCAACACGCGCGCCATGGTCAGCCGTCTGACAGCCCGACTGTCCAACCGCGGGTTTTCGGTTGTGGCTCTTTCCGGAGAACTGACCCAAGGTGAACGGTCAAACGCCTTGCAAGCCATGCGTGACGGACGGGCCCGCGTCTGTGTAGCGACCGATGTCGCGGCGCGCGGAATTGATCTGCCAAATCTGGATCTGGTGATCCATGCGGAACTGCCCAGCAGTCATGAAACGCTTTTGCACCGTTCAGGCCGAACTGGACGTGCAGGGCGCAAAGGTGTCAGCACACTGATCGTTGCACCGGCTTCTTACAAAAAAGCCCAAAGGCTGTTGAAATTCGCTAAACTCACGGCCGATTGGGGTGCGGCGCCCTCCGCTGAAGAGGTCAAAGCGCAAGACCAGCAACGGATGTTCGGATCGGAGGACTGGTGCTCTGAAATAACAAAGACTGAGCGGCAGTCAGTCAACGAACTGGTAGAAAGGTTCTCGCCAGAACAACTCGCTGCGGCATATGTCCGTCAATACAACAGGGCGCATTCCGCTCCGGAAGAACTAAACGACATTCAGGAAGCAGCGCCAAAGCAGAGCGCACCTTTTGGTCCGAGTGTTTGGTTTTCGCTGTCAGAAGGGCGCAACGAAAATGCGTCTCCGCGATATCTACTTCCTATGGTGTGCAAGGCGGGGAACATCACAAAATCCGATGTCGGTGCGATCCGTATCGTTGACGACGAGACCTATATCGAAATTCGCGAAAGCAGCGTCGCCGGTTTTTTGGAGGCGATTGGGCCGGAAATGAAGATCGAGGGTACAAAAGACATTGTGCAGTTGGATTCAGCCCCCGATTTGTCGAACTCAGCAAAGACAAGCTTTAACCGGGCTGCCAAAGGCAAGAAAGGTCTGGAAAAGACTGCACGCAAACCGAGCCGACTTGTCGAGCCGCAGCCTGCGAAAGCGCGGAAAAAGACAGTGTCCAAGCCCCCTGAAAAGGCCAAAGTTGAAGCCAAGCCCAAACGCGATGACGACAACCGCAGTGGTCTGAGTAAAAAACTTGACCGCCGCCCAAAAGGCCCGCCACCGCCAAAGGGTAAGCCCAACAGCAAGAAAAACCGTGCACGCGCTGCGGCAAATAAGGGCGGTAACGCTGTGCCAAGGCGTTCAAAATAAGTCGAAGCGTTTGCACAGGCCCTTTCCGGACATTGGCCATGCCAAAACTCCGCTGGGTTCCGCCCGTTAGACCAGACTTTCGCAGCGCCTGCGAGCCCGGGCGATAGACATAATCATACTCTGCGGACCATACTGCCGCTCCAATCGGCCATGCAAATTGATGGCAGACTCAGTTCGAGTTCTTGATAACCAGAGGATTATAATGTGGTGATGCCGGGAGTTTTTTTCGGCCAGCGCCCTGACGAATTCTTTTTTGGGATAGAACGGAAAACGGTTCGGTGCTGACAGCACCTGCTCTTTGGAGAAGTACCTTCAGTCGATCCGATGCATCGGACCTGTGGATATGTCGGACCGCACCAAAGCCAAGTGAGACAATGGAGGTACCGTTGGGTGCAATTGAGTTTCACCAGCGCTGCCGTCTATTTTTCCCAATCCTGCGGGTCAAAGCACATTGTTATCATCTCGTTGTGCTTGTAAGGACGTTGCACAGTCCGAAAGGGCCGCGCCGTGCGGGCGTGATGGAATGGTAGACATATCAGACTTAAAATCTGAAGGGCGTATGCCCGTGTGGGTTCGAGTCCCACCGCCCGCACCAGGCGCTTTCGAAAGCTGCATTCTGTCGCCCGGTTTGCGCGTCATCGGTATCGCAAATGCAGTGAAACGCAGCCTACGTGGTCATGGCGTCATATTCATGACCAGGACTAAACCGGATACCCCAATTCCCGGATCAGCCTCCAGATGTCCTGGTTCGCGGCTGAAAGCTGATTGACGACCGCTTCGATTTCGCGAAGCGCGTCATCATCTACCGTATCCGCGCGACCCAGTTTTATATCGGTCTTGCGGTCAGCAATCCGCATCAGGATCGTTTTCGGGTTTCCGCTCTCCTGATCGAACGAATAGATGCAGTGGTTATACTTGTTTCGGATGCCCGAAAGCTTGCTGAGCCGTTGCGTGCGTTCAAGGATCGGGTCGCGAACCTGCGCGGGCCTTCCCTCCATCTTGGCAAGCCGTTCAACCAGATCAATACGCGCGCGGGTTGTGTTCAGGGTCAGGAAGATAATGACGGCCACGTCTTTCGACGTTCCGGAAAGGCCAGCGATCAGGTGGATCAGCAGGCTTTCGGTGTTGGTCCACATATAGTTCAGCCTGCCAACCAGAAGGATCAGGCGATCGAACCGGGCTTCGAACGTGTCAGTCAAGGGCGGAGTGCTGCGCCTCGTGTGGCGCAACCTCGTAGTAGAAATGCGCGGCAGCGGTGCGGTTGCTGACGCCGATCTTACCAACCACATTGTGCATATGCAGTTTGACCGTGTGTTCCGTAATTCCCAGCTTGGCCGCGATCAACTTGTTGCTTTTGCCCTGCGAGACAAGTTGCAGGACCTGCTTCTCGCGACGCGTCAGCTTCAGGTACCGCGACTGCTGGTCGACACCATTTGGGACATTTGTCACTGGACGGGCTGGGATGTCCCGCGTGCGCTGGCCAGGAAAGGCGACGCAATCTGCAAGGAAGCTGGGTAAGTACAGTTCTTCATGCATCAGCAGCCTGAGGATGGCGCGCCAGGCATCGGGCGCCACATTCATGGGTAGAAACCCAATTTCGCCGAACTGCGCGCGATCCCAGGATTCAAACATATGCCGGGCCGATTCTTCTTTGCGATAGGCAAAGGCAAGACAGCCGGATCCCGTACTTTTGGTATAGGCCAGTGGGCGCGCCAACAGGTCTTCAAGCATCATCTGGTCAACAACAATAATCTTGCTGCAACCGGGTGTGTGGCCGTTCATCGCTTCAAGGGTTTCGAACCGCTGAGCGCGAACCCCGAATTCAGTTTGAACGCTTCTTAGGGTCTGATTGGAGTAGAATAATTCTTTTCCAATAAAGACAACCGAAAAATCTTCTGAATAAAGATCCTGATTGGCAGTTTCTTCTATCAATGACACACTCATCACATTCCCTCGCAAACAGGGTCAACCAAAAATCTCTTTTTTGAATTCTGGCGGTCTAAAATAGTTAACTAATCAAATAGGTAATTAACTTTTATTATACTCGAAAGCATGGTTTTCCACAACCGGGAGGAGTTCTTCCAGAGCCCGTGCCATAGAACTTTCGGTTAGGTTTCCGCTTGGGTTTTTGTGCAACCAGCGGAAACAATTGAATTATTTTGTTGCGATTTTTTGTAGGTGGGTCATGCGGGGCAGGTGAGCGCAAACTCAGGTGTATTCTAAAAGTAAGTAATAAAAACAACGTTGTAACCACCTCAAAACTTTCGACTAGCTAGGCGTGGGCGTGCGTCGCTGCGAACATGGCTGGGCTTCAATTGTCGAAGCGCCTGTCCCTGTCGCGCCGGTCATTGCGTATTTCAGCAGCCTTCATGAACCGCCGCGCTTTCGGCTTAGCCGGGAAAGGAGGTGGCCATTTAGAAACTTCCACAGACCGCTTTCAGCGCGTTCATGCGCTGCGCGGGTATTTTTGTTTCAATCTCGCCTGATGCCGCTTTTTAGATGAATGGCGGTCTGGCGTTCCAGAAATAGGAATTTGTCATGAGACGTAATGTGAATAATACAAACGTAACGACCGTCGACGAAATTAATGTCGAGAATCTGGAAGCTCCGGTAAATGTTGAAATCCCGATTGATGAGGCGTTTGTCGAAGCTGATCTGACTGCACAACAGCAGCAGCAGGACCAGACTGTCGAAAACTCCAACGATCAGGGCCAGGACCAAAATCAAGGCCAGGATCAGGGTCAGGAACAAGGCCAGGACCAAGGCCAAGATCAGGGCCAGGATCAGGATCAAGGTCAGGATCAGGACCAGACGCTCAATGCCGGAGATAACACCAACGACAATTCAAACAGCAACGCGATCAATATCGACTTTGGTGGCGGAGAGTGGATTCCGCGCGATGATGATCAGGTTGATCTGGACTTCGGAGATAACGCGTCGGTTGGCGACGTAATCACCGCAGGCCGTGATCTGAACTATGATCCCGGCGATGACATGAATGTCGATATCTCAATGGATGGTGCCGGAACCGCAATGGCGTCCGTCAACAGTCAGGTCGCCAGTCTGAGCGATGACGACACGCTGGAATCGGCGTCAGTTTCGAACAATTCCGGTTTCTATCAGAATGGTAGCGCCTATGGCGGCACCGCCAACGCTGAAGAAGGTATCGGCGTCAAGTCCAACGGTGGAGATTCGGGCGACGGTGGTACCAGCTATGGTGGTTCGGCAGACTCGACCACGCTGGGCAGCCATGCGTTTGGTGCCGGTGGCGATACCGGCAGCGCAGACGCGGATTCGAGTGGCGGCGCCGGCGGTGATACCGGTGACGCAAATAACGCCAGCATTGGTGTCGGTCTGTCCGGCGCAGGGGCTGACGGTGACAGCACCGGCGGCGACGGCGGCGACGCTGACAGTTCGTCTTCTGCTGACAACGACGGCAGCACAAGCGTTGACGGTGACGGAACCGGCGGTAACGGCGGAAGCGCAGATTCGTTTGGTCTGGGACTGGGCCTTGGTCTGTCTGGCTCGAATGCCTCGGGTAGCGCCGATGGCGGCGACAGCGATTCCGACTCGAGCGGCACGGGCTTTGGTCTGGCCGGCAATGACGTAGACGCCGAAGGTTCCGACGGTGGTGACGGCAGCGCGTCGACAGACGGTTCGTCGTCGAATTCCAGTGACAGCACAACCGAAGCCAATGATGCGACTGCCGGCAGCAACGCAGCAGAGGGCAGCGCTGACAGTGGTGCGGACAGCTCGGCTGATGGAACTGGCGGACCTGGTACCGGCGGTGAAGGCTCTGGCGGCGAAGGGACCGGTGGTGAAGGATCCGGTGGCGACGGCACAGGCGGTGACGGTACCGGCGGTGACGGCGAAGGCGGATTTGCCGCTATGGTCGAAGCTGCAATCATGGCCCTGCAGGAAGAGCTAGGCATGGTTGATGCCGAAGCGGGCGAAGGCGGTGACGGAACCGGCGGTGACGGAACCGGTGGCGATGGTTCGGGCGGCGATGGCTCTGGTGGCGATGGCTCAGGCGGTGACGGTTCGGGCGGCGATGGTTCCGGTGGAACCGCCGACGCGGATTCGGATGCGCAGGGTGTTGGCGACCAGTCCGCAAGCGGCCCCGACATC
Organism: Ruegeria sp. CH2; assembly: GCF_056537065.1. Classification (NCBI taxonomy): domain Bacteria; kingdom Pseudomonadati; phylum Pseudomonadota; class Alphaproteobacteria; order Rhodobacterales; family Roseobacteraceae; genus Ruegeria; species Ruegeria sp. CH2. Next base: position 6,313 of record NZ_JBQFQV010000030.1, read on the forward strand.
AACCAAAGCCCAGGTGACGTGAACGGTGCATCCAGCAATTCGCAGAACACGGATGGCAGCGGTGGTGATGGCGGATCAAATTCGGCCAACGGCACAGCGGACGCAGCGGGTTCTGGTACGTCTGCAGCAGACGGTGACGGCGGAGCAGGCGGCACGACGACGCCCACATCCACGTCTTCGGGCAACGGTGCCGGGTCCGCCGATGCGGCCAATACCGCCGGTGATGGCGGAGCGGCGGATGTATTCGGTGATGCCGATACAAACGGAGCCGCCGACAGCCTGGCTGAAGCAATCGCCGGATACGGTGGTTCGGGCATGTCCGATAACGATGCCACATCGACCGGTTCGGGCGATGCGACCGGTGCGGCCAGCTCGGGTGCCGGTGGTGCCGGTGGCGCGTCCGCCGCAAATGGCGGAGCCAGCGGATACTCGACCGGTACAGCTATGTCCGGTGACACCATGGGTGGAACCATCACGGGCGGCAGCGCGGCTGGTGCCTATTCGGGTGACGGTGGTGCAGGCGGCAACGCTGGCAACTGGGGCTCGAACAACGGTGGCGATGGTATCGTGACCGGCGAGTCCTATGCCTCGGCAGCGGCTGTTGTCGACACCTCGGCCTTTAACCAGTCGATCGTCATGGGCGCCAACGTGCTTGGCAACTCGGTCGACACGACCATGGTCGGTGGTTCGATGACCTCGTCCTACGCAAGCGACGACAACGACGCATAAGTCATAAGGCGAGGCCCGCATTATCGGGCCTCGCTATTTTCGAAAATGCCGGGGCCGCGAGCAGTGGCCCCGGCCCAACTGAACCCAAAGCGGAAATTCTGGCCGGTGCGGGTGAAAAAGGATGACCGATATGGCCCTTGACGCAATTACGGAAACAATAGCGCATTTTGTTGGAGCATTTGAACTTACGATCGAACAAGCCCGGCTGCGGGACCAGTATGACGAATTCACCGCCCTGAGGCGAAAAGCCGAAATTGACGGGCTGGACGATCCTGCTGCGATCCACATCAGGGCCGACCTTGATATCCCGGTGGGCGAGTACAAGCTCCTCCCATACAATTTTGCCCCACCTCAACCTAACCTGCCGCTACCAGACGCGCCGAAGGGGCCTGTGCATGAATCGGTGATTATCCTTGGTGGAGATGGGCCGGTTTCCGAGCGTTTTGTCCCAGACGACACGATTGGACCATCATCCGTTCCCACACTCGTCATTCTGCAGCCGGACAACGTGCCGTTGGGGTCTGCGGTAAGTTACACCATGCAAAAGGTTTTCCTGCGTGACAACGATACGGTGGGCAAGGGTGAATTTCGCGACACGGACGCGCTGATCGCGAAAGGTGAGCAGATGCTGGACATGGCGTTGTCCCTTCATGCCGTGGCAAGCCCGTCATTTTCACTCGCGGACTACCAGTCAATCGAGATGGTCGAGGCACTGGCCGAACAGATGCTGAATCCGATGAACGGGGATGTGGATGGCGTCACCGTGTATCAGTTCCATGGCGATGATGCCTTGGGCGTGATCGTCAATGGCGAGCACATGGCCGAAGCACCTGAATGGACCGACCTGCTGCCCGCTTTCCATCAGCCGGATGAGGCGACTGGCGATGAAGCGGAAACGCCGTTGCCTGCCGAATGGGACCAGTCCAAGGATTCCGATTTTGACGACGGGCATCTGGTGGTGACCGGTGGTAATCTGGCGATCAATGCAGTGTCTGCGACTATTGGTTGGGTGGATGCTCCGTACATTGTTGTAGGCGGGCAGGCCATCAATCTGACGGTCATCAGTCAGGTCGCGCTTGTTTCCGACTGGGACGTAGGTGCCATGAATGCCGGAAGCGGTACCAACCTGGTTCAGTCTTCGGTGATCGAAGTCGAAGGCAAAGAGGCCGCCTGGCTGGACGATGTCGACGGGACAAGCGGCCAGCCCGCTTATGTTGTTGTCGACTGGGTTCACGGCGATCTGGTGGTCGCGAATTTCATCAACCAGAGTATAGATGCCACCGATATCGATCACATTCAGACCGAAATTTCAGCCACATCCACGCTTTACGTGCTGGGCGACAACGAAATGTACAATGTCGCCGATATCGTGCAGTTGGGCAGCTATTACGATCTGATCATGATCGGCGGAAACATGATTTCAGTCGATGTGCTGGTTCAATCCATGGCCCTTATGGATGACGACATCATCAGCGGCGGAGTGCCCGCGTCGGTGATGGACGGTGATGAAAACCTGCTCATGAACGACGCGTCGGTCAAAACGATCGGCAAGGACATTCACCAGGATATGCAACAGAATATGGCGGACGCGCTTGCCATACCGGAAATGGACATGGACGCGTTGGAAGACGCGCTTCTGAATGATCCGATGTTCGCCGGGATGGAGCAGTTGCGCGTCCTTAAGATCGACGGCGATCTTATACAGGTGAACATCGTCAATCAGGCCACGATGATGCTGGATCAGGATGATATAGACCTGTCCGGCCCAAATGCTGCCGGGGCCGATGTAGTCGCGGGCAGCAACGCCATGCTGAACACCGCGCATCTGACCAAGATGGGTGTGGACTCGACGGTCATGGCAGCTGACGGGTCGTATTCCGATCTGCTGCTGCATCAGGCCAGCCTGATCGACATGCCGGACAACGACGAGATTACCGCGATGACCAATGAGGCAATTGCGGCCATCATGGGTGACATGACCGTCGCGCAACCGGATGCGGCCTTGGCACTGAATACCCCAGCTCTTGATGTAACAACACCTGACGACGGCCTGCAAACCATGCTGGCCTGATCCCCCAAGATTTTACCGAGTGACCAGAAGGTTTCTACATGTCGTTTGTTTTTTCGTCGCGCCGCCACCCCTTATCCAGCCCGCTGGACAGGCAAGGCGGGTTGGGTCTGAAGCGTCAGGGGGCCGAACCAGGGGCAGATCCTGCAAAACGGGCCACAGGTGCCACCACCCGACTGCATCTGACGCAGGAGTTCCGAGTGCCTGAACCAGATCAAAACCGGCCGGTTGAAAACGATGCGTTGAAACCGGCCAAAGACCAGAAACACTCATGTGAACAACCGCGCGCTGAACCTCCCCATTGGCGTGCGCCGCCGCAGCCCGTGCAAGACAAGGACATTGCGGGCGGTGGTGACGGGGTGGCTGATGCTGACGGCCCGGATCATGCAACCGCGGACGAAACGACAGCGCGCAAGACCCCCTCTGCGCGCGCGTCCGGCGCGGATCACATGGGCGCGACGATCGAGGCCAAGGCAAACCAGCCACTGTTGCGGACAAACTCCGGCGGCGGTGACGGGAACGGGCCACCCCAAACCTTTCACAAGCGCACCCCGCCCGAGGATTTCCAGCGCACATTGCGGGATTCGATCCGGGCGATCCGGCGTAACCTTGCATTTGTTCTGGTGCTGACCTGCGCGACCAATATTCTGATCCTGTCGATTCCGATCTACCTGTTTCAGATCAGTGACAGGGTTCTGACCAGCCGATCTTTGGATACGCTGATCATGTTGACGGCAATCGTCGCCGGGGCCGTGATCTTTCAGTCAGCCTTTGATGCGGTGCGGCGGTTTACGCTGATGCGAACCGGTGTCGAGGTTGCCGTTCGTTTGGGTGCACCTGTGCTTAGTGCGGCTGCGCACGCGTCGTTGCATGGAAACGGGCGCGAATATCAGACTCTTGGCGATTTGCAGCAACTGCGCGGTTTTCTGGTTTCGGGCACTTTGATTTCGTTTCTGGACGTGCCATTCGCCCCACTGTTCATTCTGATGATCTTTCTCGTGCACCCGCAACTGGGCATGATTGTCGTGGTGACGGCGCTGATCCTGATGACGATTGCGCTGATCAACCAGAAAATGACAGCCAAACCCTTTGCCGAGGCGAACAAGGCGCAGTCCATGGCGAACCTGCATCTGGATTCCATGTCGCGCAACAGCCAGATCATCAACGCCTTGGCCATGATCCCCGAGGCGGTGCGGATCTGGGGGCGGGACACGGCCCAATCCCTGACCTGGCAGGTGCGCGCGCAGGACCGTAACGTGATCTTCGCGGCGATTTCGCGCGCTGTTCGTCTGCTGACACAGATCGGCATTTTGGGATGGGGCGCATTTCTGGCACTGCAGGGAGAGATTACCGGCGGCATGGTGATCGCGGCCTCGATCATTGCCGGGCGCGCCTTTGCGCCCATTGAAGGTTCGATTGAGGGGTGGAACAGTTACCTGTTGACGCGCGCGGCCTATGGGCGGATCAAGGCGCTGCTGTCAACCTCGGCCCTGCAACATGAGAAGTTGCGCCTGCCGCGCCCCGAAGGCCGGTTGGATGTAGAGCGGTTGCTCTATGTCCCCGGTGGAACCAAACGTGTGGTTCTGAACGGGATTACCTTCTCACTCATCCCCGGTGAAACACTGGCGATTATCGGCAATTCCGGTGCGGGCAAAACCACCTTGGGCAAGACCCTTGTCGGGTCCGTTCTGCCCACGTCGGGAAGTGTGCGGCTGGACCTGATGGATATCCGCAACTGGGACCCGCGCCAGTTTGGGGAAAGCATCGGTTATCTGCCACAGGATGTGCAGCTGTTCCCCGGAACCATCAAGGACAATATCGGCCGGATGCGAGCCGATGCCACGGACGAACAGATCCACGACGCCGCTGTACTGGCTGATGTACACAACATGATCGCGACCCTGCCGCAGGGATATGAGACTGTGGTGGCCTCCGATGGATCGCCTTTATCGGGCGGACAGAAACAACGCATTGCGCTGGCGCGGGCGTTTTTTGGAAATCCAAGAATGGTGGTGCTGGACGAGCCGAACTCGAACCTTGACGTTGCTGGGGACAAAGCCTTGGCGCGTGCCATTGAACAGGCGCGCGAAAGCAAGATCACCGTGGTCGTCATCACGCAGAAACCAACGCTGCTGAACGTGGTCGACAAGATCATGTTGCTGACCGATGGGCGCGTCGCTCTGTTCGGTCAGCGCGAGCAGGTTCTTCAGCAGATCAACGGGCCGCGCAAACGGACCGGAATTGAAGGGCAACAGGGAGGCTGACCATGAATGACCTCGTACCCGTAAAACACTCTGCCGGTGAACCTGACGTCTGGTATGCAGAAGTTCCACGCTCGATCAACCGCTTCATTGTTATCGGTATAATCATGCTGGTCGTCTGTTTTGGCGGTTTCGGAGTGTGGTCCTTCAGCGCCCCGCTGGCGGCGGCGGTCATCGCGCAGGGCAGTTTTGTCGCCACTGGGCGCAACAAGATTGTCCAGCACCTTGAAGGCGGGATCATCGAAGACATCAAGGTCACCGAAGGGCAATCGGTTCAGGCAGGTCAGGTGCTGATGACGCTGGATCAGACCTCGGCCCAGGCCAATGAGCGTGAGCTGTTCATCCGCAAACTGCGCTTGCAGGCGATGACCGAGCGGTTGCTGGCGGAATATGGGGAACGGGATCGTCTGGTTTTTACACCAGATCTGGTCGAGGCCTCTAAAGACGTGGAAGTCATGGCCATTCTCGACGGTCAAATGCTCAGCTTTGACGTGTCGCGCAAGACCTTGTTGAATGATGTGGCACTTTTGGAACGCAATATGGAGGCTTTGAAAATCCGGGCAAGTGGCTTTGAAGCCCAATTGGAAAGCATGGCCACACGTGCCGAGATCTTGCAGGAAGAGTACGAGTCCAAAAACCAGCTTTTCCAGAAAGGGCTGGTTCGAAAGGGCGAATTGAACACGATCCGGCGTGTGCAGGCCGAAGCCGAGGGGCAGCAGGCCCGGTTGCAGGCGGAGGCCGCTGAAATCAATCAGATGCTTCTAAAATACCAGGAACAGATTACGCGCACCCGATCCGCCTATCGCGAGGCTGCACTGGATGAATTGGGCGTGGTCGAGGCCGATCTGGAAAGCGTGCGCGAAAAATCCCGTCAGGCCCGCAATGTTCTGGACCGGGCCGTGGTGCGGGCGCCTGTGACCGGGACGGTAGTTCGCCTGCATTATCATACTCCGGGTGGTGTGATCGAAACGGGCGAACCCATTGCCGAAATCCTGCCTGCCGATGCGCCGTTGATTATTGAGGCGCAAATCCCACGCACCGAGATTGATAGTGTGGTAACCGGGCAGACCGCCTCGGTGCGACTGATCGCGCTCAATCAGCGCACAACGCCGGTTTTGTACGGAGAAGTCTTTTATGTCTCTGCCGACGCGCTGCTTGAAGAGGCGGCAGGCGTTCCAAAAGAGGTATATCTGGCGCGTATCTCACTTACCCCAGACGAGCTGCACCGGGTCAGCGGCTTTGTTCCGACCCCCGGCATGCCTGCGGAAATTATGATCCAAACCGAGGAACGAACTTTTGCGGCCTATATCGCCAAACCTGTGTCGGACAGCATGTCGCGCGCGTTTCGCGAGCAATAACCTAGGTGCCTAAGGCCGTTGGTTCATCTACCTCAAGTCGCGTTCTGATCCTTTTGGGAAAAGCGTGAAAGTGAGGGTGTGTACCTTTGACGGCGCAAGACTTGGGATTTCACAAGCTCCACATCCTTGGCGGGTTGGCGGATCGGCTCAACGGTGGTTGCGAAATCACAGGTTCATGAAGCGCCAGATTTCCGCATCTGATGCAAATCAATGCAAAACACATTCGAATCGAGACATGTTTGGCCGGAAGTCATCATAAGGAACACCCGACCATGTTTCGCCTTGCCGCCATGCTGTATTCACTGATCGCCACTGCCATTTCAGGTTCTGCCGTAATCGCTGTGCTGTCTGCGGGATTGGTTTCCGTCAGCGCAATTGTCGGCGCAGCAGTTGCCGGGGCGGTGATCGCTGCTCCGGCATCGTGGATGGTGGCCCGGCGCTTGTACCGGGGCACCTGATCAGGCGTTCAGGAACGTCCGAACCGCTGCTTCGAATTCACGTGGTTTTTCGGCGTGCAGCCAATGCCCGGCTCCGGGTATTTTGGCAAAACGCGCGCCGGAAAACAGCGAGCGGATTTCAGGGCGGTGTTCCGGCAGGACATAATCCGATGCCGCGCCCGACAGGAACAGGGCGGGGCCATTCCATGTGGCGTCCAACTTGGGGAAGCCCATGATCTTTGGCATCTCGGCTGCAAGAACATCCAGATTAAGCAGCCACCGTTTTCCCTTGATATCCAGCGATTGGGTGAAAAAGCTTTGCAACGCTTTCTCAACACCTTGATCGGCCAATTGCATTTCCGCATCCGACCGGCGGGTGATGCGCGAAAAATCAACAGCCCGCATGGCCTCGATGAACCGGATTTGGCTGTGCGCGTATTGAACCGGCGCGATGTCGGCGACCACCAGCTTGTTCACCAACCCATTGTGCCGCAGGGCCAGGGTCATGGCAGCCTTTCCGCCCATGGAATGTCCAAGAACATCCGCCACGCCGCCGATCTGTTCTATGACTTCGGCGATATCCTGTGCCAGATGGGGATAATCATGGCTCGGGTCCCACATGCTGTAAGCATGGTTGCGCATGTCCACCGCCACAACCTGCCGTTCGTCTGAAAGCCTTTTGGCAATGACGCCCCAATTCCGAGCAGATCCGTAAAGGCCGTGTGCTATTACCAGCGGTGGGCGGGCGGTCGGTTCGCCATGTACAATCGTGTTCAGCATAGCTTGCGTGATACAAGTGCCTACAGCGGATCACCAGCCCCATTGTAGGTCTTTGTGCTGCAGGCTAGATTGCGGCGGCAGGAGAGAGCCCATGCCTCAGGACCCAGACATTCAGACCCGGATCGCCGAGACGGTGGCCTTGCTGCGTGCCAAGCTTGGCGTGCGCGACAAGACGCTAGAGGCATCCATTCGCAAGGCAAAACGACGTCTGCCGCGCCGGGTGTACCGGCAGGCCATGGTGCTTGCCCGGTCCGAGGCGATGGCGTCGCACCCGAAGATGCGGTTGATTCTGGATACTCCCAAGCTCGTCAGGGCGTCGGACGTAGTGCAGGATCATCTGGGAAGCATCAATCTTGCGGATCGCAGGTGGGGCTGGTTCCTTGGATTGCTGGGGGGGCTGGCTTTCAATCTGTTGGCTCTGACAGCGCTGTTGCTTGTTTTTCTGTGGTGGCGCGATTTGATTTGACTTTCAGACGGCTGCCAAGCTGACGCGTGGCCAGATCCCCCTCTATCGAAGCGACTGCTCAAACAACAAAAAAAACGGCGCCTCAAGAGCGCCGTTTTCTTTTCTTTTTAAACGTTTACAGGTTCGGGTATATGGGGAAGCGGTTGCAGAGGTCTGCGACCTGTGCGCGGACGCGGGCTTCGACTTCGGCGTTGCCGTCTTCGCCGTTGGCGGCCAGGCCGTCGACCACTTCGATGATCCAGTCGGCGATCTGGCGGAACTCGGCCTCGCCAAAGCCGCG
>NZ_JBQFQV010000031.1:0-13318 GCF_056537065.1 Ruegeria sp. CH2
ACTCAGCATTGGGCTGGAAAAGCCCTGTCGCATTCGAAAGGAAAGTGGCTTAAACGAGCACTTGGGGCGGCACAAAAACGGGACAGGTCCATCTCAACCTGTCCGAAGGTGATAGCGAGGATTGCCAATCCGTTCAGGAACTGGCCGAGCTTCATATCTCCAATGTGCGTATGAAGATAATCGAACTTAAGCGATTGGAGGCCGCTCTGAATGAACTTACGGCCAACTGTAACATCGGTAACGTTTCTTGCCCGATGCTTACGCAGATACGGACCTACTAATGGCACATTGAGGCTCGCAGTCGCCCTATGCCAACGCAGCATGACCCAAGATTCGGGCCGCGCAGAATCTACCGTTCGTTAGAGAGGTCAACTCGTTGATTTAGTAATGTTTCAATCAATCAACGAACATTTGTGCCTGGCCACGGTGTTCTTGAAGCACGCGGCGATTTCGGACAGTGAGCCCTACCTGCCGTGCCTGAGCAATCAGTTTGCTGCATACGCATTCGGCAGGTTTTATCAGAAGCCGACCTCTGATTTCCGAAACGCAGAGCAATGCGTTCTGCTTATCTTTGTCCCAAATTGGGCTAGGCAGACTCAGATCTTCTGTTGCTTTCCATTGTATCAAGGCTTGTATCGTGTGTACTCAAAGTCCATATACACAAGGCTTACGTTTTTCTTTTTCGACCTGCTGTCTCCCAAACTCGGCGTTCAGTCTTTCGATTCAGACCGACCACGCCGAGTCGCCGCAATAATGCGGGCGGCAAGTATTAGGAGACTTCCACCATGGCAAATGGCACAGTAAAATGGTTCAACTCGACCAAAGGTTTTGGCTTTATCGAGCCTGAAGATGGTAAGCGCGATGTGTTCGTGCATATCTCAGCACTTGAACGTTCCGGCATCAGCGAATTGAAAGACGGCCAGAAGGTCACTTTTGACGTCGAAGCTGGCCGTGACGGACGCGACAGCGCGGCCAATCTGGCACTGGCCTGACCTTTTACGGGCACCCTTATGGGGTGCCCGTTTGCACAATGGGCTGCTAAAAGCCCTTGGAGAAAAAGTCAGTTGCAACAGCAGGAATTGACCCGGGCGCTCGCGCAATACCGTGTGCCCAATACGAAGCGTAGCGTTTTTGAACTGACAATCACTGTCATCCCCTTTTTCGCGCTATGGGGCGCAGCGTGGTTTGCGCTATCCCTTAGTATCTGGGTCACTGTTCTATTGGCCATCCTGAACGCCGCATTTCTGGTGCGTATCTTCATCATCATGCATGATTGTGGTCACGGATCTTTCTTTAGAAGTCGCACCGTTTGCAATTGGACCGGCCGGGTTCTGGGTGTTCTCGCCCTGACACCCTATGACGTCTGGCGGCAAAGCCATGCGATTCACCATGCCTCAACCGGTAACCTTGATCGGCGTGGTATGGGTGACATTCCTACATTGACCATTGAGGAATACCTGAAACGGAATTGGTTCGGGCGTGCCGCTTACAGGTTAATCCGGAACCCCTTCTTTCTGTTCTGTATCGTACCGGTCTACACGTTCTTTTTTCAAAATCGCTTGCCCTTTGGTTTCATGCGGTCAGGCTGGCTGTATTGGGCAAGTGCAATGGGAACAAACGCCGCGATTGCGGTGGTCCTGGCTCTGATTTTTTGGACCGGAGGCCTAGATGTACTGGTTTTTGTATTCCTTCCAACCATGATCGTCGCTGCATCGATTGGTATTTGGCTATTCTATATTCAACACCAGTTTGAACACACGACTTGGGAGCGGGAAGAAGTGTGGAATCTTCAGAACGCCGCATTCTATGGAAGTTCTCACTACGCCCTGCCAGGCATCCTGCGGTGGTTCTCTGCCAATATCGGTGTGCACCATGTTCACCACCTTGCCAGCCGCATACCGTTTTATCGGCTAAACGAGGTTTTGCGTGACCATTCCGAGTTGGAAAATTGCCAGCGTATTACTCTATATGAGAGCCTTCATTGCGCACGATTGCATCTTTGGGATGAAGAAAGTCAGCGCCTGCTGACGTTTTCTCAGGCTTTGTCGAACGCCAATCCCAACAAGAGTCTAGTGTAATCTGGCGCGCACCAAAAAGGCTTCGACAGTATCACCGCCGAGGGCGCGAATGGCCTCTAGTCGGTGAAGGCCTTCAATCAGCACGAACCGCTTGTTGTCCGCACGTATCTGGATCGGCGTCTTCTGGCCATTCTTCAGGATATCTTCTGCCAGCGTCAGAACCTTTTGTTGATCAAGTGTTTTGGCCCGTTTCACAGGTACATAGATCAGGTCGAGCGGATATGGTTTTTTCTCCAACATAAGCTACGTGTGCGCCTTTCTTGCGTTTATTCCGGTTCGAAGTTCGCTTCAAAGGCAGGCGCTGGAACGTGCGTCATAGAACCGAACGAACAGCATCGCGCAGCTCCTGATGCATGATCCAAGTCGCTGGTTCATCGTCACTTTTGACGTGAGAAGATGCCAATACCTGAGCGGCGCCATCATTTTGAGCCGATCCGGCTTCGGGAAGCTCGAGTTCCAGATATTCTGCAATCGATAGCCCGATTTTCTTGAAGACCTTGACGGACGCCTCGCGCGATTTGTAACCAGCTGCCTTGGTTAACTGACCAATGCTCAGTCCTTCCTTGCCTGCGATTGTAAGTGCTTTGAGCATGGTGACCTGCGCAGTGGAGAGCCTGATCTGACGCAATGCTTCGACATATTCTCCTTCACTGGGAATGAAGTTGCCGGAGTTCGCCTCCAAACGACGTCGAGCGCTGCGTTTCCTGTCTCGCTCTTCGAGAATTTCTTTTAAGGCTTCAATGGCCAATGACGGTGTTTCGCCAACTGCATCAGCAATCAAACCTTGCGTTTTCGCTGGTGGCTTGGGGAATGCGCGCGCAACGCTGTTACCGCTCAGAATGCCAGCCTTAATCAAGTACTTTCCAAATTCTACTTCGATCACTTCTGATACGTCGGCGTTCCGCGTCTTGCGAACACTGCGGTCCTGAAATGCTCTTTGTTCCAGACCACGCACTGACATCTTTGAGTCAGAAAGGGTCACTTGAGGGGCATTTTTACGCATTAGAGAAACACCACTACAATTACCGCTGCAACAAACACTGCTAACGCTATAGATATCTTAATCCCGTGGGACCGGCGACGCGCCTTTTCGGCTTTGATCCTTTTGCCAAGATTTTCGTCAATCGAGTTATGGTTCACGGCTTGGTCCTTCCGGATTTGTCAGGCGATATTGATTTCCACGAACCTATTTTCGCGGATTTTTTTCGGCGCACTTATCGTTCTGTCGTGTGAACGGCCGATTGCATTCCCAACCATCACCTCTTCGATTCAAATGAGCGTTTGAAGGAACAAGGATCGCATCGCACCTGTCCCGGTTTGCGCGAAAACCACGTTCGCATTTCCATCCAGAGTAGGAATCTGGTTCAAGATACGCATGCTGTGGAACAGCCACAGGCTCACAGCCGCTCTCCGCCGCGTTGTAACCTCTGAGGCAAACCCAACCATCCGAGCTTTTTTTATCGCTCAGACGACCGTTTTTTGGGACTTCTATTGCAACACAATCCTGGTTCTCCTTACGAAATCCCCAGTTGCAGTGTATTTCCTGTGCGCCAAACCTAGTTTCGACGTATCCATTTTGAGGTGCAATCAGTTCTTCGCATTTTTCTTCGACACGCTGGAACAGCCGATTGCACTCCCACTGATCTCCGGTTGATGCAAGATAGGCATTTTCAGGAACTCTTATTTCCTCACAGAGATCTCCGACATTCTGAAAACCGTGATTGCATTCCCAGCCAATGCCATAGGAGCTACCCGTCAAATATGCGTTTTCCGGTAAGTCTATTCTTTGGCACGATCCGTTCTTGTTTTCGAAACCTTGGTCACAAACCGATCCATCGGCATTGCCTGCGACTTGGGCAGGAAGCTGCGTCCCTGAGAACAACACCAAGAGTGTCGGGATCAAACAAAGAATGCAGCGCGCAAACAGGATGAATGACTGATTGAAACGGAGCCTGAGACCTGATCTATCGGGCATCATGCACGCAATTTATGAGCCATGTGTTGTTCATACGGCGCTTTCTTTCATGGGTCACGCGATGGCTGGCGCATGTCAGGTGACAGTTGCGAATGCATGTGAGGAACGAGCTCATAGCGAAGACCCCAGCGAAACCCGTTCCTATGCTGGGGCATATGCTACAGTTATTCTGAAGGCCATTGGATCATCGAAGCCGGCAGCATCGCGGCGACGAGTAAATTTCACCAATACACTTTTGTGGTTCTTAGCCAGCATAGAGTCAAGGAAGTTTCCCTCGTCGCAATGGGAGCACCGCTACGGCTAGTAGTATTTGAAACTGCCGGTGACCAAGGTTCCTGGTGAACTACCGAAAGAAATTGTCTGGTATTAGTTTTTCGTTGTGTCGATTTGGGGCCAGGCTATCAGCGGGTGGCAGTTTAAGTCGGCGTTTCAGTTGCCGGGCCTGAGTGCGGCGAAAGAGGAGTATGTGATCAAGGCTTCCTCGTAACTAGGAATGACTGGCCGGACGACATTGGCTGTCAGGCGGGGATGTTCGCGCCGCTTCTGCACAAGTACCCGCGGCGCGATCAATTGGCCGCTCGGTCCCGCACCCTGTAAATTGCGCCTGAGCCGAGAAAACTGTACTGCGAGCGTACGCAACAAGATTTTGACACTTCCGCTCAGGGCACGCTACGTCCCACTCCTGCGTAAAAGAACTAGAACCACTATGGATTGGCGACCGACAGCGCCGCTCGCCAAACTGTCTCAGATGTCTATGCGCTCTGCAATGCTTAGCGCGTCTTCCAGTTCAACGCCCAGGTATCGCACGGTGCTATCGACCTTTGTGTGCCCAAGCAGAAGTTGGACCGCGCGGAGATTTCCTGTCTTGCGGTAGATCTCAGCTACTTTGGTTCGGCGAAGCGAATGCGTGCCATATCCGCTCGGTTCCAATCCGATTGCGGTCACCCAGTCTCGAACCAGCCTGCCATACTGGCGCGTCGAGATGTGTGGTCGATCATGGAATCGGCTTGGAAACATGAACCGGCTAGCAAACATTTCCGGTGATTTTACCCATACCAATACAGTTTCTCGCGTGTTTTCCGTCAGTTCGAATTGAACAGATCGCTTGGTTTTGCTCTGGATCACCGAAACACGCTCACGGACGCGATCGTCTTTGACAAGATCGGTCACAGCGAGTTTGACCAGATCGCAGCCGCGTAGCTTGCTATCAATCGCGACGTTGAACATTGTGAGATCACGCAGATTTCCAGAAAGTTCGAGCCGGGCACGGATCGCCCAGACCTGTTTTGGGAGTAGCGGTCGTTTCTGACCGATGATCCGCCCCTTGTTCCAAGCTCTGGGTTTTGGGGTGACTGCAGGTAGTTGGACTCTTGGCATATTTTGCACTCCGATCCACCCTCCGCACCCAAGCAACAGCACCGCGCTGACCACCGAATAGTACAAGCGGCGTGAATGCCTGCTGTCCGATTATGAATACTGGCATGGTTTAGTGTGTGCATTAGGCGGCTTGAGCCCATATCACTACACATAAGAACGGTTCGAGTCCAAACCGCGCGTACGCTTCGTCTTCAGCACCGATTACCGATCGGGTTCCACGTTAAAAGGCCCGGGTCAGCACCAATAAGATAAAATGAGATATGATCAGAAAAGCTGGAAAGACCGGCGTCAGGTTATCAGCGACGCCGAGCTAACCCAGGGCTTACTGATACGCCATTTCGCCACGCGCTCAACCCCTTGCAGCGTCGACAAATCCGCTCTCCGAACCCTTCGCTCCAGAACGGCGTTCTGCAACGAAGACACGGGCGTTCTTGCGGCACGTCATTGTGGGCGCGAGCCATGATCGTATCTGCGTCGTTGTCGAAGTCTTCCATCAGTTCTTAGCCTCGATTTCTGTTTTGGTTTATACAGCGACTGGAAAAGAAAGTTCCGAGCCCTAAGCCTTGAGATTGAAGGAGCTGCCTGGTTCAGACTGTCCGATGGGACGGCCTGTAATCCGAGGGGTTTTAAAAGGACGAACTGGCATTCCTTCGTTCTCAGCAGCTTGGACAGCGAAAGCATACCGAGAACCGCTTGCGCATCCTCGTGGTATGGCTCGTTGATCTGATGATCCGTCGTCTGCCTCAGAAATGAGCGACTCCGAGTAGAGGTGCCGAAGTTGAGTCTCAGACACACCGTCAGCTTCCATGATCAGTTGCACCATCGGATCGGCCAAGAGTTGGTCGAGCAGGAATTGCGACAACTCCTTCGCAGACAATTTATCCCTTGCGCGGGCTCTCTCCAAATCAGTAAGAGAAACGGTCAACGTTCGCGCCAGACCGGGGTGAGATTTCCGTGGAAGCAGAAAGATTAGCACTGATGCTTTCCAGGCTTCTGGATCCAAATAATCTGGTGGTGCGGAAAGCTCAGTTTCTATGTCGTATTCGCCCGCCGGGAGTAATTCGTCAAAGCCAGGGAAAGTAAACGGCCTGGAAAAGACTGCGATTGTCTTGCTGATTAGTTGGTTCATTTGGGTAGTTCTCCTTTGCTGATACCGCTCGCTCGGAGATGTAAACAAGAACAAGCCACCCGCTCCCGGCAGGGTATTATCAGTTTTGAGGTTTAGGCTTTGATTTTTCGGGGACGGCGTCCTGCCCTTTCGACGTCACTTCTTTTTTTGACGCGTCCGCATCGTTTTCCTTCAGTGCGGCAGCCGCTCTGGTCGTAAGGTCTTTGAAAGACATCATTTTGATCCTTTGATTGTCCGCAACACTCACGAGCCCAGATAGGGTGTGAAAAGTGAATGCGGGTACCACCAATATAGGTATTGGTGGCCCAATTTACTACGTAAAGCCGTAGAATAAGACGGGTGGATGAAGCAGAACCGAGGCGGCGGCAACCCTGGCGCGCTACTTTCGCTTCGAATATGGGCGATCAGTGTTCGCTGCGGTGCAGTCAACCAATGCGCCATCACCATGGAAAACTTTTGCTACATCGGGTGCAGCCATGCCGCGCGAGAGCGCGCTATAGTTCAATTTCAGCTTCACCTCGCCACCAGGGCGAAGCAGACAATTGGTGTTTTCAACAACGATATGATCACTGGTGGCTCCGACGAACGTGACGCCAGCAGGGAAAATTAGACCCGCCGCATCGGTGTCCTGGAGTCCAATGGCAAGGATCGACCGAGTGTTCGAAGGACTGTCTAAAGTCACACACTGCATTGAAGGTATAGGGTATGGAGCACGAGATTCCAGCATCGCGCATACGCATGATATTGCTGATCCGCGCGTCCGCCAGCCCTGTCGCGCCACCTTCAAGCATAGCATTCGCAATCTCAGGATGACCGCAAACGGCTTTTGTCACACCTGTCACCGTAATTCCGCGGGGTCTAAGGTGGTCGACCAGGAACCGTGTGTTGTACCGAATTTTGTCCAGATCAACGTCGATACGCAGCTTGCTCATTCAATCGTCGTAGCACGTACGGGTTGCAAGCGCGGAAAGGCAGATAGAACCATATTCACCAAGTTTTTTGGAGGACGGTTCAATGCGTCAGTGACCGGGAGATACAATTTGCAGTTGTAGTCTGTGATGGCCTTTGAAATCTCAACATCATTCATTCCTTCATGGTTGATCGTCATGCCAATTACCTCTGTGTTCGCAAAAGCCTCGATCAGGGTGATTTCATCGCAAGGGTCGGGCATAGTCATGTTGGGGAAATCACATCGACGTTTTCGTTTAGGCGCGTGTTGAAGAATAACTGCATGTGGCTGACTGCCTCGCAGAATGAAGGCTGATGTGCAAAAAGCCGGATGGCTTAGCGCGCCCTGGCCCTCGATCACTATTACATCGGGGTGCTCACCCTCGGATGCCGCAACAACAGCGCGCTCAAGTTCGCCACAACAAAATTGCGGCGGCACCGAATCCATCGCGACACCATACTTGGCGCCCTGCATCAAACCTGTCTGGCCGGTGCCGACCAAAACTGTTTTGATCCCATGCGCGTTAAGTGCGCCTGTCAGGATTGTCGCGGTTGTACGCTTTCCAATTGCACAATCGGTGCCGAACACCGCGATGCGGATCGCCTGGACGTCTCCAATACTGCCATCTAACAGGCGCAGGTCGGGATTGGGCCGCGGCTTGCGAATGTCGCGTATCGTGACATCGTGAATTTTGGCAAATCCGGCGAGCTCCTTGTCATCGCTAAGAAATTCATGCAGCCCACTGACGATGTTCATTCCGAGCGTTATCGCATCCACAACAACTTCGCGATCCTCAAGGGACATTCTGCCGCTGGCCGGCGCCATTCCGTAAATAAAAGTGTCGGGGATCGTAGCTTCATTAGCGACGGCGGCATCAAGATCATCGAAGATGGGAACCTGATTTGCGATATTATCAAGCACTTTGCCACTGTCACAACCGCCATACGTGCTGTCGATCACCGAAAGAACGCGATAGGCCTGTGAATGTCGAACGAGACCATTAGCCGTCTTGCCATCGATCTTTGCGAAGTTTCCTTCGCAATACACAATTGCAGTCGGTGTATCTGTCACGAGTGCCTTGCTGTGAAGCTCTGGAAAAACTGCTTGTTTAGGCGCCAGCTTTTGCGCATCGCTGGCAATGAACTGCTTGGCATCCGACGCAATGGGTACGGGTTTCATATTTGTTCCTTTTTAGAGTGTGAAACGCGCGTCCTTGGTAAGGACGGGCAATAATTGTGAAGTTTGGGAAAGTGGGCTTTCTGTCTGAATTCTCACTGGTTCAGAACACACAGCCCTTCTGATCGATGATAGTTTTTGTGGCATTGCCACCCATTGCCGGATCGGTCGATATGGGCATTTGCCGGTAGCTCGATTGCATTGCAGCGATCACCGGACGCCTCGTAGCCACGTTCGCATTTCCATCCAACTCCATGGATCGCGTCATCGTAGAAAGCATTTTCAGGCACGATGACGGCATCGCACCTTCCGTCTCGCTCAAAATATCCACGCTCGCAGGTCCAGGGGCGCCCGCTGGTTGATGCGTTCAGAAAAGCGTTTTCCGGCACTGCTATTGCAACGCACGCTTCACCATCTGTCTCGTAGCCACGGTTGCAACGCCATGCAGATCCATAAGTGCTGTTCGTCAGGTAAGCATTATCCGGCACGACAATTTTCTGGCAGCTATCGTCTACTTTTGTGTACCCCCGCAGGCATCGCCACCTCTCACCTGATGGATCGAGATATCCACCCTCAGGCACAATTACTTCAGTGCAAGAGGTGCCACCAACTTCAATGAAGCCATGCATACATGCCCACCCTGAGCCGTAGGTTCTGTTTGTGGGGTAGGCATTTCCCGGCACGACAATGGCCACGCATTCTTCGCCTTTCAACCGATAGGACAAATCGCATTCCCAACCGTCGCCATACTTTTTGGGATGCGCGTTATCAGGGATCGAATTTGTTTCGGCCGATGCGGGACTTGATGAGATAAAGGAGCCCGCCAAACTGCTGAAGACGACAACAAACAACGCAGTCATCAAGTGAGCGCAAAACCAGTGCTGTTTTTTTCGATTTGCCCTGGTGCTAACGGCGTTGTCCGAATGTTGAGTGATTGAGTTACGATCCATCCAGGTTCAGCCCCTCGATACAGGCCTGTGCCAGATCTTTGTTAGGAGTTTCAGATCCCGGTACCGTTGCCCAGCCTGCCTCCATGACGGCATCCTTCCGTTTGAAAGAAGAAGCCTCTTTGATTGTCGTTATTTTTTCGGCGCGTTGGGCGTCAGTTCTCGCCATGTCGACGCAGACCGGAACCAACGCAGCGATTACATTGTCGCGGGACATGGCGTTGGCCATCTTGTCCGCGCTACCGCCGGTCATCCATCCACCCCATGAAAATCCAACGACGCCTACGAAAACCCCGCCGATCAGAGCACCGTAGATTCCGGGTTTAAGCCATTCGGGCGTGTTCATAATCTATTCCTCCTGCGGGGAAAGCGCCGCATCGCTGTCATTGTTAGATGTGGCCAAGGTCTGGTCGTGCTTGAGCGCCAGTTCAAAATCTTCTGGGTCAATTGGGCGCACTTCCGTGCGGCCTGGCTTGCTGCCTTTGCCCCGAACTGTCAGGTAGGTTCCGGTTCTGCGATATGCTTCGAAACTCAGGCCCTGCAGTAGCTCTTCTTCGACAATTACTTCATACTCGCCTGCAGGAAGTTCATCCGGGTAGCCGCACAAAGAGAACGGATTGGAAAACGTCACCAAAGAACTGGACGATCTCGTGCTCACCTTGGTCCTCCATATAGTTGTTGGATCTTCCTCGCGCAGTCTGCCGCGGAATACGCTTGTAAGCGCCGCGGAAGTACTGGCGTTGTAAATTAGAATAATGTGCAAATGGCAGACGCGCGCTGATCGATGTTAGTCGGCGGCCAATGACTTGAGATTCTATTGGAATCTCAAATGCATTTGGCATCCGAGGATCAGATACTGCCAGAAAATTGACTAACCTGCGTCAGTGCAACGATGTTTGGTTTCCGGCAACCTGATTTGTGTTGGCGGGATATTTGCTGGCGTGTTCTTAACGAGTAATTGAGAAGCGCAGGAAATCCAGTACCGCAATCGGACTGTATTTATCTTGCGCTTCTTTTTCAGTGAAATCCCAAATCTGCCGAAGAGAATGGCGTCTCTAACCAGGCAACCATCATCAAAACCCCGGCATCGCTCGAGGGGTGAACCTATTGCTTCAACAGTGGCCCGGCCTGATCCAGATAAGTGGGGTCAAAACCGGCCAACGTCACCAGTCCGTCATAATCATCAAATGCCACTTGCCCGGATTGAAAAGTAACCAACCCCTTCTCCCGCAGTTGCCGTAGGACACGATTAACATGCACGGCACTCAGTCCCAGCGCATCGGCAAGGTGGTATTGTGTCAGGGGGCAAGTGTATCCCGTCTTGTTTGCCATCCCGACCTGAGTCAGCCTCACACCAAGTTCCAAAAGAAAATGCGCCATGCGCTCACCCGCATCTCGCCGTCCTATGTTGACCAGGTGCTCAACCACCATCGCTTCATCTCGAGATACCGCCCAAAGAATTGCTGTCGCCAGCCGGGGCGTTTGCGCAAATGCTTCCAGGAGATCATCCACTACTACCTCAATAGCTTGGATTTCCATGATTGGTTCTATGCTGTGATCCGAGGTGTGCAGCAGAACGCTTCGCAAACCCAGAAAGTCACCCGGTATTTGGAAATCGACGATCTGACGCGACCCGTCAGTCTGGGTTTTGTAGGAACAAACCCAGCCCGAGGCCAGAATGTAGGCAGCCTGCTCTGATTGCCCTTGATGCACAAGGTCACGTCCGGCTTCAAAGGTTCTGCGGCGTTTGTGCAAGCGTGCCAATACCGCAAGTTCAACCTCAGTCAGAGCGACGAAGTTTGAAAGCTTTCGGGTGAGTGGACTATTTTTGATAGTGCGCAAGTGTTCTTCCTTCATCGATGAGCAGCCCGCGAAACTATCCGACGCCAAGACTGCTTTCGATCAGTTAAGTATACAGCAATCTATGCCAGTATGGTGCAATTCATCGTGGCGCTTCCATGCTTGGACGCCTGTTAGAAAAGGACGTCTACCATGGCTGACCGGCAAGACCATTCAGGAATGGCCGCACTCTCAATTTGTGAAGCGCTTTTGCTTGCAATTAAAGATCGTGAGCTTCTGCCCGAACATGAAATTGTGGGAGTTCTGCATGACGCAGCTGCTGTCCACGAAACAGCGGTCGGCAATAACGATGAAAAGGACATGCACCAGGCCGCCGCTGTTCTGATAAACAAGATCATTGCTTCCGGCTATCGCGTTCGGCAGTAACGTTAAGTCCCGCATCGGAAAAACAAGATTATGCTCGTCAAAAAAAAGCAAAATTGCAAACAGAAACACTTTTGGTGCCTCGTTCCTGATCAATTCAAACACGAAACGAGAATCAATGTTTCAATGCCTTCCATATCCTGCGTCCTGATTGTCCGACCGAGCTGCGGCGAGGGTACAGTTTCCGTTAACGCAAATACAACGCCTGCGAATGACCTGATTGGTGACACTCGCCGCGCCGCAACAATAAGTATGCCGCGACCGCGAGCAAATGCTGCTTCAGCGAAGGCTCCAGATCGAATGACGGCAAAGTCCCGCTGTTTATCTGTTCATGCGCGGTGCAGCGAAAGGCGGTTCATCCTAGATCTGCCGTTCGTGGATCATGCGGCGAAGGCGTCGGAAGAGCCCGAAGCGGGCCTGTCAGAATGCGTCAAGGCATCAACAAATGAATGTAGGTTGGACTATCCGAAGAGGATCTAAGAACAACATAAAGATTGCCGAATTCGCTTTGGTCGATCGTGACGTCTTCAAGCACGCCCATGTATTCCAGAATTTGTGGAATGGTTTCAGCATGGGTGACAATTAGAACTGTCTCTTTTTCATGGTCGAATTCCAATGAATCGACCAACCCTGCGACATCGCCTTTTGGCAAGGCATTGATTTCAAGGCCAAGGGCGTTGGCAATTATGCCGCCGGTTTCTTGAGTTCGCAGCGCATCCGACGTGATGATGGCATCAAGGCCAACATTCCTAAGCATCTCAGCCCAATCTGCTGCGCGCTGTCTGCCCTCCGGGGTGAGGACAGGGTCAGTTCCAGACAGCTCTTTTTCACCATGTCGGATCAGATAAACTGCTTCCTGAGCTGCGGCAGAAAAACCAGTCGCCAAATTCAGAATCAGAACGGCACAAAGAAAACGCACAAAATTGCACTCCCGACTTGTGAACAGGGTGCCATCTTTTCAGGAAGAAGCTGGCAAATCAAGTTGGCGGCAGCTCTATCCCAACCTGCGGATGTTGATCCACCTTAGCAGCCACAAAACATGGCGGTACATTCAGCTGACCTTTGTGAGCCAAGTTTTCAATCGGCAGCCCGCCCATCGTCTCTCAGAACTTTGAACAAGGCCATAACATGTTCATCGCCGTAGCCGGCTTTGACTGCTTTCTCAAAAAGACCTCCAACGTGGCTTGGAAACCCAGCATCCATGCCAGCGTCAATGGCTTGCTGCTTCAACAGTTCCAAAGATGCCTGCCAAACGGACAACGTGGCCGTTCTTTGATCGTAAGTTCCATCTCGGATTGTTCCGACATGATGCTGAATGCGTGCACTATCAGGAAACATCGAAATGAACTTTTGCAGTTCAACCCCCTCTGCCATGAGCAGCCTCATCTGACTGGTCCAAGTTGATTGTTAGTGGATCATCGGCCTGTGATCCATCGGGATGATGGTTTCAGGTGCCGGCGGGCG
>NZ_JBQFQV010000032.1:0-10911 GCF_056537065.1 Ruegeria sp. CH2
TCAAAAGGCATCCTGGCCCGCACACAGGCCTGGCGCAGCAGGTAATCCACACAAAAAACTCAATACCCCCGCAGATCACATATCTGCGGGGGTTTCCTTCTCCTTATGCACCCGCTCCGCAAAATCCATAAACGCACGTATGATCTTGACGTCACGACGCTGGGAAAGGGAAATCATGCTCTCACCCATTTGCAGATTCACGCCCTTCAATTTGATTTGCCGCAATCGATCATCGTGCCCATATTCCGCCTGAGAAACAAAACCGATACCTGCACCCGAGGCAACAAGTTCGCGAACGGCCTCTCGGCCTTCAGCAACAATCGCCGGGTTTAACCTGATACCTTGTTTCTCGGCGGCTTCTTCCAGTTTCTCGCGTGTTTTTGACCCGTGCTCTCTGAAAATCAGGGGCAACTCGGCAAGCTCCTCCAGGGTCAGGGTGGGTTTGGATGCCAACAGCACGCCCCGGGCAGCAAAGGCCACAATTTCAGTGGACCCCAAATTCAATACGTCCATGTCCTTGCCAGGAGACAGGCTGCCAACAACGCCGATTTCCGCATTGTAAGACCGAAGCTCTTCCAGGATTTCTTCGGTGTTGCCGGATCGCACAGTGATCGTGATTTTCGGATATTTCTTTTGGAACGAACCCAGAAAAGACGTCATGTGATGCGCTGAATCGGCAATAATCCTTAATTCACCATCGATCGCGGCTTTGGTTTCAGAGAGGTAGTCCTCAATCTGATCTTCGATCTCGAAATATTGTTTTGTGAATCTGTAAAGCTGTTCGCCTTCGGGCGTCAGGTTCACGCGTTTTCGTTCACGCTGGAACAGCAGCAGGTCGTGATCCTGTTCCAGTTTTCGGACCTGCTCGGAAATCGCTGGCTGGGTCAGATACAAAGCCTCTGCCGCACGGGAGAATCCCCCATGTTTGGCCACGTAATGAAAGGCTTTCAACTGGCTGTGTCGCATGGCAGTTCCCTGTAGATGCGTTCATAGGCTGCGCTTATGATTAGATTGATAATTGCAATTTCACATATAGCAAGCGTTGCTGCAATTGTGTTCCTGAAAACGCTGTTCTGGAGCCTGGTAATGACGCCATCCAAACCAAAATTAGAGCAACCGCGCCTTGGTGAACCCTACCTTTTGACGCCCGGTCCTTTGACAACGTCCTACGCGGTCAAAGAGGCAATGTTACGTGACTGGGGTAGCTGGGACGATGATTTCCGCGCCATGACGCGGGAGGTGCGGTCAAGCCTGCTGAACCTGCTTGGCGAGGGTGCCGACGCGTTCGATTGCGTACCGATGCAAGGCAGCGGATCGTTTTCCGTCGAGGCGATGCTGGCATCCTTTATTCCGCGAGACGGAAAGGCGTTGGTATTGGCAAATGGTGCCTACGGGCAGCGTTCAGCACAAACGTTGCAGTACCTGGGTCGTGATCATGTTGTGTTGGACAAAGGCGATTACCTGCCGCCGAGGGGTGATGAGGTTGCGCGCATTCTCGCGGATGACCCGGACATCACGCATGTCGTCGCCATTCACTGCGAAACCAGCTCGGGCATTCTGAACCCGGTCGAAGAGATTTCGGAGGTCACATATGCCGCCGGGCGCAAGCTCTTGATTGACTCGATGTCCGCCTTTGGAGCGATTGAGCTCAAACCAACTGAAATTCGTTACGAGGCCATGGTGTCTTCGGCGAACAAATGCATCGAGGGCGTTCCGGGTTTCGGGTTCATCGTGGCGCGCAAGACCGAGCTGGAAGCCGCAAAAGGCAACAGTCATTCGCTGTCTCTGGATGTGTATGCGCAGTGGGCGCACATGAACAAAACGGGACAGTGGCGGTTTACCCCGCCGACGCATGTGGTTGCGGCCTTCATCGAGGCACTTCGGGCGCACACTGCCGAAGGCGGTGTTGCAGGTCGAGGCGCCCGCTATACCCGCAACCGGGACGTCATGGTCGCGGGCATGCGGGAACTGGGTTTCGAAACACTGCTGGATAATCGTTGGTTGAGCCCGATCATCGTTACCTTCTTCTGCCCGGCTGATGAGAATTTCGTTTTTGATCAGTTCTATAACCGGATGAAAGAAAAAGGGTTCATTATCTACCCGGGCAAGCTGACTGTCGTCGACAGTTTCCGCGTCGGTTGCATCGGCCAGATGGACGAAGATGTCATGCGTAAAGTTGTGATCGCTGCAAAAGAATCTCTGGAAGAAATGGGCGTGACAAGCGCTGCGCCTCCTCTCCGGGCACTGGAAGAACGCGCCAAGTTGGCCGCGTAAAAATCAAGGAAAACACAGATGACCATTCAAACCCCTGTCGAAGCAAATGAGCGCGTCTACCCAACGCCGAAGGTGCCCGCAATTGCCATCTGCCTTGATGGATGTGAACCTGAATACCTCGACGTGGCGATTGCGAAAGGGCTGATGCCCAACCTCAAACGGATGCGGGAGGAAGGTACAGACCGTCTGGCGCATTCTGTTATTCCGTCGTTCACCAACCCCAACAATCTTTCGATTGCCACCGGGCGTCCGCCGATCGTGCATGGAATCTGCGGCAACTACCTTATTGATCCCGACACCGGTGAAGAGGTTATGATGAACGATGTCCGCTTCCTGCGCGCGCCGACCATCTTCTCACAGTTCTATGATGCAGGTTTCCGCGTGGCGATGGTAACCGCCAAGGACAAGCTTCGCGCGCTGCTTGGTGCCGGGCTGAAGTTTGACGAGGGCAGGGCGGTTGCATTCTCTTCTGAGCGTTCGGGCGAAACGACGCTTGAGGAACATGGCATCGACAATGCCAGCAAATGGTTGGGCATGGACGTGCCCGAGGTATACTCGGCCGAGCTGTCGGAATTCGTTTTTGCTGCTGGCGTCAAGCTGCTGAAAGAGTTCAAGCCCGACGTCATGTATTTGTCGACTACCGACTATATCCAGCACAAGTTTGCACCCGATCAAAAGGGCGCACTTGATTTCTACGCCATGTTCGACCGCTATCTGGGCGAGTTGGACGCATTGGGGGCCGCCATCGTGGTGACGGCTGATCATGGCATGAAGCCTAAGCACCTGGCAGATGGATCCCCTTCGGTCGTCTATGTGCAGGACCTGATGGACGAATGGCTGGGCAAGGATGCGGCGCGGGTCATCCTTCCGATCACTGACCCCTATGTCGTGCATCATGGTGCACTGGGTTCGTTCGCGACCGCTTATCTGCCGGATGGCGCGGATCAGAGCGACATCATTGCCAAACTCAAGGCGACCAGCGGCATCACTCATGTTCTGACCAAGGCCGAGGCGATCGAGCAATTCGAATTGCCAGGCGACCGCATTGGCGACATTGTGATGGTTTCTGG
Source organism: Ruegeria sp. CH2 (assembly GCF_056537065.1). Taxonomy (NCBI): domain Bacteria; kingdom Pseudomonadati; phylum Pseudomonadota; class Alphaproteobacteria; order Rhodobacterales; family Roseobacteraceae; genus Ruegeria; species Ruegeria sp. CH2. The sequence continues at coordinate 3,345 of NZ_JBQFQV010000032.1, forward strand.
TGAAAACATCTGCATCGGCACGTCCGAGCACCGCCATGACCTTGCGGCCCTGAAGGAACCGCTGCGCAGCCATGGTGGTTTGACGGAACAAGAAGTTCCCTTCATCGTGAACCGTGTCATCGACCTGCCGAACCAACCCGTGCTGCGCAACTTTGATGCCTTTTTCTACGCAACTACAGCGGCGGCACAGTAAGCCATGAAAGACCAGACCATGTCGAAAATCGAAGTTCGTAACGAAGGAATGCGGATCGGTGGCGAAATCGTCTTTACCGATGAAACCATTCCTGTTCTTTACCCGTACACCAACGAGGTCGTGGGCCATGTTCCCGCTGGCACCGCAGAACACGCACGCAGGGCATTCGAAATCGCGGCGAATTACAAACCTAAACTGACCCGGTACGAGCGCAGCCAGATTCTGCAGCGCGCAGGCGAGCTGATCGGCGAGAAACGCGATTACCTTGCGAAATGGCTGACGTTGGAGCTGGGCATCTGCCACCAGCATGCGATCTACGAAACCAAACGCGCACAGGATGTTTATCAGTTTGCGGCGGCTGAGGCGCTAAAGGACGATGGCGAGATCTTTTCCTGCGATCTGACCCACAATGGCAAAGCCCGCAAGATTTTCACCACCCGAGAGCCGGTGAAAGCAATCAGTGCGATCACGCCGTTCAATCACCCGCTGAACATGGTCAGTCACAAGATCGCGCCGTCGATTGCCACCAACAATTGCATGGTTTGCAAACCGACCGAGCTGACGCCGCTGACCGCATTGACACTGGCTGACATTCTCTATGAGGCCGGCTTGCCACCCGAGATGTTTCAGGTCGTGACAGGTTGGCCCGGTGACATCGGCGACGAAATGATCACCAATGAGCACATCGATATCATCACCTTCACCGGCGGTGTGCCCGTGGGCAAGATGATCGCCGAAAAAGGCGTCTACAAGCGTCAGGCGCTGGAACTTGGGGGTAACGATCCTTTGATCGTTCTGAATGACCTCAGCGATGCGGATTTGGACAAGGCCGCAACAATCGCGGTCGCGGGGGCTACCGGAAACTCCGGTCAGCGGTGTACGGCAGTCAAGCGCATCCTCGTGCAGGAAAGTGTGGCCGACAAGTTTGTGCCGCTGGTTCTGGAAAAGGCCAAGAAGATCAAATTCGGCGATCCGCAAGACCCCGAAACCGAACTGGGGTGCGTGATTCACGACAAAGCCGCAGAGATATTCGAAAACCGCGTTCTTCAGGCTGAAAAAGAGGGTGCAGAAATCCTGTATCACCCGGGCCGTCAGGGCGCATTGCTGCCGCCTATCGTCGTCGACAAGGTTCCCCATGACAGTGAGCTGGTGATGGAAGAAACTTTCGGTCCTATCGTGCCTATCGTGCGGGTGCCAGACAACGACGAAGAGGTGATGGCGATCTCGAATTCGACCGAGTTCGGCCTGTCTTCTGGGGTCTGCACCAATGACCTGAACCGGGCCATCACCTTTATCAACGGATTGAATGTCGGCACCTGCAACATCTGGGAACAGCCGGGCTACCGCATTGAAATGTCACCCTTTGGCGGCATCAAGGACAGCGGAAACGGGGTGAAAGAGGGCGTTATCGAGGCGATGAAGTTCTTCACCAACGTCAAAACCTATTCGCTGCCCTGGCCCAACTAAACCTTGCGTCCTTTCCCCACAAACGGGAAGGGCGCCTCAATTCCTCCCTGATACTGGCGGGCCTTTTGGGGCCCGCATCTTTTGATGACAGAAACGAGGAGCGGACATGCCACAGATTGTCCACACGGAAGGGGAATCAAACACATCCGAAGCGCGCAAGGCATGGTTGCGAAAGTCCATGGGACCGAAGTCGACACCTCTGCTCAAACGCGATGCGGAGGTGTTCCTGCATCAATCTCTGTCATCACCCTGCGTCAGCACTATTGCAAAGGCCGAGGGGATCTGGATCGAAGATATGGAGGGTCGCCGGTACATGGATTTCCATGGCAACTCGGTGCATCACATAGGCTACGGGCACCCGCGTCTGGTAGCCGCAATCAAGGCACAGCTTGACGATCTTCCTTTTGCACCCCGCCGCTTTACCAATGACCCGGCAGTGGATTTGGCAGAAAAACTGGCAGATATCGTGCCTGGCGATCTGGGGAAGATGCTCTTTACCACTGGCGGCTCTGACGCCAACGAGGTTGCCCTCAAAATCGCGCGTGCCGCGACCGGTCGGTTCAAAACAATCAGCTTCTGGGATGCCTTCCATGGCGCGGGCTTTGGCGCCGCAAGCGTCGGTGGCGAGGCGACGTTCCGCAGTCATATCGCGGGCCCCCTCTTGTCGGGCACTGAACATGTCGCGCCCTTCGCCTGCTACCGTTGCCCATACAATCACGCGGGACCGGAAACCTGCGGGTTGGCCTGCGCGAAAATGGTCGAATATGTTCTGGAGCGTGAAGGAGATGTGGCCGCAGTCATAGCCGAACCGATGCGCGCGGTGCCCTATGTACCACCGCCGGGGTTTTGGAAATCCGTGCGAGAGGCGTGCAATCGTCACGGCGCGCTTTTGATCATGGATGAAATCCCGACCGGCCTTGGCAAAACCGGCAGGATGTTCGCCTTTGAACATGACGAGATCATTCCCGACATTGTGACGCTTGGAAAAGCGCTTGGCGGTGGTATCCTGCCCATTGCCGCTTGTGTTGCCCGCAAACAATTGGACGTCTGCGGAGATTTTGCCATCGGTCATTACACACACGAAAAGAACCCGGTCACCGCGCGGGCCGCTTTGACAACACTTCAGATCATCGAAGATGAGGGGTTGGTTCATCGGTCGGCCACGCTGGGTGAGCACGCAATTGGTCGTCTGATGGACGAACTTCAGAACGTACCCACCGTCGGAGACATCCGGGGAAGGGGTTTGATGTTCGGGGTCGAAATCGTTGATGATCGCGTTGAAAAGATACCGGGCAATGCGCGTGCCGAACGGATTTACTACGCCTGTCTGGAGGCCGGTTTGAGTTATAAGATCAGTCAGGGATGCGTTCTGACATTGTCGCCGCCGCTGACCATCTCACAATCGGATCTGGACCACGCAATCGACATTGTGATCGCTGCTATCAAGGCCGAGAGTTGACACGTCGGATCAGTCAAAACTCGGCAGTAAGTAAAAAGAGGCTAGCCGAGACAGCGATGAAGACCCCAAGGTGCGACGTAAGACAACGAGTCCGATGGCGCACGGCGTACAATAGAATTTGGAATTGGCCGATGGCGTTGTAATATCCAACTGCACTCAGGCTTAAAACGCTGACGAAAGTAACGGGAAAGGCAAAATCTTCAATTCGGCCTCTGGTACAAATGAGACTGAACAAACTGACGGGATTACAGGAACTCAAAATCAACAGAGCGGAGTCTTTCATGGTATCGAATGTAGTTCAGAAGCTGAAAGACCTTTTGTTGCTGTGCTTTACAGGTCGCAGCCCGTCGCCTTTGCAAAAAACTGAGAAACAAGATGCCGTTCAGCAGGCGACTACTTTTTACCTGCCATAGGGTATTCAATCTCCCTTTGCCGCGAGATCTTTGAATACAAATTTCACCAACTTGCCCCTGCCTTCATCCATTCAGCTTCTTTGACAGAACTGGGAGCGCAGAAGCTCTGTTGGTGATCCAACGGTTCGCTAAGTTCTATGACCTGCCGCCACGACGCTTGTCGGGAACGCGAATTGAAAATGTGGCATCTGACTCTGCAGGGGCAGATGCCTTCGAGCTGTACGGGTGTTCAGCGCAAACCCGCCACCGAGTTACCAAGGTGGCGGGGCAGGATATCGTTGCGACATTTCTTTCGGATCAGAGCTTAATGCGGAAGGCTGCGAAACCGTCGGCGCCTTCCCCGGCGTCCTCGATTGCCACACCTTTGACGTCGCCCATATAGTCGCGGGCTTTTGGACCCGTCTCGAACAACACCGTGGTGTCCTCCAACGGTGAAAACGACCAGTTGGCATCCGCTTTGGGATCGATTGTGCCCTGTTCGACAATGTAGCGAACAATGACGTCGCGGTTGGTGTCCGGTGCTTCGAACACGATCGTGTCGCCCATTGCGCCCGGGAACGCGCCACCACCGGATGCACGGTAATTGTTGGTGGCAATGATGAACTCCATGTCATCCGTAACAGGCGCGCCATTGAAGGCAAGGTTCACGATCCGTGCTGCGTCGGGGTTCACCTCTTCGCCCTTTGGTCCAAAGCGCGACGGTTGCGACAGGTCGATCTGATAGGTCACACCGTCCATCACGTCGAAATTGTACGACGGGAACTCGGGGTTCAGAAGGATCGCATCCTTGGACCCAGCTTCAACCTGATTGAACATACCGGCCGAGCGTTCCAGCCAGCCACGCACCTGCGCCCCGTCCACGCGAACCGCACGGACGGTATTCGGGTAGAGGTACAGATCGGCCACGTTCTTGATGGCAACGTCCCCGACCGGGACATCGGTGTAATACTCCGGACCGCCGCGGCCACCAGCCTTGAACGGTGCTGCCGCAGACAGGATCGGCAGCCCTTCATGCTCGGTGCCTTTCAGCATGTCTTCGACATACCATTTCTGCGCGATCGAGACGATCTGCACAGACGGATCATCCGCGACCAACGCAAAATAGCTGTGCAGTGGGGCCGAGGTCTTGCCGACCGCGCGTCGAACATAGGCCAGCGTTTCGTCATGAGCTTTCGCAACCGATTCCAGAACCTTCTGATCATCTTCGACCAGAGCGGTGATTGATCGATCTTCGTTACGTTTGGATATCGGGCGCGCCTCGGAGGTTGTGGTAACGACGCGCCATTCATTGCCGTCCCGTTCCAAAAGCAGGTCCAGCAGGCCAAGATGCGACCCCCAGAAACCGCCCATGACGGCAGGTTTGCCCATCAGCGTGCCTTTTTCCACGTCGATCCCGGGGCGGTCAGCAAATGTCGGTGACGGGAAAACCAGGTGATTGTGGCCGGTGACCAGCGCGTCGATCCCGTCGACCCCTGCCAGAACCACCGATGCGTTTTCCATGCCGTCCTCATGATCGGCCCCCCCGATCCCCGAATGCGACAGGGCGATGATCAGGTCACATCCCTGTTCCTTCATCTCGGGTACATAGGCCTGAGCCGTCTCGACGATATCGCGGGCCTGAACATTGCCCTCCAGGTGCCTGCGGTCCCAGTTCACGATTTGTGGCGGGGTAAAACCGATGACACCGATCCTGATCGGATGTTTGGTGCCGTCGCCCATCTCGATTTCACGGTCGAGGATGGCATAGGCCTGAACAAGGGTCTTGTCGTCACGCGGGTTTGCACCTTTTTCCTTGGCGACGTTGGCCAGAACAACAGGGAACTCGGCACCGGCCAAAGCCTTGTTCAGGAAATCCAGACCGTAGTTGAACTCGTGATTGCCCAGCGTCGCGGCATCATACCCGACCGTATTGAAGGCCGTGATGATGGGATGGCTGTCGCCGTCCTTCATGCCGCGCTCGTAAGCGATGTAGTCGCCCATCGGGTTACCTTGCAGAAAATCGCCGTTGTCCACCAAGAGCGAGTTTGTCGCCTCAGATCGGATTTCGTTGATGATCGACGCTGTGCGGGACAGGCCCACCGTGTCGCGGGGTTTGTCCGCATAGTAATCATAAGGAAACACATGGACATGGATATCGGTGGTTTCCATGATGCGCAGATGCGCCTGATTATTGGCCGCCGCCACCGAAAACGGATGCAGGGTAATTGCCGCCGCACCAGCGGTTGTCGTGGCAAGGAAGCGGCGTCGTGAAATTGAAGAACGGCTTGAGAAAGACATGGGTCACCTTTCAGGTTTGTGGTCAACGCGTCTTTTTGCCTGTAATTCGCAACATCCATATGAAACAGGTTGCCAGCGCTTTATACGCGTCATGTGTAGGCGCAATGCCAGGTACAATAGCCCAACTTCCTGTACTTGATAAGACATGGCAGAAGGGGAACCCGTGCCCTGCGATTGCCAAGACAATGCCTCACAATCAGTGCTTTGCGACATATCCAACCCGCATCATGTTGGCTGCTATCCACTGACCCCAACCGTGTGGATGGGACAGCCCGGTTATCGACGTCCCGCCCCCAGGACAATAAGCTCTTTCGGGAAACTGGTCAGTGATTGGCATCCATCTTCTGTGACCAAGACGTCATCTTCAATACGGACACCGAAATTGCCCAGGTCATACAGACCCGGTTCGTTGGTCCAGACCATGCCTGCGCGCATTACCTGGTTGTTTCCGCGCATGATATATGGAGCCTCGTGCACATCCCGACCCAATCCGTGGCCTGTCTTGGTGCGGATGCGATTGGCGAAAGGGGATGCTTCAAGAACGCCGATGACTGCATCATCGATATCATGGGCCGTCACACCGGGGCGACACACGTTCAGACCCATCTGATTTGCTCGTAATACAGTTTCGTAGACAGCCTTGCCCTCATCTGAGACTTCGCCAACGAAAAAGGTTCGCGTGATATCCGCGACAAATCCATCCTTGCGCGCGCCAAAGTCAAAGAGCAGCGCGTCGCCGGTTTGAATCCGATAATCCATACGCGCTTTCCCGTGCGGTCGGGCCGAGTTGTCGGCAGCGACCACAATCGGTGTAAAGGCCAGTGAATCGGCACCTTCGGCAAACATTGCCTGGATCAAATCCTGTTCGATCTGTTTCTCGGTCTGACCTGCGTGTACCGTTCCGATAACCCGCTCAAGCGCACGTTCCGAGATGGTGATCGCAGCTTGCATGGAGGCCACATCCTTGCTGGACTTGATCAGTCGCAGGTTCGAGATTTGGTGTTCCGCATCAGTAATTTGTAACCCAGGCATAGCTTCGGTCAGCGCGTCAGAGACAAAAACACGCATGACCTGTCCTTCAACTGCAAGGGACGCGATGCTCAGGTGGTTCGCCAAAGCGGTGAAAGCCCCTTTGTAACCCGCCTCATCCCGCCAATCGAATACCGCTCCTTCGAACCTTAATTGATCCCACGAGCCAAGTTCCAGATTTGGAACAATGGCAGCGGGTTCTCCTGATGCGGGGATCACAACCACGATGGGGCGTTCGTTAGTCATGAAAGACTTGCCCATGGCTCGGTCGAAATTCGGACCCGGCACCAATGCCACGGCATCGACAGAGATTTCACGGGCCAACCGGCGATATTCTGATAAATCTGGCATCCTTACCAACCCTTATTGTGACCAAAACCACCCGCTTCGGCGATCTCGGCAAATCTTATTTTTCTTACGCCACACGCGAACCGTCATTGGTTTGGTATTCTGACAGTTGGAAACGTTGCCAATCGTTTCGCCGCACAGCAGTATACAGCCCGGCCAATAGTTCGGTTCGTGTTTCAGATTGCAGTCGTCACTTTTGTCAGCCACCTGAGCAGCCTCATCTGACTGGTCCAAGTTGATTGTTAGTGGATCATCGGCCTGTGATCCATCGGGATGATGGTTTCAGGTGTCGGCGGGCGATAGCCCAGTGCACTGTGGGGGCGTTTTGTATTGTAGTGTCTCCTCCATTGTTCGATCAGGATTTGTGCTTCGCGCAGGCTG
>NZ_JBQFQV010000033.1:0-8185 GCF_056537065.1 Ruegeria sp. CH2
CTAACAATCCGTTATCACCGCCTCGAGGCATTTGACGCCCCGAATGCTGCCACTCGAGCCGCTTGAATCCCGACCATCAGCATTCCCTCGTCGACCGGACGTTAACGTGACAACACCGTTTCGGATACTGCGCACCTTTGAAATAAATCATGGACTGGTTCTCGAGTGAATACACCGGCGACCGTTCACCGTCTGCATTCGAGCGCGTCAATAGTCAAAAGTTTGCAACAGAACCCTTTACGGTGCCCGGCCAAATCACAAGCCCGGCCCTCTTGGTCAACTACTCTGCTGCGTCCGAAACCGTGGTTTCTGAGTATATCCCTTTCACACGTTCCTTTGTCGGATCAAAATGAGGGAATGGAACGATCCTGGCTTTCAGCCGTTTTTGTTGGCCGTCCAATTGCCCAATTTCGATGTCTGCCCCAATTGTCGCGTGGGTAACTGAAATCCGACCCAAAGCGATGACTTTCCCTAAAACGGGTGATTTCATTGCGCTGGTAATCGCTCCAACCTGCGCCTTTCCGATGCGGACGCAGTCGCCGGGTGACGGGACGACGCCGCCTTCGATTTCAAAACCAACCAGCCTTCGGTGGGGGTGCGCCTTGCGTTCTTCGATTGCTGCCCGCCCGATGAAATCGTCGGTTTTTGATTTCAGCGGCACGGTAAAACCGATGCCTGCTTCAAACGGGTCCGTCTGGTCGTCGAATTCTGACCCGGCAAAGATCAGGCCCCCTTCGATCCGCAGCATATCAAGTGCCCCAAGGCCCAGCGGCGTGATCCCATAATCCTGACCTGCCTCCCAGACTCGGTCGAAGATTTCCACTGCATCTTTGGGATGGCAGAAGATTTCATATCCCAGCTCACCGGAATACCCTGTTCGGGAGATCACGACAGATGTTCCGCGCACATCTCCGACCCGTGCAACGGTCAGTCTGAACCATGGAAGTTCGTCAATCGTTGGTTGCTGTGGGGGTGTCCAGAAAATTCTGGAGAGAATGTCGCGACTGTGCCGCCCTTGAACCGCGATGTTGTGCAGCTGATCCGTCGAATTGCGAACCCAGACATTCAAGTTGCGTTTTTGCGCTTGTTCCTGAAGCCACAATCCACTGGTGTCATTCCCGCCGATCCAGCGGAAGTTCGTCTCACCCAGACGATAGACGGTGCCATCGTCAATCATCCCGCCGTGCTCATAACACATTGCGGTATAGACGACCTGACCGACGCTTAGCTTTTTCATGTTGCGGGTCACGCATAGCTGCATCAGCTCTTCTGCATCGGGTCCGACAACTTCGTATTTACGCAAAGGACTCAGGTCCATGACGGCAACCTTGTCCCGACAGGCCCAGTATTCAGAAATCGCACCATGATTGGTCATCGTGTTCGGCAGCCAATAGCCGTTATACTCGACGAAATCACGGGTATGCCGCGCAAAGCAGTCGTGAAAAGCAGTTTTCTTGGTTTCTTCCACATCCGCCTCCGCAGATTTTCTATAGCCGTAGGATCGTTGAAAATCCTCGGTCGCCTTGTACGTTCGCACCTGAATATCGGTCGGGTTCCACCCGTTTGCCGGATCGATGTCGCAGGGACATGCCGTGCTGATGCAGACCAGATCGGTCAGCGCGCGCAGCAACACGAAGTCACCCGGTCGCGACCAGGGATCGTCCATGCCAATGGCATTGGCGTCATCCAGCATCGTGTTGAAAAAGAAGTTGATCGCAGGCCAGCCGCCGCGCGGCTTGATGCCATACTGGTCCAGATCTTTGTTAATATTGTCCGAACAGTTTACGTGGCCGGGATAGCCAAGGTCTTCGTAGTACCGCGCCGTACAAGCAAGGCCAAACGTGTCATGACGACCGCAAGTGTCCTGCACGATTTCGATCAAGGGTTCCTGATCGACGGACCAGTATTTCGAAAATATCCCCGGTTGCGGATACAGGCTGCCCATCAGGCTGCGGGTCGTCGTCGGATCGATTTCGCGCTCGATCCCCTGATCCAGCGCCCGGCGGCTGAAGGCCTGAAAATCCGAGCATTCGCGGCCGCGAATATCCAAGATCTGGATGAATTCTCCAGCTTTGACCTCATAAGATATGGCGTTTCCCGGTTGAATGTTGATGTCCCTGAGAGGGTCGGCCAACGGCTCAGGCGCGCCAACACCCGGCTTTTCCAGACCCGGCGCGGAACGCTGAATATAGAGGATGATATCCGTTGGAGGGTTGTTGTTTTCCGGGCGCATCGCCTCGCCGGGTGCGGCGACGATCAGAAGACCATCGCTTTCCGCCACGAAATGCACCATGTCGCCGGGGCGCGAGCCTTCGACAAAAGCGCGGATTGCGTCGCCCTGCCCGATGTCAAACCCCGCAGCCTCGAGCGCGCGCAGAACCTTCCGGCCCGAAGCGGAACCGTTTGCCAGCGTTGCGATCACCCCGTCGGGACACCCGTGTCCCCGCGCGCCGAGCATCGCCGCGTCCGAGCTTCGGTCGGGGGCAAAAAATACCATCTCAGCGGGCTGCATTCCATCGCGATCCAGCAATGTGATCGTGTCCCCTTTGGACACCGGAACGGCGCGCGATCCCATTGCGGGAACCGGATGGCGTTCTGTGCCATGCGGCAGGATGGGCAGACCAGGAGCCAGCACCCCGCTGCGTTCGAACGGTACCTCAAACAAGGGTTTGACGTTCATCTGAACAACTCCGGTTAATCCAGCCCCAAAGCGCGCTTGCGCTTTTCGGCCCAACTGCTGATTGCCATATCAAAGGTCAACGCCATCAGAGACACGTTCAGACCCAGTACAAAATTCTTGCCCAATTCGGTGCCTGCCAGGGTTCGCTGCAATTCCTGCCCCAGATCCTGCGTGCCGATGAACGCGGCGATAATGACCATGAAGAACGCGAACATGATGGCCTGATTGAACCCGACGGCCATAGTCGGCAGCGCCAGTGGAAACTGTACTGACATCAGTTTTTGTCTGCGCGTCGAACCAGACATATCCGCGGCTTCGGTCATTTCCGGCGGCACGCTTCCCAGACCGATGATGGTATAGCGGATCAGCGGCACGGCGGCGAAGATCAGGATGGAAAACACGACCGCCACGTCATTGACGCCGAACAGCATGATCGCGGGGATCAGATAGATGAAGCTAGGGAAGGTTTGCGCAGTGTCGCAGGCCAGCAGGATACTCTTGGACCAGCGTTTGGACCGAGCTGCGACAACGCCCAAGGGGATACCGATCAGAGTTGCCAACACAACCGCTGAAATCACTGTATAGAGCGTGATGACCGAGCGATCCCACCAGCCGGAAAACGCGACAATTGTAAAAAACACCGCAGCATAGATACCGGGTTTGCGGCCTCCGACCCAATAGGCAAAGGAGACAACCAGTAGGATGAACGCAGGTGTCGGAATGGCAAGCAAAGTATCACGAAACGGGATCAGAACTTTGACGTTCAGGAACCAGCGCAGCCATTCGGTTGTCCCTTTGATCACATCGAAGGCCAGAACCGACTTGATCACATCGTCGATTTCCTTTCCCTGGCTCAGATGCTGCTTGCGACCAACTTCAGCCAGGATCGGAAACACTTGCGACAGCAGGGTGAACCCGACGAACAGACCCACTGCGATTAGCGGATTCCGGTGCCGTTTCCACCATGGCGTTCCGCGTTCGAAATGAATGGGCTGCTTGACGACCCAGGCCTTCGACATCCGGTCAAGCATGACCGCCAGAAGAACGATGGTCACGCCGATTTCAAACGAACGGCCAAGTTTGAAGCTGCCCATCATTGCAAGCAACTTGGCTCCAAGGCCTGGCATGCCGATAAAGGCGGTGAGAACCACCATTGCCAGACACAGCATGATCACCTGATTGACACCTACCAGCACTTCGGTGCGGGCGGCTGGGACGTATACATGCCGCAGCATTTGCCAGCGTGTACATCCAGACATATGGCCGGCTTCGATCACTTCGGGGCTGACTTTCTTCAGACCCAGTGTGGTCATCAGGATCATCGGCGGGATGGCAAAGGTGATTGTTGCCACGGCCCCCGCGGTTGGTCCGACTTTGAAAAAGATCACCGCTGGCAAGAGATAAGTAAAGAAAGGCAGGGTTTGCAGAACGGACAGGATGGGTTTCAGCACCCGCTCGAACCGGCCATACTTCCAGGCGGCGATGCCCAGCACCAGGCCCAGCACAAACGCCAGCGGTGCCGCCACTACAATGACCGACATGGTCTGCATGGCGATGTTCCACTGGCCGATTGCAGCGGTCCAGATGAACGTACCCGCACCCAGAGCCGCCAGCCGCCACCCTCCCACGGCATAGCCCACAACAGCAGCGACAGCAGCGATTGCTGACCACGGGATTGGGCCCAGATAAGGCCAGCGGCGCTTGCCTTCGAGCAGGTTGGCCGACATATCCAACAGGAATTCCAACGGGCCTTCGGCGATAAAGCGGGTCACGTAGATCAGACCAAGGTCATTTTGGATGAAATTGAAGATCGCATCCAGCACCTGCGCCGTCGGCGGGATTGCTGCCTCGGGAATGCGGTTCAACCATTCAGGGAGAATTCCGACCGCCTTGGCAAGGATCAGCGCAAAGGCGGTGATCAGAAGTGCGGTAAGGACTCTGGTGCGCCCCCACACACTGTCTGCCGTGTCCGGTAATTCGGTGGACAGTGTCGCCATCATTCCGCTCCGAGCAGAACGTTCAACGCGGCATCGCGATCCAAAACGCCGGTGACAACGCCTGTTTCATCCGCAACCGGCAGCAGGATACGCTTGTCATTGACCAGAACCCGGGCCAGTTCATGAATGGTTGATCCGCCATTGATCGGCGCGCCTTCGAGGGTATGGCCGTTCACCGGTTTTGCCAGCCCTTTCGCATGCACCACGCGGGCCTTGTCGATATCCTCGGTGAATTTCGCCACATATTCGGTCGCCGGGTTCATCACGATCTGATCCGGAGTATCGCATTGTTCGACCGCACCGTTGCGCATGATAGCAATCCGGTCAGCCAGACGCAGCGCCTCGTCAAAATCATGGGTAATGAAGACGATGGTTTTGCCCAGCATCTCTTGCAGGCGCAGGAATTCATCCTGCATTTCACGGCGGATCAGCGGATCAAGCGCCGAGAAGGGTTCATCCAGAAACCAGATATCCGGTTCGATAGCCAGCGACCGGGCGATACCGACCCGTTGTTGCTGGCCACCGCTCAATTCCCGTGGGAAGTATTCTTCCCGGCCTTCAAGGCCCACCAGCTTGATGACCTCCAAAGCGCGTTCGCGCCGGTCGTGGCGATCCTGCCCACGCATTTCCAGCGGGAAGGCGACATTGTCCAGAACCGTGCGGTGCGGCAGCAACCCGAAGGACTGAAACACCATCCCCATCTTGTTGCGGCGCAATTCGATCAGGTCGCGCTCGCTGAGTTTCATGATGTCCTGACCGTCTACTTCGATCGTGCCTCCGGTGATGTTGTGCAGACGCGAAAAGCACCGCACCAGCGTGGATTTTCCCGATCCTGACAACCCCATGATGACAAGCATCTCGCCACGGCCAACCTCGATCGAGACATCCTTGACCCCGGCGATATACCCATCCTCACGGATCTCGTCGAAACTGCGGCCTGCCGGCATGGACTTCAGATAGCTCTCGGGAGAGGGTCCAAACAGTTTCCAGACATTCTTGGCTGATATGACAGGCGCGATGGCGGACATGGCTGCTTTTCTTTCTTGTTGAGCGCGGCCCTGGATCACAAAACGATCAAGGCCGCGCCAGATTCATTATTCCTAGCCGTTATCAGCTGCAGGCACTGATCCAGGGGTCAACAACGGCACGGTTGGCGTCCAGCCATTCCTCTGCCGCTTCTTCCGGCTCAAGCTCATCAGTGTCGACCAGCTTTGCCATTTCCGCGATCTGAGGGTTGGTGAAAGAAATCTGGGTCAGAGCGCAATACGCGGCTGGCCACTTGTCCTTCATGCCATCCCAAGCCGCCTTTTTCAGATATCCACTTGCCGGGTTGCCACAATCATACAGCGCGTCCGGGTTCGGACCCTTGGCAGGATCCTTGTCGCAGCCGTCTTCCCATGCAGGGAACTCTACAAACTCACCGGGCCAGACGGCTTCGGCAAAGTTTGGCGTCCAGTTGAATACAAGAACCGGGGTCTTGTCGGCCTCGGCGGCACCAATCTCGGCCCACAACGCTGCGGCGGAACCCGCATTGATCACGGTAAAGTTCAGATCAAGCGCTTCGGCGCGTTCCTTACCATGTTTCAACCAGTCTACCGGACCATCAAGATACCGACCCTTATCCCCGGTCTCGGCCGTGGCAAACAGGTGCGCGCAATCGTTCAGTGCATTCCAATCAGGCAGGCCCGGGCAGGATTCCTTGGTCCACATCGGGTACCACCAATCTTCGCGCGTGACGGCATCATGATCGCCCGCGTCATGCAAACCGCCCTTTTCCAGCGCGGCCCGGTAGGATGCGCCAAACGCGCCTTCCCAGACTTCCATCTCAAGCGCGACGTCGCCCAAGCGGACCGATTCATAAACCGCCTGGCTGTCGGTGGTGACATATTCGACGTTGTTGCCCATCTCTTCGAAGATCAGACCGACGACGTTGGACATCACGATCTGGCTGGACCAGTTGTGAATTGGAATGACAATCGGGTCGCTGCTGTCTTCGGCAATCGCCCCGGTTCCCGCTACTGCCGCCAAGGTTGCTGCGGAAAGGAGGTTTGTAAGTTTCATGTTCGCTCCCTGAGTGAGGTTCGTTTTTTGTCAAAGGGGCTCTTCCGGCCCGCGAATTTGTGCATTTTGCCTAGAATCGCTCATAATGCAGAAAAGAAATTTGAGGGGCGTTGACCATAAAATCTTGAGGCAAACTCAACTTTTTACTATGTTAACAGTCGGTTGCCCGTTCAGACGGCAACGGGTGTCCATGAATGTTTTTGCGTGTGGCCGCGTCCAGATCGGGAAAAGTCCTGTAAATGCCAAAGAAAACATCAGTCACAGGGAAAGTCCTTCCTCCGCTTGATTATTTGTTGGCGTTTGAAGCCGCGGCAAAAGCGCAAAGCTTTGTGCAGGCCAGTAAGGTGCTGAACATCTCGGAAACCGCGATCAGCCGCAAAGTGCGCCTGCTGGAGCAGCATTATGATGTGCCATTGTTTGTCCGGGGTCACCGTTCGGTGTCACTGACGCAACAGGGTGCCATTCTGTTGGCAACTGTCGAGAAGTCTCTGGATCAGATGCGGGACGTCAGCCGTGAGATGCTGGCCAAGCATCAGGCCAACAAGGTGTCGATTTCCGCGACAAACTCTGTCGCGTCTTTGTGGTTGATGCCACAACTGCACAAGTTCAACAAATCCAACGGCCGTATCCGTATTTCGCTGGTGTCTTCGGACAGTGACGCAGAATGCCTTTCGGATTCCATGGACCTGACAATACTGCGTGGAGATGGCGAGTGGCCGGGATACGAAGCAAAGCTTCTGTTCGGAGAAACAGTGTTTCCGGTTTGCAGCCCCGAGTACCTCAGAAGCAACCCCAATGCGGCAGTTCTTTCCGCGCTGCCGGAACTGGACCTTATTGAAGTCACCAGCAGTCATGCGGAGTGGATGACATGGCGTACATGGTTCAGCGGTAACGGTGTTTCCACCTCAGCGATGGAACAAGCTGTGGCTTTCAACACCTATCCACTGTCGGTTCAGGCTGCCGTCGATGGTTTGGGAATTGCATTGGGCTGGGCCCATCTTGTTGACCCCTTGCTTGAGAGCGGCGCGTTGGTCAGGCCGGTCCAGAACGCTTCGGTGCGAACGCAATCCGGATACTACCTGCTGAAAAAGCCGCTTCAAAAAGCTTTCCCGGAACAGCGCATCGTCGAGGATTGGTTGCTGGGTCTCAGCGCAGGTCGAAAAAGATACGCCTGATCCTGGTCGCAACCCCCGAATCTTGACTTGATGTTTGGAAACATCCCTTGGGTACTTTAAACTCACGTATTGACCCTTGGGAATATTTATTTACCTTAAAGAAAATTTTGACCGAATCTGGCCCTGCGTTTTGTCGCTCTGGCCGGACCAATCCAGACTATCTCACGCAGGGAGACCAAACCCAATGAGCTATAAATCCGACATCGAAATTGCGCGTGAAGCGAATAAGAAGCCGATCCAGGAGATCGGCGCGAAGCTTGGAATATCCAGTG
>NZ_JBQFQV010000034.1:0-7624 GCF_056537065.1 Ruegeria sp. CH2
ACAATCTCTTCGGGCTTCGGTCGCTTGTTTGCCATTCGTGGTCCTCCGTTTCCTAAACATAGCGGTGGACCAGTTCAGTTGGGGAGGCTCAGCACCGTTTGATTTCTTCTTGGAGGGCACGGCACGGGGCGGCGCATTATTGCGCCCTCAGCCGCCGGACAATGCGGCAGCGATCAGAAAGGCGGTTGTATCCCAAGTCTTAGAAAGACATGGTTCAGGTCCCGAATGGGAAGTGCCAATACCTGCGGTGGTAACCGCGGCGAAAGCGGTTTAGGAACGTCGGGTTGGTACAGCGACGTTGTTCAAAGCTGACGTTAATTCTCTTGCAACGAGCGGCAGAAATAGTCCGCGGACTGTGAGTTCGTCGACGACCAGATTTCGCAGTCGCAGCGAATGGCGGCAATGCGGGCTGCGACCGCAGCATTCTGACCAGTGGGTGAATGGCCGCAAAGCGACCGAACCGGTTCGAGTAAATCAGCTAGGCTTGCGCAAGGTCCGTTAGACGTGTGGGGTGAGCCATCAAAATCCGACGCAGAAGCGATACTTGTTCCGTTGCTACGCTACGTCGAATCGAACCGAGACCGTCAATCCGGGTGAGCTGTTTGTAGCCATTAAGAGCGCCGAATGATGATCTGCGATAGCCTTCACCAGCGCCAGTCCTAAACCATTCCCAACACTATTTCGTTCGCTTTTAAGCTTATAGAAAGGAACAAAGAGCTTTCCCAGAGTGTTTTCGGGAACGCCGGGACCATCATCAACCACCGAGAGCGTAACGATGCCGTCTTCTTTTTCAATAAGCAGGCGAACTCTGGAATGCTTTGGGCAGTGATCGATAGAGTTCTGCAAAAGGTTTGCGCAAAGCTGTTTCAGCATACCTTCATCGCCTTCGATCAGGGAACGCCCTGATTGGTTCTCAACAAAATTCAGGCTTTGACCCTTAGCCTCCGCAAGTGGAATCATCGTTTCGACTGCTTCTCGACCCAGCCTATTCAAATCTAGATAGCTGAACGCTTTTGGACTGTTACCTTCTTCGATACGGTTGATCCGCAAAACAGTTTCAAAGGTCCATTTTAGACGGTCAAGTTCAGACTGAATATTGTTGATCACCTCTAGTGGCTGACCTTCGGATTGAAGCGTGTCTCTCGCTTCCTGAAGCGCGATGTAAGCATGAGTGAGCGGGTTCTTCAAATCATGTGCAATTGATGCAGCCGTCGATCGAGTCGTGGACATTAAAGCTGTCAGGTTGTCGAGATGTCGGTTCATCAACCGGGCAATCCGGTCTATCTGATCGTTGTTCTTACTGACTGAAAGCCTCGCTTTAACATCACCTCTTGAGACTTTGTTTAGCGTCTTCGCCATTTGATCGAGTTTGCGATATGTTCTTATGCTGGAGATGTACCCAACCAACAAAGTGCACACCGTTGCTCCAAATCCGATTGCAACCAAAGACCACGCCAGCGAACGAAGCGTGCTTTTCACAAAGGCAAGATCGCGACCAACCACAACTACAAATCCACGGTAGGTTTGCACGTTGACACGGTGGATACGTTTTTCCCCACCCAGATCTATACCATCGTCTTCGATTTCTCCCCATCCTCTAAAGGACGGGTATTCGTCGATATTTCCCGCCAGACGCTTCCCCTGGCTGTCGAACAGGCCAATCAAACTGGTGTCGAATGGCAACCAGAGGGTCGCGTCATCAATCGCTTGTACAACATCTGAATCGTTGTCGTTATCGTCCAGAATTTCCTGAATGAAACGCATTTCGTCGATCAACAACGAGTCCATTTCCCGTTGCAAATCGCCACGAATTCTTTCGAACGTTAAAAAAGCCAACGCTGTAACTGAAAGTAGTATTACTACAGCTGCATACAACGCTGTCGTAAACGCTGCTCCAGAGACAATGTTTGAGCGCTTCATTTGTTTTTCATCCGATTATAGTGGCGACCGCATGTGATTTGGCTAACAGCAAACCCTTTCTGGCCAGTCAAGCGAGTGATCCGAGGGTTTTAGCTGAAAAACTAGCGGGAAAATGGGGGATTTAGCTAAATTTGTCGCACCATTGGAGATGCGAGACCAATAAAGCACACGAATGTCAATGCTCTCAACTCCCAGCTCCGTTTGATTGAGCACACCCGAACACTTTCAAAAAACTATGTGCGGTGTTGCTCGCCTGATACGGCGGCCGATGGAGCCTTGATTTCCGAGAACTTGCAGCGCTCCCTTCCGAGGGGGTGGAGGGGAGCGCTGCTTTGACTGAGGGAAGCAAGCGTGCGAGTGAGTGGTCCGTGTCCTCACGGTTCCGGTGGCACCCTTCAGGAGGGTAACGAGTGCTTCCTCAGTCGAGTATTCGGTTTCAGTTCCAACCTTGACGGCATCTTCTGCAACGTTTCCTTGCCATCCGGCTTTCATCAACCTTACGTTTTTGAAAAATAGTGCGATCTTCCCCCTGGATCATTGAGTTTTCGATGTTGTTCACCCACCTTTTGTGCACTGTCCGTGATCTTCGACAGATGTGGCACCGTGCGTGGACAGCTCATAGGTCATGGTTGGGAAATGAAGCGCCAAGGTCCAGACTTCGTCGGTCTTGATGTGGATGAATGTTACTCCGTCCAGCCCGTGTGCGACGGAGGCTACGCCTTCTGTGTTTTGCACAATCAGGCGCGCTTCTGAGCGGTCAGCACCCTGAAAGACCTGGATGATTTCACCATTGGTTTCTGACGTGCATAGGTATTCTGTTTCGTCTGCGATCGCTGCAGACGCAGGCAAAAGTGCCATTAGGAGTATTGCTTTCATCGTCATTGTTTTTCCGTTCAAAAGGTTGGGCTTTCTAGTTTGAGTTGTCCAAGTGGTGGTTCGAATTATGAGTGGACCGTTCTTCCGCATAGGTTCAGGCCGCGACGCGAGGCTTTCCAAAGCTCACACACACCCGCAGGCCCGGTTCATTGTTTTCCGCAGTGACTATTGCGCCGTGGCGTGTGGCAACGGCCTTTACAAGCGACAGGCCAAGCCCATTGCCATCTTCATATTTTGTGCCGTCTGCTCGGAAAAACGCGTCAAAAATCTTGTTGATTTGGGGTTCCGGAACCCCTGGACCGTTATCTGTCACAACCAGCTCAATCACATCGGGCTTGGCTGTCAGGGAAATCCTGATCCAAGAACCGGAAGGGCAATACCGGAGCGAGTTGTTCACAAGATTGACGAGCAGCTGCTTCAGCATGTTTTCGTCGCCTCGGATCAATATCGTGTCGGCGTTGTAGTCCGCCGAGATGTGCTTACCTGCATCGACGGCAACTGGATACAGCGCCTCAGCAACACCCTCAACGAGCGCGCTCAGGTTCACTGTTTTAAAGCTCTTTTGATGCGTTCCTTCCTCAATTTGCGAGACCTTGAGGATCGTGTCGAAAACAACTCTAATGCGCTTTAGGTTGCTCTCTAATTCATTGAGGCCGGATCGCGGGTCGCCACCATACTCAACTTCGCTGTAAACCTGTTGCAAAGCGATAAAACCACTGGTTAATGGTGTCTTTAAATCGCGGGCAACTGTGACCGCAGTAGCATGTGTGCTATTCAGTAAACTCGAAATCCAGTCGAGACGTCGGTTAACCAACTGGAAAATCCGATCGAATTGATCGCCCTTTCCCGAAACCGGAAGACGAATAGAACCATTCGCTTGAACAGGAGGTTCCAGGGCTCGCTCAACCGACTTTAGTTTCCGATAGTTTTGAGAGCTGAAGTAGTAGCCAAGACCTAAAACAGTCATGGTTGTTGCGAGCGTCAGAAGCAATAGCCCTTCCCAAAGTGTTGTCAACGCTTGACTAAGTGATGTCATGCTACGGGCGACTACTGTGCGATACCCAAGATACTCGGACGCATGAAGCATATAGACGGGCGCGGTCCCGCCGAATTGAACAAAATCCGGATCTACCTCGTGCCATCCGTTCGTATCAGGCACTTTCGCGATTGAACTGGCAAGTGCTGAACCGTTTTGGTCAAACAGCGCGATTACGTGAAGTTGGGTTCGATTAGGGTTATTCAAATGTTCGATTGCTCGCTGAACTGCGTCAGCGCCGCCTTCCTGCAATATCTCATGAAGCAAAAGCTCTTCATCGAGGATTTGTTGTTCGAGGTCAGAGCGGAGCTTGTCTTCCAGCGCCAGATAGGCTGCATATCCGAAAACAGCGGTGATGATCCAGACAATCAATGCGGCGAAACAAGCTGGAGCGCTCGAGGCAATGCTAGCGCGGCCCATGAAGGCTGTATCCAACGTTTCGAGACGTGTGCAAAAGCGGCATCTCGAAGGGCTTGTCTATCTTCGACCTCAGACGACTGATGTATGTTTCAATCACGGTCGAACTCGGGTCAAAATTATAGTCCCAAACTTGCTCCAGAAGCATGGTGCGTGTCACCACGCGGCCTGTATTGCGCATCAAAACTTCTAACAACGCAAATTCACGTGGCAACAAATCTATTGTCACATCTTGCCGTTTCACGACTCTGCTGAGTAGGTCCATTGATAGATCGTGGACATGAAGCTCAGTTGTCGAGAAATCGGGCGGTTGTCGCCTGATTATGCTATTTAAACGCGCTAGCAGCTCTGAAAAATGAAAAGGCTTTACTAGGTAGTCATCTGCACCTTCGGTCAAACCTTCTACTCTGTCCTGAACGTCTCCTATCGACGTAAGAAACAGAACCGGGGTCTGTTTTTTCGCGGCCCTAAGTGCTTTGAGAACGGAAAGACCATCCATTCCTGGTAGCATGCGGTCCAGGACTATGGCGTCACATTCATTGTATAGACAATATGACAGGGCATCCCGACCATCTTCATACCACTCCACACTAAAACCGTTTGATCTGAGTCCTGAATTGACAAAGTCGGCGGTTTTTTTGTCGTCTTCTGCGACGAGTATCTTCACTTTAAGCCCTCCGATTTTGCCACTGGACCTGCTTGTTTCAGTTTGGAATGCGCTGTAAGTGAACCCAGCCATAACGTGATGGCTAAGTCCATTTGGCAAATCGTTGCAGACTAGAGACTCAACGTTTCTTCGACGGCTTTCACCTGAAGCCGGGCGAGACCAAGATTGGCAGTTTTCTTGTCTAGTGCGACATACACAAAGATGTTTGGGTTTTTGTCCAACGGGCGGACCAGATGATACTGTTTGCCAAGCGTTATCAGAATGTCTTCGATGGTATCGTTAAGTTTCAGCGCTTCGATTGCCTGAAGTTTGGCGCGGACGACTTCAACATTCGCAGCGCCTGCAGTTTCAAGATCAAATTTTGAGCCACCCTCAGAGCCTAGTACTAGGCCTGTGTCGCTGTCCACGAGGCACGCCCCCAAAAGACCCTTGATTTCGCTTAGTTTAGAAATGTCCAACGACATGTTTAGCTCCTTTTTGGCTTTGGAATTGCTGATCTGACTCGCTCCGGGCGTTTGATGGATTGGACGAGTTTCTTTGTTTGCAGGTGGGATGGTAATGACGTGTTTTTGAACCAGGCCAAACCTTTCGCTAAATCTGGCCAGAACAGACGATGTATCACTCTTGGAATTCGACATTTTCTATCCAATTCTCGCTGTGATGGTGGAAGTGGATTGTCGAACTATGTGTCCGCCACTGCGAGCGGCTTGGGTGCGAAGGAAGAGCCGATCAACCAAAGTGTCATCCAACCCAGGGAGAGTGTCCTTCCTATGCTGTACATGACATTCGGGATCTGCCCTGACGTTCAAAACCGGTGCGATTGGTCCCTGAGAGCTCTTGGGGCCTCTGTGCAAAAACCTTAGTGCAGCAATACAGGCAGTGGCCAAGTATTGGGCATTGTTGGCTGAAATGGTCAAAACACCTTCCGGACCCAGAAGGAATGAAGACCACAGATACCCAAGTTCAGAAAGGACGCCGGCCAAAACTGATAAAAAAACAGAACTTAGCATAGGCCCCTCGCCTCGTTACCAATCAACTAAGCGGTTCGTAAAATACTGGAGGTTTTAACCGGCTTTTCAGAAAGCTTAAATTTTTGTAAGGAATTTGTTTTTTGTCGGTTGGGGGATAGGAACTTAGGTGCAGCGGGCTATTTGACTGATTTTGTGAGCATTTTGACACCGGCAATGGTTTAGAGTTGGATAACCGTGATTTGTGATCGTCAACCCTCATTGTTTTGGCAGGATTTGCCGTGGGGGAGAGCATTGTTTGTTACACGGCACCAACCTCTATTTTCGGCAACGCAGCGGCAGCAATTCGATTGCGGTTCCAGAGTCTCCTGTGGGACGCGGACTGTGCATTCGAAGGACTCATTTGTTTGTGCTTGAAGCCAACAACTGCTTCGACAAGTTGTATCGTTGCTTTCTTACCCATGAGTGAAAGGTCGGTTTGCGCCACTAGACCACTTGCTGCGAACGGCAGCTTTGTCGGGCCGCATTGCAGCGTCGTGTTTAGTGGATGAAAGACCGTAATGGGCCGTCTGCTTAGTTAATATTTAGCCAGGAAGGGGCATTGCTGCGGCTGTCCCGAAGTCGTCAATGAGCCCAACCTGTACCCTGGATTTTATTGCTGCATGCGCTTGTAGCAGTAACAACATTGCAACTGCCGAATATCTTGTGCGGCCAAGCAGCGGAAAGAACTGTCATTCATGCAAATAGCAGCGATGCTCGCGGCGGCAGTTCACAGTTTGCTCAACAAAGCCGTCCTTCACTTCATCCGCAACAGCTATCGCCTAGCTGAATTGGTGGACACGGGACCGTGGCATATGAACAGTAAACACAACAGTCGCCTTCCAGGGGCTTCAAAACTGTTTTGCACGACTTGCATTCATAGAACCACTGGCAAGCATCCGTTGGCATTTCCTCGGTTTCGCTGTGGCCGCACTTCGGGCAAATCAGGGTGCTTTCTAGGACTACAGTTTGTTTTGTCATAGTCTCACATCTGCATGATCAGGTAATCGTTAATCCGTGCCTCGTTAAACACAACGACCCAAGCCACGCCGGTGATTAGAGTTGTTCCTGCAAGCCGCCATTTTAACGTCGGTAAGGAACCGCGCCGATAAGATACCAGCCACGATATCGCGACGAGCGCCGTTGAAATCGTCAGCACATGGTAACTCGCTGCCGCAACCTTCCCAAAGATTGCCAACCAACTGCCGCCCAGCCCCAGTAAAATCATCGTCATGGGCGAAACGCAGCAAGTCGCGACGCCAAGCGCTGATAGCGATCCCAAATAGCTGAGGCTAAGGTACTTCTGCATTCTGTTTCCCTAATGGACTACGTCGCGCGGAGTTGTAGAGACAACAACCACTCGTTTAACTTCTGTAGCCACTACAGGATCAAGACAGGAAATCTCACATGTTTGCGATTGGGGAGGCATCCCGGCAAAGCGGTGTCGGAATTGAAACTATCCGCTACTACGAACGCGAAGGGATCGTGCCGAAACCAGAAAGGGCATCGAATAATCGACGCATGTACTCTGCGCACGATGTGGGACGGCTTTGTTTTCTAAGGAAGTGCCGAGACTTGGGTTTTGCGCTTGCCGATGCAAAGGTGCTTCTTGGACGTGTCGCGGTTTGCTGCCGCTCCTTTGATAGCATTTATTGCAGCAAAGGAGACGAACTATGGGACTGAAACGGACGGACGAATTTC
>NZ_JBQFQV010000035.1:0-2500 GCF_056537065.1 Ruegeria sp. CH2
GAACGCAGAAAGCGCCCCTTGGGGCGCTAAGTGCTTGATATCTGACTGGAAGTATTGGTTGCGGGAGTAGGATTTGAACCTACGACCTTCAGGTTATGAGCCTGACGAGCTACCGGGCTGCTCCATCCCGCGTCAGAGTCAGATTTGTTTTCATCGTTTTAGAGAGACTTGGGGATTTTGCTAGGTTTGGCGGTGACCTACTCTCCCGGGGCTTAAGCCCAAGTACCATTGGCGCGGCAGTGCTTAACTTCCGGGTTCGGGATGGGACCGGGTGTTTCACTTGCGCTATGACCACCAAACCGAGGAAAATCCCCACGTCGCTGTTTTTGCGGAGCAAAAAAGCGACGGGCAGGAGGCAGCGTATTCGCGAAGCGGATGCGCGGTCCTGCACGGTTGTGTTAATCAGATCAACGTTGTCCAACTCAGGGTGTGTATGTCTTTGATTTGTCTTTCCATTACTGGATCAAATCAAGCCTATCGGGCGATTAGTACCGGTCAACTGAACGCATTACTGCGCTTACATCTCCGGCCTATTGACGTGGTGGTCTTCCACGGCCCTCAGGGAGACCTTGTTTTGAGGGGGGCTTCCCGCTTAGATGCCTTCAGCGGTTATCCTGTCCGATCATAGCTACCCAGCACTGCCGTTGGCACGACAACTGGTCCACCAGTGGATCGTTCACCCCGGTCCTCTCGTACTAGGGGCAACTCCTCTCAAGTCTCCTACACCCACGGCAGATAGGGACCGAACTGTCTCACGACGTTCTAAACCCAGCTCACGTACCTCTTTAAACGGCGAACAGCCGTACCCTTGGGACCTGCTCCAGCCCCAGGATGAGATGAGCCGACATCGAGGTGCCAAACACTGCCGTCGATATGGACTCTTGGGCAGTATCAGCCTGTTATCCCCGGCGTACCTTTTATCCGTTGAGCGATGGCCCTTCCACTCGGGACCACCGGATCACTATGGCCGTCTTTCGACTCTGCTCGACTTGTCAGTCTTGCAGTCAGGCTGGCTTCTGCCATTGCACTCAACGAGCGATTTCCGACCGCTCTGAGCCAACCTTCGCGCGCCTCCGTTACGCTTTAGGAGGCGACCGCCCCAGTCAAACTACCCGCCACGCAGGGTCCCGGATCCGGATAACGGACCGCGGTTAGACATCAAGAGTGCGAAGGGTGGTATCTCAAGGGAGGCTCCACGGATACTTGCGTTTCCGCTTCAAAGCCTACCACCTATCCTGCACATCACAATCCTGATGCCAGTGCGAAGCTGTAGTAAAGGTGCACGGGGTCTTTCCGTCTAACCGCGGGAAGCCTGCATCTTGACAGGCAATTCAATTTCGCTGAGTCGATGTTGGAGACAGCGGGGAAGTCGTTACGCCATTCGTGCAGGTCGGAACTTACCCGACAAGGAATTTCGCTACCTTAGGACCGTTATAGTTACGGCCGCCGTTTACCTGGGCTTCAATTCAAGGCTCTCACCTCTCCTTTTAACCTTCAGGCACCGGGCAGGCGTCAGACCCTATACGTCGTCTTGCGACTTCGCAGAGCCCTGTGTTTTTAATAAACAGTCGCCACCCCCTGGTTTGTGCCCCCAGCCCCTAGTTGCCTAGGAACCGGGCCTCCTTCTCGCGAACTTACGGAGGTATTTTGCCGAGTTCCTTCAACATCGTTCTCTCAAGCGCCTTGGTATGCTCTACCAGTCCACCTGTGTCGGTTTAGGGTACGGTCTGATGGAGGGCTATTTCCAGGAACCACTCAGCAGCCCAATCAATCCGATAAGATTGAACTACACCTGTGATCCGTCACATCCTCCTGGCCTAGGAATATTAACCTAGTTCCCATCGCCTACGCCTTTCGGCCTCGGCTTAGGGGCCGGCTTACCCTGCTCAGATTAGCTTTAAGCAGGAACCCTTGGACTTTCGGCGAGAGTGTCTCTCACACTCTTTGTCGCTACTCATGTCATCATTCTCACTAGTGATCTCTCCACCGGATCCCTCACAGGCCGGCTTCATCGAAAGAACTCGATCCGTCATTACATCCCGCTGCTGTTACACAACACAGATGCAAATACGGATGAGTTCTATGTCACACTACGCTCTGCTACCATGCCTTACGGCATCCTAAGCTTCGGCTCATGGCTTGAGCCCCGTTACATCTTCGCCGCAGGACAACTTGTTTAGACCAGTGAGCTGTTACGCTATCTTTAAAGGATGGCTGCTTCTAAGCCAACCTCCTGGTTGTTTTGGTCGTCCCACCTGCTTTCCCACTTAGCCATGAATTGGGGGCCTTAGCTGTAGGTCAGGGTTGTTTCCCTCTCCACTACGGACGTTAGCATCCGCAGTGTGTCTGCCATCTAGTACTCCCGGGTATTCGGAGTTTGGTTAGGATCAGTAAGCCTGTGGGGCCCCATTACCCATCCAGTGCTCTACCCCCCGGGGTATTCGGATGACGCTCTACCTAAATAGATTTCGCAGAGAACCAGCTATCTCCGAGTTTGATT
>NZ_JBQFQV010000036.1:0-5971 GCF_056537065.1 Ruegeria sp. CH2
CTAACAATCCGTTATCACCGCCTCGAGGCATTTGACGCCCCGAATGCTGCCACTCGAGCCGCTTGAATCCCGACCATCAGCATTCCCTCGTTGACCGGACGTTAACGTGACAACACCCGCGTACGTCCTGATTCATAAACATCTCCTTTGTCCCCGACTGCGAGGTTAAAGGAAATGTCCCGCGAGTAACGGCATATCTACAGGCGAGTCATTCTGCTCGCCAGATATGCACCCAAGCCACAACGGAAATGGCTAACCAGACACCCGTGCGCAAGGTCATCGCGCCGAGGGTGCGCATCTCATAGGCATTGCCTTGCAGCACATGAGCGCCGAAGGCCAGAAAAACCAGAACGGTGGCAACCAGAATACCTGTTGATATCCAGGCCGCTGACCGGTGCCGAAGAAACAGTCCAATGCCGGCCACGACATAGGCGAATCCTGCCAGAAAGTTGAACCACAGCACGAAGGGCACTGCATTACCAACGGCTGCGCGTGCTTCATCGCCACCAAACAAGGCCCGTCCGCCTGAGAAAACAGTCAACGCGCCGAACACTATTGCCACGCTCGCCGCTATGTTCAGGGCGCGGTTGCCAGTGGTTGCATTTTTCATGTCGCGCCCCCTTCCGTTCCATCAAGTCGGCCGTCGCGTAAGTGGAACAGCTTGTCGAACCGGTCGTAAATCTTTTCATCATGCGTCACCGCGATGATGCAGGCGTCTTGCTCAGCTGCGAGCTTGCGCATCAGGTCCATCACGATCCCGGCCCTCTGGCTGTCAAGCGCCGCAGTTGGTTCATCTGCCAGAATGATGCGCGGGCTGTTGGCAAGGGCGCGTGCGATGGCCACACGCTGCGCCTCACCTCCGGACAGAAGCGCGGGCATCGCATCCCTGCGGTGACCGACCTCCAGATAGTCCAGCAGTTCGACAGCGCGCCTTTGCGCCTCGACCGTCGACTTTCCAGCCAGTTTCAGCACCAGAGCAACGTTATCCTTGGCATCGAGAAATGGCAGAAGATTATGGAACTGAAAGATAAACCCGATCTTGTCGAGCCGTAGCCTACGCAAATCGTTTCGCAGCCATTGCTTGTCGTAAACCGCCTCATTGTCCAGCGTAACCTTCCCCGTACTCGGAGCAATGATGCAGCCAATGACATTCAGAAGCGTCGTTTTACCCGATCCAGACGGGCCGAGTAGTGCCACCACTTCGCCCGCCTCGACTGACAGATCAACACCCTTCAGTGCATCGACACGTGCACCGCCCTCGCCAAAGTGCTTTGAGACATTGGTAACATCTACAATCACGCGGCGCGGATCATTGAGCATGACGTCACCCTCCGATTGCCGTGGCCGGATCGACCTTGAGTGCTGCACGAACGCCAAGGCCGCTGGCGACGATGCAGACAATGAGGATGATCCCTGCCAGCGCGATGGCGTTGATCGGCTCTAACACAACCCGGCGGGGGAAGTAGTCTTTGACAAGCAGGATAAGGATCAGACCGAAACTCCAGCCGACCGCACCAAGTGCAATGGATTGCTGCACGATCAGCCCGATGATCGTGCGGTCGGGGGCGCCGATCAGTTTGAGTGTGGCGATCTGCTTTAGCTTTTCCATGGTCATCGTGTAGATAATCAATGCGATCACAACGGCTGAAACGGACAATAAGATGCCCAGAAACAAACCTATCTGCCGCTTTGCCCGATCCACCACAGACAATAGCAGAATAGACTCCTGATCGGCTTGTGTCAGGGCCCCAAGATGTTTCCATTGGCGCACCGACTGCGCCACTGCTTGCGGGTCTGCAAGCGGTTCAAGCCGTGCGATCACAGCCGCAACGCTGTCCTGACTTTCGAGCAACCCCGCGCCTCGTGCCTCCTGGACGCGTTGAGCCGACGGGGCCAGTTGCGTCTGTAGCACTTGCGCATCGCGCAAGGTGATAAACGCCGCCGGATCACCGGCGGAATTCATCGTATCCTCGACCAACCCGACCACAGTGAAAGGATCGCGGCCCAGTCGGATCACATCGCCGACGGACAGTCCGGATTTGGCATCTGCCACGATCTCGAAATGGGACTGGCTGATCCCACGCCCTACCGAGATTGCTTCGGGTCCACCGGGGTGACCTGGCTCGTATCCGATCACGTACAGGCGTAGCGTTTCGCCGCGAAAGGGCGCTTCGACGGTCTGGTATGTGATGCTGCCCGCTTCGGCCACACCATGCAATCGCCCCACAGCATCACGGGTGCCGTCGGGAATTTTCGAGGCTTCTGCAAACGGTCCGCGTGTACCAGATTCAACAATCCAAAGATCAGCTTGCGGTGCTTTGACGATGTTCAGCGCGTCCGCAACCAGCCCATTGTAAATACCAATCATTGCCAGCACGACCGCCATCAGAAGGCTGAGGCCGAGGCAAGTCAGCATGAAGCGGAACAGATTGTGACGCACATCGCGGTAGGCGAGGTTCATGGCGCATCCCTCTCGACGACCCGAACCATGCGCCCCTCAGACAGCCCCTTAACGGGTGCCAAGATGACCTGCGAGCCGTCGGGAATACTACCGACCAGTTCGACCCGCGCATCCTCGGTCCGGTGACCGAAGACTGCCGACACCTGATGCGCACGCCCATCCCGCGCGACCCATATAAGACCTTCATGCCCGTCAAAACCGGTTATTGCGATCTCGGGAACCAACATCGCATCGACCAGCTCTGTCACTGTGATCCAAACTTCGGCCTGTTCGCCAAGAAAAACCTGTTCCGGGCACCGATTGCATGCAATCCAGACCCGGCGTTCTTCGTTCACCCGGTCACTTTCTATACCGATCCGCGCGATCTTGCCTGTGAAGACCTTATGCGGCAAAGACCGCAACCTCACTTCGGCAACTTGTCCGAGTTGCAGGGGCCCGGCCCTCGCTTCATCAATGTAGGTCAAAGCCCAAACAGTGTTCGGGTCCAAAAGGGTAAAGATTGGTTCACCAGCGACAACAACAGTACCTGCTTCGACGTGGCGCTCAACAACGACCGCGTCAAATGGCGCCCGCAACACATGATGATCAAGCAGCACACGCTCGTATTGCAGGGCTGCCTTGGCGTCACTGTGCATGGATTTGGCAACCTCAACATCACTTTCTGCTACGGCCAGATCAGCGGCTGCAACATCGACATCCCGCTGGGCTTCTTCTGCAGCCTGAGTCGAGACGGCATTGCGCCCGGCAAGTTCCTGCTGGCGCGCATTTGTCGACTGCCGTTGCGCAAGAATGGCACGCGCGCGGATCACATTTGCCTCAGCCTTGCCCAAAGTGGCCTCTGCGGCGGCAATCCCGGCTTTGGCGCGCGCGACTTTTGCTTGTTGTTCCGTCGGATGAAGCCGGGCAAGGACTTGCCCCGCTTTGATCGTATCACCACTGTCGACCGAAAGTTCTGTCAGCGTGGCACCAACTTCAAATCCGACATCTGAGACGATCCGGGCCTCGACCGTCCCCAGCCCATAAACACGAACAGGGACATTCTTTTCAATTGCGGCAGTGGAAACATTAACCGGGCGCTCTGTAAGGACAAGCCAGCCAAAGACGGCGAGGCCGACAGCAAGGGTAACACCGAAGATGATACGGCGGTTCATGGCGAAACCCCTGTACTTGCTATTCGGAATAGCCGCATCTGAGCGTCGAGCAATCGGTGCCCTTCGGATTCCAATGCGAAACCGCGTTTCCCTAGAGTCCAGCGGATCGCCAACCCTTGTACCAGTGAGATCAACAGTAGCGCTCCGTCTTCAGGCGGCAGGTTTGTGTCGAACAGGCCCGCTTTCTGTCCGTTGGTCAGCTCGATGGACAGCAATGCGACCAATTCAGTCATCAGCGTAAGAACAGCTTGCCGGAGATCGTCGTTTTCTACCTGTAGCTCGCGCGAGAAAAGAATAGACGGGATGGCCGGCATAGTCTCGATCTGGTGCAATTGAGCCAAAATCAGCGCTTTGATCCGCTCTGCCGGATCGGCAGATGTCCTAAGCGCGTCACCCCACGCGGTTCGGAGGCGTTCAGAAATCTCGTTAGCTACCGCCAACCATAAATCCTGTTTGGTCGCGAAGTGCCGGAAGATTGCGGGCTGCGTCAGCCCGACTGCATCAGCAACCGACTGTGTGGTCAGGCGATCAGGGCCCAACTCGTCCGCGAGGCGCAGCATGGCTTGTACGATCTCGGTCTTGCGTTCATCTGCGGGCTTGCGGGCGGGCATTCGAAACCATTATGTTAGTGAGTAATAACTAACTTATTAAGACGAGATACACTTGACGTCAAGCGCATCTGGATTTGATTACGTTATCAGGGTCGGAAGGGGGTATATGGCACCTTTTGGTAGCGAGAAGATCGACAGGTAAACGGTGGGCAGCACCCGATAACTGCGCGACACCTATAGTCAAACTTTGGGAATAACACGACATCAAGCCGCTTGAGCTCGTCGCTGACTTCAAACGCAACGCAGTCTCCTGTGAGGTTATTTCGCGTCAACGCCGCGTGTCATTTGGAAGGGCATGCCGGATTGCCGGAAAAGGCTTTGACCAAACAGATCGACGCAACCTACCTGAAGGCACATCGGACAGCGATCAGTTTGGGCGTAACAACTGGGGGCGTAGACGCCTGATTGATCGGACCAAGGGTGTCATGAACACAAAGCTGCACGCCGTCTGCGACAGTCAGGGGCGTCCGATCAACCTGTTCGCCACCGCTGGAAAGGTCAGCGCTTACATCGGGGCGAGGGCATTGCTAAGGACTCTACCAAATGTCGAGTGGCTTTCGGAAACCGATGCTATGATGCAGACTGGTTCAGAGAAGCTTTAAAATACTGCAGACTGTAACGCGTTTCATGGGGCTTTTCGTCTCAATAGGTTTGTTCGGCGGCGCTTTTAACAAAAGCGCCACCAAATCTTAGCTTACACCGACCTATTTCTTGAGATTGGTCCAGATCTGGTCATAGACAGCCTGAGTTTCCTCGTCGCAGACTTCGAGGAACACGCCTTGTCCCGCGCCCGCATGAGGGTTCTTTTCAGGCTGCGCTGCCAGTTCCGGATCAAGGAACTCGGTCACCCCATTAACGCCCGCGTTATACTGCGCATAGTTGGTCACTGCGGCAATGTTTTCCGGTTCCAGAAGGAAGTCCATGAATTTCAGGGCATTATCGCGGTTCGGCGCATCTTTCAGCAGAACAACATTGTCCATCCACGCCACGTAGCCCTGAGTAGGGAAGGCATATTCGACGTTGGCACCTTCTTCCCGAGCCTTTGCGGAAAAGCCGTCATAGATCTGACCGACTGCCGCATCACCGGACACCAGCACCTCTTTGGCGGTATCCGAGTTGAACGACACCCAGTGCTGTTTGGCGTTCTGAAGCATATCGTTCAGTGCCTTCAGTTGCTCACGATCGTTCGAACACTGCGGGATACCCAGGTGCAGCGAGGCCATGGCCATCACGTCACCTTGGCTGTCCAGCATGTTGATCTTGCCTGACAGTTCGGCGGGTGGGTTGAACAGGATGTCCGTAGTCTGAATGTCGCCACTGTATACATCGCGGTTCACCGCAAACGAGGTCGAGCCCCACTGATACGGGATCGAATGGGTGCGGCCCGGATCAAAACTTGGGTCGGCCCATTCGGCCGAGATGTTGCCCTTGTTGACCAACTCGCCCTCGGCGATGGTATCCAGCAGCCCTTCGCCAGCCATGATTTTGACCATGTAATCGCCGGGAACAGCCACGTCATAGGTGCCGATGCCGCCTGCTTTCAACGTGGCCAGCATCGCTTCGTTCGAGTCGTAGGTGTCCATTGTCACGGCGATACCGGTTTGCTCGGTGAACTTGTCCAGCAGTTCCTGCGGTACGTATTCGAACCAGTGATAGACTGGACCTGTCCCGTTTTTGTGCCGCCCCAAGTGCTCGTTTAAGCCACTTTCCTTTCGAATGCGACAGGGCTTTTCCAGCCCAATGCTGAG
>NZ_JBQFQV010000037.1:0-5455 GCF_056537065.1 Ruegeria sp. CH2
CGCACTTGGCATACCCGTCACCGTGTCCGTAGGATAAGTCCGTCCGGGGAAAGGGGAAGACCGCCCTTCAAGCCATTTGTGCAACAAAGCCTGTCGCATCAAGAAAATGATAATTCTCACAAATATTTAATGTTTATGTAACGTTAGCGAAATCTAATGGAACTCTGTTATCGCCTCGGTAGCGAGGTAATGAGGCGAAGGCCTGTGATAAGTTCTGTTTTTTCCGTTATAGCCAGCATTCTCTTCGGGTTCGGACCTTTGTGGTCTGCATTCCTACTGGACCCAGAAAGCATGATGGCAACGTCAACTAACTACATCCATTACTTGGCTCTTGCTGGTGTCGCCGCGCTCAGGTTTTTCCATGGAATCCATGTTCGCGCCTGCGACCACCATTCATCGGTTCTGAAAGTAACACCGGACCGCGTGGCAGACCCCGCCCATTGGTTACGCGGCCTCCCTGATTTGGATGACACGTTGATCGATCAACTTTTCCGTCACGCTCAAGCAGTTCGATCAGACTTATTTCCAACTCCACACTCCGATTCCAAAATCACAGCGAGAATTGGGTAGCAAATGTCGAAACCCAAAAGTGATGCCGCCTCTGTGCTAGCCAGATTCAGCGAAAGATTCGGACTGGTTCAAAAATACGTCATCACCATTCCACCTGCAAACAACAGAACTCGACCAGGCAATCAAGTGCCGGGTGTCGTTTACACTAACAATCCCGAAGTAAACAAGGAGCCTAACATGTCGTTGGACATTTCAAAACTTAGTGAACTCAAAGGCCTATTGGGGGCATGCCTCGTTGACAGTGATACCGGCCTTGTGCTGGGCACAGAAGGCGGCTCCAAGTTTGACCTCGATACCGCAGGCGCGGCTAATGTTGAAGTTGTGAGAGCCAAATTGCAGGCGATCGAAACGCTGAAACTCAACGACTCTATCGAAGATATCCTGATCACACTCGGCAAACAGTTTCACCTGGTTCGTCCACTGGAAAAAAACCCAAACATTTTCTTGTATGTCGCGTTGGACAGGAAAACCGCTAATCTAGGTCTCGCCCGCCTCCAGGTAAAAGCTGTCGAAGAAACGTTGAGCCTCTAGCTTTCGAGGTTGTCCAGAAAGACCCAGGCATCCTGTAGTGGCTGGGTTTTTTCGATGGGGAAATTGCACCAGTATTGCTAAACGCAAAATAATTGATTGGATCGGAGGTCTTGGAATGAAAATACTCGTCGCAGAGGACGACAAAAAGACTGCCGATTTTGTTAACGCAGGACTCAAATCAAACGGTTTTAGCGTGGAGTGGTACGAAGATGGGCGGGATGCACTATCGTATTGTTTGTACAACGAATGTGACGCCATAATTCTGGACCGAATGCTGCCAGGGATGGACGGCCTGTCTGTTCTCAAAGCCCTGAGAGCCGCACAGAAACAGACGCCTGTTCTGTTCCTCACATCAATTGGAGACGTTCAGGACCGGGTAGAAGGTTTGAACGAAGGTGCGGATGACTACCTGGTTAAGCCATTTCATTTTTCAGAACTGCTGGCACGCTTGAACAGCATTATTAAACGGCAACCGGCCAGCGTTGCGGTGACGAAGCTTCATGTTCACGATCTTTCAATGGATCTGCTCAGTAGGGTTGTGAAACGGCAAGATGTGACAATTGACTTGTTGCCCCGAGAATTCTCTCTGTTGGAAGTCTTGATGCGAAATTCAGGGCGGATCGTGACACGCACCATGCTTTTGGAACAAGTGTGGGACTACAATTTTGATCCGAATTCCAGCGTTATCGAAACTTACATCAGCCGGCTAAGGTCCAAGATCGACAAGCCGTTCGAGACACCACTTCTGCACACGTCTCGAAACGTTGGATACAGCCTTCATGGACCACGATAACAAAATCTCGGGACTACCGTTTCGAACGGCTTGTTTTGCCGCAGTGATTGTCTTGGTCACCACGGCCGTCTTCGGGTATGCGGCTTACCTTGCGCTCGAAGACAGGCTCCGCTCTGACCTTCGGCAACAAATCCTGGACGAAGAGCTTTTGCTTTCTGAGATTCTGGTGGATGGCGGCACTGACGCAGTTCAGCGAGCGATCGCACATTTGAACAGCTCTAACCGAACAAGGCTGCACATGAGTGCGCTGTTCAACCAACAGGGTTCAGCGTTGGCTGGATCGATCGCGAAAGCGCCTGACGCAAACGGTTGGCACGAGGTGGATCCGGATTTTAATCAGACCGGAGGGCGTGCCCCTGTCTATATGCTACATGCATCTGAGTACCTTGGGTATCGTACGGTAGTCGCTCGGAGCATGACAGCGCTTAATCAGGCACTGGCGGCGCTTTGGAAGGGCCTTGTTTTGCTGACCTTTGTAACAACCGCCACTGTTTTGGGGCTCGGTTACTACTTCAGTTCCCAGAGCTCGCGAAAACTCATGTGGATCGTACGAGCCCTCGACAACGCCATTCAAGACGACTCCGTAATACGCCTTCCAGTTTTAGGAACAGACGATCATTTCGATCGCATCTTCCAAAAAATTAACCAACGTTTGGATTGGGTTTTAAGTTTACTCAACAACACTCCGACGACGGCAATCACAATGTCTCGGGATTTGCGAACGCCACTGACCAACGGGTTCGTTGCGCTGCAACGGGCTCATAGCGAAATTGAATATGGCGGCGACCCGCGACAAAGCCTCGACGATTTAGAGTGCAACCTAAAGCGCATTGGAACTGTTTTCGACACGGTGATCAAAGTATCTCAGATCGAGAAAGGAAGGCATCAGGCAAGCTTTAAGACGGTAAATTTGAGCGCGCTCGTCGAAAGTCTTACTGAGGTGCTTTATCCGGTTGCCTTGGACGCAGGTAAGCACATCTCGGCGGATTATAACGCCGACACGGTTCTGATCCGAGGCGACGAAAACATGTTGCGCCAGCTGCTCGTAAACCTTGTGAACAACTCGCTCCGATATTGCCCTTCCGAATCTTGGATTAGGATATCAGTAGAAGCCAAACCTGACGAGATTGAATTGGCTGTGACAGATAACGGCCCTGGGGTTCCAGATTCTCAAATCAGCAATATTTTTGACACTTTTTTTCGAGCAGACGGCACAAGAAACGAAGTCGGGAATGGGCTTGGCTTATCTCTGGTCAAGTCCATTGCAGTTCAACACGGCGCAATAGTCAGCGCAGAAAACGCTGAGCCAGGACTGCGGGTGTGTGTGAGGTTTGTGAAACCTCCTATCCGCTGCCACAACACAAACGGAAGAAATGCACGGGTAAAAAGCCAATCACCACTAGGACACGCAAACTAAAAGCACAATATTTTGATCGGGGAAACAATGGTAAAGACTGCAACATTCCTTATGACGCTCTTGACAGCGACTGCGGCAATCGCAGGCGACACAGAATACCGATGCTCGTCAGAAACAAGCGGCGAAGTCATTCAAATCTTCCAGTATGATGACGCCTCAGAAGCGCGTTTGGTAGTACAAGACACAGATGGCATAGCCTCCGTCGCACACGGTCTGGATGGTATAACTTTCATCCACATCAAGCCCAACGAAGTCTGGACGTTGGCGCTCCACCTTCCGAACATGACTTATGAATTGTCCACTCATGGGGCCATTGCATTCGAGGATCACGGACACTGCACAAAAGTGAATGGATAGCGCGGCTCACGTAATGGCCGACAGGACGTTCTGCGCAAATATTTCAGAAAGGTAAGTTTGGTGAAAACCCCTTGGAAAGAGCACGTCACAAAAGATGCTCCACAGGTGGAACTGAAGCCAAACACTCGACTGAGAAAGCACTTGCAACCCTCCAGAAGGGCATCACCGGTAACGTGATTTCACGAACCACTCACTCGCTGGCAGGCTTCCCTCAGTCAAAGCGGTGCTTCCCTCCTCCCCTCGGAGGGAAGCACCGCAATTTCACCGAAGCCACGTTCTTTCCTTTTCCTGATACAGGCGAAGGAACTATGTATGATGTCTACTGAAAATCGTTGGATGGTCTCGTAGACGTTTTCTTTGCTTCGCCAAGCCAAAACTACCAGTCTTTCATGCAACAATACGGTAAAAACATTGGATCACGGGTTTGGTCGCGTAAATCAAGTTTGTTATCAACAAATCTGCATGTAATCTCCATCACCACTGGAAGAAATTCAAATGAACCGCTCGAACATAGTATCTGGGGCAGCGTTTACGACAGCATTATATGCAGCAGTCGTAATACTGTTTTCAGTCACTGCCTTGGCCTTTTTGACATTCGAGAGAATTCGGGGCGACCTACAGCGAGAAATGGACTCGCTGCTGATCGATGAAATGCGGTTTATTCAGGAAATTCTAGACGACAATGACAACGACTCTGACGTTGTACAGGCGATCGATGACGCAACGCTTTGGATGCCCTTCGACACAAGCTTGATTGGTCTGTTTGACAGTCAAGGGAAACGTCTGGCGGGAAACATCGACGAATATCCGTCCTTTCGAGGTTGGGGGGAAATCGAAGATGATGGCATTAATCTGGGTGGCGATAAGCGTGTCCATCGAGTGAACGTGCAGGCATATCGAGAGTTTGTAATTGTAGTCGGTCGTGATCTTGCATTTGTCAAAAGCACACTTCGATCATTGGCGTGGTCTTTGGCAATAATCGGAATTGTTGCAACGTTATGCACATTGCTGGTTGGCTACTTAAGAAGCATAAGAACTTATCGCAAACTCGATCAAATGGCGAAAACGCTCAACAGGGTCTCAAGAGGGGAAGTCAAAGCAAGACTTCCAGTCGGAAATAACAACGATCAGATAGACCGGGTTGCACGGCTGATGAATGGTCATCTCGATAACCTGACAGCGCTGATGTCCACAACTCGATCAACAGCAGCATCCATTGCCCACGATCTGAAGAATCCGCTAACTCATGCTTATATCGTACTCCAGGAAGCAAGAGACTCACTACAATCCGAAGGTCAATCTCTGGAATCGATCGACAAAATTCAATCTGAACTTGATCGTCTCAAATGGACTTTCGAAACGGTTTTGCGGATCAACCGTATCGAAGAGGACAACAGCCCAAAAGCTTTCAGTTATCTGGATCTGAACCGATTAGGCCGAGAAGCAGTCGAGACTATGATTCCTCTTGCGGAAGTTAAGGGCCAAAACATCAGTTTTGTGGAGGACCAATCAGGGTGTGCATTGATCGAAGGAGATGAGGGTATGCTAAAACAGCTTTGCGCAAACCTTTTGCAAAACTCAATCGATCACTGCCCGCAGAATTCCAAAATTCAGCTCCTAATTGAACAAAAAGAAGGCACTGTTACGCTATCAGTTGAAGACGATGGCCCCGGCGTTCCAGAAACCAAATTGGGAACCCACATTCCCCAAGTAATCCGCTGATTTTGCTGTTCTGAATGAGATATTTTGCTTATAAAACATGGTGTTGAAGGCTGCGAGGGGCACGT
>NZ_JBQFQV010000038.1:0-4447 GCF_056537065.1 Ruegeria sp. CH2
ACTCAGCGGCGTCTTCGTATTCTGTCATTGGTGGGCATGTGCATACGAGGTTTCGGTCGCCGTATGCGTTGTCGACGCGGTTGACGGGGGACCAGTATTTGTCGACGCCCATGGATCCCGGAGGGAAGCAGGCCTGTTCGCGGGTGTAGGGGCGGTCCCAGTCGCCGACCAGATCACGCACCGTGTGGGGGGCGTTTTTCAGCGGGTTGTTTTCCGCGTCGATCTTGCCGTCGATGATGTCCTGCGCTTCCGAGCGGATCGAGAGCATGGCGTCGCAAAAGCGGTCGAGCTCGTCCTTGGGTTCGGATTCGGTGGGCTCGACCATCAGGGTTCCGGCCACCGGCCAGCTCATCGTGGGCGCGTGGAAGCCTGAATCGACCAGACGTTTGGCCACATCGTCGACGGTGACATGCGCCGCCTCGTCCAGCGGCCTTGTGTCGAGGATGCATTCATGTGCCACCCGGCCCGTTTCCGATGTGTAGAGGATCGGATAGGCGTCCTTGAGGCGCGCCGCGATGTAGTTGGCGTTCAGGATCGCCACTTTGGTGGCCTGCGTCAGCCCCGCACCGCCCATCAGCAGCACATAGGCCCATGAGACGGGAAGGATCGAGGGCGAGCCGAAGGGTGCCGCCGAGACCGGACCCACGGCGGTGCCGTATTCCGGGTGGCCCGGCAGATGTTCGGCCAGATGCGCCTTGACGCCGATCGGACCCATGCCGGGGCCGCCACCGCCATGCGGGATGCAGAAGGTCTTGTGCAGGTTCAGGTGGCTGACATCGCCGCCAATGTCACCCGGACGTGCCAGCCCGACCATGGCGTTCATGTTGGCGCCGTCGATATAGACCTGACCGCCGTGATCATGGGTGATCTGGCAGACCTCCTGCACGGTGGTCTCGAACACGCCATGGGTCGAGGGATAGGTGATCATGCAGGCGGCCAGATGGTCCGAATGCTTTTCCGCCTTTTCGCGGAAATCATTCAGATCGATATTGCCCTTGTCATCCGATTTCACCGGCACAACCTGCCAGCCCACCATCTGCGCCGAGGCCGGGTTGGTGCCATGGGCCGAGGTCGGGATCAGGCAGACATTGCGCTGCCCTTCGCCGCGGGCGAAGTGATAGTTGCGGATGGTCAGAAGGCCCGCATATTCGCCCTGCGCGCCCGAGTTGGGCTGCTGGGAGATCGCGTCATACCCGGTGATCTGGCACAGCTTGTCGTTCAGATCCGCAATCATCTGATGGTAGCCCTGCGCCTGATCTTCGGGCACGAAAGGATGCAGGTTGCCGAACTCGGGCCAGGTGACCGGGATCATCTCGACCGTGGCGTTCAGCTTCATGGTGCAGGACCCCAGCGGGATCATCGCCCGGTCCAGCGCCAGGTCGCGGTCGGCCAGACGGCGCATATAGCGGGTGATCTCGGCCTCGGCCCGGTTCTTGTGGAAGATCGGGTGGGTCAGGTACGCGCTTTCGCGCAGCGCGTAATCCGGCAGGCGGTATTGCTTGTTCGAGCTGTCATCCTTGCGGTCGATGCCGAAGGCACCCCAGACCGCCTCGATGGTCTCGGGGCGGGTCTGTTCGTCCAGGCTGATGCCCACGCGGGTCTCGCCGACCTTGCGCAGGTTGACGCCACGGGCCACGGCGGCCTCCATAACGACATTCTGCAGATGGCCGACCTCGACCGTGATGGTGTCGAAGAACACCTCGGGTTCGACCGCAAAGCCCGCCTCTTCCAGACCGGCGGCCAGGCGCGAGGTCTTGCGGTGCACCGATTGCGCGATCGCCTTGATGCCGTCGGGTCCGTGATAGACCGCATACATCGAGGCAATGACGGCCAGCAGCGCCTGCGCGGTGCAGACGTTCGAGTTCGCCTTTTCGCGGCGGATGTGCTGCTCGCGGGTTTGCAGCGACAGGCGGTAGGCCTTGTTGCCGCGGCTGTCGATGCTGACCCCGATGATCCGGCCCGGCATCGAGCGCTTCAGCTTGTCGGTGGTCGCCATATACGCGGCGTGCGGGCCGCCATAACCCATCGGCACGCCAAAGCGCTGGGTTGAGCCGATGGCGATATCCGCGCCCATCTCGCCGGGGGATTTCAGCAGCGCCAGTGACAGGATATCGGCGGCGACAACGGCGATGGCGTTATGTTCATGCAGCGCCGCGATCTCGTTCGTGAAGTCGCGCACATGGCCATGGGTGCCCGGATACTGGAAGATCGCGCCAAAGACGGCACCTGCATCCAGCTGATCGGGATCGCCCACCTGCACGTCGATGCCCAAGGGTTCGGCGCGGGTTTTGATGACCGCGATGGTCTGCGGATGACAGTTGCGATCCACGAAGAAGGCCGCGTTATTGGCCTTGGACCGGCCGCCGCGCTTGGCCATCGCCATGGCTTCTGCTGCGGCTGTGGCTTCGTCCAGCAGGGACGCGTTGGCCACATCGAGCCCGGTCAGGTCGCTGACCATGGTCTGGAAGTTCAGCAGCGCCTCAAGCCGGCCCTGGCTGATCTCGGGCTGATAGGGCGTGTAGGCCGTGTACCAGGCCGGGTTTTCCAGGATGTTGCGCAGGATCGGCGCCGGGGTGGTGGTGCCGTAATATCCCTGACCGATCAGCGAGGTCAGAACCTTGTTCTTGCCCGCCACCTGCTTCATGTGAAAGAGCGCATCGCGTTCCGTCATCGCCGGACCCCAGTCCAGCGGTTCCTTCTGCCGGATCGCGGGCGGGACGGTGGCGTCGATCAGCTGGTCCAGCGTCTTGAAGCCGATCACCTGCAGCATGTCGCGCATTTCGGTGGGCGACGGGCCGATGTGGCGGCGATTGGCGAAGTCATAGGCTTCGTAATCGGTCAGTTTGAAGGCCATTGCAGCGCTCCTCAAGGATAGGTCAGACCCGGCGGAGACGGCAGGAGCCTCCGGCGGGAGTATTTGGAAAAAGATGAAGCAGGGAGCCCCGGTCTCTGGGGCTCCGGGCCGGATTTAGCCGATAAAGGCCTTGTAGCCGGCTTCGTCCATCAGATCTTCCAGCTGCGCGGCATCGGCGATCTTGATCTTGTAGATCCAGGCCTCGCCCTCGGGGTCGTCGTTCAGCGCTCCGGGGTTGTCAGCCAGCGCCTCGTTCACTTCCGTAATCTCGCCATCAACCGGCGCGTAAAGCTCGGAGGCGGCCTTGACGGATTCGATCACGCCGATCTCGCCATCCTTCTCGAACTCGTCGCCCACTTCCTGCTGCTCGACAAAGACCACCTCACCCAGCTGCTCGGCCGCGTGTTTGGTGATGCCCAGCGTGGCCGTGTCGCCGTCGACCGCCAGCCATTCATGTTCTTCGGAATAATAGGTTGCCATGGTGTCTCTCTCCTGACTTCAACGCTTGTAATTCTGTTTGACGAAGGGCAGCGCCACGATCTGTGCCGGTTGCGCCTTGCCCCGGATGATCAGGTTGACCTTCTCGCCCGGCTCGCCATGGCCCGCGGACACATAGCCCATCGCAACCGGGCCGCCGACCGTGGGGCCAAAGCTGCCCGAGGTGATCTGACCGATGGTATTGCCCTCAAGGCATTGCACTTCCACGCCCTGACGCGCGGGGGCGCGGCCGTCGGGCTTGATGCCCACCAGCTTGCGCGCAGGCCCCTCGGCCAGTTCGCGCTGCACACGTTCCGCACCCGGAAAGCCGCCTTCTTCCTTGCGGCGCTTCTGCATCGCCCAGCCAAGGCTGGCCTCGACCGGCGAGGTGCTCTGATCGATGTCATTGCCATAAAGGCACAGACCGGCTTCAAGCCGCAGGCTATCGCGCGCGCCCAGACCCGCCGGTTCGCAATCCTCATGCGCAAGGAACGCCCGGGTGATCTCGATCGCCTTGTCTTCGGGGATCGAGATCTCGTACCCGTCCTCGCCCGTGTAGCCCAGCCGCGAGATGCGGCATTCGACACCCAGGATGTCGGCAATCGTGGTTTCCATGAACTTAAGATCGCGCGCCGCGGGGCAGAGCGCGCCCACCACATCCTCGGCCTTGGGGCCTTGCACCGCAACCAGCGCGCGGTCGAAGATCTCGGTCACCTCAACCCCGTCCAGATTGGCGCGCATATGCGGAATGTCCTGATGGCGCAGCGCCGCGTTCACCACCACAAAGTAATGATCCCCCGCGTTCGACACGATCAGGTCATCCATGATCCCGCCTTCGGCATTGGTGAAGAACCCGTACCGCGCCTTGCCTTCCTTCAGCGTCGCATAAGCCTGCGGACACAGTGCTTCCAGCTTCTCGCCCACATTCTCGCCCCGCAATATCACCTGACCCATATGCGACACATCAAACAACGCCGCCTTCTCGCGGCACTGCTTATGCTCGCCCATGATCCCCAGCGGATACTGAACCGGCATCTCCCACCCGGCAAAATCAACCATCTTGCCGCCCAACTCAACGTGAAGCCCAAAAAGCGGCGTGCGTCTAATCTCGGTCAT
>NZ_JBQFQV010000039.1:0-4349 GCF_056537065.1 Ruegeria sp. CH2
ACCAACAGAGGAAAACCATGAAACGGACGACATCATTTTATTCGGCATTGGCGGTCGGTTTACTGACTGCGACGGTTGCGG
Organism: Ruegeria sp. CH2; assembly: GCF_056537065.1. Classification (NCBI taxonomy): domain Bacteria; kingdom Pseudomonadati; phylum Pseudomonadota; class Alphaproteobacteria; order Rhodobacterales; family Roseobacteraceae; genus Ruegeria; species Ruegeria sp. CH2. The sequence continues at coordinate 82 of NZ_JBQFQV010000039.1, forward strand.
CATCGGAGACGGAACTGACAGTTTACACCGCCGTTGAGGCGGAGGATCTGGCGAGGTATGCGGAGACGTTCAACCAGAGTAACCCTGATATCAAGATCAACTGGGTTCGGGACTCGACGGGGATCATCACCGCGAAGCTGCTGGCTGAGCGTGACAACCCACAGGCGGATGTGGTCTGGGGGTTGGCTGCGACCTCTCTGCTGCTGTTGAAATCCGAAGGGATGCTGGAGCCTTATGCCCCGGTTGGCGTAGACAAGCTGGATGCGAAATTCGTCGATGGTGACAACCCGCCTGCCTGGGTTGGCATGGACGCCTGGGTTGCCTCGGTTTGCTACAACACGGTTGAGGCGGAAAAGGCCGGGCTGAAGCCGCCCACTTCGTGGAAGGACCTGACTGATCCGATGTACAAGGATCAGGTGATCATGCCGAACCCGAATTCCTCTGGCACGGGGTTCCTTGATGTGTCCAGCTGGCTTCAAATGTTTGGCGAAGAAGGTGGCTGGGAATACATGGATGCGCTGCACGAGAATATTGCGCGCTACACCCATTCCGGCTCGAAGCCTTGCAAACTGGCGGCGGCGGGCGAGATCCCGATTGGTATCTCTTTTGCGTTCCGTGGGGCGAAGTCCAAAGCTGATGGCGCACCGCTGGAAATCATTGTGCCTTCGGAAGGCGTCGGCTGGGACATGGAAGCAACCGCGATTGTGGCCGGTACCGCAAATCTGGAAGCCGCGCAGAAGCTGGTGGACTTCACCGTCACCAAAGAGGCCAACGAGATGTACAATACCGGCTATGCGGTCGTGGCGTATCCCGGCGTTGCAAAACCGGTTGAACACTTCCCAGAAGGTCTTCTGGATGCGATGATCAACAATGATTTCGAGTATGCCGCCAACAATCGCGCGGCAATCCTGAAGGAATGGCAGTCTCGCTATGACGGAAAGTCTGAAGCGAAATAATTCCATTGGCAGGAGGGGCTTTTGTGCCGCTCCTGCCCGCCACTCTCTTGTTCCCACCAACACAACCAACTCACCCGGCGCGCACCGGCCAGGATCGGTCGTGCCCGAGGTGCAGATGTGAGGACCTCTCCCGTGCTTCAGAAAACACCACCCGGTGAACTGTATCTCAGCATCCAGAATTTGTGGAAAGCGTTCGGCAGCTTTCTGGCACTCAAGGACATCTCTCTTGAAATCAAAGAAGGTGAATTCATTTGTTTCCTTGGCCCGTCCGGCTGCGGCAAGACCACCTTGTTGCGGGCGATTGCCGGGCTGGATCTGCAGACCAAGGGTACGGTTATGCAGGATGGCAAGGACGTCTCCAACCTGCCCCCGTCCGAGCGCGATTTCGGGATTGTGTTTCAGTCCTATGCGCTGTTCCCGAACCTGACGATCGAAAAGAACATCGCATTTGGCCTTGAAAACACGGGCCGCAGCAAGTCGGATATCGCGGTTCGGGTGAGCGAGCTGTTGAACCTTGTTGGTCTGCCGGATCAGGGCAGGAAATACCCGGCACAATTGTCCGGTGGCCAGCAGCAGAGGATTGCGCTGGCCCGCGCCATTGCAACCAATCCCGGTTTGCTGCTGCTGGACGAACCCCTGTCGGCGCTGGACGCCAAGGTGCGCGTTCACCTGCGGCATGAGATCAAGGAATTGCAGCGCAAGCTGGGTGTGACCACCGTGATGGTGACGCACGATCAGGAAGAAGCGCTGGCCATGGCCGACCGCATCGTGGTGATGAACCACGGGGTGATTGAACAAGTTGGATCGCCCACGGAGATCTACCGCGAACCGGCCAACCTGTTCGTGGCCGACTTTATCGGTGAAATGAACCAGATCCGATCTCAGGTCACCAAAGGCGGGCGGTTGAGCGTCGGGGAAAAGACCTTTGCCTGCCTCAGCCACACGTTCAATGATGGCACCCCGGTCATCGCAGCCATTCGTCCCGAAGACATCATCCCTCATGAAGCTGGTTATCTTGACACGGGCGGCAATCGGAACTGCATCGAGGTCACGCTTGATGAAATGGAGTTTCTGGGCTCGTTCTGGCGTTGCCGCCTGAACAACGAGCGGTTCGGATCTTCTGAACTGATCGCGGATTTTTCGATCAACGCCGTGCGTCGTCTTGAGCTGGAAGAGGGGTGCAGCATGGTGATCGAGCTTCCCGAGAACCGCCTGATGGCGTTTGACCTTCCGGAGGCTGCGGCATGAGCACGATGTCGACCAATCACGACACATTGCCTGTCGGGCCGGATATCAGGCCCAGGCTCAGCCGCGATGACATCCTGATGCGCGGAAGCATGATGGTGATCGCGCTCTATCTGATCGTGACACTGGCGCTGCCGCTTTACACGATGCTTTCCAAGTCCTTCTCGACCTACCGGGTCGAGCTGTCCCAGTATGAGTTTCAGGTCAGTGATGAAGCGGGTGTGTTTGACGGAACGATCCTGACGGCTGACGAACTGAACAGGCAATTGGGGGTGTATTCCGACACCGATCTGACAACCGGCTCGGACGGGCGTTTGCCGGTGACCGGGTTTTTTCCGGATTTCAGCTTTCGCAGCCCGGTCATGTACCAGATGCGGAACACGACGGAGGCCGGGCGCTTTCTGGTCGGGTCGACTTTGAACGAAGGCACCGATTGGGTCGAGCTTGATTCCAACACGTTCCGCCGGGTGCAGATGCGGCCGGTTCAAGCGCGGGGTCTGGGCAACTTCATCAACTACTTCTCAACCCCGGCCCTGTTCAACTCGATCAAGAATTCCCTTTGGATTTCGGTTGTCAGCACAATCGTTACGGTGACGCTGGCGTTCTGGTTTGCCTATGCGCTGAACCGAAGCTGCATGCGGTTCAAGGGGGTCTTTCGCCTGATCGCGATGGCGCCGATTCTGGTTCCCTCGCTGCTGCCGGGCATCGCGCTGGTCTACCTGTTCGGCAATCAGGGGATGATCAAGGAGTTGCTGTTCGGAGCCAGTATCTACGGCCCCATAGGCATCGTGATCGGATCGGTCTTCTTTACCTTTCCACACGCGTTCCTGATCATATCGACCGCGCTCGCGATATCGGATGCGCGGTTGTACGAGGCCGCTGTCAGCTTGCGTTCTACCCCCTGGCGGACATTCTGGACCGTCACTATACCAGGCGCGCGCTACGGCCTGATTTCAGCAGCCTTTGTCGTGTTCAATCTGGTGATCACCGATTTTGGCCTGCCAAAGGTGATCGGCGGCCAGTTCAACGTGCTTGCCGTGGATATCTACAAACAGGTGATCGGCCAGCAGAACTTTGAGATGGGCGCCGTGGTCTCGGTGGTTCTGGTCATCCCCGCAATTCTGGCTTTTGCCATCGACCGGATGGTTCAGTCCAAGCAGGTGGCGCTGCTGTCTGCGCGCTCGGTTCCATATCAGGCAACACCAAACCCAAAGACTGATCGCATATTCCTGATCTACTGCAGTTTGATCGGCCTGTTCATTGTTGGTCTTCTGGCCGTGTGTCAGTTTGCGGCGTTGATCAAGTTCTGGCCCTACGATCTGAGCCTGAGCCTCAAGAATTACCAGTTCGACAAGATGGATGGCGGCGGCTGGGGATCGTATTTCAACTCGATCAAACTGGCTTTCCTGACGGCGGTGATCGGCACGACGGTTGTCTTCTTCGGGGCGTATCTGGTGGAAAAATCGAACGGCTTCAAAACCGGACGGTCGATCTTTCAGATGTTCGCCATGCTGCCGATGGCCATTCCGGGCATGGTTCTGGGACTGTCGTATATCTTCTTCTTCAACAACCCGTCCAATCCGTTCAATGCGATCTACGGCACCATGGCGATCCTGGTGGTTTGCACGGTGACGCATTTCTATACCGTATCGCACCTGACGGCGGTCACCGCTCTCAAGCAGATGGATAAAGAGTTCGAGTCGGTGTCGGCCTCTCTCAAACAGCCGACAATGAAGCTGTTTGCCCGCGTGACGGTGCCGGTCTGCCTGCCTGCGGTGCTGGACATCTCGATCTATCTGTTCGTCAACGCGATGACGACCGTGTCGGCGGTTGTGTTCCTCTACTCACCCAAAACCACACTCGCGTCCATCGCGGTGCTGAACATGGATGATGCCGGGGATATCGCACCCGCAGCCGCAATGGGCATGATGATCTTCTACACCAACGCAGCCGCCCGGATCTTTCATCTGATGGCATCAAAAGGCATCCTGGCCCGCACACAGGCCTGGCGCAGCAGGTAATCCACACAAAAAACTCAATACCCCCGCAGATCACATATCTGCGGGG
>NZ_JBQFQV010000040.1:0-3121 GCF_056537065.1 Ruegeria sp. CH2
GCGATGAGCTGAGGCGGAAATCGGTGACGCTTGTAGCTGATTGACGATGTCTTCATCAATGTCACCTACAGCCAATGTCGGGCATCAGCAGCCTAACGACAGTTAATGTGGCAACACAGAAAGAAAGGCTCGAGACACGCCATTTGCGCGTCGATCAGCCAGAAAAAACCACTCATGTCACCGCTCCGTTTTCGGAGCTGTGAAGCACGCGGCACAACAAAAACCAATGAATCCTGACCCTAGATTTGCTGCAAAGCTGTCCGAGAAGACGGGACCACTTAATCTGCCCCCTGTTGACTACTTTGTCGTGCCTTCAGTCGGTGGCCGACCTGAACAATCGCGTCAAGGGCCGGGGTCAATTCGGCCCCAAGCTCGGTCAGGCTGTATTCCGTCGAGGGGGGCGACGTGCGCCGGACATGGCGGACCAGCACACCTCGTGCGGCCAGTTCCGACAAACGGGCCGAAAGTACCTTGGCAGAAATCGGCGGAATATCCGAACGCAGTTCACTAAAGCGGCGTGGCCCGGCCCGCAACGACCAGATCACGTTCGGCGCCCAGGCACCTGCAATCACAGCCATGCATTCGGTCAGCATGCAGGGTTCGGGTGGCGCCGGGCTTCGGTTTTTCCGCATCTTCAGGGCCATGAGGCGTTACCAGGTTTCTGCTGGGTTACTCTATTTTTTAAGTAACCATCAGAAACCTAGTTGTCAACGGATATGCCCTTCTCCATGTCTATGGTGCCACCAGTAATCCCCAGAAAGGAATACCATGAAACTCTACTACAAACCGGGCGCATGTTCGCTTGCCAGCCACATCGTGCTGACCGAAATCGGCACTCCCTTCGAAACTGAGGCCGTTGATACCGCGGCTGACCGCACTGAATCCGGCGCGGATTTTAGATCCATCAACCCCCGAGGATATGTGCCGGTGCTTGCGCTGGACGACGGTGAACTTGTCAGGGAGGGATCCGCTATTCTTCAATATCTTGCTGATAAGTACCCGTCCTCTGATCTGGCACCATCAAACGGAACGATGGCCCGTACACGGGTTCAGGAATATCTGAGTTTTGTGGCGGCCGATCTGCACAAATCCTTCAGCCCGCTGTTCAAGGGTGATTCCACCGACACCGAAAAAACCAAGGCGCGCAGTATCGTCAAAACAAAATTCGATCAGGTCGAAAACATACTGGCCGATGGGCGGGAATACCTTGTGGACGGAAAGTTTTCGGTCGCGGACGCATATCTTTTCGTTGTCTCGAACTGGGCAAATTTTACGGAAATCGATTTGTCCGGCTGGCCAAGCCTGAAAGCCTATGTCGAGCGGGTGGCAGCACGTCCCGCAACACAAACGGCGATGCGCGCCGAAGGGCTGATCCAATGACCCCGGCCGATCACAAAGCTGTGGTCGAATTGATGGAGGCCTATTTCGAGGGCCTTCATCACGCCGACAGCAACGCCCTGAGACAGGTGTTTCACCCGAAACTGGCGTATATCTGCGCCACCGAAGGGGATGAGCTGTATCTGGATCTTGAGAGCTATATGGCCCGTGTGGATCAGCGTGAACCGCCAGCCAAGCGCGGTGACCCGCGCGATGAAGAGATATTGCAGATCTCCTTCGGCAGTCCGAGGCTGGCCCATGTCATGGCCCGTATGTCGATGATGGGGCGCGATTATCTGGATTACCTTTCCCTTGTCCGCCACGGCAATGACTGGCGGATTGTCACCAAGGTCTTCTCCTACGTTCCAAGGAAGGATTAAAATCATGCCATATGTGAATATCAAAGTAACCCGTGAAGGTGGTCCTGACGGAACCGGCCCAAGCCAGAGCGAGAAAGCAAAGCTGATCGCCGGAGTGAGCGAACTGTTGCACGAGGTGCTGGGCAAAAACCCGGCAACCACAGTCGTCGTGATTGACGAGGTCGATCTGGACAACTGGGGCATCGGTGGGCTGCCGGTTGTCGACTACCGAAAGACGGCCACGTGAAAACCCGGCTGACCGAGCGCCTGAACCTGTCCCACCCGACCATTCAGGCGCCAATGGCGTTTGTTGCGGGTGGGTCGTTGGCCTCGGCTGTGACGCAGGCGGGCGGGCTTGGGTTGGTCGGCGGGGGGTTACGGCGATCGGGACTGGATTGCGCAACAGTTCGATGCAGCCGGAACCACCCCTGTCGGGTGCGGTCTGATCACATGGAAGTTGGCAGAGCAGCCCGCTCTGCTCGATTACGTGCTGGAGCGCGGGCCAGCCGCGGTCTTTCTGTCCTTTGGTGATCCTGCACCCTTTGCCGACAGGATCAAACGGACGGGCGTTCCGCTTATCTGCCAAATCCAGACACTTCGGGACGCGCTGCGTGCCATTGCGGTTGGCGCCGATGTCATCGTGGCTCAGGGGGCCGAAGCTGGTGGCCACGGCGAGGTGCGCGGCACGATCGCGCTTGTGCCCGAAGTGGCGGATAAAATTGACGCATCGAACAGTTCGGCTGTACTTTGCGCCGCCGGTGGTATCGGCGATGGTCGCGGTCTGGCTGCGGCCCTGATGCTTGGCGCAGATGGCGTTGTGATAGGAACTCGGTTTGTTGCTGCAGATGAGGCGCTGATCCATCCACAGATTCTCAGTGACATCTTGCGCGCATCAGGGGATGAAACCGTTCGAACCTCGGTTCCCGACATCATTCGCGGTTATTCTTGGCCGGACCGATACTCAATCCGGGTACGTCGAAATAATTTTGTCAGTAAATGGCATGGTCGAGAAGCCGCGCTAGACGCCGGCTTGGATGTTCAAAGACGACTTTGGAACGATGCTCAGAATTCCGGAAATCCGTCAATCGTTCCCGGTATTGTCGGCGAAGGTGTGGGTATCATAAGAACCTCGAAACCTGCAGAACAGATCATTGACGAGATCATGCGCGATGCGATCAACCTTATCAAAGGTGAAGGCGGCAGACATTTGTTTCGGCATAAGGCTTGATTGTCAATCGGTCAAAAACGCGATTAGGTGGGATTTAACGGTGTTGCCACATTAACTGTCGTTAGGCTGCTGATGCTTGACATTGGCTGTAGGTGACATTGATGAAGACATCGTCAATCAGCTACAAGCGCCCCCGGTTTCCGCCTCAGCTCATTGA
>NZ_JBQFQV010000041.1:0-3120 GCF_056537065.1 Ruegeria sp. CH2
TTACCCTTTGGGCCGAAACAAGCATGTGCAGGCGACTTGTGGCCGCGGTTAAAGCTGGCTCGGATGAGACAGGTTTATCCGCACCTGGGCCGCAGGGAGATCGCACTTGATTGGTACGGGTCGGAGGCCGGTCTGCCGGCGTCCGACTAGCACGCGGTCACGCGCCCATAGGCGCGGGATTTGCCAGTATCAGCCAACAACAACCCCATACCAATGCCGGGGCTATGGCTCCCGGCGTTTAGCTGTGAATGTGATCTTGATGACGAACAAGTTGACTTCGATGCTGAGGCTCAAGTCGATCTTCTGAAGCTGTTTTTTCACTGCTCTCAGACGACGAGCTGCAAGCCTGCGAAGCTGTTTGGATTTTTTGCGAATGTATTTCATGTCTGTCTCCTGTTGAAAATTCGCGGCTCTCGGACACGGCGGGAAAGCAGACCAGTCAACACGCGCGGCACGCGCCCCGAAGGGCTTGGTGTTTACTGGTCTGCGCGGCGTGTATCTTGGCCGCTCATTTTCAATGGGACAGATCGAAGGCAGGCGCGCAGGAAACCGGGGGTTCGCTTTGTAGCGGGCGATTTGGGGTGAAATGAAAAACGCGCGGAAGCTCTGAAGAACAGCAGTCGGCCCAGACTCGCGGCAACGATCGGGCCGACTGGCTCAAAAGAGCGTTTGTGTCGATTGCCGTCGACTCGGTGACGGTAACACAGCACCAACGGCCGTAAAAGTCGCTCAGGCCGCTAATGCGGCCCCGTGCGCTGGCAGCGCACAGTCCTGGCGAATTGGGGCTAACGGCCCCGGTTCGCCTGGACAACAAAGGGGAACAGACCAAAGCGCGCCACACATGGCGGCGCGCAAACGGTGGTCAAACCTCCTTTCCGTCGCTGTCAAAACGGCGAACTAATTGAAAATCAATGAAGCCGGACGAAACCAAATCGGCAAACTGTGCGCGGGCTTCGTCTGAATCGGCGTAGGTTTCCGGGTCGGCTCCATCCGGCAAGTCGATTTCGAAAAACTGCATTGCATCGCAAGCGATCCTGACAATTGGTTTTGTAGACATCGGCTTTCCCTCAGCGGCGGATTCTGATGATTTTCGTGTGAACGCTGGCCGTCGCAAAGGTGTCTGGCGGCAAGGTTTCGAGTTCTTCGGCCTCGTCGTGGTGGAAGGTGACAGGGACCAGGGCAACAAGGGTTGCCGGTTCGTCATACCCACCCCGCCCTAGCAGGGACAAAGCCGCCTCGATGTGGGCGCGGACCTGCTTAAAAGGCGGGTTCATGATGATGCGGGGAAACTGCGCGCGGCCTTTGACTTCCTCCGCATACTCAAGAAAACAACGGTTGATCGTGGGGCCGATGGTGCGCAGCTTTGCCGCAAGCGTGTTGTGGCGCTCGATCATGGTCAATTCGCAAGTGCTGTGACCTGATGAAATCAGCGCCTTTGCGAGCTGGCCGGTTCCGGCGCTTGGCTCCAAAGTAAGATAGTCACCTTGCGGCCCGAGATAACCAACCATCCGCGCAGCGACAGGATCAGGCGTAACGTGGCATTCGGTGAACTTATCAACGGCGATGACTTCAGGGGCCTTCAGCTCGTCCAGCTTGGGCGCATCCTGTCGCGCCCTAACCGGAATGGTTAGGGGCTTGTTTGGGCGGTAGTAGATGCTTGGGCGCGTCATTGGGCAATTTCCTCGTCAAAATCAGCGGGGGCGTCATGCTGCTTTTGATCGGTGATCAGGATAGCAGCCCACCCAGCCGAGAAACGCGGCCCTTCGTGGTTCGGGTTCGGTGCGATCCGCACCCGGAAAGCGCCACAAGCTGAAAGCCGCGTTCCCCTGTAGTCGGTGCCAATTTTGGCAAATTCGGCCTTGGTCATTTCTACCTGCGGAACAAACTCGACTGTTCTATTCCACGGGTTGCGAACCAAAAATTTGCCGCTCTGCGGTTTGAAATTCAGAATAGGCGGCTTTGCCGGTTTCTTTTCGGGCGGCACGTATCCGCAAGACTGCATCAAATTGCGCCACTCATCGGCGGATAGCTCAACGGTGCTGCCATCGGCCACATGAGCGGGCAAAGGGGCGTCACACTCAACAGAAAACAGATCGTCATCGACCTTTTTCCCTTTGGGTTTGTCTGCGCCGTGTTCGCGGACAAACATTTGCAACAGGGTCGGCGTAATCTCACCTTCAAAGCGCGGCACGTCGCCCAGCATTTCGCGTTCATATGACAGGCGGTTGAGGGTGTGAGTGATCCAGCGGGACAAGTGGTCGCTCTCGATGGTGCGTTTTGCGGCCTCGATGCACTGCGCGCGGGCCTCTGCATGTGTGGTCTTGCCGTCTGCGACTGCGGAATAGAGACCATAAGGCACCGAAGGGCTGCGGCCCAGAATGAAGCGGATTTGCTTGTCGGTGGTCGCGCTTTCCCACATTGCCAAGGCTTTATGCGCAGCGTTCAACCGGCGCTGAAGGTCGCGCAACTCGGCCAGTAGTTTCTTGATCCGGCGCGTGCGCACCTTGGGGTCATTCTTCCGGTTTGCATGACGTTCGACACCTGCCGCGCGATACTGCCAATAACCGATAGCACCATGAGCCTTAACGGCTTTGTCCATTGCGTTGTGCATCCGCTCTTGAGTCTTGCGGGCTTTGCGCTCGGAGTGATGCCCGACAAGGATAGGCTGACCAAATTCGAATGCGCGGGACAGTTCGTCAGCGGCCCGGTGAAATGCGTTTGCCTGTTCGGCGCGTTTCTGTGCGATCCCGTCCAGGCGATCCGCTTTGATCTGCGCCCGTTCGGCCATTGTGGTTTCTTCGGGTTCAATCTCTCCCGCCAGTTCAAGCGCAAGGTTTTCGCGGGCAACGGTCCACATAGGGGCGACGAACAATTCCTGTTTAGGTGCCCATTTGAAGCCTGCGGCTTTGACGCGCTCGTATGTGTCGGCGTCCAATCGCTCCGAGGCATACAAACGGATTTTATTGTCCTCGGGGGAGTAAGTTGCAGTGATATTAATATCAAAATCAGCCATTCGTGGCGTCTCCTTATCGTGGCGATGCGGTTGCCGATGTTTCCCGGCTATCCGCTAATGGGCGCGGCCTTCTGATCTGTTAGCTGATAGATGGACCACATCTATCG
>NZ_JBQFQV010000042.1:0-2463 GCF_056537065.1 Ruegeria sp. CH2
TTCACTTCCCCAGCTGCATGATGTTGTGATTTCCGGTTGCGAAGCCGACGTGTTTTTGTTCCATGTAGAACTCGAAGCTCCAGTTGCCGCCGTCGCGGCCGATACCGGAAGCCTTGACGCCGCCGAACGGGGTGGGCAGGTGGCGGACGTTTTCCGAGTTCACCCAGATCATCCCGGCTTCAAGCTTGTCGGTGAACCGCAAGGCGCGGGTCAGGTCATTGGTCCAGACATAGCCGGTCAGACCGTATGGTGTGTCGTTGGCAATCTGCAGCGCCTCGTCCTCGGTCGAGAACGGGATCGAGGTCAGAACCGGGCCGAATATCTCTTCGCGCGCGATACGCATCTGGTTATTGGCATCGGTAAACAGGGTTGGGCGAATGAAGTACCCTGTGTCGCCCACCTTGACACCTCCGGCGGCGACAGTCGCACCGTCTTCCTTGGCGATGTCAAAATAGGAAGTCACCTTGTTATAATGCTCCTCGGTCACCAGGGGCCCGATCTCGGTCGCAGGATCCAGCGGATGACCGACCTTGATGGTGTTGACCCGCTCGATCAGCTTTGCCTCGAACGCGTCCTTGATGGTGTCCTGCACCAGCAGGCGCGAGGATGACGTGCAGCGCTCGCCATTGATCGAGTAGATCATGAAGATCACCGCATCCAGCGCCCGGTCGAGATCGGCGTCGTCGAACACAACAACCGGGTTCTTGCCGCCCAGTTCCAGATGCATCCGCTTGAGCGTATCGGCACCTTGTTTGGTGATGATGCTGCCGGTGCGGCTTTCACCGACAAAGGCGATCGCCTTGATCAACGGATGCTCCGTCAACGCCTTACCCGCATCGGGGCCGAACCCGTTCACGGTGTTCAGCACACCCTTGGGCAGCCCGGCCTCTTCGGCGATCTCCACCAGCAGGCGAGCGGACAGCGGAGAATCTTCGGCCGGTTTGTGAACCACAGTGCACCCGGCAGCCAAAGCAGGTGCGATCTTCCATGTCGACAGCATGAACGGCGTGTTCCACGGCGTGATCACCCCCACCGGACCAATCGGAACGCGCGTGGTGATGTTCATCAGGGTCGGCGACTTAAGGTGCTGACCGTCCCGCGCCTGGACCACCTGATCCGCGAAATACCGGAAATTCTCGGCCCCCCGCAGCGCGGCCTTGGACATAAAGCGCAGGGTCTGGCCGGTGTCCCAGCATTCACACAGCGCAATTTCCTCGGCACGGGCCTCGATCGCATCGGCAACGTTCAGCAAGATGCGGCGCCGCTCGGTGGCAGGCATGTCGCGCCAATCGGCAAATGCGGCGTGGGCGGCATTGGCGGCAGCGTCGATATCATCGGCTGTGCCATGGGCGACATCGCAGATCACCGACCTGTCAACCGGGGAGGTGGATTGGAACACCCCTGCGGAACCGTCGCGATCTTCGCCCGCGATCCGGTTCTTGATGCCGGTTTCCTTAAACCGGGTCAGAAAGCCCGCCAGCTTCTCGATATTCGTATCCAGTGCGCTCATGGATCAGGTCTCCTGGTTGGTCGCGCCCAAATGGTCCCGGATCGTGCCGGTCTTGGGCGAAAGGTCTGGGTCAATGTCACGCATCTCAAGCGAGAGCGCGATGGAATGTCCGGCGAAGGCGGGGGACAGATAGGCCTCAACCGCCTCAAAAATGCGCTGCGTGGCGTCCCGTTTGACATCCGCAGCCCGGCCAGCGCGCAGGCGGATCGAGATATCGATAAACCCATGCGCCGGATTGCCGTCCGCGATGGCATAGTGATCGACCCGCGTGGCCCGGACACGAATACCGGGCAGGGGAAATGTCTTGATCCCGGCAGCCGTGGCCCGGATGCATTCGCACAAGCCACTCATATCGATCCTGTCCTCCAGATTGCCGGAATACTCGACGTGAAAATGTGGCATGTGCTCCCCCCCCAATGGTAAACATGTTTAGTAAATTGGAGCCCCCGCGGTCAAGAACTTGCTTTGTTAATCTTTGCATCTTTTGACTCTGCGAATTAGAAGACTGTCATGAGTGAACAAAGCCACACCAAGAACACCTCGCGCGCCCTTCCGATTGCCTTGCTGCGCGCACGCGAAACCGTCATGGCCCCCATCCGGGACATGCTGCAGGGGATACAACTGACCGAGCAGAAATGGCGCATCCTGCGCGTGCTGGACGAGTTGGGTGAAGTGGAGCAAAGCTCGATTGCCAAAGAGGCCTGCCTGCTGTTGCCAAGCCTCACCCGCATCCTGCGCACGATGGAAGCAGAAGGCCAAATATCACGCCGCCAGGACAGCCACGACAAACGACGCACAATGGTGAAGATCACAAACGAAGGACGAAACATCCTCGCCGAAAACCTCGGAACCTCTCTCCAGATCTACCAAAGCATCGAAAAACAAATGGGACGAGAAAAACTCAACCAACTCCTCGACCTGCTCGAAGAACTACAAGCCGTCAAAGTCTGACC
>NZ_JBQFQV010000043.1:0-2449 GCF_056537065.1 Ruegeria sp. CH2
CGCGGCTTTGGCGAGGCCGAGTTCCGCCAGATCGCCGACTGGATCATCGAAGTGGTCGACGGCCTGGCCGCCAACGGCGAAGACGGCAACGTCGAAGTCGAAGCCCGCGTCCGCGCACAGGTCGCAGACCTCTGCAACCGCTTCCCCATATACCCGAACCTGTAAGCCGAAAGGTCCCAACCATGAGCTTTCATCCAATTGAACAAGCCCCCGCCCGCCTGAACCGCAGCGAGCTTGCCGTGCCCGGCAGCCAGCCCGGAATGTTTGAGAAGGCTGCGAAATCGGACGTGGATGTCATCTTCCTCGATCTGGAAGACGCCGTCGCGCCCGATGAAAAGGAGCAGGCGCGCAGGAACATTATTCAGGCTCTGAATGATATCGACTGGGGCAACAAGACCATGTCGGTCCGGATCAATGGTCTGGACACCCATTACATGTATCGGGACGTCGTGGATGTTGTCGAACAGGCGGGCCAGCGTCTGGACCTGGTCATGATCCCCAAGGTCGGGACAGCCGCAGATGTATATGCAGTCGACATGCTGGTGACCCAGATCGAAGACGCCAAGGGATACAAGAAACGGATCGGGTTCGAACACATCATCGAAACCGCGCTTGGTATGCAGAATGTCAGCGCGATTGCGGCTGCATCAAAGCGCAATGAAAGCCTTCATTTTGGTGTCGCGGATTATGCCGCCTCAACCCGCGCGCGAACCACAATCATCGGGGGCGTGAACCCGGATTATTCGGTTCTGACCGACCCGGATGCCGACGGCGGCCGCCTGACCCACTGGGGCGACATGTGGCACTATGCCCTTGCCCGCATGGTGGTTGCGGCGCGCGCCAACGGGTTGCGCCCCATCGACGGGCCTTTTGGCGATTTTCAGGACCCCGACGGTTACAAGGCCGCAGCAAAACGTGCCGCCGTTCTGGGCTGCGAGGGCAAATGGGCCATCCACCCCAGCCAGATCGCACTTGCCAATGAGGTGATGTCGCCCTCGGATGCCGAAGTTACCAAGGCACGGCGTATCCTTGTCGCCATGGCCGAGGCCGAGGCAGACGGAAAAGGTGCCGTGTCTCTGGATGGTCGTCTGATCGATTATGCCTCGATCCGGCAGGCCGAAGTACTGGTTGAAAAGGCCAGTCAGATCGCTGCGGCCTGATCGCCTGCACCAAACCCGACCTGCGTGGGCGCATTGTCCACGCGGGCTCGGTGCTGCGTTGACTGGTGGATCACGAGACCAACGCGAAAGGTTATCCGTGTTCCGGGGCGGCCGTCCCCAGAAATCGCTTGTTCCGAATTTCGTCCGGGCTGACGTCAAAGCTGCGTTGAAAGGCGCGTTTCAGCGCGACAGTCGATGAAAAGCCGGTCGCTGTCGAGATTTCGATCTGCGACATGTTGGTGAATTGTAAAAGGCTCTGCGCCCGCTCCAGCCGTAGCTCTTTGTAGGTCGACAAAAGTTTCGCACCGGTTTTGCTTAGAAACCTTCGCTGTAACTGGCGGGTCGAGGTCCTGAGTACATTGGAAAGTTCCGAGATCGTCAAAGGATCTTCGATGTTTTCCTGCATCGCATCCAGCGTGCGCATGACAAGCTGATCACCTTTTGCACGGTGCACCAGACGGGCGGCAAGCGTGCTGCCGTGCTTTTGTGTGGGTTCCGTCAGTCCAATGTATCCGCGCAGTATGTCCGCGATATGTTCCCCGTGGTCGATCGACACAAATTCTGACAGCAGGCGCAGCGCGCTTAACCGGGTGGTTGCGCTATGGGCGCACCCGTCTGCGGCCAGATGCGTGCCGGTGCCACAATCTTCCAGCCCGCCCTCCAGTGCAGCGGCTGCGAAATTCGGGTGGACAGCAACGGTGTTCCGGCCTGTTCTTCCGAGTTGCGGCAGAAGCAGCACCGCGCCGCCGACCAGAACAACCCGCGAAGACAGGTTCAGGACCTGCGATACCCAGAATCTGCGCGAATGTGGAATGGACCAGATGTTCTCCAGATCTCCCCAGAAAATCGCCGTTCGTCCGGCCCAGTATAACGGTCCACCCGCAGGTTCCGAGCCAGCGACACGAAGGTTGACCACATAGGTGCAGTTTTCGGCCAGAGTGTTTAACGCCTGATAGAATTCGATGACCATTCCAGCTGACGCCATAGCCGCTTCACCGTTGAGAATGACATCGATATGTTTCAATCTTTCGGGTGCCTCAGGCTCCGTTCCAGACAGATTGGCGTGATCATTTGCGAGGACATAGTGTTTCATTGTTCCTCCGACGATTTGGGCGTGGCAGCGCCCCGATTGGCGCTGCCCTCAGGGTGTAAATCCGATCCGTCAGGCGAATTGACGGATCGGACAGACACGGGTTTCACTCAGCGGCGTCTTCGTATTCTGTCATTGGTGGGCATGTGCATACGAGGTTTCGGTCGCCGTATGCGTTGTCGACGCGGTTGACGGGGGA
>NZ_JBQFQV010000044.1:0-2402 GCF_056537065.1 Ruegeria sp. CH2
TGATCATTTTTGTTGGGTGCCTTCTTTTTCGAGGCGCTTTGGGTCAAGTGAAGCCAGTGACCGCCAATTTGACAGAATTGCACCCTCAAAATGTGCAGTTAACTGCAAACTGTCGGGGCGATACCTTTCTATCTCAGGTTACCATAACCAATCCGCACAGGACATTCCGTTATTAGCACTGCCACCGCTCCGAAACCATCCTTACACCGAGACGAAACCTCTGACTCAAGGGCGGTATGGAGCGACAAAAACGGTCTATGTTCGTGATAATTTGTGCTCCATTCTGGTTTTATTTTGGTAAAATGTATCAATTCGTTTGCCCGGTCAAGAAAAAGCAACAAAAAGCCACACGATCGCAAATCGTTTTAACTTTGGGGCACAGGCAGTGCACTGGAGGAGTTTCATCCAATCGAAAAACCGCTGAATTGCGCCGGGTACTCTGGAAGCTTCGATCCCTGGATAGGGTGAGGCCAAGGTAAAAAACAGCAAACAAACATCCTTTTGGAGCCCACAAACGTGCGGCGGGAGCCGGACAGCCAAGAGTGGTAAAATTCTGGTGCGAACCTTTTCAGTGCAGGAAACGTTCATGACTATTCGCACATGCCCTTCACCTTGATGAACATCTGGCCCGTTTCATAGCCGTTTTCACATGGTCCCTTTCGCCTTTGCGTAGCTTCACATTGTAAAAGACTCATCAAGAAGCCGACCCCGAAATCGGCGAACATTGGTTAATGTGGCCGATTACTCGAACTCTTCAAACGTCTCTCTGACAACATCATCCACGGTCACGGCCCGCAATCTGCTGCCATCGTTGTCGCAGGCATCCTCTAAGGCTTGCCAAAGATGGTCCATTTGCAAAAATGGTTGAAAGCTCGTGCCGGCAGATCTCAATGCGGCGGAAATTCTGGGGCGTAAAGTGTCTGATGCATAGGTTCTGTTGGCTAATTTTCTTCATAACCCTGACGGGGTGCGCGGCGAAAACCTACAATGAAATTGACATCATGCCTTCGCCAACGGTCTTTGCCAATGGCACGCTTGACCCGTTCGGGGATGTGACCGAGGGCAATTTTGAGGCGCGGACGCGTCTGTTTTACGCAACCGACCGCCAGCCTGCGGAACCGGACGACCCACAGAAAAGCTACAATAACGCACGGGGGCACGTGTTGCGGGCGGGTGTCGCGCAGGTTGCGTCGGACCCGCCGCTTGAAAGCTGGGAAAACGCAAGGCGCATCACGCTCGCCGCGGCGCGGGATCGGGACTATAGGCTACGTGTGGCGGGCGTGACCGAGACCGGCATTCTGCCGTTCAGCGCAATCAAATACATGGATACGCCACCCAGCCGTGCCGAGGTCGAATCTGCCGGTCGCCGTTTTGCGTCACAAATCAATGCGCAATTGGCGCAATCGGCCAACAACGACATTTTCATTTACATCCACGGCTATAATGTGGACTTCGACTATTCCACCCTGGTCTCAAGCCAGTTGCAGCATTTCCTGGGCTATCAGGGCGCTTTCATCAGTTACAATTGGACAGCAACCCCAAGTACGCTGGCCTATTTCCGCGATCAGGAATCGGCGCTGGCCTCGCGACGCTATCTGCGCGAGCTGATTGCCTTTCTTTCGACTCATACCGATGCCCGTCGCATTCACCTGATCGGCTACAGCGCCGGGACTAGGCTGGCCTTTGATGCCGCTTATCAAATCGCGTTGGGAGCCGAGGAAAATGCGCGGTTGGGCAAACTCATCCTGATCGGCAGCGACCTAGACCGCGCTTATTTCCTTCATGCTATCGAGGACGGTCTTCTCGATGCGGTTACGGACCTGACGATCTATCAGTCGCAAACGGATTCCGCGCTGGCGATGTCTAGGTTTGTCTTTGGCCGCAAGCGCGTCGGAGAGACCTCGCCGCCCGGCGAAGCAGTGCCTGCGGTGCAAGCGGAACTGGCCCGGACCCCAAGGCTGCATGTCATCGACGTGACGGATGCCGAAGAGGCGGGCACTGGCAACGGGCATTGGTACTTCCGGTCTTCACCATGGGCCAGCAGCGATCTTTTCCTGTCATTGCTGACCAACAAAGACCCCGCCGCGCGCGGACTGGTGCGCGCACCCGGCGAAGTCATCTGGCGTTTTCCAGACGATTATCCGCAAAGGATCAGGGAATTGGGGCGTTTGTACTGAAGGAAAGGAACCGTCTGGTTATCCCCGTCTATTCTCTATTCTGATCAGCTTGCCACACGAGGCTCCCTCGGATCACATCGAAACTCTTATGTAAGGTCATCCATAGGTCAGACTTATGACGTTGAAGGTATAATCGATTTTTCTTGGCATATTAATCTGTCAAGATACCATTGCTCAAATGTGAATTTTACGCCGCGCAAGAATGGCGAACCTGTCAAACAATTC
>NZ_JBQFQV010000045.1:0-2046 GCF_056537065.1 Ruegeria sp. CH2
TCCGGCCCCCGCGTATATCACGCGGTCAGGCCTTCTGGTTCTGGGAGTTTGTTTGCGCGGCAGCAGGCGGTGAGGGTGTTGGCCAGCAGGCAGGCGATGGTCATGGGGCCGACGCCGCCGGGGACCGGGGTGATGGCGCCGGCGCGTTCGGCAGCGCTGGCATAATCGACGTCGCCGACCAGCTTGGTCTTGCCATCGCGTTCGATGCGGTTGATGCCCACGTCGATCACGGTGGCGCCTTCCTTGATCCAGTCGCCAGGCACCATTTCGGGGCGGCCAACGGCGGCCACAACGATATCGGCGCGGCGGACCACATCCGGCAGGTCCCTGGTGCGCGAATGCGCGATGGTCACGGTGCAGCTGTCCCCTAGCAGCAGCTGCGCCATCGGCTTGCCCACGATGTTCGAACGACCGATGACAACCGCATCCATACCCGACAGCGACCCGTGGTGATCGCGCAGCATCATCAGGCAGCCCAGCGGGGTGCAGGGCACCATCGATTTCTGACCAGTGCCCAAAAGACCCACATTCGAGATGTGGAACCCGTCCACATCCTTGGCCGGATCGATCGAATTGATCACCAGATCCTCGTTCAGGTGCTTGGGCAGCGGCAGCTGGACCAGAATGCCATGCACCGCCGGATCAGTGTTCAGTTTGTCGATCAGCGCCAGCAGCTCCGCCTCCGAGGTCTCCGCATCCAGCTTGTGCTCGTAGCTGTTCATGCCGACCTCGACGGTCATCTTGCCTTTCGAGCGGACATAGACCTGGCTGGCCGGATCCTCGCCCACCAGAACCACGGCCAGGCCGGGGATGATGCCGTTTTCCTCTTTCAGCTTTGCAACCTGATCGGCCACCTGCGCGCGCACTTTGGCGGCAAAGGCCTTCCCGTCGATAACCTGCGCTACCATCCTTTGGTCCCTTCTTTCAAAACCCAAACGGGCGCAGAACGCGCCCGGTCTTTACTCGGGGCCGAGCACACGTTCCTCACGTGCAATCGACCAGTCAATCAGAATGCGCCAGAGCGTTTCGGACAAATCGGGGTCCATCCCCGCCGCCTGCGAACTGGCGCGCACCTTTTGCACCACATCCTCGACCCGGTCTGGGATGCGGGCGGGCAGGCCTTCACCCGGCTTCAGCTCAGACGCGCGGTCGATATAGCTTGCGCGCCTCACCAGCATCCCGATCAGCTGGCGGTCCAGCCTGTCGATCTGAACCCGCAGATCCCGCATCGAATGGCAGTCCTGCGGCGGTGTCAGAGTGGGCATCATCGTCTCCTCATGGCCCGGGGGTCCCGGACCACGAGATGTCTTATTCAGCGGCTTAGAACAAGCCCTCGATCTCACCTGCGTCATTGAGGCAGATGGTTTCCGCGGCCGGTTTGCGGGGCAGGCCCGGCATGGTCATGATCTCACCGCAGACAACCACGATAAAGCCCGCACCCGCGCTCAGGCGGACTTCACGCACCGGCACCGAATGGCCGGTGGGCGCGCCCCGCAAGCTCGGGTCGGTCGAGAAGCTGTACTGGGTTTTCGCCATGCAGACCGGCAGGTTGCCATACCCCGCAGCTTCCCATTCTTTCAGCTGCGTGCGGATCTTGTTGTCGGCCAGAACCTCGTCGGCGCGGTAGATGCGCTTGGCGATGGTTTCGATCTTCTCAAACAGCGGCATCTCGTCGGGGTAGATCGGCGCGAAGTTCGCAGACCCCCCTTCGACGATTTCCACAACCTTGCGGGCCAGATCGGCAGAGCCTTCCGAGCCCAGTTCCCAGTGGCGCGACAGAACCGCCTCGACCCCGTGAGAGGAACAATAATCCTTCACCGCCTGAACCTCGGCATCGGTGTCGGTGACAAAGTGGTTGATGGCGACAACAACCGGCACACCGAACGACTTCACGTTCTCGATATGGCGGCCCAGGTTGGCGCAGCCCGCCTTGACCGCATCGACATTCTCGGCGCCCAGATCGGCCTTGGCGACACCGCCATTCATCTTCATCGCCCGCACGGTGGCAACCAGAACCACGGCAGAGGGCGCAATGCCCGCCTTGCG
>NZ_JBQFQV010000046.1:0-1914 GCF_056537065.1 Ruegeria sp. CH2
TGTTTGTGTTTATTGAACTGTTGGTCGAAGAGGTTTTTGAAGGGTCCGTTTTTCTGCATGAGTTGGTCGAGGTTTCCCTGTTCGGCGATAGCGCCGTCCTGGATGACGATGATCTTGTCTGCCTCCAGCACGGTTGACAGGCGGTGGGCGATGACGATGACGGTGACATCCTGTGTCAGGGCGTCCAGCGCCTCTTTGACCAGCGATTCCGATTCCGCGTCCAGCGCGCTTGTGGCCTCGTCCAGCAGCAGGATTTCGGCCTTGCGCAGAATGGCGCGGGCAATCGCGATGCGCTGTTTCTGACCGCCCGACAGAAAGGTTCCGTTTTCGCCCACCGGGGTCTCATAGCCCTGCGGCAGGTCAGTGATGAACTGATGCGCATGTGCGGCCCGGGCTGCCGCGATCACCTCTTCATCGCTCGCCTCGGGTGCCGAGCAGCGCAGGTTGTCCATCACCGAGGCCGAGAACAGGAACGTGTCCTGACCGACATACGAGATTTTCCGCCGCAGCGAGGCAAAGCTGACATCCCTCAGGTCCTGGCCATCGATCTCGACGCTGCCCTGATCGGGGTCGTAAAACCGCATGATCAGGCCAAACAACGTGGATTTGCCACCACCGGACTGGCCGACAAGGGCCGTGGTTTTCCCGGCCTCGAAAGTGGCGCTCATGTTGTCGATCACCGGCACCGTGCCCTGATAGCCAAAGGTCACATTGCGCAGCGTGATCTGTCCGGGGCCGTCACTCAGGTCACGGGCCCGGGGGCTTTCCACCATCGTGTCCTCCTGATCCAGCAGGCTGAACAACATGCCGACACCGACCATGCAGGTTTCAATCTGGACCCGCATCCTGGACAGGCGCTTGGCGGGTTCATAGGCCATCAGCAAAGCGGTGATGAAGGACATCAACTGACCCGCGGTCGGCTGTTCGGTGCCCGCGATGCCCATCGTGCTGACAATGAGAACCCCGGCAACCGCCAGACCGGCCAGAAACTCCATCAGCGGGCTGGCAATGGCCTGCAACCGGGCGATGTCGTTCGAGCGCTGTTCGACCTTCCGGATCGCGGTCTCCATTCGGTCGATCATGCGATCTTCAAGCGCAAACACCTTGATTACCTTGATCCCCGCCGAGGTCTCTTGCAGCACCCGAATGATCTCGGCCAGCGATTTGAACTCGGCCTGCATGATCGAGCGGACGCTTTTCAGCAGATACCGCACCCCCAGAAGGGCAACCGGGCCCACCACAAAGAACATCACCGACAGGACCGGCTGCTGATACACCATGACCACAATCAGGCCGACCAGGGTCAGGGCATCGCGGACAAACCCGGTGACCAGAACATCGATCAGGCCCCGGGCCGATTGCGCGCCATTGGTCGTGCGCATCAGCAGATCCGATGATTCATTGGTCGAAAAGAACGACACCCCGTGCCGGACCAGCTTGCGGTACAGCTTCTCCTGCTGCTGGGCCACAATCCGGTTGCCCGCGCGCGCCAGAAAGACGGCCTGAATATACGAGGCCACCGCCTTGGTCAGGAACAGAAGCACAACCCCCAGCGCAATGACATGCGCCCATCCCCGCAATTCCGGGCTGGTCATGGCATCAACGATATATTCCATCATGTAAGCCGAGCCGGCGGTGGTGACCGCCACCGCGATCATCGCCAGGATCGCAACGCCGTAAAGCCCGCCCTGCGCATAAAAGCTCTCACCGACAAGCCGGCCCATATAGCCCGATCGCCACTTGTTCCAGGCGCGCTTCATCATTGCGTTCTCCAAATCCGTGAAACGGTGCGCACGCCCAGATACCCCATATCCCGCCGCGCCTAAAGGACAGATGCAACCCTGCGGCACACCAACCCATCCCAACATCCAAACACGCTAAATAAGACCTCACACACAAACCCGCAACCAAAAC
>NZ_JBQFQV010000047.1:0-1859 GCF_056537065.1 Ruegeria sp. CH2
CATGCGTTTGGGATCATTGGCTCTGCGATGATGCCGATTTCGGATCTGTTTCCGAAGGCTGGGATCATGTTCTGGGACTGTGCGCATGAGGGCAGCGCGGGGATGATGGCGGATGGCTACACCCGGGCGACCGGCAAGATGTCGATGATGATCGCGCAGAACGGTCCGGGCATCACCAACTTCGTGACCGCCGTCAAGACCGCCTACTGGAACCACACGCCGCTGCTGCTGGTGACCCCGCAGGCGGCCAACAAGACCATCGGTCAGGGGGGCTTTCAGGAAGTCGAGCAGATGAAGCTGTTCGAGGACATGGTCGCCTATCAGGAAGAGGTCCGCGACCCGACCCGCGTCTGCGAGGTACTGAATCGTGTGATCATGCAGGCCAAACGCGCCAGCGCCCCGGCCCAGCTGAACATCCCGCGCGACATGTGGACCCAGGTTGTCGATATCGACCTGCCCGCCATTGTCGAGTTCGAGCGCCCCTCGGGCGGCGAAAGCGCCGTGGCTCAGGCGGCCGAGCTGCTGTCGAACGCCAGGAACCCGGTGATCCTGAACGGGGCCGGTGTGGTTCTGGCCGAAGGCGGCATCGAGGCGTCGAAAGCGCTGGCCGAGCGCCTGGATGCGCCGGTCTGCGTCGGCTACCAGCACAATGACGCCTTCCCGGGCAGCCACCCGCTGTTTGCCGGTCCGCTGGGCTATAACGGTTCGAAAGCGGGGATGGAGCTGATCAGCGAGGCGGATGTTGTCCTGTGCCTCGGCACCCGTCTGAACCCGTTCTCGACCCTGCCGGGCTATGGCATCAACTACTGGCCCGCGGATGCCAAGATCATCCAGGTTGACATCAACCCTGACCGTATCGGCCTGACCAAAGCGGTCAGCGTCGGCATCATCGGCGACGCCGCCAAGGTGGCAAAGGGCATTCTGGCCCAGCTGAGCGACACCGCCGGTGACGAAGGCCGCAAGGAGCGCAAAGAGCGCATCGCGCAGAAGAAATCGGCCTGGGCGCAGGAACTGACCTCGATGACCCACGAGGATGACGATCCGGGCACCACCTGGAACCAGCGTGCCCGCGCGGCCAAGCCCGACTGGATGAGCCCGCGCATGGCGTGGCGCGCCATTCAGGCGGCGCTGCCGAAAGAGGCGATCATCAGCTCGGACATCGGCAACAACTGCGCCATCGGCAACGCCTATCCGTCGTTTGAAGAGGGTCGCAAATACCTGGCACCGGGCCTGTTCGGCCCCTGCGGCTATGGCCTGCCCGCCGTCGTTGGCGCCAAGATCGGCTGCCCGGATGTTCCGGTTGTGGGCTTTGCCGGTGACGGTGCCTTTGGCATCGCGGTGAACGAGCTGACCGCCATCGGCCGCGAGGAATGGCCCGCCGTGACCCAGATCGTGTTCCGCAACTACCAGTGGGGCGCGGAAAAGCGCAACTCGACCCTGTGGTTCGACGACAACTTCGTGGGCACCGAGCTGGACACCAAGGTGTCTTATGCCGGTATCGCGCAGGCCTGTGGCCTGAAAGGTGTTGTCGCCCGCACCCAGGACGAGCTGACCGCGGCGCTGAACCAGGCGATCGAGGACCAGAAGAACGGCATCACCACGCTGATCGAGGCCCTGATCAACCAGGAGCTTGGCGAGCCTTTCCGCCGCGACGCAATGAAAAAACCCGTCGCCGTCGCCGGTATCAGCGCCGATGACATGAAGGCGCAGGGCGCTTAACCCCAGGACGAGGCCGGAGCACATGACCCTGACACCCGTCGAGCTGTTGCGGCAAAACGCTCCGGCCACCCGTCCCATAATCGCCCTCAGCGAAGGCAACGACCCCCGCATCACAAAAGGGGCCATCAACGCGCAGAGGG
>NZ_JBQFQV010000048.1:0-1671 GCF_056537065.1 Ruegeria sp. CH2
CCGACATTCCCCAAGTGGCATGCCGTCTGACGTGAAGATCGCCTTACTCTGCTCACCGGACAAGCTTTTTTTGCCCCGACCGGCGTCTGCGGTTGCGCAGGCTGCGGAAACTGGGCGGGTCAGACCACGAAACCGCCGTGTTCTGGCTCGGAGGCGATGTTTTTCAGCGCAGCCGACAGACCTGTCCTGCCGCTTTCGTTCAGTTTGGGTGTGGATCGTGGTCATGCGCATAATGGAGGTGCTCGCAATCGGCGTATGGTGGTGAGGATGGCGCGCACCATCGAGCCGGTGACCGCCACCTCTGCCAGTTGGAAGGTGGTGGCGCGGGCGTGGCGGACGACGCGGGCGCCGATCTTGATCAGCTTCAGTTGCAGGCTGGTCAATGACCACTCGGCCATGGCTTCGGGCAGCTCGATGCAGCGCAGGAAGGTGGCCAGGTTGTAGGCCAACGCGTGGAGTTGCAGCCGCACTTCGTTGTCACGGAACTTCCGGCATGACAGCCGCGTCCAGCGAAAGGCATACTTCCCTTCCTTGATGTGCTGCTCGGCAGTGCCGCGCTGGTTGTAGAACCGCACGATCCAGTCCGTATCCGTGGGCATGTTGGTGACGATGTAACCGACTTTGGGGAACAGCTCGCCCGGATGCCATTCGATCTTGGCGACCACACGGCGCGGCTTGTCCCATGACGCCGCCTGATACTGGAAGTCCTCGAAGAACCGTTTGACCTTGGTCAGCGAAGGTCGCCCGACGGGCCGCGTCAGCCGATGCGCGATGTTCTCGCGCAATACATTGTTGGCGGGCAGCCGGATGGCGTAGAAAAACCGGGCTTCTTCCAGCCGCTCATAGATCGCCGGGATTGCGTAGGCGGCATCAGCTCGGAAGAACCGGCCGCCAAGGTCGCGCCCCTCGTAGCGCGCAATGACGGGGTCGAGAACATCCCGCCAGCCATCAGCGCTGTGGACATTGCCATGGCGCAGGGCGCAGCGTTCCAGCATGCCGAACTGGTTGAAAAGAAAGTTCGGGTGATAGCAGGTACAGTCGAAATGCCCGTTCCAAGCCGCGCCCTCCTGATCGCCATGGGTGGGGCTGACCGAACTGTCCATATCCAGCACGATGTACTTCAGACCATTGCGGTCATGAAACCGGTCGATCCATTGCCCGTTCAGGTCGGCCAGCGCCTCCTGGTTCTCGGGTAAGGCCAGCATCTCGGTCTCGAACCGCCCCATCTGTGAGGCTGAGGCCGCTTGTGCACCGACAGCACGGCCACCCACGACCTGGCGCATGACCGGATCAAGAGCGAGACGGTCGGCATCGTTGACATCCTCGTATCCCGCCAGCCGCCCGAACACCGATTGCCGGAACAACCCGTCAAGGCGGTGGACCGTGTTCTTACCGCGTCGGGTGTCGCGTAGTGCTGTTGCCGCCAGATCGGACAACCCGAGCGCGTCATCAAGCTCCCGCATCACCAGCAAGCCGCCGTCCGAACTGATCTGCGCTCCCCGGAACTCCACCCGCACACGGCGGTCGAAATCGACCCGATCTGCCCGCTGCAAGCCCGCACCCTCTGGGTGATCCATAAAACGTGCCCCTCGCAGCCTTCAACACCATGTTTTATAAGCAAAATATCTCATTCAGAACAGCAAAATCAGCGGATTACTTGGGGAATGTGGG
>NZ_JBQFQV010000049.1:0-1593 GCF_056537065.1 Ruegeria sp. CH2
GAAGTGGTCGATGACATCAGAGCCACCATTCACATGATCGTCCACATGAAGAAAATCGGGGACGAACGGAAGGTCAACGGCGTGATTTTCCCGCCCCTGATGACCGCTGATCAACTTATCTGAAGGAATAAAAAGATGAAGAAGTTTGAATATTGGGATGCGGTGATGACCGAAAGAGACGATACCGAAAAAGCCTTTGCTGGAATGGGTGAAGCGGGTTGGGAAATGGTCGGCGTTGTGCGCGTCGAATTTGGATTCCGGTGTTTTTTCAAACGTGAGATGATTGATGGCTGAGTTTCAGGATCTACCCAAAGGCAAGAAAGTCGCGATTGCCGGCACGATGGGCTTTGTCGCTACTTCGGCTTGCGCAGTGTTGGTGGTCGGCCTGGTCATCGAATACCTCAATACGAAAGGCTTCCGGGGGCTGGACATCTGGGCGATACCGGCAAAGTTCATGGCACGGCCTGCAGAAGAACAACAGGTCATCGGGCTTGTGGCCGTTGTGGCCGTCTGCGTTCTGACATTTGCGTTTGTGGCCGCTGCTCTGCGAGGCCCCTCAACGAAATACGGTGATGCGACCTTTGCAAAGGCCCCTCAGCTCGTCCAGGAGGGCTATGCTTCGGTGCTGAAGCTCAAAGACCCACTGGACAGTGAAATCGTGTTTGCCAAATTTGGTCAGCCCAAAGACAAAAACGCAATCTACTACAAACCGGGCCCCTGCGTACAAAAGCCACACGCGATGTTCATTGCCCCGTCTGGTTCGGGCAAAACCAGCGGCTTTGTGATCCCGAATGTCCTGCGTTTCAATGGGTCTTGCGTCGTCCTGGACATCAAAGGCGAGATTTTCCAGACCACAGGTGCGCGTCGGACAGCGATGGGCGATGAGGTTTTTGTGTTCGATCCCGAGAACCCGGAAAAAAGCCACAGCTACAACCCTCTGCGCCGCGCAGCACGTGCCGACAATCTGGACCGGCGATGGGAAGAAGTGATTCAGGTTGCGACCCAAATGTTCGACACGCCCAGCTCGTCCGCACAGGGCTTTATGGGCGGTGTCGAAGGCATGTTCTGCGCTATGGCGATGTTGGCAATCAAACGAAAACGGCCATACATTTCCGAAGTTCTGCGCCTGGTCAAAACGACCAAGCAAAAGGACTATGAGAAAATGGCTGAAGAAGTTGGATATGCGCGAGCTGCAGATGAGTTTCTGAATCTTGCAGCCGAAGAATCCAAAATCTTGCGGTCAACGATTTCGGTGATGAACAATTCCGGCCTTCAGCTCTGGCGCAACCCGTCAGTGGCAAGAGCCACGCAGGGCAATGACATCAACTTTGAAGATCTGCGTCGGCGCCCCACCTCGATCTACTTTTCTGTGCCAGGGAAGAAGGTCAAAGAGTTCCGGACGCTCATTCGCCTGTTCTTCCTCGATCTGGTGAACACCATCGAAACCCACGAACCGGGCGAGGATGAGCCGTTCAAGGTTTTGATGCTGCTCGATGAGTTTCAGCGCCTCGGCCATCTTGAGCGCGTCGTTGAAGCGTATGACACCATGCGATCGTTCGGTGGCCGGATCATCGTGATTTCGCAAACGCTGTC
>NZ_JBQFQV010000050.1:0-1231 GCF_056537065.1 Ruegeria sp. CH2
TGGACGTGTCGCGGTTTGCTGCCGCTCCTTTGATAGCATTTATTGCAGCAAAGGAGACGAACTATGGGACTGAAACGGACGGACGAATTTCGCGCTGACGCTGTGCGGATCGCACTGACGAGCGGGCTGACGCGCAAGCAGGTAGCATCTGATTTGGGCGTTGGTCTTTCGACACTGAACAAGTGGGTGACAGCACATCGTGACACTGAGGTGGTGTCTGACAAAGACCTCGACCTTGCCCGAGAGAACGAACGACTTCGACGTGAAAACCGCATCCTGAAGGAGGAGAGGGACATCCTAAAAAAGGCCACAGCCTTCTTCGCGAGCCAAAAGCCATGAGGTTCCGGTTCATCGAAGAGCATGGCCACGAATTCCCGACCAACCGCCTTTGCCAGGTTCTGGATGTCAGTTCACGTGGACTGCGCGCCTATCGCAGCCGCCCAGCCAGCCAAAGACAGCGAACCGACATGGTGGTCTTGGCGCATATCAAGGAACAATCCCGTCTCAGCCTGGGCAGCTATGGCCGTCCACGGATGACTGAAGAGCTGAAGGAGCTTGGCCTGCCCATCGGCCATCGCCGCGTTGGCCGATTGATGCGCGAGAATGGCATACGCGTCGAACGATCCAAGAAATACAAAGTAACGACCGACAGCAACCACGCCTTCAATATCGCGCCCAACCTGCTGAACCGGGACTTCCGTGCGGATCAGCCGAACCAGAAGTGGGCAGGCGACATCAGTTATGTCTGGACGCGAGAAGGCTGGCTCTATCTGGCTGTTGTTCTCGACTTGCATTCACGTCGCGTGATCGGTTGGGCCGTGTCGAACCGAATGAAGCGTGATCTGGCGATCCGGGCTTTGGAAATGGCTGTGGCGCTGCGGCAGCCGCCAAAGGGATGCATTCACCACACCGACCGTGGCAGCCAATACTGCTCACACGACTACCAGAAGCTCCTGCGTCAGCACGGCTTCCAAGTATCGATGAGTGGCAAGGGAAATTGTTACGACAACTCGGCAGTCGAGACCTTCTTCAAGACCATCAAGGCAGAGCTGATCTGGCGCAGGTCGTGGCACACGCGACGAGACGCGGAACTGGCAATCTTCCAGTACATCAATGGCTTCTACAATCCGCGGCGAAGGCACTCAGCATTGGGCTGGAAAAGCCCTGTCGCATTCGAAAGGAAAGTGGCTTAAACGAGCACTTGGGGCGGCACAAAAACGGGACAGGTCCA
>NZ_JBQFQV010000051.1:0-1212 GCF_056537065.1 Ruegeria sp. CH2
CGCAGACGCCGGTCGGGGCAAAAAAAGCTTGTCCGGTGAGCAGAGTAAGGCGATCTTCACGTCAGACGGCATGCCACTTGGGGAATGTCGGTTCAGAAGTAACGGCATGCCACTCGCCGGATTCATGCAGCTCTCTCAAACCGGTATTTAAAGCTTCTACCAAGGCCTCAGCCTCTGGGTTTCCCTGGTGCAGCGCAACTTGAAGAGGGACTATGGTGCTTAATACCGGATTTTCCGAAACGTCATTCTCCAAACCCAGTCCCGACAACATCTGTGCCCCAGCACGGGTATCCATGTTTGGTATCAAAAAAGGTTGATGCCTCAAGCATCAACTTGAGCCAAATTCAATGCAATTTCTTGCTATTGAGAAATTGAAAAAAATACTTTCGGAAAAGTTGCACGGGGCAGAAAATATAATTTATACGTTTAGACATTTTTTCTGGAATAGAAAATTCATTACCTAATACTAGACGCAAGCTTGATTAGATATCTGGCGGCCCCCATCAAGTAATCCTCCCGATTACGTTATTGAATGACAATTGGAGATCATATGAAAACACCAAACCTCAATGCCATAGCCGAAAAGGTATGTCAGGATACTTCACGTGAACCTACCAGACCAGCGCACCTCGCAGCACTTGAGCATTTCAACCGAAAGCAACGGCAGTCGTATCCGAATGGAGAATTCGACGGCGACCGACGTTATTTCCTCACCACCGAGGAGCAGAGGGCCCGTTGCGACGAAATCCTAAGTCCTTCACGTGCCTACCCATATTCTGAAATGGTACATGGTAGCAGCTTGCAGCGTGTAGCCGAACTTTTCGATGCAGACGAGCTAAATGTGCGTTGGTTGACAAAGCGTATCGAGAGCGAATTAAAAACAGCTACCTAGCAACCAAACGCAGCCGCATCAATTCAACAAATAACCTGAAGATCAGAATAAGTGATAAACGCCCGTTTATCGCAGAATCTCGCTTTGTCCAATAAAATCTGAGTTGTGCCAAAGCACCATCGTCACCGAAAGGAATTGGATATTATGACGAAAAAAACTCAAACAATGGAGATTTTTTTCAAGGACTCAGTGCAAGAGTATTTGACGCTCTCGCCGATGAAACCTGACCTTGGACCTGTCCCGTTTTTGTGCCGCCCCAAGTGCTCGTTTAAGCCACTTTCCTTTCGAATGCGACAGGGCTTTTCCAGCCCAATGCTGAG
>NZ_JBQFQV010000052.1:0-1212 GCF_056537065.1 Ruegeria sp. CH2
ATGGCAAAGGAAAAGTTTGAGCGTAATAAGCCGCACGTCAACATCGGCACGATTGGGCATGTTGACCACGGCAAGACGACGCTGACCGCAGCAATCACCAAGTATTTCGGTGACTTCAAGGCGTATGACCAGATTGACGGCGCGCCGGAAGAGAAAGCCCGCGGCATCACCATCTCGACCGCGCACGTGGAATACGAGACCGACGCGCGCCACTATGCACATGTCGACTGCCCCGGCCACGCTGACTACGTCAAGAACATGATCACCGGTGCCGCTCAGATGGACGGCGCGATCCTGGTTGTGAACGCCGCGGACGGCCCGATGCCGCAAACCCGCGAGCACATCCTGCTGGGCCGCCAGGTTGGCATCCCGAAGATGGTCGTGTTCATGAACAAAGTTGACCAGGTTGACGACGAAGAGCTGCTGGAACTGGTGGAAATGGAAATCCGCGAGCTGCTGTCTTCGTATGAATACCCCGGCGACGATATTCCGATCATCGCAGGTTCGGCTCTGGCCGCGATGGAAGGCCGTGACCCTGAAATCGGCGAGAACAAGATCCGCGAGCTGATGGCGGCTGTTGATGACTACATCGACACCCCCGAGCGTGCTGTTGACCAGCCGTTCCTGATGCCGATCGAAGACGTGTTCTCGATCTCGGGCCGTGGTACCGTTGTGACCGGCCGTGTCGAGCGTGGCGTGATCAACGTTGGCGACGAGATCGAAATCGTCGGCATCCGTGACACCGCGAAAACCACCTGCACCGGCGTTGAAATGTTCCGCAAGCTGCTGGACCGCGGTGAAGCGGGCGACAACATCGGCGCCCTGCTGCGTGGTGTGGACCGTGACGGCGTTGAGCGTGGCCAGGTTCTGTGTAAGCCGGGTTCGGTGACACCGCACACCAAGTTCGAAGCCGAAGCCTACATCCTGACCAAGGAAGAAGGCGGCCGTCACACGCCGTTCTTCGCGAACTACCGTCCTCAGTTCTACTTCCGGACCACTGACGTGACCGGCACCGTGACCCTGGCGGAAGGCACCGAGATGGTCATGCCCGGCGACAACGTGTCGTTCGGCGTTGAGCTGATCGCCCCGATCGCGATGGAAAACGGCCTGCGTTTCGCCATCCGCGAAGGCGGCCGCACCGTCGGCGCCGGCGTCGTGTCGAAGATCGTAGAATAATCCGTAGGCCAGGCTTCAGCCCGGCACATCGGTGAA
>NZ_JBQFQV010000053.1:0-1199 GCF_056537065.1 Ruegeria sp. CH2
CGGATTTTTCACCCAGTCCTTGTCGGACCGCGATCCTGAGCTTTTTGGCTCGATCCGGTCTGAGCTGGGTCGTCAGCGCGACGAGATCGAGCTGATTGCGTCCGAGAACATCGTCTCTGCCGCCGTGATGGAGGCGCAGGGTTCGGTGATGACCAACAAATATGCCGAAGGTTACCCGGGCCGGCGCTATTACGGAGGCTGCGAGTTTGTTGATATCGCCGAGAATCTGGCCATCGACCGCGCCAGGCAGCTGTTTGGCTGTGGCTTTGCCAATGTGCAGCCGAACTCGGGCAGCCAGGCCAACCAGGGCGTGTTCCAGGCGCTGATCCAGCCCGGCGACACCATTCTGGGCATGAGCCTGGATGCGGGTGGCCACCTGACCCACGGCGCGCGGCCCAACCAGTCGGGCAAGTGGTTCAACGCCGTGCAATACGGCGTGCGCCAGCAGGACAACATGCTGGACTATGATCAGGTCGAGGCGCTGGCGAAAGAGCATAACCCCAAGCTGATCATCGCGGGCGGTTCGGCCATCCCGCGTCAGATCGATTTTGCCCGCATGCGTCAGATCGCCGACATGGTCGGCGCCTATCTGCACGTGGACATGGCGCATTTCGCCGGTCTGGTTGCGGCGGGCGAGCACCCCAGCCCGTTCCCCTACGCGCATGTGGCGACCACCACCACACACAAGACCCTGCGCGGCCCACGTGGGGGCATGATCCTGACCAATGATGAAGATATCGCTAAGAAAGTGAATTCGGCGATCTTCCCCGGCATTCAGGGCGGCCCGCTGATGCATGTGATCGCGGCCAAGGCCGTGGCCTTTGGCGAGGCGCTGCGCCCCGAGTTCAAAAGCTATATCCAGCAGGTCGTGACCAATGCGCAGGCGCTCAGCGATCAGTTGATCAAGGGCGGGCTCGACACTGTGACCCACGGCACCGACACCCATGTGGTGCTGGTCGACCTGCGCCCCAAGGGCGTCAAGGGCAACGCCACCGAAAAGGCCCTGGGCCGGGCGCATATCACCTGCAACAAGAACGGCGTGCCGTTTGACCCGGAAAAGCCGACCATCACGTCGGGCATCCGCCTTGGCAGCCCCGCCGGCACCACCCGCGGCTTTGGCGAGGCCGAGTTCCGCCAGATCGCCGACTGGATCATCGAAGTGGTCGACGGCCTGGCCGCCAACGGCGAAGACGGCAACG
>NZ_JBQFQV010000054.1:0-1022 GCF_056537065.1 Ruegeria sp. CH2
TGAGCCTCCCCAACTGAACTGGTCCACCGCTATGTTTAGGAAACGGAGGACCACGAATGGCAAACAAGCGACCGAAGCCCGAAGAGATTGTCTCGAAGTTACGGCAGGTTGAAGTTCTGATGGGGCAAGGCATGTCCCGTCTTGATGCGATCAGGCAGATCGGCGTTGTTGAACAAACCTATTACCGCTGGCGCAAGAAGTACGGCGGAATGGGCGTAGATCAGTTGAAAGAACTGAAACGGCTTCAGAAAGAGAATGAGCGACTGCGACGTGCGGTATCCGATCTGACGTTGGACAAGCTGATCCTGACGGAAGCCGCGAAGGGAAACTACTGAGCCCCGCTCGTCGTCGTGCTTGTATTGACCATGTTCGCAACCAACTGAACGTTTCCGAGAGACGCGCCTGCCGCGTGCTTGGACAACACCGGTCCACGCAACGGCGTGTCCCACAAGGTCGCGCAGACGAAGACCGATTGGTGGCCGACATGATCGAGCTGACCCGTCAATACGGCCGATATGGCTATCGCAGGATCGCTGCATTGCTGAGAGAGGCTGGATGGTCTGTCAGCGATGGGCGAATTGAACGGCTTTGGCGACGAGAGGGGCTGAAAGTGCCAGTGAAACAACCGAAGAAAGGACGGCTTTGGCTGAACGATGGCTCGTGTGTTCGGCTGAGGCCGGAGTATCGCAATCATGTATGGAGCTATGATTTCGTCCATTGTCGAACCGACGATGGCAAAGCCTTCCGGACGCTGAACATCCTTGATGAGCACAGCCGGGAGTGCCTGGCGATTAGAGTGAAGCGCAAGCTGAACTCGGTCGACGTGATCGACGCCCTGACGGATCTGTTCATACTTCGGGGGCACCCTGTTTCATACGTTCAGACAATGGGCCAGAATTTGTCGCCCAGGCTGTCCGAGACTGGACCGCCGCAGTTGGCGCCCAGACGGCTTACATTGAACCTGGGAGCCCGTGGGAGAACGGATACTGCGAAAGCTTCAATGGCCGGTTCAGGGACGAACT
>NZ_JBQFQV010000055.1:0-878 GCF_056537065.1 Ruegeria sp. CH2
CTAGGGTCAGGATGCATTGATTTTCAAGGCGCTGCATGATTCACGGCTCGAAAAATGGAGTGGTGATATGAGCGACCTTTTCTGGCTGACCGACGAGCAGATGGCCAAACTTTCCCCTTTCTTCCCGCGGTCGCACGGCAAGCCACGGGTCGATGACAAGAGGGTGCTGAGCGGGATTATCTTCATCAATCGCAATGGGTTGCGGTGGCGTGACGCTCCCAAAGAATACGGACCGCACAAGACGCTTTATAGCCGGTGGAAGCGTTGGAGTGAGAAAGGCATCTTCGCTCGGATGATGGTCGGCTTGGCAGCCGAACACGGCGAGGAAAAGACCGTGATGATCCCCTCTCGGGACATTGCTCCGCAATGCCCTGCCGGGCAGTGGACGTGACCTATCTGAAAGCACATCGCACCGCGACCAGCATGGCCGCGAAAAACGGGGGCGTGGCCGCCTGATTGGCCGAACCAAGGGCGGCATGAATACGAAGCTGCATGCTATCTGTGACAGCCAAGGGCGACCGATCAGCCTTTTTGTCACCGCTGGCCAAGTCAGTGACTACATCGGTGCGCGAGCGCTAATGAGCAGCATACCAGAAGTCGACTGGCTGCTCGGGGATCGCGGCTATGATGCAGACTGGTTCCGAGACGCGTTGAAAGACAAAGGAATAAGCGCCTGCATCCCAGGTCGAAAGCAACGCAAGACAACTGTGAAGTATGACAAGCGCCGATACAAACGGCGCAACCGTATTGAGATCATGTTTGGTAGGCTCAAGGACTGGAGGTGTGTAGCGACACGTTATGATCGCTGTCCCAAAGTCTTCCTCTCCGCTATCGCCCTCGCAGCAACCGTCATCTATTGGTTATGAATCCTGACCCTA
>NZ_JBQFQV010000056.1:0-876 GCF_056537065.1 Ruegeria sp. CH2
ATCGTGTCAGACCCCATCAGGCTCTAAACATGCGACCGCCCGTTCCAGAAACCTTGCTCAAAACTGGCCCATAGAATTGGGGCTGGACAGGCGCACCTGTCGCGTGATTGGATTGGCGCGGAGCACGCTGCAATACCGCGCAGCGCCAAAGGATGATGAGGCGTTACGTCTGGCGATGATCCGATTGGCCAAACGGTATGGGCGCTACGGCTACCGCAAGGTCGCCGAGCTGCTGCGTGTCGAAGGCTGGGCAGTCAATCATAAAAAGATCGAACGACTATGGCGCGAAGAAGGCTTGCAGCTCCCACAACGGCACAAGAAACGCAAACGGCTGTACCACAAGGACAGCTCGATCATCCGGCTCCGACCGCAACATCCCAATCACATCTGGAGCATTGACTTTGTCCACGACAAGCTGAGCAACGGACAGAGCTACAAGATGCTGACGGTGCTGGATGAGTATACCCGTGAGGCGCTCTGCGTAGCGGTCAAGCCGAAGATGAACAGCGCAGACGTGCTGGATGCGCTCTACCCACTCTTATTGCGGCACGGGAAGCCCGAACACATCCGTTCCGACAACGGCGCGGAGTTCATCGCAACGGCCCTGCAGACCTGGTTAAGAAAGGTGGGCATTAAGCCGATCCAAATCTACCCGGGATCACCTTGGGAGAATGGATACAACGAGCGCTTCAATGGCACTCTGCGCCGGGAAGTCCTCAACGCAGAATGGTTCCACACCACCAAACAGGCTCAGATCGTCATCAATACCTGGCTTAGACAGTACAATCGTGTCAGACCCCATCAGGCTCTAAACATGCGACCGCCCGTTCCAGAAACCTTGCTCAAAACTGGCCCATAGAATTGGGGCTGGACAGG
>NZ_JBQFQV010000057.1:0-855 GCF_056537065.1 Ruegeria sp. CH2
CGCGGTCGTCAACAGCGTTTCAGCGATGCTGCGATCCAGGCCTGCCTTACCCTGAAGGTTTTGTTCGGGATGCCGCTCAGGCAAACGACCGGGTTCGTGCAGAGCCTGCTGCGTCTGGTCGATTTGGACTGGGCGGTGCCGGATTACAGCACACTATGCCGTCGCCAGAAGACCCTGAATGTCAGCCTCCCGTATCGCGGAGGAACCGGGCCGCTGAACCTTCTGATCGATAGTACAGGCATCAAATCCAAAGGTGAGGGCGAGTGGAACGCACGCAAGCACGGTGGCCCGAAGCGGCGCGTTTGGCGCAAGATACACATAGGGATCGACGCAGAAACGCTGGAAGTCCGAGCCGTAGAAGTCACCACTAGCAATGTCGGTGACGCGCCAATGCTGCCCGAATTGCTGAACCAAATCCCGCCCGATCAGGACATCAGCTCCGTAACCGCCGATGGGGCCTACGACACGCGCAAATGCCACGACGCGATTGCCGAGCGCCATGCCCACGCCGTCATACCGCCGCGGAAGAATGCCAAACCGTGGAAGCCCACCAGCGCCGGGGCCATCGCTCGGAACGAAGCGGTCAACGCGTCGCGATACCTCGGTCGCGCTATCTGGCGACGGTGGAACGGATACCATCGCCAGAGCCGCGTCGAAAGCAAGATGCATTGTGTGAAACTGATGGGGCAGAGCCTCATAGCGCGGGACTTCCACCGGCAGGTCGCGGAAATCCAAGTCCGCATCGCGGTACTCAACCGCTATACCGCACTTGGCATACCCGTCACCGTGTCCGTAGGATAAGTCCGTCCGGGGAAAGGGGAAGACCGCCCTTCAAGCCATTTGTGCAACAAAGCC
>NZ_JBQFQV010000058.1:0-835 GCF_056537065.1 Ruegeria sp. CH2
AAGGTCGTAGGTTCAAATCCTACTCCCGCAACCAATACTTCCAGTCAGATATCAAGCACTTAGCGCCCCAAGGGGCGCTTTCTGCGTTCAGGGCCACTGCACAACTGGAAGCACTCTGGAAGCATTAGGGACGAAATTCACCCTGTGATGAATGCGCAACACCAGAAATCAGTGAACTTTTGGTGCCGTACCACTTTTCATCCCATTGGCAATGTGCAGAATTACCCGAACTGTAGAATAGAATACCAGCAACTGAATTTCACGTTAAGTTGTAGTTTCTGCGCGCGATGCACCCGAATTGAGGCACTTATATTTATGAAAACACAGAGTATTTGGGACCACGATCTTCTGGACTACGAACATATCGGGAACACTTTCACAAACCTGATTAAGTCAATGGAAACCACAAAGGTCGTTTCCATTGAAGCTGGATTTGGCAGGGGAAAGACGTTCTTTCGGAAGGCTTGGTCAGAACAACTCAGACAGTCTGGGGAAATTGTTATCGAAGTGGACGTTCAGCAATCGGACCACTCGGGTGATCCCATTGTTACACTGTTTGGTGCGTTGGTCGAGGCCGTACCTAAAACACAGGGAGGCAAAGCAAAGAAAGCTTTGGATTCGGCAAAAAAAATCGGGGTAATTGGAGCTCGCGCTGCGGCAAGAGTTGTTCTTCGATCCGGAGCCGACGAGATCATCGAAGCTATGTCTGATGGAGCTATTGACGCTCTTGGAGATTTTGATGCTCTAGGGTCAGGATGCATTGATTTTCAAGGCGCTGCATGATTCACGGCTCGAAAAATGGAGTGGTGATATGAGCGACCTTTTCTGGCTGACC
>NZ_JBQFQV010000059.1:0-670 GCF_056537065.1 Ruegeria sp. CH2
GCACGCGGTGTGGCTGTACGTTCGCTTCAATCTGAGCCTGCGGGAAGTTGAAGAGATGCTGCTGCAGCGCGTGCGCGATGCTTCTTACGAAACTGTTCGGCGCTGGGTCATCAAATTCGGGCCGGCGGTAGCTCGAGATCTGCGGCAGAGACTGAACCGTCCAGGTGATGTCTGGCATCTGGATGAAGTTGCTGCGAGACTCGCGGGGCGCAAGTATTGGCTTTGGGGTGCGGTTGATCAGCATGATGTCGTGCTGAAGGAAATCCTCCAATCCAGGCGGGACAAACGGGCGGCAAAACGGCTGTTGCGCGGCCTGATCAAGCACCTTGGTTTCATTCCCAAGCGGATCATCACGAACAAGTTGCGGTCCTATGGCACCGCCAAACGGGAAATCGCGCCGGGCTTGGATCGTTGGTCGCACAAGGGCTTGAACAACTGCGCGGAAAACAGCCCCCTCCCATTCCGAAAGCGAGAACGGACGATGCCAGGACATCGATCTCCAAGAGGTTTGCAGCGGTTCGTAACCACCCATCAGCCGTTAGAAATTGCTTCCGCGTCCCGGCACGTCGTCGCTCCGCACTAACAATCCGTTATCACCGCCTCGAGGCATTTGACGCCCCGAATGCTGCCACTCGAGCCGCTTGAATCCCGACCATCAGCATTCCCTCGT
>NZ_JBQFQV010000060.1:0-599 GCF_056537065.1 Ruegeria sp. CH2
CCAATGAGCTATAAATCCGACATCGAAATTGCGCGTGAAGCGAATAAGAAGCCGATCCAGGAGATCGGCGCGAAGCTTGGAATATCCAGTGATGATCTTTTGCCGTATGGGCATGACAAGGCGAAGGTGAGCCAGGAGTTCATCAACTCGGTGCAGGGTCGTGAGGACGGCAAGCTGGTGCTGGTGACGGCGATCAACCCGACGCCTGCGGGTGAAGGCAAGACGACCACAACGGTTGGTCTGGGTGACGGTCTGAACCGGATCGGCAAGAATGCGATGATCTGTATCCGCGAGGCCTCGCTGGGTCCGAACTTCGGCATGAAGGGCGGCGCTGCGGGTGGCGGCTATGCGCAGGTTGTTCCGATGGAAGAGATGAACCTGCACTTCACCGGCGATTTCCACGCGATCACCTCGGCCCATTCGCTGCTGTCGGCGATGATCGACAACCACATCTACTGGGGCAATGAATGCGAGATCGACACCCGCCGGGTCGCATGGCGTCGTGTGGTTGACATGAACGACCGCGCCCTGCGCCAGATTACTGCCAGCCTGGGCGGCGTGTCGAACGGGTTCCCGCGCGAAACAGGTTTTGACATCAC
>NZ_JBQFQV010000061.1:0-560 GCF_056537065.1 Ruegeria sp. CH2
CGCAGAGCTAAATGACATCTCAAGTTCTGTGCAAACAGAAGCGCGAGAAAGACTAGGCGGTAGATACTTGGGATCTACCACATGGCGTGCAGTCGCTACATAGTACTTGTCTTGGCCCCCTAAAACTGTGCCACAGTTGGCTTAGTTTTGGAGACGGGATTGATGGCGCGGAAACGGTATTCGGACGAAGATATTCTGCGGCTTTTGCGCGAGATTGAGCTGGGCCTGGCATCTGGTTCGGATGTCGCGACGGCGTGCAGAACGGCTGGTGTCAGTGATGCGACCTATTACACATGGCGCAAGCGGTTTGGTGGGATGGGACGATCTGAGATGGCCAATCTGAAGGCGCTGCAGAAAGAGAATGATCGGCTCAAGAAAATCGTGGCTGAGCTTGAACTGGACAAACTCATTCTCAAGGAGAGCCTTGATTATCTAAAGCCAAAGGCCTGACGGCAGACCAGCTTCGTCAGGCCGTGGTCCACACCCGACAAAAGCTGGCAACCTCTGAACGGCGCACCTGTCGCGTGATTGGATTGGCGCGGAGCACGCTGCAATACCGC
>NZ_JBQFQV010000062.1:0-558 GCF_056537065.1 Ruegeria sp. CH2
TCAAAAGGCATCCTGGCCCGCACACAGGCCTGGCGCAGCAGGTAATCCACACAAAAAACTCAATACCCCCGCAGATCACATATCTGCGGGGAGAGGTAGCCGCGGGGAATCGGACCAGTTTTTAAGGTGGATCGAATGATGAGAGAGACAACTCAGAATGGCTCGAGAAAGAACCGCTCTCGTGAACTCAAAGCCAAGGTCGCGCTTGAAGCGATCCGTGCGGAAATGACGCTTGCTGAACTGTCGAAGACGTACGGTGAGACGTGTCGCAAACTATCGGTCCGGATTGACGAGCATATATGCAGCGATGTTTGTTGTTTGCGTTTTGCTCTCCAACAGGTTTCCGCATGATTTCTTTGATAGGCTGTCATTTCCCCAAGGATGCAAACTTGTACGTAGA
Source organism: Ruegeria sp. CH2 (assembly GCF_056537065.1). Classification (NCBI taxonomy): domain Bacteria; kingdom Pseudomonadati; phylum Pseudomonadota; class Alphaproteobacteria; order Rhodobacterales; family Roseobacteraceae; genus Ruegeria; species Ruegeria sp. CH2. Next base: position 401 of record NZ_JBQFQV010000062.1, read on the forward strand.
TTTCTTCTACCTACTGTACACGGTTTCCCATCAGGGCCTTGAAGAGATCATGGCTGAACGCGGTATGTGTGGACGTGTCGCGGTTTGCTGCCGCTCCTTTGATAGCATTTATTGCAGCAAAGGAGACGAACTATGGGACTGAAACGGACGGACGAATT
>NZ_JBQFQV010000063.1:0-537 GCF_056537065.1 Ruegeria sp. CH2
CCAGATCGGCCTTGGCGACACCGCCATTCATCTTCATCGCCCGCACGGTGGCAACCAGAACCACGGCAGAGGGCGCAATGCCCGCCTTGCGACACTTGATGTTCATGAACTTCTCGGCACCCAGATCGGCGCCAAAGCCCGCCTCGGTCACCACATAGTCAGCCACTTTCAGCGCGGTCTTGGTGGCAATGACCGAGTTGCAGCCATGCGCGATGTTGGCGAACGGGCCGCCATGGACAAAGGCCGGGTTGTTTTCCAGCGTCTGCACTAGGTTCGGCTGCATCGCGTCTTTCAGCAGAACGGTCATCGCGCCTTCGGCCTTGATGTCGCGGCAATAGACCGGGGTCTTGTCGCGGCGATAGGCCACGATGATGTCACCCAGACGCTTTTCCAGATCCTTCAGGTCGTTGGCCAGACACAGGATCGCCATGACCTCGGACGCCACGGTGATGTCAAAACCTGTTTCGCGCGGGAACCCGTTCGACACGCCGCCCAGGCTGGCAGTAATCTGGCGCAGGGCGCGGTCGTTCATGTCAA
>NZ_JBQFQV010000064.1:0-537 GCF_056537065.1 Ruegeria sp. CH2
CCAGATCGGCCTTGGCGACACCGCCATTCATCTTCATCGCCCGCACGGTGGCAACCAGAACCACGGCAGAGGGCGCAATGCCCGCCTTGCGGCACTTGATGTTCATGAACTTCTCGGCACCCAGATCGGCGCCAAAGCCCGCCTCGGTCACCACATAGTCAGCCACTTTCAGCGCGGTCCTGGTGGCAATGACCGAGTTGCAGCCATGCGCGATGTTGGCGAACGGGCCGCCATGGACAAAGGCCGGGTTGTTTTCCAGCGTCTGCACCAGGTTCGGCTGCATCGCGTCTTTCAGCAGAACGGTCATCGCACCTTCGGCCTTGATGTCGCGGCAGTAGACCGGGGTCTTGTCGCGGCGATAGGCCACGATGATGTCACCCAGACGCTTTTCCAGATCCTTCAAGTCGTTGGCCAGACACAGGATCGCCATGACCTCGGACGCCACAGTGATGTCAAAACCTGTTTCGCGCGGGAACCCGTTCGACACGCCGCCCAGGCTGGCAGTAATCTGGCGCAGGGCGCGGTCGTTCATGTCAA